>JAKFCD010000043.1:0-60708 GCA_036676805.1 Elusimicrobiota bacterium
GGTGTCGCCTGCGATGCTGTCGTCTTTGAGGCTCGTAAAGATTACGGGCTGGCTCGGCGTGCCGTTGATTAGGAGGGCGCCTTCCTGCCCCGTGATCGACGAGGCGCCCTGAAGCTTGACGATCACGCCGGGGTTGAAGCTCAGGTTCTGCCGGAGGTTGATGGAGCCGCTGCGCAGCACGTAGGGGATGCCCGGGTTCGTCCAAGTCCGGGCGATGCTGCCCAAATTGGCGTCGGCCTGAACGTCGACGCCGGCGATGCCGCTGTTGACGATCGAGACGGCGCCGCTGAGGTTGAACGCGCCGATTGCCGGCGCGAGTTTGATGACGCCGGCGTTGTTGGCGAAGGCCGCCGTCGAAATGTTGAGATAGCTTCCGGCGCTCGAGTTGTTGGCGAAAATGCCGTAGCCTGTGTTGCCGGCGTAGCTCGAGTTATAGACGAATGCCTTGGCGTTGCCGTCTAAGCGCAGGCCGTCGGTCTTGTTGGCGATGAAGTTCACGCCGGTTAAGGTCGCGCTGGCACCGTTGATCATGTAGATGCCGCCGAGTCCGGCGCTCGCGTTGGCGGTAACGGTGGCGCTGGTCAGCGTCAAGGCGTTCTGCACGAGCATGCCGTGGAAAGCGCTCGAGGAGACCTCGACGTTGCTCATGTTCGTGGCGTTGTTGACGCTGATCATCGGGTTGTTGGCGCCGCCGCCGTAACGCACGACGGCGTTGTTGACCGCGCTGGGCGAGTTGCCGCTCAAGGAGAGGGTGTTCCAGTCGCCGGGTACGGGGTTCGTCAGCGCGGCGTCGCCGTTGGTGTCGCCGCCAAGAGTGTCGTCCTTGAGGCTGGTGAAGATCACCGGCTGGCTGGGCGTGCCGTTGACCGTGAGCGCTCCTTCAGCGCCCGTCAGGCTTCCGGCCAACAGCTTGACGATCACGCCGGCCGCGATGGACATGCTCTGGCGAAGGTTCACGCCGCCGCCCCTGATCACATATGGCAGGCCGAAGTTGGCCCAGGTCTGGCCGGGCGTGCTCATGTCGCCCGTCACCACGTCGACGCCGTTGACCGGGTTGCCGGTCGCTTGGTTGTTCGCCCCGGCGACGCGTGCGCCGGGGCTCATGCGGATTGCCGCGACCGACATGCTCGCGAACAGGTCGTCATTGAAGGTCGCGAGACCAGCGGTGACTTGGACGGACTGGCCGAACAAGAAGCGCGTGAAGGAGAGGTTCGTCGCTGCGTTGGCGTTCGTGAAGATCAGGCCGGTGTACTGGCCCGGGGCGCCTATCGTAGGACCGTCGCCCGCGGTGTCGCCGCCAGTGGCGTCATCGGCTAAGGAGGTGAAGACGACGGGGCTGGAAAGCGAACCGGAGGCTGCCAGCGTCCCATTGACCGTCAGGATCGCCGCCGGTGCGAACTTGATGATCGTGCCCGCCGGGATGGTCAAGGTCTGGCCGGCGTTGACGACGGCCGAGCCGGTCAACTTGTAAGGGCTCAGTATCGGCACGAGCGTGCCCGATACGGCTCCCGACAAAGTGACGTTGCCATTGAGCACGACCGTGCCGAAGTCGGTGATGCCGCTGAGGACCGGCGGCTTCTGCACGTTGGCGAAGATCGTGAAGCCGGAGACGGTCGCGGTAGACGAGAGCGGGATCGTCCCCTGTGAGGTAGGCACATGTGTGACCAGGAAACTCCCGTCGGCCGCGGAGGTCGTCTGCAAGCCGGGGAGTATCCGGATCGGCGCGCCCGCAATCGGGTTGCCGAACACGTCCGTGAGGCGCCCTTGGACAGTCGTCAGCGGGTCGGGCGTGACGGTCACGGTCACCGAGGAGATGTTCGAGAGCAGCCCGCCGAAGTCCCGCGACTGTGCCGACACGACGACGGGCGTGCCCACCGTGCCCATCGGGATGCGTACGGACGAACTGTAAGGGCCAGAAGCGTCCGTGCTCTGGACGACCCCGTTCACCGAGAAGGCGACGTTGGCGACGCCGATGTTCGCTGAGGCGTTGGCCAGGACGGAAACGAAGGCGCCCTCAACGACCTTCGTGCCAGCCATCGGCGAGAGCAAGGATACGGTCGGCGGCACCGGGGTCGTCGCCGGAGCGACGATGCCAATGTAGAGGCCGGGGTTGGGGCCCGAGCCGTTGATGAGGAACGAGAGGTTTCCGGCGAGGGCGGCCCGGAAGCCTTCACCGTCTCCCGGGAAGTCGACCGTACCCAAGTATGCAGGGTTGGCCGGGTCCGACACATTGAAGATAGGCATCGAGTTTACGAATACGTTCTCGGCCACGACCATCAGCGAGCCAGATACCGCGACGCCGTTGGCGTTCATCGTGATGTTCGTCTGGCCCACCAGCGCGGCGGCGGACGGGATCGACGCGTCGATCGAGTGGACGCTGCGCGGCGAGCCGGTGCCCGGCACGAAGGCCGCGCGTCCGCTCGAGGCGACGTTAAACGCTCCGCCAGGCACCGACACTGTCGCGGCGAGCACGGGCGCCGAAGCTACCGAGACATCGACGACCGCCAGCCCCGCGCCACCCATGGCCACGAACGCGAGACCTCCCGACGCGGACAGCCCCTGCGCCCCCGCCGCAAGCCCGGGCAACTGGCCCAGCAGCGACAGCGTCGAGGCGTCGATGATCTTCAGCGCGGTGCCATCCGTGTAGTAGACACGACCCGCGTCCGCCCCCACCGCGAGTACCGACGTCCCCGAGATCGTGCTCGTCCGGTTCGGGCTGGCGATGTCCGAGATATCAAATATCGCCAACCCGGAGGTCTCTGCGACGAACGCTCGGGTTCCGGACACCTTGAGGTCCACCATGTTGCCGGAGGTGGAGGCGGTGCCGGCGATGAAGGGGCTGGAGGGGTTGGAGGCGTCCACGACGCGTAGGCCAGCGCTACCGGCGGTGACGTAGGCGGTCTGGCCTGCCGCCGCGACATTCGAGAATACACCCGAAATCGCGGACAGCGGCTGCGGCGTGAAGCGAGTGGCTGTGAAGCTGGTTTGAGCCGAAACGCTCCCGTTGGTCACCGTGATCGTCACCTGCCCCGCCTGAACGAACGTCAGTAATCCCGACTGTCCGGTCGTCGCTATGCCGGCGTTTGACGTGCCGTAGGAGGTTCCCATCTCGGAGGCTGTGAGGATGTCGGATGTGCCGTCCGAGAACAACCCGGTGACCGTCAACTGCTGTGTGCCCACGGGAGCAATGACCGGCAGCGGAATCGAAATGCCGCTGGGGCTGATTGAAAGGCTTTGCAAGTCGGACACGCTCACTTTGATCTGCAACGGAGACGTGAAGCCGGAATTTGATGCCGTGATGTTCGCAATACCGTTTCCGACGGCGGTAATCAGCCCGTCCGCCGTCACAGTGGCGACTGAAGACGCGCTTGTTTGATAAGACGTCCCGGTGCGCGCTTGGGTCAAATCCAGTGACCCTCCATTCTGTAGAGTGCCCATCACTCGAAGCTGGGACGACTGACTCAGAGCGCGAAGAGTCGTCCGAGCGGCGGTCACCGATAGACTCGTCAGGGGGTTGGCCACCAATACGACGACCTGTGTCGTATCAGAGCGGGATGCATACGTCGCCGTCACCGACGCTACGCCAGAACCGACGGCTCGGACGACCCCGTCTTGCGAAACGGTTGCGACGGACGATGCGCCGACCAAATAAGAGATGCCCGGGGCGTACGTCAATTCGGTCGAGGTCCCGTCCTCCCCGATGCCAAACACGTGCAACTGGCTTTCTTGACCTATCGCCGCAAGAGTAGAAGAAAAGATCACGGATATCGATTCAAGAGCCGCCGTCGTGCTGACGCGCACGCCAATGACGGCGGATCTTCCCGAGTTCGAGACGGTTACCGAGCTAAATCCCACTCCCGTCGCCGTGACCAACCCAGTAGGGCTGACGGCTACGATCTGCGGATCGGCGCTCGCATACGATGTTCCCGCTTCCGAGGTAATATCCGTCGAGGGACTGGAGAGTCGGTAGCCGGTGACCTTGATTTGCTGGGTCTGTCCTATCTGAGAAAGGACAACCAGCCCAGGCGTGGCTGAAAGATACCGGAGATAGTTCGTTCGGACTTCGATGGGGCCGCTAAGGGTTATTCCCCCGGGGACGGGAGTAAGAGGCTGAGCTTGGATGTTCACCGATTCCGCGTCAATGCACCGAGTCGCGCTGGGCAGGAGGCCCAGAGCTAATGCGAGGACGGAGATTCGGCGTGTAGTCGACGAGCGCATTTTTAAGATGGCGACATCAGGCGTAATCTTTCCCCGTTTCGGCCTTGAATGCGGCGCGGAGTTCGTCGTAAAAGAGCCTTGAAATCGAGGGCTCGTATTGCCCCAGAATGCCGGCGTCCCTTCTCTCCGCAGGCGTCAGCGGTTCCAATGCGGCATACAGCTTCTCGGTCGCTGTGGAATAAGGAACCACTCCGAATTCGCGCGCGGTCAGAAACATGTCCAGCTCCTTCTGAACGGGCACATCTTGCGGAGGATTCAACAACAGGCGGCGCAACGCTTCGGGCCAGATAAATACTTCAGAGATTGCGTCCTTCTCGATCGTCGCGACGCCTTCCGCTTGATGATGGCAGGCATCGCAGGAGACGCCTTTGATCGGCACATAACGGAGTTCGCTGTCCCGAAGCTGCGAGACTACGCCGGGCCGGCTCCAGTCGATCCGGCTCCCGATCGAGTGCGAGGCTCCGATCATCGGCCCATAATTGAAAAGGAAGCGGGCGCTGAGACTCTTTCCGCAAGCCGGGCAATCGAAATCGTGCCGCAGGACGTTCGGCTCAAGTGCCGCTCCAATTTCGGCCACGCCCGCCAAATGATTGATGATGGAAGTCCGCATGATCGTTCGTTCAGGGAAAGGGTCCTCGGCGTCGGCCCATTGGAACGCAGCTCTCCAATCAGAAGGTTTGATGTTGCCTTCCTTCATCTTTACCATCAAAGCGACGGCTTGATTGCGGCCGGTCTCCAGATACTTCCGCCAATTGCCGCGAGCGTGCGCATCCGCCGCATGAGCGTAAGCTTGCCCGACCTTCTCGGGATCGTACGTCCGGACCAAGACCATTATTTCCCAGGGTTTAAAGAATTGGCGCAGACCGCTGTGGCCGTCACGAACGCCAGCCGCGCTGAGTTCGGGTAAGGTGTAGATCTCTTCGAGCACATCCTTGCGCACAATCAGAACGTCGCCATCGGCCGCAGCGCCGCAAGACTGGCAGTTGGCACCCGAAAGGTTGACATACCGTAGTTTTCTATCCCGTGCTGACCTCATCCGGCCCGGAAAGTCCCACCGCATCTTGTCACCTAACCGATAACCCTCTACACCCAAAATCCCGTAGCCTTTGAATTGGAAATAAGCATCGCCAGGCGCATTGCACTGCGCGCATCGAATGGGTACGGCCACTGCGTTATATAATCCCATGTGAAAATTATTTTCCCGTTATCAGGTTAGGCCATTTATTCCCAGCCGAATTTGCCCTGAACGCTATGACTCCGCCGGCCATGTTTAAACGAAGTATGCCGCCGTCATGAGTGGCCAGAGTTCTTAAATTTGCAGTAGCAGAGGCGACCACGCGCTTATCGTTGTCATCGATGTCGATTTCCCTGAAGCCTGTGAAGAACCGCTTCATGAAGGAATTAAATCCTTCGAGAAAAAGCGTTATCGAAGCGACAATCGCAGATTCCGTAATTGGCCGCGCCCCGGCATCGGAAATTCCCATATTCTGAAGCCGCGTTGCAACGTCTTGTTGAGAGATCGGCACGGAAATGCACAGGCCGGCTGCATCCGCCTTGGTCACTTCCAAGACCTCGGACTTTGCAATCTCTCCGGCGAAAAGTCCCTGTGACTTGTAGTTACTAATGAAGTTATCCGAGTTCGCCTTGAACGGTCTTGTGGGCCGTGTATTGGCGGGATTCGTAGTGCAGGTATCACTGAGCGCATCGATGAGAATCTGGGTGTCCAGCTCGTATCCGCCGCCCAAATTACTCAGTATCAAGAAGGTTGCCGCCGCGCTGGCGCCCTTGAACTTAGGAACGCGGGCCGTCATCTGGGTCTGACCAGGTCTGAGGCCCACGACTTGGACGATGGCGGGCGAGGCAGTGACCGCGTTCGGGGGAACGAAGGCGTAGGCATTCGTATCCGTCTCGAACTCGACGGATTGTCCGCTCACCACTTGATTGTCGATGAACACGACGGCGAACAACGGCTTCTGCTCGCCTGGGAAGGCATAGATCGCCTCAGGGAACAATTCGATGGAGACCGTCGGCTTGTCGTCGGGATCCTCGGGATCGTGGTGATAATTTTTTTCGAGCGCGTCGGGGAATCCATCTCCATCGCTGTCGATCGAGTCTTGGTCGTCTTCCGGGCAACTGACGAGAGGCGCCAACGGACCTTGCGCCGGGACATTGCAGAGTTCGTACCTCCCCCTTTCATCGGTCGGGACGCTATTTCCGAAGAGCGTGACAGTACAACCGATTCGCGGGTAGCCGGACTGATCCACGATCGTTCCATTCACGCACGTCGTCGGATCGGGCCGTGGGCTGGGAGAGTTGTGCCAGCCGCCCTGCGTGATTCCTTCGCCGGGCAGACTGCGAACCAATTGGCCGTCTTCAGATACCTGGCCGCGTCCGGTCCTCACGAAAGTGCCGCTCGTATAGCTCAAGGTAAAGATGTCGGTGACGGTGCCCGCCGGCAGATTGTCCGCATTGGGGAAACTGACCTGGGCGGGAGGATCGAACAGCACATTCAACGGCTGAATCGTGTCGAAGAAGCGGCTCGTCTTTCCTCCCGCGACGGGCATCGGGATGCGATCGGGCGGAACGGAGGCAACATAGAGTCTCCCGGTGCCGGTGCCGTTCGCGAAGCGAGCTTGGCCCGGCGCGACGTAGATCTGCCAGCGTGGATCCGCCCTGAGGGTGAGCGTGCCTCCTTGCGTATCTGAGACGTCGATATAGGACAAGGGGTCCAACTGAGGCAGCAGCGCGGGCATAGCGATATCATTGATTTGCCCTTGGACGGCATTGACGGGGATTGCGATGACCGGATACTGCACGCCGCCGATCGGCCCGCTCTCGAATCCGTTGACGGAGACGACGTGAGAGCCCGGAGTCGTCGTCAAGATGAAGGCTCCGAATTCGTCGGTCCAATCCCAAATCGAGGGATTGTCCACGAGGTAGACGTAGATGTGACTGATGGGCAGCAGCGTGCTCGCATCGATCGCGCGGCCGGTAATGACGGTCGGGCTCGAAGGTTGTAGCGCGAGATTGAGAAGGCTGAACGTCGGGGACTGCCCGGCCAATCCGAGGAAGCTCGCCTGGATGGAGATCGGTCCCGTGGTCGTGCCGAAGGTAAACGACGCGCGCGCAGTACCGGAGCTGTCGGTCGGTGCGGCTGCCGTGGGTTGGCCACCGAAATTACCATACCCTTGAATCACGCTGAAGGTGATCGTCGTACCGGCGACGGGATTGCCGCCGGCGTCCGTTGCCTGGGCGATTAGATGGAAGGGAGCCGTGGTTCCGGGCGCGCCGTTCTGGCTGTTGCCGCTGTAGATGCGGAGGTTCGCCGCCGGCAAGGGCAAGGCGAGCGCCGTGTATTTCGGAACGGTGCTGAAGCCGACCGCCGATACGTCGACCGTGTGCAGGACGGCTTCGCCGCCCAGTCGGAAGTCGCTGCGGGCGAACCCCGTGTCGTCGGTCAGGACGACGATCTGGCGGCTCTTGCTCGGCTCGAAGACGCCCGAGCCCATTCGCGCCGTGAAAGTCACTGGCACCTGCTTCACCGGAACGCCGAGGTTGTTCAACGCCCTGAAGACGACGGTCTGCGGCGCCAGCTCGTTGATCGGCGCGGAGAGGTTATTGGTGGAAACCAGAATGCCCGTGCCCAGCACCTGAGTCTGGAACGTGCTCTGAAAGGCTTGGACGAGCGCCTGCCCGCCATTGTCCTTGACCGCCGTCGTCACGTTGATGCGGTAGAGGCGGTTGGGCGAGAACGGCTGCTCGGGGACGAAGGTCGCGATCACGCCGTCCTGGGACGGCGTGAAGGAGCCGGCGACGGGTAGACTCGTGACCATATCGGTGAGGGTTATCCCGTTCAGTGATCCGCTGAGAACCGGCTCGGAGAAGAATACGCTGAAGTTGGCCGTGAGCTGGACGCCGGTCGTTCCGCTCGAGGGCATCACGGCCAGCACTTCCAGCGCGTTAGAGGCGAAGGAGGTTCGCAGGCCCTTGGAGACCTGCATAATGAGGAGGGCGTCGGCGGTAGTGATCAGCCCGTCGTTGTTGACGTCGGCGTTCTCGGGGCGCGGAACCGAGGTGGAAGTACCGACGAGGAACCCGGCGATGAGGCGAGCGTCGAGGGTGTCGACGCGGCCATCGCCGCTCACGTCTCCAATGAAGGCACGGACCGGAGACGTGACGGCTAGCATGGCGGCGGCCATCGCGGCCGTTCGTAAAAGACCCTTCGTGTCCGGCGGGACTCGGCGCAGACTCCCCCCTATTAAAACCTGTGCCTTTATACCCCCGACACTTAAGATTTACAAGCCCCCATTTTCTCGTCGGAGCTCCGACGAGGAATCCGAATTTGTGGTTACTGAATTTTTACTTCGCTTTGATGTTTCGTTGACATTGCAACGCACTCTTGACGCAGGGCGCATTCACGGGCTACATACTCAGCGTGATCTGCCCGTCATGTCGCCGCGAGCTGGAAGAAGGTGTCCCGGAGTGTCCCGCATGCGGTCTTGTGTTGGCGAAGTGGAAGGCGCGACAGGAAGCCTCTAAACCTCCGTCGGTTGCCGGCCCCGCGCGCACAGTCTTTGTGCTGCTGGTGGTCTGCGGAGCCGTCGGGTTCGCCACCAAGCATGCTCTCACCCCGGCGTCCCCCTCCTCCGCAGTCTCGAATGCTCGCCTGGGATTCGCTTGGCCGCCAGTACCGGGCGAAGCTTATCCGGATCTCAAGCTGCTGGACGATGAAGGCAGGACGGTCTCCCTCTCCCAGTTCAAAGGCAAGGTTATTCTCCTAGAACCGACGGCGATGACCTGCCCCGCCTGCCAGGCGTTCTCCGGCGGCAACCGCCCGGACATAGGCGCCTTCCCAGGCGGCTCGCCACAGGCGGATCTTGTGGACATAGACGACGGCGTTGAGCGGTATGCGGGCGGAATCTCGCTTCGCGACCCGAATGTGGTCTTCGTCCAGTTGATGCTCTATAACTCCAGCAACCAGGCCCCGAGCGTCGATGATGTCCGTAAGTGGCGCGATCACTTCAAGCTGCGCCAACGCTACCCCCAAATGGTTTTTCTGGTAGCGGACCCAAGCATGATCGGTCAGGTCAGCTACGACATGATTCCCGGTTTTCATCTAATCGACCGCGACTTCCGCTTCGTCAGCGACGCCTCCGGCCACCATCCTCGCAACGACCTTTGGCGCGAGTTGCTTCCCGAACTCGGGCGATTGGTGCGAGCAGGTTGACGGTCATGCGCACGCTCCCTCGAATCGCGCTTGGATTCGCCTTATTCCTGCTGGCACTGTCTGCTCACGCCGGGCCAAAACGGACGCGCAAGCCTCCTGTCCCGAAAGATAACCCTCTCACCGAGGCCAAAATCAAGCTCGGCAAGATGCTCTTCTTCGACAAGCGGATGTCCCTCGACGGAACCGTGAGCTGCGCGACCTGCCACGACCCTAAGAAGGGCTGGGCGGATCAGCGACCGACCACGATCGGCGTGCGCCAGCAGCTCGGCCGCCGGAATTCGCCTACAATTCTCAACGCAGCCTTTCACGAGACTCAATTTTGGGATGGCCGCGCTCCAACCTTGGAGGAGCAGGCGAAGGACCCGATTTCCAATCCCAAAGAGATGGCTCTCACCCATGAGCAAGCGACCACTCGCATCGCCGCAGTCAAAGGCTACGCACGCTACTTCAAGGCTGCGTTCGGCGACTCGAAGGTCACGATCGGGCGTATCGTTCAGGCCTTAGGGAGCTTCCAACGAACGATCATCGCCGGCGACTCGCCCTATGATCGCTATCTAGCGGGTGACCGGAAGGCGATGAAGCCCGAGGCGATGAGAGGGCTGGCGGTCTTTAACGGCAAAGCGAGTTGCATCTCATGTCATTCCGGGCCGGACTTGACCGATGGACGCTTCCATAATGTCGGTGCCGGGATGCAGCGCCGCGTTCAAGATCTCGGGCGCTACGAGGTGACCAAGCTGGACGAGGACAAGGGCGCTTTCAAGACGCCTATGTTACGGAACCTGAGCGACACTTTCCCCTATATGCACGATGGCTCCCTGGCGACATTGGAGCAGGTCATCGAGTTCTTCGATAAGGGCGGCCACTCAAATCCGTGGCTGAGTTCGGAAGTTCGACCCCTCGAACTGAGTGCGGATGAGCGCCGGGACCTCCTCTCTTTCCTCGTTGCTCTCGATGGCGACAAGGTCTTAGTCTCTGAGCCGAAGCGGCTGCCTCAGTAGTTGTTGGACCTCGCGCAGCGAGGTGGAGCGGCCGCGGACCGACCCGCCCGGAACGGCCGTCCGCCTTTCGGCGGACGGCTTCCGAGCCCGATTCAGGCCGGCATAAGCCAGCCCGCCATCTTTCTCACTTTCAGACGCGCCCGATGGAGCCGTGAGCGCACCGTGCCCTCGCGAAGCGCGAGCGTCCGCGCGGCCTCGGCGCAGGTCATTCCCCTCGCGTCACACCGTCCACGGGCGCGGCGGTATCCACCGCGGGTCCTAGAGTCTTCGTGGGTCTTGAAAAGTCGGGGACTCGGGCTTACGCTTCGTTCTGTCGGGGGCCCCTCGTAAGGCAATCCCCGGCCGGACGATATCCCGGCTCTTACGTATGGGGGGCCGGGTTATCTTTTTGGGTCTTGCGCATGGACGTGACGCGCTCTATACTCGCTTCGAGCGAAGCTTTTCCCCCAGGAGCTGCTTCGTTCGACAAGAGACCCGGTGCTGCTCGGCGCCGGGTCTCCTCTCTTTAGAGCAGCCCCGCCTTCTTGAAGCTGAAGTAGCGGTCGTCACCGACGATCAAGTGGTCGACGAGTTCAACTTGGAGCATGAGCGAGACGAACAGCAGCTGCTTCGTCGTCCGCCGGTCGGCTTGGCTCGGCCGCAGATCATGGGAGGGATGGTTATGCGCGACCATGATGCTGTGCGCGTTGTTGAGCAGCGCCCCTTTGAAGACTTCGCGCGGTTATGTGCTGCAGCACATAAGCGCGGATGAACCAAGGACGCCGAGAGCGCCCCGACGCTCACCTCGTTGACGCCGATGACCCGCCTCTGGGAGTCGAGCACCATCAGGCAGAAATGCTCCTCCGGGGCGTCCGCTATGAACTCGCGGAACAGGCGCGCCGCCTCGCGCGGTTCCGTGACCGACGCCGTCCCCACCTCAGAGGATGGAGCCCGTCCGGTCGAGCATCACCCGGTAGAGAGGCACTCGCGATCGCTTCACAGCCTCCGTGGCCGGGGACTTTCCCGATCCAAGCGCCGTGTCCGTCTTGCCGTCCGTTACGGCTTTAACGCAGGTCTTGTTTTTCATAACCACCTTCGAACACCCGAAGGGTCGAAGGCGGCCGAGGAGCGGCGCCGCGGCGAGGAATAAATGGCGGGTCCCCACCTGGCGACTGCCCCGGTGCAGCCGAGCTGGCGGCCGCGCGGAGCGCGCTGTCCGAAAATTTGGGGCGCGGCGGGGGTTGGGCCGAATATTCGGATCGTCGGAGGGGATGGCCGTTTATGCCGCAGGCGCGGCGGCGCTCGCTCCTGGCCGGCTGAGCGAGAGGTGGTTATGAAAAACAAGACTGCGTCTGAAGGCTGGACGAGAGTCCGGGCGTGAAGGATTTATATACTCCTCTTGCCGTTATCATTGGAGAGGTTCCTATGCCGAACATCGCCGCTGTTTTTCGGGACGAGATCAAGAGATTGGCCCGCCGGGTCTCACGCGAGGCCGACGCGAAGCTGCGCAAGGATGTCGTTTTCCTCAAGCGCAAAGTGGCTGAGCTGACGCGAACCGCCGATCAACTCCGGCGGGACAACGCGAAGCTGTTGAGCGACTACAAGGAGCGCATGGCTCTTCCGCCTGCGGCGTCTGAGAAAGAGCTCGAGCACGCGCATCTTGGGCCGAGCCTCATTCGCGCGCAGCGCGCGCGCCTGGGACTTTCGCGGGAGGCGTTCGGCAGGTTAGTCGGGGCGAGCGCCGGGGCCGTCCTCGCTTGGGAAGGCGGGCGCTCCAAGCCTCGTGAGAAGGCTCGCGCGGCGCTGATCGCGGTCAGGCGGCTCGGCAAGCGGGAGGTCCGCTGGCGGATCGGGGCGATGGGCGCGAGCGGGCGGTCTTGAAGCGCGCCTATTTCTGAGCGGGTGAGCGTGTCGAGTTTTTTGTCGACTTTTCGCCTAAAACCGGCAAAAATCGACAAATACCGACAAAGGTGGGATTGGCGAAAAACGCTTACGGTCTCGGCAGAAAGTGAGAGCGGGCGAGGAGAATCGAACCCACGTCTAAAGCTTGGGAAGCTCTCGTTCTACCATTGAACTACACCCGCGAAGACGACCCGGTAAGGCGTGGGAAGCTCCTACACCCGCATCGAACCGAGTGACTGGATTATAGCACCATCAGCGCGAGCGGTCCAGCGTTAAGCTCTCCCAGTTCATGGGGTTTTGACGGTCGCGCCTTATGCGAGCTCGCGTAGTCGCGTCGGCGCTGAGTCGTCGGGGGCATCGAGCATCCTGATAGGGCTGGGACTCATCCCGTAGGGAGCGGGCGCGCGGTCGCCCGGCCCGGAGGGATGATTCCCAGCCGCGCCACGATGAAGCGCATGAAGCCCCCCGACGACGCCCGAATGCCGTTCCCGCGGCAAAACCCCATGAACTGGGAGTTGAGCTCTATCCCCCCGCCAGATACGCCTCCAAGCTCATAAACCTGGACCCAGGAACGGTCCTTCGGGAGATCCTGCACATGGTTGAAAATCAGCTTGGCTCGGACCTTCAGCAAGCTCTCATACCTTTCCCGGCTTCCGGGAGGCAGCCCCTCCAGCCATCGATGATAGTGTTCCGAACCCGCGTTGACCAACAAGTGCGTAATGCCTTTCCGTTTAAGATTTTCCAAGAGCTCATCGGCGTCCGCGGAGGAGTTGGCTAGATCGAGCATCGGGTTGACATCGAACACCGAGGCGGTAATGAATTTTCTTTCGCTGTAGTACCCGCGTTCTTCTCCAATGAAGAGAACGGTCGCGTCTTGCGGAAGATTCTCATTGATGAATTTCGCTCCCGCATAATACGGCGCGTTATAGGATGGATGCTCATGGAGAAGGTAATCGGATTTGGTCATGCGGCCATAGGCCACCTTCCACGTACCCGGATTCGCCAGCATCAGGAATACACGGGCCATGTTGATGGTCATCGTGTATAAGAAAATCGCGACGATAGCGAGCCGAAGCATGCGAGGAAGCTCGGTCAGCCAAAGGGCGCTGGCGACGAGGATGCAGTATAGTGGTACAGCCGGCAAGACGAAGCGGGACAGCGACGAATGAAGCGCCCACGCCAGCCAAAGCCCGATCGTGATGATGAACAATCCCCTCTGCTGGATCGTCTTCCATCGGGCCAAGAAAAGCCATGGCAGCCCGATCTGCAACGTTGGACCCACGTAGCCGTCCATGGCGTGCGCGACAGGGTTCCAGATACCGCCGATAAAGCTCTTGAAGCCCGGCCACGTCGTGAACGCTGAAGCGAGATCTCTGGCGTGAGCGTCGCTTCTCAGTCCGGCGACATTGGCGGTGGCGCTGCCCTTAAAGACGTCGTTAAGGAAAGGATAGGTGGGATTGTGATAGAAGAACCAGTTCTTCATGAGCCAGGGGCTGGCCGTGAGCGCGGTCGCGCCGAAGAAAAACATCACCTGCCTCAAAAGCATTCGAGGGTCGAACCTTTCCGCCTGGAGTTGCTTATAAACGAGAGGAAGTGCCAGCACGGGAATATATAATCCTGCGTTGTATTTCGTGCCGAAGGCGAAGCCGGCCAGGAAGCCGGCCAATATCAACGGCTTCGCGTCCGACGCAAGCTCACCTGGTCGCGTCGTCTCAAGAATCAGGAGAACGGCGAGCAGCAGGTAGAACGTCATCGGCAGCTCGACCTTTGCGACCGAGCTTGCGAAGCAAACGAGCGGCGCGGAGTAGAAGAGCAGGGTCGCCAACAATGCGACGCTGCGGTTTGCGAACTTCAGGCACCACGAGTAAATCGTCGCCGCGATCAGGACTCCGAACCCGAAATGGAGCAGCTTCGCCGAGGTCTCCGTTCCAAGGGCCAGGGCGAGCCCGTAAAGCATCTCCGTACCGAACGGAACGCCGGAATAGATCATGTTCGGCGTCGGCACGATCCGCTGATGCAGCGGATACAGCTTCGGCATGGCCAAGTGATACACGAGACTATCGTAGAAGTGCTCTGGAGTCATGGCGGCCATGAAGTTCATCAAGAGGTAGGCCGTCAACAGTGCGCAGCCAAGACCCTCCCAAAACGTGAACTTCTCCGCCCGACCCTGAGCCGCGCTCGTCTGCCCGTTCGCGAAGGACCCGGCATAGCGCATGATCCCGGCCGACGCGATCGGGAGAACGACAAGCGCCATCATGACCCACTTGGTCCAGAAACCGGCAAGACCGAGAGCCAAGAGGATGAGCGAAAGGAATCCGAAGCCCATCCCGAGCGCATAAAAATTACGACCCCAGGTCTCCCTCAAGTCGAGCCTCAATGCATGCAGGGCGATGCGCCCCAGGCTAAGGGCGGATGCGAAGATGGCGCCGGTCCAGAAGATGTCGGGAAGATTCGTCGCTATAACGCCGAAGCGAATCTGGCTGAGCAGATCAACGAACGCGCCGATGGTGCGGATGTTATCCTGGAAGTGGGTCGTATAAAAGGAATAAAGGAACCCTTTCCACCATGTGAGCAGCCACCCATATAGCCCAAGGATCACCAATAGGGTCAGAGGTTTTGGCAACCGCTGAGACAGAGAATCCGGGTCCGAGATAACGCCTTCGGCCGGGCCCACGACTCTGCGGTCCTTTTCAAACCGCTGTTGATCTCTTCGATGCTTATTGCTCATGTATCCGCTCAGAGCCGGTCGAGCTCTCGCGCCAGGCCCCCGCGCAACTGCTTGGCGATGGCCAGTTGATTTCGGGGCAGGAACTCCTTAAGCTCGCGCTCGACTTCCTTAGAGTTCAGCTTGGCGGTTTCGCGCAGCAAATCCATCTTGGCTGCGATGATCTTCTTGATGCCGAGCCGCGCGCGTATGAGGAAATAAAGGTCGTAGAAGTCCCGCGGCTCCTTGCGGCGGAGCAGCGCCTGGACCTTCTCCGATACCATCTCGTCCGTCTCGAGTGCTGTCACCGAGTAGGTTGTCCACAGCGGAGATGTCACGAGCATCGTCTCGTGGGGCGCCGGCTTGCCCGAGGCGCGCAGGGAGACGTTCCACTCGATGCGTATCGGCCAATCGTAGACCTGCGTGTCCATGAGGGCGAACCAGCCGCCGGAAGTCTCGTTTGATTCGACCATCTTGAAATCCAGGCCATGCCGCGAGGCTTCTTTGGCGGTCTGCTTGATCCACTCCCCCACATGGAAGGGCTTGACCCAGCCGGTAAAATCGAGGTCCTCCGAAAATCGCGGGCTGTTGCGCAACAGCCGCAGGGCCGTGCCTCCTTTAAAGGCCAGCTTGGCGTCGGCGCCCTTGATCTGGTAGAGGATGTCGAGCAGAACATGCTGGACGTACTCCCGCGCGACGCTCAACTCCTGCGTCTGCCAGCTAGTGCTGAATTCTGTGATCTGGGATTTTGAGATCATTTTTGAACCAGTCGACGAGCCCGGGGTGTTCGAATGCCGCAAGGCACTCGAGGAGTTCGCGGCGAGGGACTTCTTTCAAACGAAGCCTGCTGTTGATCCTCGCTGCTTTCAGATAGGCGAGATAGAGATAATCGGCGAGCGCCTTGACCTTCTCGGCGATCAGAAACGTCTCACCGTCCTTTTGGACGGCGCGGTAGCCGAAGAACGCCCGCCGCTTGATGGTCCGGTAGCTGTAGCTCGTTCCCATGACGTCGAACTCGCGTGTGCTGCGGGTCGTTATGGAGGTGATGGAATAGACAGTCTCTGGAATCAAATGGTGATAGGACAGGGCTGTTTCGAGAGAGATGTAGGAGGGCCTATAGAGTCGATTGGCCAGAGCCCACTGAGACGGCAACTCCCCCTCGACCGCGTACAACCCCCGCCGCAAGCGCCTCAGCAAGCCGCTCTTCGTATAGCGTATCAGCAGGAACTTGGCTGAGACGGGCGTCGAGCCGGTCACCGCACGGAATTCCCGGTCGGTGAACGCGCGCAGGCCCGAGGCGGCGAGTTTTTTATGCGTTTCAGCCCATTTCATATAAGTAGCTAAATAGCTACTTAAGTAGAATAGCCTGGGAATGGGCTCGTGTCAAGCCCCGGCTGGGAGCCGTCCCTCGGGATTGACGCCGCCGCGTCAAATCCGATATATTCGGTCAGGATTCAACCTTCAGGGAGGCGCGATGAGCAAGCTCGAGTTCGCAGTCCGATGGACGCACGTGTTCATGGGGATCATCTGGATCGGCCATCTCTACTTCTTCAATTTCGTCAACATCCAGCTCCAGGGCAAGATGGACGACCCGACCAAGAAGCTCGTCAACCCGCACCTGATGCCGCGCGCGCTGTGGTGGTTCCGCTGGGGGGCGATGGTCACCTTCCTGTCCGGCCTGATCCTGTTCGCCCAGATATTCATGTACACCCCCGAGCTCGGCTGGGGCGCGAACATGATCCTCAAGGGCGCCGACGGCCTGACCGACCGCGCGCGCTGGATCATGTGGGGCATGACCTTCGGCACGATCATGTGGTTCAACGTCTGGTTCATCATCTGGCCCGCGCAGAAGAAGCTCCTCGGCGGCACGGCC
The DNA here is from genome assembly GCA_036676805.1 of Elusimicrobiota bacterium. Lineage (GTDB taxonomy): Bacteria > Elusimicrobiota > Elusimicrobia > UBA1565 > UBA9628 > GWA2-66-18. The sequence continues at coordinate 16,902 of JAKFCD010000043.1, forward strand.
GGGGACGCGGCGCCGACTTTGCGCACCCGGGCGGCGCTCGCCTCGCGGATCAACACCTACCTCTCGGCCCCGATGCTCGTCGGCATGCTCGGCGCCGGCCACGCGGGCATGAGCTTCAGCTACGGGGCGCTGCTGACCGCGGCGCTCCTCGGCCTGGCGCTGATCAAGGCCGCGTACGTGCACTCGACCTTCGTCGGGCAGACGGTCTGAGCGTGTCCGGCATCCGGAACAAGCCTTATATCTGCGAGGAACAGCCGGGCCGCAAGGCCTGGTGCGCGTGCGGCGAGTCCGAGAAGCAGCCCTACTGCGACGGCTCGCACGCGCGCAAGAACACCGGAAAGTCCCCCGTCATCGTGGAGCTCACCGAGACCAGGAAGGCGGCCTGGTGCGGCTGCCGCGAGTCGAAGAACAAGCCGTTCTGCGACGGGACCCACAGCACCCTGCCGCCGCTGCCGTAAAACGGATCCGTTAAACAGGAAGCCCCGGCACGATTCGCGAGCGAATCGAAGCCGGGGCTTCTTATTTGCAGTTTCCGGAAACAGTTCACGCCTGGACTCGCACCGGGTGCGAGTTCTCCCGCTCAGACCGGACGGCTCTTCACGAGCTCGAGGAACTCCTTTCTGGTGCGGGCGTCCTTCTTGAACACCCCGAGCATGCACGAGGTCGTCGTCGGCGAGTGATGGCTCTCCGCGCCGCGCATCTCCATGCAGAGATGGCGCGCCTCCAGGATGACCCCGACGCCGATCGGCTTGAGCTTGTCGGCGAGCGTGTCGGCGATGTCCGTCGTCATCCGCTCCTGCACCTGCAGGCGCCGCGCGAAGACCTCGACGATCTTCGGGATCTTGGAGAGACCGATTATTTTTTTATTGGGCAGATAGGCCACGTGCGCCCGGCCGAAGAAGGGGAGCATGTGATGCTCGCACATCGAGTAGAACGCGATATCGCGCACGATGACCATCTCGTCGTAGCTCTCGGTGAAGAGGGCCTCGTTGATGAGCCCGTCGAGGTCCACCCGGTAGCCGCTCGTCAGCTCGCGCAGCGACTTGGCCACGCGGCTCGGGGTCTTGGCCAGGCCCTCCCGCTTGGGATCCTCGCCGAGATCGGCGAGGATCTCCCTGTAATGCCGCTCGATGCGGGCGATGTCCGGCTCCGCGCCGAGGCGGGGCGCCCTGGATTTTATCCGGCTCACAGCGACCCCAGCCACTCGAGCAAGGTGCGCACCGGCGAGCCCGTCGCCCCCTTAGGCGCGTAGGTGGCCGACTCGCCGCCGGTGAAGGCCGTGCCGGCGATGTCGAGATGCGCCCAAGGCTTGCCGTCGACGAACTCCTGTAAAAACAGCCCGCCGATAATCGAGCCGGCCTCTCCCCGGGCCTTGGAGATGTTCAAAAGCTCGGCGATGTTGCCCTTGATGTTTTCCTTGTAGTCCTCGACCAGCGGAAGCTCGCAGAACGCCTCGTCGGCGCGCTTGCCCGCCGCCTTGAGGGCGCCGAGCAGCCTCGGGTCGTTGCCCATGATCCCCGCTACCTTAGAGCCGAGCGCGACGACGACCGCGCCGGTCAGCGTCGCGAGGTCGACGATCGCCTGCGGCTCCTGCTTGACCGCGAGGCACAGCGCGTCGGCGAGGACCAGCCGGCCCTCGGCGTCGGTGTTCCAGACCTCGATCGTCTTGCCGTTCATGGCCTTGAGCACGTCGCCGGGCTTGTAGGCGTCGGGCCCGGGCATGTTGTAGGTCGCGCCGATGATTCCGTGGACCTCGACCTTGGGCTTGAGCTCGGCGATGACCTTGAAGACGGCCAGCACGGAGGCCGCGCCGGCCATGTCGCACTTCATCTCCTCCATGGAAGCCGCGGGCTTCAGCGACAGCCCGCCGGAGTCGAACATCACGCCCTTGCCGACGATCGCGACGCGCTTCTTGGTGGCGGCCTTGGGCTTGTAGACGAGGTGGATCATGACGGGCGGCTGCTCGGAGCCGCGCGCCACGCCGAGGAAGGAGCCCATGCCCAGGTCGGCGCAGGCGACCTTGTCGAGGACGGTGACGCTGACGCCCGCGCCCTCGAGGGTCATGGCGAGGTCGGCGACGCTCTGAGGGGTCTTGTCGGACGGCCCCCGGTTGACGAGGTCGCGCGCGAAGGAGACGGCGGACGCGTAGGTCGCCGCCTTCGCGCAGGCCTTCTCGAGCGCGGCGCGCGCGCCGGAGTCCTGCACGACGATCGCCGCGGAGGTCAGCTTGTCCGCGTCGCCTTTCTTGTACTCCTCGAACTTGTAGGAGGCCAGCAGCAGGCCTTCGGCGACCGCCTGCGGGTGCTCGGAGCAAAGCACCGCGATCTTCTCGCGCTTGGAGCGGACGGCGCCCAGCAAGGAGCCGGCGGCCCGGCGGAAGGTCTCGGCCGTGGACCCCTTCTTCTTGCCGAGGCCGACGGCGAAGACGCGGCGGTGCTTGCCGAGAATGTCGAGTTCGACCCGGCATACCTCCTTGACCCCGGCCTTGAAGCCCTCCTCGTGCAGCTTCGCGTTGAGCGCGACCTTGACGGCGTTCGACAGGGTCTTGACGCCGGCCAAGCCGGCGTCCTCATAGACGAACACGGCGAGGTCGCGGTGTTCGGACTCGAGGGTCTTGAGCGGAAGGGGCGAGACGTTCATGGGCGGTTCTCCTCAGCGTTGATTAAGAAAGGGGCGGCCAGGGCGGCGACGACCGCTCCGGCGAGCGGGCCGACCCAGTACACGTAATGCATGGACCAGTAGCCGGCGGCCAGCGCCGGGCCGAAGGCGCGCGCGGGGTTCATCGCCCCCCCGGTCAGCGGGCCGGCGATGAGCGCGCCGAACAAGGTCGCGGCGCCGATGTAGAGAGGACCGAACCGCCGCGCGCGGCGCTCGTCGGCGGCGAGGACGGCGAGGGTGAGAAAGAAGGCGGCGACCGCCTCCACGAGGGTCGCGGCGCGGTAGCCGATGCCGACGGGGACGCAGGAGCCGAGGTAGGCCGGCGCGGCCAGGAGATCGGGCCGCGCGCCGGAGAGGACCGCCCGCAGGAACAGGCCCGCGCACATCGCGCCGAGGAGCTGGGCCCCGAGCGCGAAGACGCCGCGCAGGACGTCCGCGCGGCGCACGGCCAGCTCGGCGACGACGATGGCGGGGTTGAACCGGCCGACCGCGGACGGGAAAGCGTGCACGACGGTCGCGGCGGCGGCGGCGTAAGCGAGGGCGATGCCGACTGGGCCGATGCGGCCGTCCGTGGCGAAGTCCAGGCAAAGCGCGCCGGCCCCCGCGAGCGTCAGCGCGAAGGTCCCGGCCAGCTCGGCGGCGAACGCCCTCAATCCACCCATCCGCTGTGAGGATACTATATAGGCGATGTGTAGCTAAAGCGACGGAAAGGCCCTTGATGCGGGCGCGGGCGGCGAAGATGATATCCGTCGGGGACGCGCGGCATGGAGCCGCGCTCGGGGGTCTTGCGTGACCCATGAGCATCGCGGTCGACCCCAAGCGAGGCTCAATGCCGAGCGGCCCCGACGGATGTCATTCCCGCCGGCCCGCCCGCACCGCCGTAGCCGTAAGCCGTCGCCGTTGCCGTACGCCGTTAGAAGCGGTAGGAGAGGGAGAGCTTGTGGGTGGAGCCGAGGCCGCCGGCGGGAGACCAGCCGTAGTCGAAGCCGACGCGCTGGAAGCCGAGGCCGCCGCCGAAGGAGACCCCGGTGAGCCCCTCGGAGTCGTTGCCCTTGAGGCGGCCGTCGTAGCCCCCGCGCAGCGCCGTGGAGACGCCCGCCTTCATCGGGACGCGCCACTCGAGCCCGAAGGACGGATAGGCGGACCGGTCCCGCGGCGCGTTGACGTCGAGGGTGACGACGAGGCCCTTGGCGACCTTCAAGGCCTGGCCGACGGTCACGATCATCGGCAGCTCGTCGCCTTGCTCGTGGAACTTGAGCCGGCCTCCGAGGTTCTGGGCGCTGAGGGACAGGGCGTAAGGAAATTCCCCGGGCAGCCAGGTGCGCCAGCGGGCGCCGAGGTCGACCGCGCCGGTCGAGGCGTTGCCCTGGATCTTCGAGGTCACGTACTTGAGCCCGAGTCCGACGTCGAGCCCGCGCGAGATCGTCGCGCCCCAGGCGATGAAGACCGCGAGATCCTGCGGGGTGAAGCGGTCGCCGGTCGGCTTCGCGGTATTGTCGATCTCGGAGATGGCGCCGGAGTTCTGGTAGAGGACGGCGACGCCGAGGGTGCCCAGCTGGTCGGCTCTGAGGTCGCGTTCGCGGCCGCTCGGCCGCGAAAAGGGCGATTCGACGGGCTGGGCGTAGGCGGCGAAGTCCTGGAAGGTGCCCTGGTACGAGGCGCCGTGGGTCATCGTGGCGTGGCGGTAGCGCAGCCCGGAGAGGCCGGCGGGATTCCAGTAGATCGCGGTCGCGTCGTCGACGGCGGCGCGCACGGCGCCGCCCATGGCCGCTGCGCGCGCGTCGGCCCCGAGCTTGAGGAAGCTCGCCCCGCTGGTCCCCCCCTGGCTTGCGCCGAAGCCGGCCGCGGCGGCCGGGAGGGCCGCGATAAAGAGCAAAACGACGAATGTCGTTTTCATCATCTTTCAATCGCGAACTTGACGATTTTGGTCGTGCGGCCCGTTTCGGTGATACGTGCGAAGTAGACCCCGCTCGCGGCGCGCTTGCCCCAGTCGGTCACGCCGTTCCAGACGATCGAGCCGGAGGCGCCGCCGTCGAAGGTGAATTCACGCACGCGCTCGCCCGCGAGGGACAGGATGCGGATGGTGCCCGACACCGGCAGGCGGTCGAAGGTGACGCCGGCGGCGTCGAAGCGGCCGCGGGTGCCGGGCTTCCAGGGGATCGGATAGACGCGAACCTCCGACAGCGAGGTCCCGATCGTCGACGGCGCGAACATCGCGAAGACGGAAAAGTGCGGCGTGAAGAAAATGACGCGCCGCGCGACGGGATCGACGTAGCTCTCCAGCGCCTCCCAGCGGTTGACCGTGGTGTTGAGCGTGTAGACCTTGAGCGCGGAGGCGGCCAAGGGCGGGCTGGTGCCGTCGATGATGTTGTCGCCGCCGGCGTCGGCGTACGGGATCGACACGCTCGCCGAGGAGCCGAGCGTCTGCGTGAACGGGGCGCCGCCGACGATCGGGACGATCTCGACGAGGCTGTTCGGGACGAGCGTGAAGCCGGTCGGGATCACGGTGAGGCCGGCGTCGAGAACGGCAGGCGTGATCGTGATCGGATTCGTGAGCGGGTTGACGGAGACGCTGATGGTGGCGGGCGCGCCGAAAGCGTTGGGCGCCAGTCCGATGAGAATGGAGTCGTTCGGCGAGGGAGGCGTGATCGTGGAGACGAAGCTCCCCTCGAACTCGGCGAGCGCCTCGGCGGCGCTCAAGGCCCGGTGCTGCACTCGCACGGAGTCGATGGCCCCGAGGAAGCCCCGGTCGTAGGCGGAGGAACCGGACTGGCGGTTGCCGATCGCGATGTCGTGGGTCGCCGCCGTGCGCGCCGGCACGGCCAGCACGGTGGACGCCGGCCGGCCGTTCACGTACAGCGTGGCGCTGGCGGCCGCGGCGTCGTAGACGCCGGTCAGATGAATCCAGGCCCCCGCGGAGATCGGGTTCGTCGAGACGGCGACGGAGCCGGGCTTGGGCTGGAAGCGGTAGAGCCCGCCGGATACGTCGAGCGCGTAGTTTTCCACCGTGCCGCTGCCGCGCACGACGATGCCCGCGCCGGGAGGCTGAACGAGGCTCGAGGGATTCACCCAGGCGGAGACGCTCAGGCTCCCGATGGAATTGTAGGCCGCCGTATCGGGGACGCGCACGAGTCCGTTGTCCGCGCCGGTGAAGGACACCGCGCGGCCGAGGCCGGCGGGGCCGGCGATGAAGGTGGGTGTCGAGACGCAGGCGGCGGCCACGCAGGTGAGAAAGGCGGTGTTGTTGGTCCCCGAGGAGTCGGCCGCGGTCGTTCCCGCGCCTTCATCGAAGTGCCATTGGCCGACCGCGCCGGCGGGCGGGACGTAGGCCGAGGGCGGCGCCAGGAACGAGGTGATCTTCAAGTCCGGGATCGTGCGCGTCGCGGCGAAGACGGCGAAGCCGGTCCCGTAGATCTGGCCGCCGTTGATCGAGCGCACGCGCGCGAAATAGGTGGTGCCCTGGAGCAGCCCGGACGCGGTCGCGGTCGTCGCGTTGACGGTCAAGGTCGTCACGATGACGCCGAAGCTCGAATCCGTGGTGACGACGATCTCGTAGAAGGTGTAGGAGGGATTGAGCCCGCCCGTCCAGGAGTAGGTGATGCTGCTCGAGAAGGCCGCGTTGACGACCGGCGCGGCGGGATCGTCGGCCAAGGTGAAGGCCGTGGCCGTGGTGCGCGCGCCCGCGCCGTTGGCCGAGACGGCCTCGACCCTCGTAATGTATTGGGTGTTGGTGGCGAGGCCCATTTGCGTGAAAGAGAGGGCTCCTCCGGTGAACAAGGTCGAGCCGGCGACGTCGAACAGCTTGTAGTACTGGGCGCCCGGCACCGCGGTCCAGGTCCACGTGATTTGGTTGGTTCCGGCGATCCCGCCGAGGCTCGACGCGCCGGGCAAGGTGGTGAACGAGGTGCTGATGAACACGGAGCCCGCCCCGCCGAACGCGTCGCCGGAGCGCCCGCTGATCGACTGGACGCGCACGTAGTAGGTCGTGCCGAGGGAGAGTCCCGCGAGCGCGATCGAGCTGCCCGTGTGGTTGCTCGCGACCGTCGCGGGCGTCGACACCCCGGTCAAGAACAGGGAGTTCTGGGACATGCTGACGAGGTAGCGCGTGTAATTGGGGTTGCCGTTCTGGTTCCAGCTGATCAGCGCGCTTCCCGTCGAAACGGCGCTCGGCACGACGCTGGCGGCCAGCGGCGGGTTGGCCAAGGTGTAGATGGACGTCGCGGCGCTGAGGCCCGAGCCCCAAGTGTCGGTGACGCGGATCTTCCTTCCGACCAGCTGGTTCGAGGAGCCGGCGAGTGTTTCTCCGACGGTGAAGGTCGGATGGGCCATGCTCCCGGGAGGAGTCAGGTTCGCGTCGGTGAGCGCGTTGACGAGGTTGTACGTGACCGCGGCGGAGCCCGGGGGCAGGCAGACCCGGGGCGGGAGCGTCCAGTTCCAGGTGATGTCGTTGGGCGACGTCGCGACGGCCGTCAGCCCGGGCGCTATCGGCGGGGCGTTGTCGATCGTGACGCCGTAGTTGGCGCTGAACGTGCTTTCGCCGTCGATGGACTGAGCGGCGAAGATCCACCTGGACCCGGCCGTGTAGGCCTCTCCCGGTATGTAGGTGACGGCGGCCGTGGTCCCGTTGCTCGGGCTGCCCGAATAGGCGCCCGCGGCGACGTTGAAGGTGGCGCCCGAGTTCGAGGAGTACTTGTGGATCTCCGTGTCGTATTCGAGCAGGATGGCGTCGGGGTCGAGGGCGGAATGCTCGATGCGGACGTCGTCGATGAGCCCGTCGAAGAACTCCGTGCCGGCGCCGCCGCTGTCGTACCGGCCGATCTGCAGGGGCGAGCCGATCGGGTGGCTGCTGAAGGAATCCGTGCTCGCCGCCACCACGGTGGCGACGAGCTGTCCGTCGATGAAGTAGCGGCGGTCGATGCCGTTGCGGCGGACCAGATGGACGAGGTGCCAGGCGCCGGTGAGGCCGCTTCCGCGCGTCAAGTCGCTCCCCGCGGCGGCGTCGCGCGAGTCGAAATGACGCAGGCCGCCCCCGCTCACTCCGATGCCCCAAAAGCCGGCGGCGCCCTGCTGGGAGACGATGCGCCCGCTGGCGCCGGTCGCGTTGATCCAGGCGGAAAGCGTATAGCTCGCCGGCAGGTTCCAGGCGGCGGAGTTGGCCGCCGATGCGTACAGGCTCGAGCCGTTGAGCTGCAGGGCGTTGGCGGACAGGCCGCTCGAGGCCAGGCCCGGCAGCGGCCCCGAGGGCGTGATCGCGGCGCTGCCGCTGCCCGAGGGCAAGGTCGTCGTGCTGGCCGGGCAGGCCGCGCCGCCGATGGGCACGGGAGTCTGGTTGGGGGCCGCCCCCCCATAAAGCGCCATCGCGTTGGCGCAGGTCGTTCCCAAAGTGTCCCGGTAGGTGCATTGCCCGGTCTGCACGTCGGCCGAGCCGTTAGAATCGTCGTAGGTCCAGTTCCAGGTCTTGCAGGAATCACCGCCCGTGCAGCCGCCGGTGTAGCAGCTCGACACCGTGACCGTGTAGTTCCCGTCGAAGCGCCAGAGCGCGAAGGTCGTGGAGAGGACGCTGAGGCGCCGCTGTCCGACCTTGAGGCCGGGGCTGGAGTTCTGCTCCTCGGCCCGCACCGTCGGGGAGGGATGGCTCGTGATGGCGCCGTTGGTGAAGCTGCCGTCGCATTGGAGCACCTTAGGAGTGATGAGCGGCGGGTTGGCCAGGGAGCTCGCCGGGGCGCAGAGGGCGCCCGCCGCCAAAAAGGCGGCGATCACGATGCGGCGAGCGCTTATCGAGGGGGGCGCCATCCTATTGGAAGAAGGCTAGCTTCCGGCTGTTACGCAATCATTTCAGGCGCGAGACCAGGGTCAGGGCCTCTTGCCGGTTATGGACTTCCCCCTCGGCCTGCGCCTCCCGCACGCGCTCGAGGAGCTCTCCGACGCGGGGTCCGGGAGGGATCTTTAGGGCCGTCATGATGTCGCGGCCGTCGAGCAGGCGCTCCGGGGCCGGAGCCCGCGAGAGGTCCCGCCACCGGCGCAGGAGCTCCGAGACGACCTGAAGGTGGTGGACGGTCTTGCGGGCGTCCTCGGGCTTGAATCTGGAAAGATCCGAGCGCTTCTGGCTCGCGGCCGCTGCTTTGAGGAGGCGCTTGAGGCGGAACTCGGAAAGGTAGCTCGCGTGGTCGCCCCAGCAGACGATGAGCAGCGCCGGGGCGTCCTCTCCGAGATCGCGGAAGAAGCGGTACGCCGCGCGCTCGGTCAGCGGGCCCCCGGCGGCCAGATGGCCGGGGCGCAGATGCTGGCGCACGATGATCGAGGCGGCGGCGATCTGATCGCGGGAGAGGCGCAGGCGGCGCAGGATATTCTCGGTCAGGACGGCGCCCCGCGAGTCGTGCTCGAAGAAGCGCAGGCGGCCGTCGATCTTCTTGGCCGTCTCGGGCTTGGCGACGTCGTGCAGCAGCGCGGCCAGCATGAGGAGCGCGCGGAAAGCGCCGCCGCCGCGCGCCGCTATATGCTTCTCCAAGTCGGCGGCGAGCGCCCGGTAGACCGCGCGCAGGTTCGCGAGCAGGAAATCGACGCGGGCGCAGACCTCGAGGGAGTGCTTGAGCACGCCCCCCCGCCCGTAGTAGTCCTCCGCGCAGCGGCGCGCGGGCTCCAGCTCGGGAAACAGCGCCGTCAGCAGGCCGTGCTCGTCCATAACGGCGAGCCAGGAGGAGGCGCCGGGCACGGCGAGCAGAAGCAGCAGCTCGGAGGAGACGCGCTCGGCGGCCGGCTTCTCGATGAGGCGGCGGCGCCGCCCGATCGCCGCGAGGGTCTTGGCCTCGATCTCGAGCCCGAGCTGGGCCGCGAGGCGGAAGGCGCGCAGAAGGCGAAGGGGATCGTCGGTAAGGTTCCGCTCGATCTCGGCGCGGATGAGGCCCGCTCGGAGGTCCTTGAGCCCGCTTCGCGGGTCGATGAACGCCGACTCGGGCAGCGACGGCGGCAGCTCCGGGATGAGCGCCAGGGCCGCGGCGTTGATCGTGAAGTCGCGGCGCGCGAGGTCCTCGAGGATCGTCTTGCCCTGGAGCCCGGCGACGTCGATCTGCTTGAGGGACCTGCCGCGCGAGGGCGGGAGGACGAGGCGGTACACGGCGTTCTCCTCGTCGAGCGTGACCAAAGTTCCCCTGAACGCGCGCGCGAGCTGGGCCGCCAGCGCGCGCGCGTCGGCGCACGCGAGGTCGAGGTCGCCGACGGGGCGTCCGAGGGCCGCGTCCCGGATCGAGCCGCCGACGAGCCACACCGGCTGCCGCGCGGCGGCGAAGACCCTCGCGAGCGCCTCCCGCGTTTCGGCCGCCAGCCGGACGCGGCGGGCGGGCATGTCAGCTCCGGGCGCCGTCGCGCTTCCTCAGCTCGCGCTCGCGCAGCTCGCGCTTGAGGACCTTCTGCAGCGCGTTCTTGGGAAGCGCGTCCAGGATCTCGACGTCGCGGGGCCGCTTGTACGCGTCGAGGCGCTCCTTGAAGTACTGCAGCAGGGCCGACTTGTCGACGACGACGCCTTTCTTCAAGACCACGAAGGCCTTGATGACCTCGTCGCCTTCCTCGTCGGGCACGCCGATGATCGCGCTCTCCTCGATGGAGGGGTTCTCGGCGAGGAGCGCCTCGACCTGCGCGGGAAACACCTTGAGCCCCTTGACGATGATCATGTCCTTCTTGCGGTCGCGGATGGCGAGGTAGCCGTCCTCGTCGACGACGCCGATGTCGCCGGTCTTGAGCCAGCCGTCGGCCGTGAACGCGGCCCTGGTGTCCTCCGGCCGGTTCCAATAGCCCTTCATCACGCAGTCGCCCTGGACGCAGATCTCGCCTTCGGTCCCTCGCGGGACCGGGTTTTCGTCGTCGTCGACGATCTTCACGCGCACGCCGTCGATGGGCGGGCCCACCATGCCGAGGCGGATGGCGCCGGGCGCGCTGATGGTGGCCACGGGGCTCGTCTCGGTCAGGCCCCAGCCCTGGTCGATGGCGACGCCGAGGGCGTCCTCGAAGCCTTCGGCGACGACGTTCGACAGGGGTGCTGCGCCGGAGACCGCGATCTTGACGCGGCGGAAAGCCCAGAAGCGCAGGAACGCTCGGGTCTTCCAGTTCTTGGCCTCGCGGACGAGCGCGGCGTACACCTGCGGCACGGCCGCGAACAGGCTCACGCCGCGGCGGCCCATGGCCTTGAGCCAGGGCTTGGCCGGGGCGATCGCGGAGAAGACGACGCAGGTGAGCGTCAGGCGCAGGGAGGTCAGGACGATGCCGGTCCAGGCGAAGCTGTGGAACATCGGGAGGATGCACAAGGTCACGTCGGAGCGGTTGAGGTTCATGCGCTTGAGGGCCGCCTCGCAGTTGGTCACGAGGTTGCGGTGGGTGAGCATCACCCCCTTGGGAAAGCCCGTGGTGCCCGAGGTGTAGAGGATCGCGGCGACGTCGTCCTCGACCGCGGCGTCGTGCGCCGGCTCCGAGAACGCCGGCGAGCGAAGCTCGTGCCAGGGCCTGACCAAGGAGGTCGGCGCCTCCGCGAGGTCCGTCACCCATATCTTCTCGAGGGACCCGCATTTGGCCGCGGCTCCGCTCAGGCCGGGCAGAAAGTCCTTCTGGGTGAAGACGCCTTTGGCGCCGCAGTCGCCGAGCATGTACGCGAGCTCGTCGGCCTTCTGCACCATGAAGTTGATCGGCACGGCGATCGCGCCGAGGCGGTTGACGGCGAAGTAGGCGACGATGAACTCGGGGGCGTTGCGGTGGACGATGGCGATCCGGTCGCCCTTGGCGACGCCGGCGCGGCGCAGGCCCTCGGCGACCGACAGGACCTCGCGGCGCAGGTCGAGAAAGGAGGTTTCCCGCTCGCCGAACACGACCGCGGTCTTGCCGCCCCCCTCCTGGGCAGACCGGTCGAGCAAAGCGTTGAGGGTGGACACTATTTCTGCCTCGGATCGAGTATGTCGCGAACGGCGTCGCCCAGAAGGTTCCAGCCTAGCACGAACAGGAAGATCGCGATCCCGGGGATGAAGACCGTGTGCCAGTATTCGAAGGGATTGCCGGCCGAACCCAGGATCCAATTCCTGGAGAGGGAGATCAGTTGGCCCCAGTCGGCGTAGCCCAGCGGCGCGCCCAGACCGAGGAAGGACAGGGCCGCCGCCGTGATCACGATGCGGCCCATCGACAGGGACGCGACGACGAGGATCGGGTAGATCGAGTTCGGGATGATGTGCCGGAACAGGATGCGGGCGTCGGAGGCGCCGATCGCGCGCGCCGCGGCGACGAAGTCCCGTTCTTTGACGGACATCACGTCGCCCCTCATGAGGCGGGCATAGGACGGCCAGGAGACCGCCGTGACCGCGATCATCACGTTCTCCAGGCTCGGTCCGCGGACCGCGACGATGACGACGGCGAGCACGATGTCGGGGAAGGCCAGGATCACGTCGGTGAAGCGCATCAGCAGCTCGTCGATCCAGCCGCCGTAGAAGCCTGCCGCGCCGCCGAGCAGGACGCCGGCGCACACCGAGAAGCCGACGACCTTGAGCGCGACGGAGAACGCGGTGCGCGTGCCCCAGACCATGCCGTAGTAGAGGTCGTACTGCTGCTCGGTCGTGCCGAACCAGTGCTCCTTCGACGGACGCACCGGGTCGGGGCTGTAGCCGTCCTGCGGGATGATGTAGGAGTCCCGCGAGCCGGCCTCGGGCGGGGCCAGCACGGGTGCCAGGACCGCTACGCCCAGGAAGAAGCCGATCAGGCCGACGCCGAGCAGGGACATCGGCCGCCGCCTGAGGATCTTCCAGACCGACTTGAGCTTGGTCACCTCAGTTCCCCACCCGGATGCGGGGGTCGACGACGGCGTAAAGCAGGTCGGAGACGAGGTTGGCCATCACGAACAGGAAGGCGGCGAGCAAGGTCGAGCCCAGCACCCCGGGAATGTCGAGCTGCTGCGCGGCCTGCACGCCCCATCTACCGATGCCGGGAAAGTCGAACACGGTCTCCGTGATGACGACGCCGCCGAGCAGGCCGATGAACAGCAGGCTCGACAAGGTCACGACCGGGATCAGCGCGTTGGCCAGCGCGTGCTTGCGGATGATGACCTTCTCGGGCAGGCCCTTCGCGCGCGCGGTGCGCACGTAGTCCTTGCCCAGCTCCTCGAGCATCGTCGAGCGCGTGATGCGCAGCAGCAGGGCCACCGAGATGTAGAGCAAGGTCGCCGCGGGCAGGACCATGTGCTTGGCGACGGTGAGGAACGCCTTCCCCTCGCCGTTGAGCAGGCAGTCCAAGGTCAGCAGGCCGGTCCAATGGCGGAAGGAGTCGGCGTGCACGAGCATGTCGGTCGCCAGGTCGTAGCGCCCGGGCGGGAACCAGTGCAGCCGCCCGTAGAAGACCATCAGCAGGAACAGGCCGAGCACGAAGCTCGGCAGGGAGTACCCCGTGATCGCGACGAAGCGCGAGACGTGGTCGATGAGCTTGTCCTTGTGCACCGCCGACAGCACGCCGAAGTAGACGCCGACGATCATGATCGGGATGAAGGCGACCAGGGTCAGCTCGAAGGTCGCCGGGAAGAACGCCCTGACCGCCTGGGCGACGGGCATCTTCGCCGTCTCGGAGTAGCCGAGCTCGCCCCGGGCGACCTGCTTGAGCCACAGCCCGTACTGCACGTACACCGGCTTGCGCAGACCGTGCTTCTCGATGACCGCCTCGAGCTGGGAGAGCTGGCGGGGGTCCTTGATGTACAGCGACGCGCGCATCTCCGGAGAGAGAAACTGCAGGCAGGAGAACAGCAGCGCCGTCACGCCGAACATCACGAACGGCAGGAAGGCGAGGCGCTTCAGGCAGAACTTGAGCACTCGGGTCTATTCCTTGGAAAGAGGGTAGAAGTAGCCGCCGTACGGCGAGTCGGGGAAGATAGGGTTATGATACCAGCCCTTCACCCACTCGCGCTGAGTGCGGTAGCGCACGCCGTCGATGATGTACAGCTGCGGCGCCTCCTCGAAGGCGAGATCCTGGAGCTTCGCGTAGAGCTCCCGCCGCCGGGCGGCGTTCGTCGTGGAGTTCGCCTCCTCGACCAGGCGGTCGAACTCGGGGTTCTTGAACTTCTGCGTCAGCGGATAGTCGCCTTTCGAGTGCAGGAAGGGGAACGCGAAGTTGTGCGGGTCCGGGTAGTCGGCGTTCCAGCCCATCACGAAGATCGGCAGCTTGGAGGACTTGTAGTTGTCGAGGAAGGTCGGCCACTCCACGGCGCGGACGTCGATCTTGAACTTGGGGTTGATCCTTTCGATGTTGCGCTTCAGGATCTGGCAGACGGTCTGGCGGGGCAGGTTGCCGGTGTTGAAGGCGATCGTGAACTTGAAGCCCTGGTCCCAGAGCTTGCCCCCCAGCGCCTTGCGGAAGTGAGCCTCGGCCTTCTTGGGGTCGAGCGAGTACTTGCGGCCCTTCGGGTTGTGCCCCGGCAGGGACTTCGGGATGGCGCCCGTCGCCTGCGTGCCCTTGCCGCGCATCACGTCGCTGATGAAGCCCTTGTAGTCGAAGGAGTAGGCGAACGCCTTGCGCACGTCCTTGTCGGCGAAGAAGTCGGGCGGGATGCCGACGCCGTCGAGCTTCCCCGATCCTATGAAAGAATTGCCGGAGGCGTTGATCTCGTGCGTGAAGAACACGACCGGGTTCATCTCGAGCGTCGGGAGGTCGTCGATGATCTCGACGCCGGGGATGCCCTGGAGTTGGGTCAGCAGCGGGCGGTCCGCGTAGATCGCGTCGGCGTCGCCGGCCTGGAGCATCAGCTTGCGGGTGCCGAACTCGTTGACGCCCTTGACGACGACGTTCTTGAGCTTCGCCGGCGCGCGCCAGTACCCGTCGTGGCGCGCGAGGATGACCTCCTTCGTCTTGCGGTCCCAGCGCTGGAGCTTGAACGGCCCCGAGCCCATGGCGCGCTCGAAGAAGGGCGAGGATTCCTTGCTGGGGTTGTTGTACTTTTCCCACGTCCGCTCCGACCCGTCCCAGTCGCCGTTTTTAGCGGCCCAATTTTTAGAAAGCACCGGCGCCCAGGACGCGAGTATGCTCAGCAGCGGCGCGTACGGCCGCGGCAGGCGCAGGATGAGCTTGTCGCCCTGCAGGCTCACGGCCTTATTGACGTCCTCCCATATCCTCGGGAGAACCTTGCCGTCGTCGCCGCGCGTCGAGGGGTACCCCAGCAGCGGCTCCATCAGCAGCGCCGAGGGGCCCGCGGCGCGGTCGAGAAGGATGAACCGCTGGAGGGACCACTTCACGTCCTCCGGCGTCACCGGCGTGCCGTCGTGGAACTTGACGCCCTTGCGCAAACCGATCGTATAGGTCCGCCCGTCGGCGGAAATGCCCCCGTTCTCCCTGGTCGGCACCTGCGTCGCGAGCAGCGGGATCAGCTCCGAGGTCGACGTCCGGTCGAACTGGAACAGCGGCTCGTAGATATTCAGGATGAGCATGTGGCTGGCCGTGTCGTAGGAGTACGCCGGATCGAGGCTGTCGGCGTCGGAGATCGTCAGGTAGACGTAGGCGTCGGGGTTCTTGGCGGCGGAGGCCGGGGCGGCCCCGAGGACGAGCGCTGCGGCGAGGATCAGTCTGATCATGGACGGTATTCTAGCACTCATCGCGCGGCCTTATGAAGATCGTAGTAGTAGCCGCCGTAGGGCATGTCCGGGAAGGTCGGACGGTAGATGAAGCCCTTCACCCACTTGCGCTGGGCGCGGTAGCGCACGCCCTCCGCGAGCATGACGTGCGGCACGTCCTCATCGACCAGATCCTGCATCCTCTTATAGAGCGCCGCGCGCTTGTTTTCGTCGGGCGCCGTGGAAGCTTCGTCGATGAGGGCGTCGACGGCGGGGTTCTTGTAGCCCTGCTTGCCCGCGTAGTAGCCCTCGGAGTGGACGATCGGGAAGGCGAAGTTGTGCGCGTCCGGATAGTCGGCCTGCCACGCGGCGAGGAACAGCGGGATCTTGTTGGCCTGCGTCTGCTCGAGGTAGGTCGACCACTGGATCATGCGCAGGTCCACGCGGAACTTCGGGCTCAGCGCCTCGATGTTCTTCTTCACCATCTGCGCGATCGCCTGGGCGGGCGCGGAGCCCGCGTTGAACACGAAGGAGACCTTGAACCCCTTCTCCCAGACCTTCCCCCCCCACGCCTTGCGCAGGTGCTCCTCGGCCTTCTTGCGGTCCAGCGTGTACTTCGGCTTTGGATTGGAGGCGCCGGGCAAGGAGCCGGGGATCACGCCCGCCGTGCGCCGGCCCTTCCCGCGCAGGAGGTCGCGGATGTAGCCCTCGTAGTCGACGCTGTAGGCGAACGCCTTGCGCACGTCCTTGTCGGAGAAGAAGTCGGGCGGCACGCCGTTCCCGTCGAGCTTTCCCGAGCCGATGTTCTGGTTGGCCACCGGGTTCATCTTGAACGTGAACGCGAGTATGCCCGAGCGCTCGAGGTTCTGCAGGCCGTCGATGACCTCCGCGCCTTCCACGGCGGCGAGCTGCGGGAAATACATCTGAGGTCCGTAGACGGCGTCCGCGTCGCCCGCCTGGAGCATGAGCTTGCGCGTGTTGAAGTCGTCGACGACCTTGATCACGACCTGCTTGAGCTTCGCCGGCGCGCGCCAGTAGGCGTCGTGGCGGGCGAGGACGGTCTGCTTGTTGGTCTTGTCGAAGCGCTCGAGCTTGAACGGCCCGGTGCCGACGGCGCGGTCGTTGGGCAGCACGGCCTGGCGCAGGGGATTGTTGAACTTCGCCGCCGTCTCGGACTTCCCGTCCCACTGGCCGTTCTTCACGCAGAAGTCCTTCGACAGGATCGCGCCGAAGTTCGCGACGATCGAGAGGAACGGCGCGAAGGGCTTGGCGAGCTTGATGACGAGCACGTCCTTGTCGAGCGTGACCGCCTTGAACGCCCGCTCCACGACCTCGGGCTCGAGCTTGCCGCCCTTGCGCGTGCTGTTGAGCCCCAAGATGGGCTCGAGCAGCAGGGACGAGGGGCCGCCGTCGCGGTCCGTCAGCAGGAAGCGCAGGATCGAGTAGCGCGCGTCCTCCGGCGTCAGGACGCTTCCATCGTGGAACTTGACGCCTTTGCGGATGGGAAAGCGGTAGGTCAGGCCGTCGGGCGAGATCAGCCCGTTGGCCTTGGTCGGGACCTTCTCGGAGATCATGGGCATGAGGTCCTTCACCGACAGCCCCGACCCCTTATAGGCGAGAAGATATTCATAAATATTCGAGATGATGTTGTGGCTCGCCGTGTCGTAGGACCACGCCGGATCGAGGCTGTCGGGATCTCCGATCGTCGCGTACACGAAGGTGTCGGGATTCTTGACCTGGGCGGAGGCGGGAAGCGCGAGCGCGGGGACGGCGAGCAGCGCGGCGAGGAGAAAAGTTTTCATGGGATTTTAGTGACCTCGTACAAAGTTCCGTAGGGTTGGATCGGATGGTACAGCCAGCCTTGGACCTTGGCCCGCCGGACGACGATGTTGTAGCTGTCCGCCGTGAAGATCGCGGGCGCGTCGAAGATGGCCAGCGCCTGCAGCTCGCGGTACAGCGCCTTGCGCTTGGCCGGGTCGATCTCGGCGGCGGCCGCCTCGATCATCGCGTCGGCGCGGGGGTTCGAGTAGCCGAGCAAAGACGCGAAGTAGCCGCGGGTGTGCAGGTAGGGCTCGACGGCGTTGTGCGGGTCCGGATAGTCGAGGATCCAGCGATACACCAGGGCCGGCAAGCGCCGGGCGCGAAGCTCATCGAGCAGCTTCGACTCGGGCAGGGCCCGGCATTCCACGCGGAACTTCGGGTTGACCTTCTCCACGCCTTCCTTGAGCAGGCGGCAGGCGATGCGCCGCTCGGAGTTGCCCTCGGTGTACGCCATGGACAGCGAAAACCCCTTCTCCCAGACCTCGCCGTTGCGGGCGCGCTTGAACGCCCCCTCCGACTGGTACGGCGAGAACGGCCAGGGCTTCTGCCTCTCGTTGTAGCCGAACAGCACGGCCGGGATCGGGCCGCGGGCCTGGATGGCCTTGCCGCGGTAGCCTTCGATGATGAAGGCGTCGTAGTCGAAGGCGAACGCGAAGGCCTTGCGCACCTCGACGTCCGCGAAGAAGTCCGGCGGCACGCCGTCGCCGAGCTTGCCGCTTCCGAGCCAAGGGTTCCCCTTCGCCTCGATCTTTTGATTGAACAAGACCGAGTTCTGGGACTCGAGGGCGGGCAGGCCGTCGGTGACGACCACGCCGGGCAGGCCCTGGAACTGGTCCAGGTAGCGGCGCTCGACGAACGCGGCGTCGATCAGCCCCTCGGCGAGCCTCTTGCGGCGCTCGAGAGAGTTCGACAGCGCGATCAGGTTGACCCGGGCCAAGGTCGCGGGCTTGCGCCAGTACGCGTCGTGGCGGACCAGGACGATCCTCTGGCCGGCCCGGTCCCAGGACTCGAGGCGGAAAGGGCCGGTGCCGTTGGCGCGCGCGAACAGCGCGGAGGCCTCCTTCGCGGGGTTGCGGTGCTTGACCCAGGTGTCCTTGCGCCCGTCCCAGCCGCCGCCGGCCTCGACGTGCCCTTTCGACACGATATGGGCGAAGTTTGCGAGTATGCCCATCAACGGGGCGAAGGGCCTCCGCAGGCGCAGGACCACGGAGCCGCCCTCGGTCGAGACGGCCTTGTCGGCCAGGTCGAAGATCTGGTCGGGCGGCAGCTCGGACGTGCTCCTCACGCCGAGCAGCGCGTAGAGCAGCAGGTTCGACGGCCCCCCTTCCCGGTCGAGCAGCAAAAAGCGCATCAAGGAATATTTCACGTCCGCGGCCGTCAGCGCCGAGCCGTCGTGGAACTTCGCGCCCAGGCGCAGCGGAAAGGCGTAGGTCAGGCCGTCCTTGGACAGGAACCCGTTCTCGAGCGAGGGCACCACGCTCGCCAGGCGCGGCTCGAAGGCGTCGAGGGACTCGCCCTTGAAGTCGATCAAGGTCTCGTAGACCTGGTCGACGACGAACAGAGAGACCGCGTCGTAGCCCCAGTGCGGGTCGAGCGTGTCGACGTCGGAGGCCAACGCGTAGTCGAGGACGGCGGGGTCGCCGGCGGCGCGAGCGCTGACGCCGCACGACGAAGCCAGCAGGACGGCGAGCGCGAGTCTCGTCACGGCCGTATTCTAGACAATTTGAGTCGATGAACGAGAAGACGTTATCCGATTCCACCGGTGGAATTTTGGGGATAAGTACGGCGGCGGATTCAGCGGGCGGCAACCGAAGCTGTGGCTGGTCTTGGGGACTCATGCCACGAACGCGATTACTGCTATCTGGTGAATCCTTGGGTGAGCTTCATCATGATTCGGAAAGCCCGACGCAACTCGACGATGGTGATGTCGGCATCGGCCTTGGCCTCGATGGCGGCGAGTTCGTCGAGCATGGACTTGCGCTCCGCGGCTTGCCGGCTCCGCGTCTTCGTCCCGTTGAAGATGGGAGCGAGGTCCGATGCCGTTATGGCCGACGCATCCGGGACCACGACCTCGCACTTCGACGGAACGCACTTGAAGGAGGTGACGAGGTAGCCCGTCTTCTTCAGCCCGCCCTCGACGAGCTCGGCGTGGATGTCTTAAGCCGAAACGTGAGGCTAATTGATCCTGGGCCTTAACCTAAACGCCGCTTTAAATTTAGCACATGACTCTTTACTGAAGGCTCTTCAGATCCCATTTCGAGTGCCTTCTCGAACGCTTTCAATGCCTTGCGGTAATCACCTCGGCGACCATGGAGCGATCCTAGCACAGAATAGTTCCCAGCATCGAGTGGGTCGAGAGCCACCGCTATATTTGCCAGCCGCACTGCTTCGTCGGGATATCCCGAATTTGCGAGAACGACTGCCAACTGTCTGTGGGAGTATGAAAGGTGCGGGTCTATTGCGATTGCTCGACGAAGCCACTGATTGGCCGCAGTAGAATTCCCGGAGATAAATTCGAGTACGCCGATGTCTGCTGTCAGGCGCGCAGGCTGAAGGCTTTGGCCGATGTAACTTCGGATTTGGCTAAGTGTGGGTTCCGGGACGCCTGAATCAATCGCGGCTGCGGCCTGGGCCTGCAATTTTGCTTCTTGCTTGAGTCGCCCGAGTAAGTCTCGAACCTTGGCTTCTTGCGGCCCTGCCCCCAGGGCCAAGGGATTGAATACTTGCGGATCATACCAGACGTGGTAGAAAGGCTGTATTCTTGTCGCATCATGCCCTTTCTGCTCGCGCACCTTAAATACCCGGAATGTGGGATTTTGATAGACGAGATCAAATCGAGTGAGACTGTTTGGAAAGAAATGAAACTTTGTCGCTGTCGAATTTGGCGGAACAGTGAGATGGTTTGCCTGGAAGCGGTACGAATCGTCCGTCGTCTTGAGCATTAAGTCGACCTGATACACGACATATTTCGCCCCATGCAGTATTGAGAATCGATGAAAGTCATCTTCGCTTCCGTAAAGGCATTCAAGGAAACGCTCGAACTTGCGTCTCAAAGTTGCGCTTTCGAATTTAGGATGCAGAATAATCGGCCGCCCTGTCCATGTCAGGACGAGGGGTGAGGTCTGGTATGCCGCTAAAATCGGATCTTCCTCGTTTGTCGAGAGCTTGATCCATCTAGCCAGGCTTAACTCATCAGCGAAGTTGATGAGCGGAAGACCGGGTTTCATCGCGAGTATTCGGCGGATAACCGCAACGTTTGGCGAGGAGTTGTCCCAGTTGTATGCCTTAGCCCCTTCTATGCCGAGGAGAACGATCGCGATCGAAAGGGCGACCGCGCGATTTCGCGAGTAGAGTGTTTGTAGTCCCGCGCCCAAGAGCATGGCGAGAAAGAAAGCAAAGACGACCGACAGGCGCTCGATCGTAAAATAGAGTCCGAGTGAGAAGATCGCCATCAAACAGGTGAACTGAAGGCCAAGCGCCTGCGGTTCATGCCGGTCGTTCGTGACATGGATGCGGCGCCAATACATAACGAGCAGCAAGGGCGTGATCACGATCGCGGGAATGCAGAACCATACAATTTCCCCCACCATTGGGGATTTCAGTGCCTCGATCCATAATGTTCGGGCTTCGAATGTAAGCAGGGCCGGATTCGACGGCTTAATGAAGAAAAACTTCAGCTTGCTGATGAGAAGGCTTGAAACATGGCTGTACATCTCAGGTCTTGGATTCAACCAATGGCAAAATCCGATCATTGCAGCCACGGCGAATGAATAAACGGCCAACCCCCGCCAGCCAGTTGATTTTCCCGGCGCCAACCATTTGATTAAGGCATAGAGCCAATATCCGTAGATCGCGGCTGCCAGCCACGAGAATGGCAGCATCTTTTCTCGGAGATCCGGGACCGCGATGAAGGCGGTCGCCAGCGAAAAACCCATGGCCAGCAAGGGGTACTCCTTGATGCTGGAGGGAGTATCCGGCCTGTTTCCGAGGTAAATCATATGCGCGGAAAGAATGAAAAGCAACCCGAAAACAAGAAACGCGGCGAAATGCCAGGAGACAATTGCCGTTAGTAATGAGAGGGTCGCCACGATAGCCCAAGCGCGGCTGCGATATGGTCTGTCGTTCGTCGTGCCGTAAGTCGCCTCATAAAATGCCGCGACTCCAACGAAGAATATCGGTAACGCAAAGTTCTCATATTCGAAAGTGCCGATTGCGCGCGAGTACGAGGCAGGATTTAGAGCGTAATAGGCGGCCGCGATCCCTGAAATCGCGTTTGATTTCGTGAGAGATCGGACAAGGAAAAAGACCGGGAAAATCGTGACCGACGATACCACGGCCACGAACCATATGACGAAGAGGTGAAACGGAATCCGAGACGCAAACACGACCCGGTAAAGCCAGCCGCAAATCGGTTCCATGAACAGCGTCATGTCTCGCTTGAGCAGAAGCCCGTCGGGGTGCTCCGCCCTTTTGTCGAGTTCAGGAAGACTCTTTCCTTCAGCGACGAGCTTGGCGTAGCGATATTGAAACGCTCCTTCGCTCCAATAATAACCGGTGTCGTCCTGGCGATTGAACGGGGGATGTGAAATGGAATCCGTTACGGCTTCGTGGACTCTAAACGCGACGGAGCAGAAAAAGATTCCAAGAAGTGGAAGCAAGAACAACCAAGAAGGCATGCCGAACCATGGCGCGACCGGCGCGGAATCTTTGCCTCCGCTGCGTTTCATCGGGCGGTCGTGCTACGCCCGCTTCTTCTTGTCCGTCAGCCACTTCTCCCCGCCCACCAGCAGCAGCAGCGCGGAGATGACGCCGAACGCCGCGACCGAGGTCAGGTCGGACTTCGCGATCGCGGCGAAGCGCTCGCTCATGTCCATCGACTGCGACAGCGACGGGCTCAGGCTCAGCATCGCCAGCAGGATGCCCGCGATGGCGCCGCCCGCGATATAGCCCGAGGAGAACAGCACGCCCGGGCTCATGTCGCTCTCGGCCTCACCCTTCTTCGTCCACCCGTCGGCGATCCAGCGCAGCACGCCGCCGATGAAGATCGGCGTCGAGGCCGACAGCGGCAGGTACACCCCGACCGCGAAGGGCAAGGACGGCACGCGGCACAGCTCGAGCACGAGGGCGATGCCCACGCCGAGCAGGACGAGGCCCCACGGGAGCTTGTTGGTCATGATGCCGTCGATGATCAAGGACATCAGCCGCGCCTTGGGGGCGTTGTACTTGAGGACGGAGGTGCCGTCCAAACGGGTGGTCTCCACGCCGTTGATGCCCGGGTCGACGAGATACTTGATCTTGCCCGCCTCGTCGACGAGGTATTTGCCCTGCGGCAGGCCCGCGACCTCGCCCTCGGCGGCGTGCCAGACCTGGTAGACGCCGGAGTCGACCGCGGCGTCGGCGCCCCTGAGCCCCTCGGTCTCCTCGAGGCCGGCGGGAGCCGTGACGGCCGGATAATCGCGCTTGGCGTAAGTCGTGCTGGCGTCGTTGAGAAGGATGAGGACCAGGCCGATGACGAGCGCGGAGCTCAGCGCGCCCACGAGCAGGCCCAGCTGCTGATGGCGCGGCGTGGCGCCTACTAAGTAGCCTGTTTTGAGGTCTTGCGATGTCGTGCCGCCGTTGGAGGCCGCGATGCAGACGATCGCCGCGATGGACAGCGCGGTCAGGCGCGCGCCCTTGCCGACCCAGTTGCCGGCGGGGTCGAGTTGATTAAGAAGGACGAAGATCAGGCAGGTGATGAGCAAGGTCGCCACGGTCATGCCGGAGATCGGGTTCGAGGAGGAGCCGATCTCGCCGGTCAGGCGCGAGGAGACGGTGACGAAGAGGAAGCCGAACAGCACGATCAGGATCGCGCCGATGAAGCCCTTGACGCCGAAGCCCAGGCCCAGGCCCGGGGCCGCGGCGATGGCCAGGATGAGGAACAGGCTGCCCACGACGACGACGGAGTTGGGCAGGTCGTTGTCGGTGCGCCGCTTGGGGCCGCCCGCCTTGGCCAGGCCGCCGGCCAGGACGTCGGCCAGGCCGCTCTTGAGCGCGGAGAAGATGGTGGGCAGGGCCTGGAACAGGGAGATGATGCCGCCGGCGGCGACGGCGCCGGCGCCGATGTAGAGGATATAAGACTTCCAGATTTCGCCCGGAGTCATGTCCTTGATTAACGTGGTCGCCGGGAACAGCGGCTCGGCCAGGCCGTCGCCGAACAGCTTGATGGCCGGGATGAGCACCCAGGAGGCCAGAACGCCGCCGGCGACCATGACGCACGAGATGCGCGTGCCGATGATGTAGCCGACGCCGACGAGCTCGGGGGCCACCTCGCCGCTGACCGCGGCGCCCTTGAAGAACGGGATGTGGCGCTCGGGCACGTCCCCCCACAGCTTGAAGCCGCTCATGAGGACCTTGTAGGCGGCGGCGATGCCGAAGCCGGTGAACACGGTCTTGGCCGACGAGCCGCCCTTCTCGCCGACGATGAGGACGTCGGCGCAGGCGGTGCCTTCCGGATACGGCAGCACGCCGTGGAGCTTGACGACGAAGGCGCGGCGCAGCGGGATCATCATCAGCACGCCGAGCAGGCCGCCGAGCGACGAGACGATCAGCACGCGCGCCGCGTCCATCTCGTAGCCGAGGATCATCAAGGCGGGCATGGTGACGCCGACGCCGAAGGCGATGGACTCGCCGGCGGAGCCGACGGTCTGCACCATGTTGTTCTCGAGGATGGTCGTCTTGCGCGCGCCCGTGACGTTGGAGAAGAGGCGGAACAAGGTGATGGACAGTACCGCGATCGGAATGGAGGCGGAGACCGTCATGCCTACCTTTAGGACTAAATAAAGGGAGGAGGCGCCGAAGACGATGCCGAGGAGCGCGCCCACGATGACCGCCGACCAGGTGTACTCGGCCATGACCGTCGAATCCGGAACGTAGGGCTTGTGGGCCTCTTGAACGTGCGTGGACATGAGGGGCGGTCTCCTTTGGTGCGTCTACAGCGCGACGAGCGCGGCCTCGCTGCGCTTGTCCTTGAACGGAAGGACCTCGCAGGCGGCCTCGTGGCCGGGCTTCGCGGCGATCAAAATCTGGTCGTTGACGGGGCATGTCTCGCGCATATAGCGGCAGCGCGGATGGAAGCGGCAGCCCGACGGCGGCTTGAGCGGGGACGGCACGTCGCCGGTCAGGATGATGCGCTTGCGCCGCTGCTCGATGGCGGGGTCGGGCACGGGCACCGCGGAGAGCAGGGCCTCGGTGTAGGGGTGCTGGGGGTCGTTGAACAGGACCTCCGAGTCGGCCGTTTCCACGACCTGTCCCAGATACATAACGGCGATTCGAGTGCACAAATGACGGACCACCGAGAAATCATGCGAGATAAAAAGATAAGCGAGCTTGCGCTCTTTCTGAAGATCCTTCAGAAGGTTGAGGATCTGGGCCTGAATGGATACGTCGAGCGCCGACACCGGCTCGTCGGCGACGACCAGCTTCGGGTCGAGGGCCAGGGCACGCGCGATCCCGACTCGTTGTCGTTGACCGCCGGAGAACTCATGCGGGTGCCGGGGCAGATAGCTTTTGGCGATGCCGCAATCGTCGAGCAGCTTCGCGAGCGTCTTGGCGCGCTCCGCGGGGTCCTTGTGCATCCCGTGGATCACCCACGGCTCGGTGATGATGTCCTCCACGGTCATGCGCGGGTTGAGGCTGGAGTAGGGGTCCTGGAAGATGACCTGCATCTCGCGGCGCATCTTCTTGAGCGCCGCGTTGTTCATCGTCGCGACGTCCTTGCCGTCGAAGATCACCGAGCCGGCGGTGGACCGCTCGAGGGCGAGGACGAGCTTTCCCAGGGTGGTCTTGCCGCAGCCGGACTCGCCGACGACGGCGAAGCTCTCCTGCGGCATCACGTCGAAGGAGACGCCGTCGACGGCCTTGACCACGGTCTTCTCGCCGAACATGCCCTTGCGGGCGTCGAAGTGCTTCTTGAGGTCCTTGACCCGGAGCAGGGGCGCCGCGCTCACTTGGCGCCCCCCGGCGACGCGTGGCGGTGCGAGGACTCGCTCGACTCGTCCTCGATCAGCCAGCAGTTGGACATGCGCCGCCCCGGGAGATGGAACTGGGGCGGGTCGTCGGTCCTGCACCGCTCCATCACGCTCGGGCAGCGCGGCGCGAACGGGCAGCCGACGAAGCCGCCGCTCAGGTCCGGGGGCTGACCCGCGATCGCCTCGAGGCGTTCCTTGCGCACGTAAATCGAGGGCACCGAGCCGAGCAGGCCCTTGGTGTAGGGGTGCTTGGGCGTCTTGAAGAGGTCGCCGACCGCGGCATGCTCGACCGGACGTCCGGCGTACATGACGACGACGTCGTCGGCCATCTCGGCGACGACGCCGATGTTGTGCGTGATGAGGATGATCGCCATGCGGTACTCGCGCTGGAGGTCCTTCATCAGCTCGAGAATCTGGGCCTGGATGGTGACGTCGAGGGCGGTCGTCGGCTCGTCGGCGATGAGGACGTCGGGCTCGCAGGACAGCGCGATGGCGATCATCGCGCGCTGGCGCATGCCGCCGGAGAACTGGTGCGGATAATCGTTCACCCGTTCCTCCGGGTGCGGGATGCCGACCTTCTTGAGCAGGTCCACGGCCTTGGCCCAGGCCTGCTCCTGCGTGACGCCCTGGTGCAGGACGATCGCCTCGGCGATCTGCTCGCCGACCCTGATGACGGGGTTGAGGCTCGTCATCGGCTCCTGGAAGATCATCGCGATGCGGTTGCCTCGGATCGCGCGCATCTCTTCGGAGCCCATCTTGAGCAGGTCCCGGCCTTGGAACAGGATCTCGCCGCCCACGACCTTGGCGGGCGGCTCCGGAAGGAGCCGCAGGACGCTCAGGGCGTGGACGCTCTTGCCCGAGCCCGACTCGCCGACGACGGCGAGCGTCTTGCCCGGATGGAGGTCGTAGCTGATGCCGTCGACGGCCTTGACCGTGCGCTCGCGGGTGATGAAGTGAGTCCGCAGGCCGCGGACGGAGAGGACGGGCTGGCCCACTAGATGGAGGTCGTGACGAGGCTCTCGGTGGAGAGCACTCCGGGGGTGGCGCGGATGTCGCGCACGACGACGTTGGAGAGCGTCCCGACGTCCTCGGTCTCGATGTCGAGGACGAGGTCCCAGCGGCCGAACACGGCGGTGACGTGCGAGACGCCCTTGATTTCCTTAATACGGGAAAGCGCGACCTTCTCCTTGCCCGCCATCAGACGCACCAGCACCAGTCCGGTCACCATTTCCGCCTCCTCATGATGGATGTCGACCGCAGTATATCTAAAAAAACTTCGAAAACATATAGAATCTCAGCTTCATGCGCCTGCGCAAGACCCTAGGCCGGGGCCTCGCCCTTCTCCTTGCCGTCGCGGGGCTGTACGCCGCGGTGTTTGGCGTCTGGACGGCGCGGGCCCGGAGCAAAGAGGTGAGGCTCGCGGCCTCGAAGCCCGATCACCTTCATTTCGACATCGTCGAGCTGGCCCTGATGTCCGGCGATCGGGAGCTGGACGAGTCGTTCGCGGCGGCGCCGCCGCGGTTCGTGGTCATGCGCGGCACGGAGACCTTGACGACGATCGCGGGCATCCGCGAGATGACGGCGGTCCGCCTCGCGCCGGGGCGCTGGACCGCGAAGTGGCCCGTGCCGTGGAACGCCCCGGCCGGGGTCTATCGTCCCGTATTGGTCGGGCGTCCCGACCTCGCGACCCGCGTTCAGGCCACCCCCTTCACGATATCACGTAGGACGCCGAAGACGATGCCCCAGGGCTTCGTCGTCGCCACGCTCGAGAGCGCCGCACCTCTGGCGACGATGAAGGTCCGGGGCCCGGACGGGACCATGACGGACTGGCGGGGGCTGCTCGACTGGTCGGAATATATCGGCGCCGACGCGTTCTGGATGCTCGGCGGGCAGACCCCGGGCCTCGGCCCCGACGAGGTCTGGCTGAGGACCAACCTCGAGCTGATCCCGAGGGTGGCCGAGGAGTGCCGAAGGCGCGGCCTGCAGTTCGGCGTGTACGCGATGTTCTCGCTGACGACGTCGAAGACGCTCTTGAAGGATTATGAATACGGCATGGAGGTCAAGGACAGCAGGCCCGTCCTCACGCGCGCGGTCTCGATTCGCGACCACAAGCGCCTCTCCGACGTCGCCGCCTTCCTCAAGCCGTTCGCCGACGACCCGAACGTGGACTGGGTCGGGCTCGACTACATCCGCAACGCGCTCGGCGGCTATGAGCTCGTCGACGACTTCGTCGCCGAGATGCCGGGGATCGCGGTGCCGCCCGAATGGCGCCGGCTCACCAGCGACGAGCGCATGGTCTGGCTCGCGCGCAAGAAGATCATGCGGCTCGACCTCGGCTTCGTCGAGGCCTGGGAGTGGTGGCGCGCGCGGCGCGTCGCGCTGGTCACGCGCGAGATCAAGGCCCGCCTCGGGGGCAAGCCTCTCTGGGCGTTCACCTTGACCTGGGAGAAGGGCTGGCATCACGGCCAGGACCCGGTGATGATGAGCGACGCGGGCGCCGACATAGTCGCGCTCATGTTCTACGAGGCCGACAAGCCGCAGTACGCGGCGATGCTGAAGAGCTGGAACGGCTACGTGAACTCAAGTGACGCACAGGTCCTGCCCGGCGACATTTTCGATTGGCCCCTGCACCAGAAGGACCCCGCCGGCCCCGCCGAGTTCGGCCGGCGCATGAGGGCGGCGGTCTCGGGCGTCTACGGCGACGCTCCGGCACGGGGCGTCTTCTTTCATGATCTGGCCCGTCTCACGTCGGGCCGCCTCGGGCGGTGGGGCACGCGCGGCTGGGCGGACGAGGCCCGCAAGGTTTCCGATTATGTAAAATCCCTGCCGGAGACGGAGCCCACGAAAAAATGAAAGCCCTATTGCTCGTTCTCGCGCTGGCCCCCGCGGCCTTCGCCGGCGGTTCCCCCGCCCCCGCCGCGAAGTGCGTGCCGCAGGCGGTGCCGAAGGCTAAGAAGACGACCTTGGCCTTCCCGGACGGGAAAAAAATCAAGATCGATCTCGTCGACACCCCCTCGACGCGCGAGATCGGCCTCATGTGCGTGAGGAAGATGCCCCGGACCTACGGGATGCTGTTCGCGTTCCCCCAGGACATGTACCTCAACTTCTGGATGAAGAACACGCTCGTGCCGCTCGACATCCTCTGGATCGGCCCGGACAAGAGGATCACCGAGATACACGAGAAGCTGCGCGCCTCGACGGTGGACACCCCCGACGAGAAGATCGCCACGGCGGGCGGCCGCGGCCAGTTCGTGCTCGAGCTCGCCTCCGGCGAGGCCTCGCGCCGCAAGCTCAAGGTCGGCGATCAGTTGAAGTTCGAGGCCCCCATCCCCGACAAGTGAACATCGGGGTCAGACCTCCCGTTGTTGCGTTGTTGGGATCAGACCCTAATATCCGGATTTTCTGAGCTGAGCGCCGAATAGGTCGTCCACTTCATGCGGCCGCGCCGCTTGATCCTCATCTAGGATCGCATACACTCCGACCCAGCGATCTTTCGGATCGCGTACCCCGAATACACGCGACGTGTATCGCTTCCAGAAATCGTCGAGGACCCTCAGCCCTTCGGGCGTGACGCGAGCGGCCAGCTTCAGGCGCGAGATTTCGGCGCCGTTAACGAGTATGAAAGCAACCCCCTCTTGCCGAATCTTCCGAGCCAAGGAGGCCCCGTCGACCGATTGATCCGCCCAGGTTTCGAGAGCGGTCTTCTGATCCGGCGACGATATATAAGCCTCTCGCTTGAGATAGAGGCCGCGGGACTCGCCGTAGACCAGAACCTTGGCGTTGGCGGGAGCGTTTTCGTTGAGATACCGATAGCCGGCATAAGGCGGCGGCGGATAGGAGACGGCGGTGTGCGCCAGGAAGTCGTTGAAACTCTTGGCGCCGTGATAGACCGGAAGTTTCTCACGGTGAGTGTCCATCACGGCCCAACCCAACGCCGAGAGCGCGGCAAACCCGAGGACGCCGGCACGGAAGCTCTGTCCTGTCCGTCGCGATTCAATCCCTTCGATCAAATAGGCGGCTAACAGCGCCAGGACGGCAAGATGAGGAATGAAGAAGCGCGTCATGGGCGACAGCAGGCTCAATGGAATCCAAGCCGCCGCCGCGAAGAGGGCAAAGAGCTTTCCGCGGCGCTCAAGCGGGAACAATAAGAGGCCCGGGAGAAGTGCGAGATAGATCGGGCCGATGGTTTGCGTGAGGTCTTCCGCCGGTTTCAGAAAATCCCAAGGGTGGGTAAGAAAATCCCAGAAGCCCGCGGGCGTGAAAAGCCGGCGGAGATCGGTCCCGGCCGCGCTGATCTGCCGCCAGTCGGGCATGGCACCGCCCGTTTCGGCGAAACGCTCATGAAAAAACGGGTAGAGCGGGTTTCCGTAAAAATAGACGTTTTTCAGCACCCACGGCATGATGACGACCGCGGAGATTGCCGCGCACACCACCAGGCGAATCGTGAAGCGTTTTCGTTCCTCAGAAGTCGAGAGCTTCCCATCCGCCAGCAGCGGAATCACGGCGAGCGCCAGCAACCACGCTGGATACTTGGTCGCCATGGCGAACCCCAAAAAACATCCCGCAAGCGTCACGGCGGGAAGCGATAGGCCGTCTTGATCCTCGCCGACGGCAAGGAGTCCGGTCAGACAGCACAACTCCATCAAGGTCCATTCCAGGCCGACGGAAACGCGAAACGATTCGCCGATGACGATGGGGGTGCTGGCGAAGATCAGCGCCGCGATAGTGCCCGCTTTGGGCCTGCCCAGACGTCGGCTCAATCCGATGAGAGCGACGCAGCACCAAAGCAGAAAGCTGCAATGCAGGATGGAGGCGGTAATCCCCCACGGCTCGATCGCGAGAGCCAGCCCTGAAAGCATCTGGGGCAAGGCGGGAATGCCGGAGTAAGAGTTCGACGGCGTCGCGAATATCCCCCCATGCTGGAGATACTGCGCGGGCAAGGCCAGATGATACACGAGCGCGTCGTAGAACGTCTCGGGAATCAAGGCGTACCGCATGGAGTACAGCCAAATGAGCAGGACGAGCGTGCCCGCGCAGGAACCCAGCGCGTCCGGCCGTGCCGAAATCATTCCCCCCTCGGAAAAAGCGCGGCGAGTGGACAGGGCCAGCGCTCTCAATCCGGGTAGGCTCAACACCGCCGACAGTGCTAGGAGGGCCGCCAGTGATCCGCCGCGCCAGAAACCGAAAAGTCCCAGCAGCAAGAGCAAGGTTCCCAGTGAGCCGTAACCCAATCCGAAGCTGAGCGCCGCCTCTTCCCAGGGGTTGTGCGCGACGAATCGGGCAGCTTTCAGAATCTGCCGACCGATTCCCAGTAGAGTAAGAGTTATCGCTCCGGCCGCAAGCAGTCGCTTGAGGTGCCCTGCGGCCGCGAGGGCCGTTGGGAATAGCGTAAATTCAAAGCCGAGCCACCGGCCGAAGTATCGTCCGAAATCCTCGCCGCTCATGATTCGGTGCAGGACTATGATGGACCAAGCCGCGGTAGCGGCGACGATCAGAGCCGTCGCCATCCCCCCTCGGGAGGGAACGAGCTGCAGTCGACTCGTCTTGCGGCGTTCTTCCGATTTAGCGATGGGCAATCATACCGATTTCCGGTGGAAGTCAGCGAACTCGCACCGGTGCGCGTTCAACTGTTTCCGGAAACAGTTAAGACTTCGCGACTTTCGCGGGCGGCAGGCGCAGCAGTTCGATCTCGGGGTGCTTCTCCGAGAGATACTGCAAAGACCAGGGCGTCGGGAACAGGATCATCTCGTTGCCGTCCTCGTCCTTGACGCGCGCGGACTGCATCGGCAGGGCGACGGCGTCCACCGCGCCGGGCTTCGTGTTGGGCCCGACCCAGCGCGCGAGCGTCCAGCCCATGGGCTCCAGGCGCGACTCGACGCCGTACTCCGACTGCAGCCGGAACTGCACGACCTCGAACTGCAGCGGCCCGACGGCGGCGAGCAAGGTGGTCTTGGCGTCGCCGAGGTCGCGCGGGACCAAGGAGCGCACGACGCCCTCGCGCAGCAGCTGCTCGAGGCCTTTGGCGAAGGGCTTGTACTTCGAGGGATTCGGGTTGCTGATGCGCGCGAAGCACTCGGGCGCGAAGCGCGGGATCTCGTCGTAGACGATCTTCGAATCCTCGGAGAGCGTATCGCCGATCCCGAAATCCGAATATCCCACTAAACCGATGACGTCTCCGGCGTAGGCCTCCTCGATGATCTCGCGGTCGCGGCCGAAGATTTTGTGGGCGTTCGCCAAACGGTACGACTTTCCCGTACGGCTATGAGTCACCGTCAGGTCACGAGTAAATCTCCCCGACACCACCCGCACGAACGCCACGCGGTCGCGGTGCTTGGGATCCATGTTGCCCTGAATCTTGAACACGAACCCGGAGAAGGACTCGCGCGTCGGATCTATTAATCCCGCGGTCGAAGACCGCGGCGCGGGCGCCGGGGCATGCCGGATCAAAGCCTCGAGCAGCAGCTGCACGCCGAAGTTGTTGACCGCCGAGCCGAAGTACACCGGCGTCGTGCCCCCCTTGAGCGCGTCGGCGGCGTCGAAGCCCGCCCCCGCGGCGTCGAGCAGATGCACCTGCTCGACGAAATGATGGTAGGAGTCCGCGTCGAGGGCGTCCTTGACGACCGGATCGTCGATGCCGGCGACCTCGACCGGCGCCTTGTAGGCGCCGCGCACGGTGCGCTCGAACATGTGCGCCTGCTTCGTGACGCGGTCGTAGACGCCCTTGAAGCGCTGGCCGACGCCCATGGGCCAGTTCACGGGATAGGGATGGAGCTGGAGCTGGTTCTCGAGCTCGTCGAGCAGTTCTAGAAGATCTTTTGTCTCGCGGTCGAGCTTGTTCATGAAGGTCAAAATCGGGATGCCGCGCAGGCGGCACACCTCGAAGAGCTTCAGCGTCTGGGGCTCGATGCCCTTGCCGGCGTCGATGACCATGACCGCGGCGTCGACGGCGGTGAGCACGCGGTAGGTATCTTCTGAAAAGTCTTTATGGCCCGGGGTGTCGAGCAGATTGATCCGGTGGCCTTCATAATCGAACTGCAGGACGGTGGAGCTGACGGAGATGCCCCTTTTCCGTTCGAGCTCCATCCAGTCGGACGCCGAGGAGCTCTGGTTCTTGCGGGCCGTGACCGAGCCGGCAAGCTGAAGAGCTCCGCCGTAAAGCAGGAGCTTTTCGGTCAGCGTTGTCTTGCCGGCGTCCGGATGCGAGATGATCGCGAACGTGCGGCGGCGGGCGACTTCGGTCTCGAGGGACATGACGGCGCCCTTACGCGTCGAAGCGGTAGCCGAAGCCGCGGACGGCGACGATCTTGTCCGCGACCGGCCCGATCTTGTTGCGCAGGTGGGAGAGCGTCACGTCGATGACCTTGGTCGTCAGGTCGATGCCCGAGTCGTAGCCCCAGACGTGCTGCAGCAGGAAGTCGCGCGTCAGCACGCGGTTCTTGCGGTAGACGAGGAACCAGAGCAGGTCGAACTCCTTGGCCGAGAGCGGGATCTCCTTGCCGCCGATGTGGACCTTGCGCGAGGCGCGGTCGAGCTTGACGCCGCCGGCCTCGACCGAGGTCGGCTCCTCTCCCTTGCCGGCGCGGCGCAGGATCGCGGCGACGCGGGCGACGAGCTCCTCGGTGTTGAAGGGCTTGGCGACGTAGTCGTCGGCGCCGACGCGCAGGCCGGCGATCTTGTCGGCGACCTCCTTTTTCGCGGTGAGGATGATGACGGGCAGGCCGCCGAGCTTCTCGTCATCGCGGATCTCGGCCAGCAGGTCCACGCCGTCGCCGTCGGGGAGGTTCCGGTCGAGCAGGAGGAGCTCGGGAGGCTGCTTCTTGAGGCGCGCCCGGGCCTTCGCCAAAGTGTCGACGGTCTGGGCCTCGTAGCCCTCGCCCTTGAGCACCTCGAGAATGAGGTCGGCCGTGGCCGCCTGGTCCTCGACGACGAGAATCTGCGCCTTGATCATCGCACGAAGTATAGCAGAATTCGCGGAAATGTCACGGTTTCGCGGCGCCGGGTCACAGGGGGATGTTTCCCCGGTTCTCGTGCGTGCCGGGAACCCGTTTGTCCTTGAGGAAGCGCAGGGCGCGCACGATCTTGTAGCGCATCAAGGAGGGCTCGATGACCTCGTCGATGGAGCCCGTCGAGGCCGTCTGGTAGGGCGAGGCGAACTTAGCCGCATATTGCGCTGAGAGCGTAGCTCTCAGCGCCGCCTTGTCCGCGTCGGTCTTGCAGGCCGCGATCTCGCGCGAGTAGAGGATCTCGATGGCGCCCGCCGGACCCATGACCGCGATCTCGGCGCAGGGCAAGGCGAAGTTGAAGTCCCCCTTCATGTGCTTGGAGCTCATCGCGATGTAGGCGCCGCCGTACGCCTTGCGCAGGATCACGGTGATCTTCGGCACCGTGGCCTCGGCGTAGGCGAACAGGATCTTCGCGCCGTGGCGGATGATTCCGCCGTGCTCCTGCGTGACGCCGGGCCAGTAGCCCGGGACGTCGACGAGGGTCAGCACGGGTATGTTGAATCCGTTGAGGAAGCGGATGAAGCGCGCGGCCTTGTCGGACGCGTTGATGTCGAGCGCGCCCGCGACGTGCGCCGGGTTGTTGGCGATCACGCCGACGACCTCGCCGCCCATGCGGCAGAAGCCGGTGACCATGTTCTTGGCGTAGCCGGCTTGGACCTCGAAGAACTTGTGCTCGTCGGCGATCTGCCAGACGATGTGGTGGACCCGGTACGACTTGCGCGGGTCCAGGTTGCACATCTGCTCCATCAAGGGGACATGTCGGCGGATCGGGTCGGGGTTGGCCACGCGCGGCGGCTTTTCGAACCGGTTTTGGGGCAAATAGCTCAGCAGCTCGCGCACCTGGCGGAAGCAGTCGGGCTCGGACTTCGCGACGAAGTGGCACACGCCTGATTTGGAGCTGTGCGCGTCGGCTCCGCCGAGGCCGTCGAACGTGACCTCCTCCCCCGTCGCCGCCTTCACGACGTCAGGACCGGTCACGAACATCTGCGATATCCCTTCGACCATGAATATATAGTCGGTCAGGGCCGGGGAATATACGGCTCCGCCGGCGCAGGGCCCCAGGATCACGGAAATCTGGGGTATCACGCCGGAGCATTTGACGTTCCGTTGAAAAATCTCGGCGTAGCCGTCGAGCGAGTCCACGCCTTCTTGAATGCGGGCCCCGCCTGAGTCCAGCAAACCCACGACCGGGACGCGATTCTCGTAAGCGAGGTCCATGACCTTGGCTATTTTTTTCGCATGGGCGAGCCCCAGCGAGCCGCCGAGGACGGTGAAGTCCTGCGCGTAGACGCAGACCTCGCGGCCGTTGATCTGGCCGAAGCCCGTGATCACGCCGTCGCCGGGAATGTCCTTGTCCTTCAGGCCGAAATCGACGGCGCGCGTGGAGACGAGCAGGTCGAGCTCCTGGAAGGTGCCCTCGTCGAGGAGGTAGTGGATGCGCTCGCGGGCGGTGAACTTTCCTCGCGCCTTCTGC
The DNA here is from genome assembly GCA_036676805.1 of Elusimicrobiota bacterium. Taxonomy (GTDB): domain Bacteria; phylum Elusimicrobiota; class Elusimicrobia; order UBA1565; family UBA9628; genus GWA2-66-18. The sequence goes on from JAKFCD010000043.1 coordinate 51,421, forward strand.
GCCTCGAGGCGCTGGGCGCCGCCGCCGGCGGAAGCCTTCTCGACGGCGGCGCGGAGCTTGACGACGCTCGCGGCGACGGACCGGGGCGCCTTCGATTTTTCCGCGTTCTTCACCGCTTCTTTTTCCATGGTGGTCAATCTCCCGTGTAGGCGACGGCGATGCGCGCGCCCTCGACGCCGTCGTAGTCCAACCGTACGCGCGGCGAGCCGAGGGCGGCCCAGGCCCGCGCCGGCGCGCCCGTCAACGTCACGCCGTCGGCCTCGGGGCGGACCGCGCGCGCGTCGGCGTCGAGCCCGAGGCCCAGCATCTTCAAGGCCGCCTCCTTGCCCGTCCAGAGGCGCGCCTGCGCCTCCGGATCGCCGGGGCCCGCCGCGAGCTCGGCGGGCGCGGCGACGAAGGCGATCACTTCGGCGGGACGGGGCACGATCGTCTCGATGTCCACGCCGACGCGGCGCCCGGGGGCGGCGACGGCCGCGGCGCCGCCCTGGGCGCAGTGCGAGATCGAGAAGGACGGCTCGGGGGCGGGCGCGCCCTCGGGCAGGCGCAGGCGCGGTCGTCCGGCGTCGTCGTTGAAGATCTCGAGCTCGACGGCCTCCGCCTCCCAGCCGTGCTCGCCGAGGAAGTGCGCGGCGAGCGCGCGCTTGGCCGCCAGCCGCCCCCCGGCGCGGTCGAGCTTGCGGCGCTCCGGCAGGGCCTCCAGCTCGGCCAGCTCGCGAGCGCTGAAGCGCTTCTCCAGCAGACGGGGGTTCTCGAGCGCCCTCTCGACCTCGAGGCGCGGGCAAAACGCGAGACGGTACGGCGGCCGGCCCGTGGTCATCCTCGTATTATACTTCTTCGCGCCCGATTATCGGCCGGGGTTTAAAGTTCGATTGACTTTGCCCCCCCGTACGGATACCATTCCTACATATATGATGGGACTCTGGGCGGACGGCTGGTTTTACATCTCGTCGGCGGGGCTTCTGATCAGCGGAATCCTCTTCTTCTTCCTCCTCGGCCAGTACCGCGTCGCCTCCGAGGCGGCCGACGCCACGGAGGAGCAGGCCGCCGAAAAGGAAGCGCCGGCTCCCGACGCGGCCGTCCGGCCGGTGTACATCCCCGACGAGGCCCCCGCGGCCAAGGTCGCCTCTCACTCGGACGAGCCGCCTCCCAAGGCCGAACCCAAGCCGAAGGCCGAGGAAACCCCCGTCGAGCGACGAAGGGATCCCGCGACGTCGACGGGCGGCATCAGCCCGGCCGTCGTCTACCTCCAGAACATCAAGGTCGAGCTGGCCGACCTGCACAAGGACCTGCGCGCGCTGTCCAAGCGCGTCGACGACGAGCTTTCCTCGGTCTCCACGCGGGACGAGGCGCTGATCGAGCGCCTGGGAGAATTGACCCGCGCCGTCGAAGGCCTCAAGGCCGCGGCCCCGGCCTCCGACGAGGAGACGCCCAAGGCGGCGCGCAAGCCGCGCAAGGCCGAGAAGCTTCCCGAGCCGGCGCCCGAGCCCGAGCCGGCCCCCGAGGTCGTCCTCGAGGCGGCCAAGCCCGCCGAGGAGATCGCCATCGAGGTGCTTCCTCCGCCTCCGGTCGACGAGCCCCTGCCCGTGCCCGAGTCCCCGGCGAAACCTTTTTCCCCGGATGAGACGATCCGGATGGAACTCGGCGCGATCGTCGCTCCTACGGCCGCCGCCCCGGAGCCGAAGGCCGAGGCGCAGCCCGCCTCCGCGGAATCGGCGGCGTCCGCGCAGGAGGCTCCGCCGGCCGAGGAAAAGCCGCGGCGGGGGCCGGTCTGGCCCGTATAACCGCATTCGCGGTTATTTTTTTCATAACCGCGTCTCCCGCCCGCGCCGGCTTTTTCCCCGCCGGAGCATTCTCCTCCCGCGCCGCCGGGACCACGAGCGCCGCTTTCCTGAAGACGCCGGGCGGCGCTCGCGCCTCGGCCATGGGCGGCGTGTCCGCGGCGGCGGGCGCCGGCGCCGAGGCCGCGTTCCTCAATCCCGCGTCGCTCGCGGGCGTCGCGGCCGAGGCCCCCAGCGAGGTCGCCCTGGGTTATGACGCGCTGCTCGAGTCCTCCTATGCCGGCTCCGCCGCGTATGCCCGGCCCCTCGGCCGCGACGGCGCGTTCGCGGCGGGCCTGGTCTACGCCTCGCAGGGCGCGCAGACGGCTTACAACTCCATCGGCGACGCGACCGGCCGGTTCGCGCCGACCGACCTGGCTCTCGGCGCCTGGTATGCCCGCCGTCTTCTCGGCCCCCTCTCTCTCGCCGGCGGCCTCAAGCTCATCCGCTCCTCCATCGACGATCGAAGCGGCACGACCGCCGCCGCGGACCTCGGCCTGCTCGCCAAGCACGTCGCCGAGATCGGCGACGGCCCTCTCGACGTCGGCTTCGCGGTCTTGAACCTCGGCCCCGCCCTCAAGCTCGGCGGCGCCTCGGACCCGCTGCCCGCGCGCGTCCGCGCCGGGGGCCTGTGGCGCGTCGCGCCGAACTTCGACGCCGGCCTCGACGTCAACTTTCCCGTCGACCAGGATCCCTACGCCTCCCTGGGGTTCGAGGCGCGCCTGCCCGCCGCGAGCGTCGGCTCAAAGAAGCCCTGGGTCATCGCCCTCCGCGGCGGCTACGACCAGAACCGCACGCGCGGCGTCGACGGCCTCACCGGCTTCTCCGCCGGCGCCGGCTTCGACTTCTCCGCGCTGCGCCTCGACTACGCCTGGATCCCCTTCGGCGACCTCGGCTCCGTAAACCGCATCACCATCGCCTTCCGGTTCTAGGCCGGGCGCAAGCGCCCGGCACAGATGTTCGGAGGAACCTGCTAAAACATCTAGAGGCTTTCGACGCAGACGGCGATGCCGAGGCCGCCGCCGACGCTGATGGCGGCGACGCCGCGGCGGCGGCGGCGCCGCCGGAGCTCGAGGAGCAAGGTGTGCACGAGGCGCACGCCGGTCGCCCCGAAGGGATGACCGAGCGCGATCGCGCCGCCGTTGGGGTTGACGCGCTCCGCGTCGATGCCGAGCTCCGCCCGGTCCAGCAGGACCTGGGCCGCGAAGGTCTCGTTGATCTCCCAGACGTCGACCTCGGATGCGCGCCAGCGCGCGCGCTCGAGGGCCAGGCGGACGGCGGGCACGGCGGCGTAGGCCATCCGCTCGGGCGGCACGCCGACCAAGGCCGAGGAAACGAGGCGGCCGAGAGCGCGCCCCCGGGCGGACTTCGCCGAAGCGAGCACGAGCGCGGCGCCTCCGTCGACGATGCCGTGCACGTTCGCGTGCGTCATCACCGTCGTGCCGTCGCTGAACAGGAGCTTCGCCTCCGCGAAGGTCTCGGGCGAGGCGTCCGCCTTGATCGCGTCGTCCTCGGCGAGCCCGGCGACGGGAACGATCTCCGCGGCTAGGAGATTGGCGGACGCTTGCGCCTTCCTGTGCGAGCGCAGCGCCCACGCGTCCATCGCCTCGCGCGAGAGCCCGGCCTCGCCCGCGCGCTCCTCGGCGGTCTTGGCGATATGTTTTCCGCAGGAGATGTCGGTGAATGATGGAACGAAGATGTCCCGCCGCAGGCGGCTGGGCGCGTCCGCGCCCGCGGCCGCGGCGAAGGCGGCGCGGCCGCCCGAGATCGCGTCGGCCGCGGTCGTGAGCGCGAGCAAGCCGGTGCCGCAGGCGAGGGAAACGGCGACGCCCGCCGTTTCCGAAGGACAGCCCGCACGATGGCCCACATAACGGGCGCCATAGCATCCGTGGGGACCCACCTGGTACATGTTCCCGAAGGCGATGAATTGCAGGTCGCGAGGCGCTAAGCTCGCGGCCGACAGCGCCCCATTGAGGGCCGCGGCGGCGAGATCCTGAGGGTCGAGCTCTTTTAATGCGCCGCCGGGAGCCCCCTTCCCCGTCGTGCCGAAGCTCCACGTCGCGAACGGCGTGCGCGCGCCCGCGAGGATAAGTATCTCGCTCATTTGGTTCTCCGGAGGGTATTCAACATCGACTTATGGATCAATCCGTTGCTGGCGACCGTGCGCTTTCCCATCGAGCGCCAGTCCTCCCAAAGATTGCCGTCGAGATCTGTGACTTTCCCTCCGGCCTCTTGGATAAGCAGCAACCCCGCGGCGACGTCCCAAGGGTTGAGTTCGTACTCCCAAAATCCATCAGCGCGTCCGGCCGCGATCCAGGCAAGATCCAATGCCGCCGAGCCCGAGCGCCGGATGTCGTGACATTGAAGGATAAACTCTTTAAACCGCGCCAAATAAAAATCGGCCTTTTCGGCGCGGTCATAAGCGAAGCCGGTAATAAGTAATGAGTCTTTTATAAGGGGCGTCGTAGTGACCCTCAATCTTTCGCCGTTCAAAAACGCGCCCCTATCTTTTTGAGCGAGGTAAAGCTCTTTCCTGAAAGGATCGTAAATCCCGCCGAGCATCGGCGTTCCCTTTCTCAGCACCCCGACCGACGTGCAAGCCACCGGATACCCATGCGCGTAGTTCGTCGTCCCGTCGAGCGGATCGATGATCCACAGATATTCCGCGCCCGTCAGCCGTTCCTCGTTCTCCTCGGCCTTGTAGTCGTCCCCCGGGAACTCGGCGCGTATCGCGTCGAGGATCGCCTTCTGGCTCTCGAGGTCCGCGATCGTGAGCAGGTCCGCCCGCCGCTTCTGCTTATACCCGACCTTCCCGAAATGCCGGGTCAAGATCCCTCCCGCGCGAAGCAGGACGGCCTTGAGCAGCGAGGCGCGGGTCATGGCCGCCCTCTCAGCCCTTCCACGACCGCCCGCGCGAACGACTCCGCGTCGGGCCGCTTCGCGACCGCCGCGGGAGCCACGCCTTTCGCGCGCAGCGTCGCCGCGGTGGTTGGGCCGATGGCGATCGCGGCGGCGCCGGACAGCTTCAGGTCGGCGACGGCGAGAACGGCGGCCGAGGGCGAGGCGAAGGTGACGGCGTCGGCGCCGAGGGCGAGGGCGCGGCGCAGGGCGCGCAGGCCCTCGGGGTCGGCGACGGTGCGGTACGCCGCGGGGGCGTCGACGAGGGCGCCGGCTTTTCGCAGAGCTCGAGGGAGGGTGTCCAAGCCGCGCTCGGCGCGCGGGATGAGAACGCTCGAGCCGCGCGGGACGCGCAGCGCTTTCGCCAGGCCCGCGGCGCGCGCGTCTTCAGGTATCACGGAACAGGACCAGCCATGCGTCGAAACGGCTTTGGCGGTCGCATGGCCGACGGCGGCGAGTATTCGAGGTTGGACCGGCTTCCCGGCGAGGATTTTTCGGCATCTCAGGAAGAAAAAATCAACGGCGTTCACGCTGGTGAAGGCGACGGCGTCGTAACGGCGGAGGTCCTTGATGGCTCGATCCAACGCCTTCCACGACTTCGGAAGCACCGTGCGTATGAGCGGGGCGAACACGACATGCGCGCCTTTCGCTGCTAACGCCGCGGCTGCGCCGCCTGACTTGAGGCGAGGGCGGGCGATTACGACGACGCGGCCGGAGAGGGCTTTTTTCGCCATGAACGAGCCTAGTTTACAACAGTTGGCCGGCTACGGCACCGCGACCGGAATCTTGGTTGCGGCGTCGATCAATCTGGAACTCGTTGGAGGGGTGGCCCTGATGATGCCGAGGCCCGACAGCCCAGGGCGACCGGCTTGATAGGGCTTCACGCGGCGATAGAAGGCGGCGTCCTTCACCCGAGTGTCGAGCGCGGCGTTGAGCGCGACGGCGTGGATCACGACGAGCCAGAGGATCCGGCCCGACGCCGGAGCGCGCGAGAGCAGCGCCTCCGAGCCCTCGCCGAAGAAGACCGCGGCGAGGACCATAAAGGGAAAGAGGTAGTGGAACGCGTGAAAGTCCCCGCTCACCGCGATGCAGCGGTAGGCCCACACCGCGAGAGTATAGCCGACGGCCGCTGCGAGCCAAGCGAGGCGCGCGCGCCGGACGCCGGGGCGCCGCAGGTGGAGGAACAGGCCGTAGGCCGCCGTCGCCAGGAGCGGGCCTTCGCACAGTAGGAAAAGGCCCGAGCGCGTCGGGCCCGGGAGCCAATGGGCGAGCGGCATGCGCGGTATGCCGAGGAGGACGCGGCGGATCGGGCTGCCGGCGAGCACGGCCTGCACCTCCCAGTAAGAGAAGAAGTCCCGCCAGTCGAGCAAGGCCGAGTACAGCGCGAGGGCCGCGGCCGCCGCGGCGGCGAAGGCGAGCAGGCCTTTCGGACGCCGGGCCAGCGCGGCGAGGCCGATCAGGGGCAGGGGCCACAGAAGATGGAACTTCGTGGCCAGGCCGGAGACGGCGGCGAAGCCGGCCAGAGCCGCCCAGCCCTCGCCCCCCTCGTCCTCGTGCTTCCAAAGCGCGAGGAAGGTCCCCAGGAAGCAGACGACCATCAGCGGCTCTACGGAGATTCGCGACAGATAATAGACGACGGGCCAGCACGTCGCGTAGCCGAACGTCGCGAGCAGGGCGGCGCGCTCGTTATTCAGCAGGCGGCGCGCGAAGGCGAGGAACAGGCCGAAAGACGCGACATGCGCGGAGGTCATCGCGAGCTTCGAGAGCAGGAAGATCCGCGCGAGATTCGCCGCGCAGAACTCGGAGAAGCCGGCGCCCGCGGGCGCGAACGCCGCGTGGTAGGCGGTCTGGATCGCGTGCAGGAGGATCTGCAGGGTCAGGCCGGGATGGCCCGGGTAGAGCAAGCGGCCGTTCGACGAGTACAGCTCGTGGGCGCTCGGGATGTAGTAGCCGCCGGGATCGCCCTCGTTCCAGAGCTTCGCCCCGAAGACGACGTTGTCCCAGCTGCCGCACGGCGCCAGCGCGCTCATCACGCCGCTGAACAGGAGATAGACGGTTCCCAGCGCGAGCACGGCCTTGGCGCCGCGGCTCATCGCCGAGCCTCGAGCGGGCGCAGGGCGTGCAGCACGAGAGGGCCTTCCCTCAGGGCCTCGCGTCCGTAGCGCGCGAGCATCGCGTCCATCAGCGCCAGGGTCCGTCGGCTGTAGTAATCCTCGTTGGGGCCGTACAGGCCGTTGGCCTCGTTGATCAGCACGAAGTTGAGGCGCCGCCGCTCGAGCGCCTCGCGCAGCGCCGCGGGCGAGGGGATGCGGTCGTAGAGGATCTGGGTCTGCATGACCGGATCTCCCCATTGATAGTCCGCGCGGAGGTGATAGCCGCGGATCTCGCGGAACAGGAGGATCCTTTCGCCACGAGGGACGGCGGCCTCGGCCTTCCGGTAAAAGAGATAGAAGGGCAGCTGCCGCGCGCGATAGATCTCGGCCGCGGGAACGCCGGGCATCGCGCGGGAATGGAGCGCGAACACAGCGAAGAGCTCGTTGCTCTGCGTCGAGGCCGCGGCGGGCCACAGCCCGAACGCGACGAACAGTCCGGCGGCGGCGCGGCGCGGACCGGGCAGACGGCAGGCCTGGACGCACCACCAGCCCGAGGCCAGCGCGATGGCCGGCATCAGCGGCAGCAGGTAGCGCCAGGCCTCGTGGTAGCGGGCGGTGATGAGGACGAGCGGCGCGGTCGCCAGGAAGAGGAAGCTGATGAACGGAGGAAGGCGCGGCCCCCGGCCGGCGGCCAGCGCGGCCAGCGCGGCCGCCGGCAGCAGGAGGAACTGAGGTCCGTAGCGCCAGAGCAGGCCGGCGTCGCGAGGAAATCGCCAGGCGCTGAGGCGGACGAGCCCCTCGGCGACGAGCTCGGGCTGGTGCCGGCCGCCGAGCAGGCCCGAGTAAAAGGGCCAGACCGGATTGCCGGCGGCCAGCCAGGTCCTTAGGTACCAAGGCGCGGCGGGCAGGGCCGCCCAAAGAAGGAAGGCGGCCGCGACGGCTCGCCGGCGGGGCTCGACGAGCAGCCAGACGAGCAAGGCCCCGGTGAGCGCCAGGCCCTGAAGCTTGACGGCCGCCGCCAGCCCGCTGCAAAGGCCCGCGGCCGCCAAAAGTCCCCAGCCGCCTTTCTTCGACCACCGCCACAGGGCGAGGCATGCCAGCAGATGGAAAAAGGCCAGCGCCGCGTCGCTGTGTGGCTCGGCGGCGACCTCGAGGAACGCGGGCTGCGCGGCGAACAAAGCCGCGGCCGTCCAGCCCACGGCCTCGCCCCCCTCCTCCCGTCCGACGCGGTAGACGGTGAAGACGAGGGCCGCCCCGATCGCGGCGTGAAGGAAGGCGGCTAGGGATTCCTGGCCGAGGGCCAGAGGCGCGGCGTAGATCAATTCCATCAGATGCGGCCAATAGCTTTGCAGCAGCCACGGTATGCGCCGCACGGCGTCGGCGTCGAGATAAAACCGCGGGATCGCCAGGTGGTAGGCCAGGGCGTCCCAGCCGACGGGCGGGGCGAGGGCGTTGATCAAAATGTGGAAAAAGCTGAACCCCAGCGCGACCGCGAGCGCGGTCTTCCATAATGGAACCTTTCCGGGAAGGCCCGAGAGGCGAAGAGCGCCCCTCGAGCCCCACGCCTCGGCCGCACCCGCGACGGCGACGGCCGCCAGGCACAGGCCGATGCCGAGCGCGAGCCCCCCGGCCGCGCCCGCCGCGAGCAGGGCGGTGCCGAACAGCCCCAGGGCCAGGGCGCCGGGAAGGGCGATCAGGGCGCCGTCGGCCGGAATCGACATCGAACGGCAAAGCCGCCGGCCGCCTGCCCATAAAAAAACGAGAAGTACAATCGCGGCGAGAGCGGGGACGACGGTGCTCTCGAGAAAAACGCCCAAGCTGGAAAAATTCCAGGCTCCCGGGGCCGACGTCATGTAGCGAATGACGGCGGTATTGCGCGAAAGCGCCCACGCGGTCCACAAGAGGAGGCCCAGGCCCATGGCGTTGATAATACTTTAGTCGGGACCGCCGCGGCCGCGCCTATTTGACACCCCCCCGGGGTTGTGCGATAATAACCGGGCATCCTTCTCCATGTCCTGGTTCCAGAAAAAGCCCCCCGAGCCGGCCGCAGAAAGCCCTAAAACCACGCCCCCCCCGCGAGTCATGAAGGGCCTCAAGGTCTCCAATATCCTCGCCGAGGACACGATCCTTTTCCCCCCCGAGGGCCGCGACAAGGCGGCGGTGCTCCAGTCCCTGGCCGCGGCGGTATGCGGCAAGGCCGGCATCGCCGACTGGGCCGCCTTCCTCGCCAAGGTCCAGGAGCGCGAGCAGGGCATCTCCACGACGCTCGACACCGGGCTGAGCCTCCCCCACGCGCGCATGGACGGCATTCCGGGCATACTCGCCGGCATGGCGATCCTCAAGAAGCCGATCCCCGACCCGAAGCAGTCCGACCTCTCCATCCGGGTCATGTTCCTCTTCTTCTCGCCGAACAAGCAGGACGCCTTCCCGCTGCACCTTCAGCTCCTGCGCGGCGTCTCCTCCCTGTTCCAGCCGGCCCT
>JAKFCD010000044.1:0-9332 GCA_036676805.1 Elusimicrobiota bacterium
GGCGTACGCGAGCGGCGCGACGGGCGCGGGCGCCGGCGCGCCCGCGGCGAGGCGCAGGACCAGGACCGTTTGGGCGACCATGAGCCTCAGGTTATCACCTTCCGCCCGCGGACGTCAGCGCCGTCGGACCCACCGCCCGGACGGCAAAAGACCCACATGAAACCGTCTCCTGGCCGCCATGGGCGGGGCCGGGAGTTCATGATACCCTGAGGACGATGACCGGCCACGCGATCCATCGGAACTCGCTCGAAGAGGAAGGACGGCACATCCTCGAGGAGTGCCGCGTCATGGCGGTCGGCGTGCAGGCCCTGCTCGGCTTCCAGCTGCTCTCGATCCTCACCCCCGCGCTGTACGAGCGGCTCGATCAGGCCTTGCGCCTGGTCCATCTCTCCGGGATCGTCCTCGTCGTCGTCTCGATGTTCCTGCTGCTCGCCCCCTCCGCCTACCACCGGCTGGCGGAATCCTCGCTCGTCTCCGCGGAGTTCATCGACTCGGCCTCGACCTTGGTCGGCTGGGCGCTGGCGGCGCTGCGCCTGGGCCTCGTCCTCGAGGTCTACACGGCGGCGCGCGCCCTCGGGCTCGGGAGCGCGCCGAGCGCCTGGCTCGCCGGCGGCCTGTTCCTGGCGTCGTGGGCATTGTGGTCGCTGTGGCCGAGAATCTCGGTCATGCGCCTGGCGCCGAACCCGAAATCCGACTAAACTGGGGCCATGTCCCACCGGGTGCTGGTGGTCGAGGACGATCTCGACATACAAGGCTACTGCAAGACGATCCTGGAGTCCGAGGGCTTCGCCGTCGACGCCTGCGACACCGCGGCCGAGGCGCGCCGGCTCTTCGGCGAGAACCGCCCCGACCTGGCCGTCCTCGACATCGGCCTGCCCGACGGCACCGGCATGGACCTTATGAAGGAATGGCACGGCTTCCCGGGGCCCAAGGTCCCCGTCCTGTTCCTGACCGCGCGCGGCGACCTCAAGACGAGGCTCGAGTGCTTCCAGCAGGGCGCCCAGGACTACGTCCACAAGCCCTTCGCCGCCGAGGAGCTGCTCGCCCGGGCGAAGGTCCACCTCCAGGTCAAGAAATCCCACGAGGAGCTCGTCAAGCGCAACTACGAGCTCGAGCTCGTGGCGCGCGCCCGCCAGGACATGACCGACATGATCGTCCACGACCTCAAGGCCCCGCTCACGGCGATCAAGGGCACCCTCGAGCTGATCCACGCGCGCGGCCTGATAAGCCAGGACAACTACGTCTCTTTGCTCTCGAACGCGGGCTCCGCCGCCGACTTCATGCTCCTCATGCTCAACGACATGCTCGACCTGGCGCAGGCCAAGGCCTCGGGACTCAAGGTGGACCCGATCGCCATCGACCCGGCCCTGCTCCTTCATAAGATCGAGACCCTGTTCGCCGGCCGCATGAAGCTGACGGGGGCGACCTTCGTCATGCGCGTGGCCCCCGGCGTCGAGAAGGTGCGCGCCGACCAGAACCTCCTTTACCGCGTCCTCGCCAACCTGATCGCCAACGCGATGAAGGCCGCCCCCGGCGCCCATCCCGTCGAGGTCGACTGCGGCTTCAACGGCGTCGCCGCGCGCTTCATCGTCTCCGATCGCGGCCCCGGCGTGCCCGACGCGGAGAAGAAGCGCGTCTTCGAGAAGTACGTCACCAGCGGCCGCAAGGACGCCGCCATGGACACCGGCACCGGCATCGGCCTGAGCTTCTGCCACGCGGCGGTCATAGCGCACAAGGGCCGCATCTGGGTCGAGGACCGCCCCGGCGGGGGCTCGCGCTTCATCTTCGAGCTGCCCCAAACTTCCGCGCAATAAAGACGATTTATCGGTTGACGCGCCGCCCGTTCTTTGGGACCATTGGACCCATGAACCCCATAGGCCTGTCGGCCGCCGTCCTGCTCGCCGCGTCGTCCGCGTTCGCCGAGGACTTCCCCCCCAAGATCGAGGTCGCCGCACCTCCCTTGCTCTGGGTTACCGTCGACCAGAAGGACCTGGCCGGCCCCGAGGCGGAGGGCTTCCCCTTGAAGTCGCCGGTGCTCAGCGAGGGCGGCATCGCGGTCTACGAGTTGCGCGCCGACATGCTCCCGATCCTCTCCCAGTTCATGCACGACCGCTTCAAGCGCTGCGGCGGCTACCTCACCCACGGCTCGATGGCCGCGGCAAAGGCGTCCTTGCGACCCGCCGCGGTCGGCCCGCGCGTCGCCTACACGCTCGACCAGCAGGCGGTCGTGGCCCCGCTCGTCGCCGGCGTCAAGGAAGCCTCCATCCGCGCGACGATCGAGGGGATGTCCGCGCATCACAACCGCTACTACCAGTCGGAGACCGGCGCCGAGGCCTCGCGCTGGCTGCAGGGAGAATGGGCCGCGCTCGCCTCGAAGATTCCGGGCGCCTCCGCGGCGCTGTTCCCGCACACGGCGTGGAAACAGCCCTCGGTCATCCTGACTATCACAGGCTCCGAGCTGCCCGAGGAGATCGTCGTGCTCGGCGGGCATCTCGATTCGATCAGCGGCTGGGGCAACTCCGGGGCCCGCGCGCCCGGCGCCGACGACAACGCCTCCGGCATCGCCGTGCTGACCGAGGCCGCGAGGCTCATCGCCGAGTCCGGCGCGCGTCCCAAGCGCACGATCCAGTTCATGGGCTACGCCGCCGAGGAGGTCGGCCTGCGCGGCTCGCAGGACATCGCCGCCAAGTACGCGGCCGCCGGCAAGAAGGTGATCGGCGTGATCCAGTTCGACATGTCCAACTTCGCCGGCTCGGGCGAGGGCATCTGGATGCTCACCGACCACGTGGACGCCCCGCTCAGCGCGTTCACGGGCAGGCTCGTGACGGCCTACGCCGGCGTCAAGGCGGGCACGACCCGGTGCGGCTACGGCTGCTCCGACCACGCCTCGTGGACCAAGAAGGGCTTCCCCGCGGCGATGGCCTTCGAGGCGACCTTCAACGACAGCAACAAGGCGATCCACTCCGAGCGCGACACCTTGGCGACCATGGGCGGCGCCGCCGCCCACTCGGTGCCCTTCGCCAGGCTCGCCGTCGCCTTCGCCCTCGAGCTCGCGAAGACGTCTACGCCGGTGACAACGGCTTCGGCCAGCCGCTGAAGACGAAGAGCTCGCCTTCCTTGCCGTCGGCCGAGACCTTGACGCCGGGGACGGCGTCGTCATGGCGGATCAGGGCGAGGCCCGTGGAGCCGGACGCGCTCGTCACGTGGCCGACGGCGCGCTCGCCGGCGAGCACGACGGAGCCGGGGGCCGCGGGCTCGCCCGCGAAGCGCACGCCCATCAGAATCTTGTTGACGTGGCCGCGGTGCACGATGCGCGACACCGTCTCCTGGCCCATGTAGCAGCCCTTGTCCATGCTGATCGCGGCGTCCTGGCGCGCCTCGAGCGGAAGGGACTCGCCGCTCATGTCCGCGCCGAACCAGGGGAAGCCGGAGGCGATTCGCAGGGCGTCGAACTCGGCGTCGGTCAGGGGCTCGGCCTCGACGGGCGGGTCCACGCCGAGCAGCAGGCGGGCCGGCTCGCTCAGGCGGTTCCAAGGCAACCCGACCTCATAGCCCTCGCCGACGACGAGCCAGGCGCGTTGGGAGCGCAGGGCCTTGAGCGTGGAGTCCGAGAGCATGATCTTCTTCTCGAAAGCGGCGAGGAAGCCGACGGCCGCGCCGGGGCGGGTGACGGCGAGGATCGTCTCCGGCGTCTCCTCGTAGAGCTCGCAGTCGGCGACGAGCAGGCCCTTCGGGGTGAGCACGCAGGCGGGGAGGCAGACGCCGGACGCCAGCCTGCCCAGGTCGGCCGTCACCAGACCCTGGAGAAACTTCTTCGCGTCGGGCCCGTGGAAGCGGAAGAAGCCCCACAGCGAGACGTCGAGGGCGCGTAGTGCCATGCGCCCCATTATAGCTATCCTATCGTCCATGAAACGCGAGATCGGCTTCCTGCTCGACATGGACGGGGTCGTCTGCCACAACATGCCGGCGCACGAGGAGGCGTGGACGAGCTTCTTCCGCGGGCGCGGCATCGAGATCGACCTGGGCGACTTCCGCGCCAACACGATGGGCATGCCCACGCGCGAGGTCCTGCGCTATTACTTCAAGCGCGAGGTCCCGCCCGAGGAGGCGCATGCCGCCGCCCTCGTCAAGGAGACTTTATACCGGAGGCTGTACCTGCCTCAGCGCGCGCCCGCCGCGGGGCTGATGCCCTTTCTCAAGGGCGCGCGCGCGGGCGGCTACCGCGTGGGCCTGGGCACGGGCTCCAAGGACGACAACGTGACCTTCATCCTCGACGGCCTGGAGCTGCGGCCCTGGTTCGACGCGGTCGTCGACGGCGGGATGGTGACGAAAGGGAAGCCCGACCCCGAGACCTTCCTGATATTGGCCGAAAAATTGAAGGTTCGGCCGGAGAACTGCGTCGTGTTCGAGGACTCCTTGCTCGGCGAGGAGGCGGCGCGGCGCGCGGGCATGAAGGTGGTGGCGATCACGACCTCGCACCGGGCCGACGAGTTCAGGCACGCGGGCCTCAAGGCCGCCGATTTCACGACCCTGAGCCCCGCGAAGGCCGCCGCGCTGTTATGTTAGAATCGCCGTCATGAAGCTCGTCACCTTCGAGGTTCCCACGCCCCTGGGCCCCATCGAGCGGCTCGGCGCCGTGCGCGGCGGCCGGATCGTGGACTTGAACCTCGCCGCGGAGCGCCTTTATCGCGCGCAGGGGAAGACCCGGCCCAAGGCCCGCGCGGACTTCTTCGTGCCCCCCTGCCTGCTCGGCCTGCTCGACGGCGGCAAGGAGTCGCTGACGGAGGCGCGGACCGCGCTGAACTCGCTCAGAGGAGCGCCCGCCGGCGTCGTCTGGAAGGAGAGCCAGGTCCGCCTGCTCGCCCCTCTCCCCCGCCCGCGCTCCCTGCGGGACTTCTTCGCCTTCGAGGACCACGCCCAGGCGGGCGCCAAGCGCCGCAACGAGCCGCTCGCGCCGGAGTGGTACGACCAGCCGGTGTTCTACAAGGGCAACCCCCGGACCATCATCGGCCCCGGCGCGACGATCCCGTGGCCTTCGTTCACGCGCAAGCTCGATTTCGAGTTCGAGGTCGCGGCCGTCGTGGGCAAGGCCGGCAAGGACATCCCCGTCAAGGACGCGCCCTCGCACATCGCCGGCTATATCGTGATGAACGACTGCTCGGCGCGGGACATCCAGAAGAACGAGATGGTTTGCCGCATGGGACCGGCTAAAGGCAAAGACTTCGCGACGGTGCTGGGACCTTGCTTCGTGACCAGCGATGAATGGAACGGGAAGATTCCGGAGCTCAAAGTGCGCGTCAACGGCAAAGAGTGGAGCCGCTCGAAAGGGGTCCAGCCTTACTGGAAGTTCGCGACCATGCTCTCGCATGTCTCGCAGGGCGAGGAGCTTCTGCCCGGCGACCTCCTCGGCTCCGGCACCTACTTTAAGGGATGCGGTTTGGACATGGGCCGCTGGATCAAGCCCGGGGACCGTATTGAACTCGACGCCGGACCGCTCGGGACCCTGAAGAACACCGTCGGAAAGCCCAACGGCGCGATCCACCTGAAATATAAGAAGTCGGGAGTGCTTGCATGAGCGTTATCCTCACCCGCGGCCGCCTGCCCAAGACGCCGCACACCGAGTTCTATTCGGAGCCGGAGGTGCTGGCACTCGAGGAGATCCACGGAGTCAGCGGCTTCAGCGGGGACTGGTCGCGCAAGTACCACTACCGCAAGTACCCCACCCAGCAGGTGGCCGAGCCCAAGCGCCTGCCGCTCGACCTGCGGCCCCAGAAGATGGCGCCGGCCCAGCCGCTGCAGCCCTGGCACCTGCGCACCGGGCGCCTGAAGGCGCACGGCGATCACATCAGCGGGCGCGTCCCGCTCGTCTACGGGACGACGACCATGGTCTGCGCGGCGCGCTTCCAGAAGTCGTGCCCGCCCCAGAGGTTCTTTCGCAA
Source organism: Elusimicrobiota bacterium (assembly GCA_036676805.1). Lineage (GTDB taxonomy): Bacteria > Elusimicrobiota > Elusimicrobia > UBA1565 > UBA9628 > GWA2-66-18. The sequence goes on from JAKFCD010000044.1 coordinate 5,940, forward strand.
CGGCGACGGCCACGAGCTTTGGTTCATACAAGAAGGGTCGGGTCTCATAGCCTCGGAGTTCGGCGTGCTCCCCTTCCGCAAGGGCCATTACGTGAACATCCCCAAGGGCACGACCTACCGCGTCGAGCTCGCGAGCGAGGACTGCGCGCTGTTGATCGTCGAGTCGCGCCTGCCCATCCAGTTCGCCCCCCATTACCTGAACCCGTCGGGACAGGCGCATCTGACCGCCCCGGTCGTCGAGACCGAGGTCGCCCTGCCCGAGTTCCGCCCCGCGCGCGACGAGGAGGGCGAGTTCCGCGTCTGGACCAAGCACGGCGGCGGACTCGTCACCGAGCTGTTTCTCGGCCACCACCCGTTCGACCTGATCGGCTGGGAAGGGGCGCTCTACCCGTACGCCTTCCACACCGACGACCATCATCCCCTGGCCCGGGAGATCCACACCGCCCCGCCGACGCGCCAGACCTTCCAGTCCGGGACCGCGCCGCATAACGGCTTCGCCGTCTGCACCTTTAAAGGGCAGATCGAGGGCTGGAACCCGCGCGACGTTCCCGCGCCCTACGCCCACTTCAACGTGGACAGCGACGAGGTGATGTTCTTCTCGAACACGAGCTACGGCGCGCGCAAAGGGCTCGTCGAGCCCGGCTCGTTCACCTTCCACCCCGGCTCCCTGCCGCACTCGCCGCACGGGCTGGCCGCCAAGCGCTCCTTCGCCGAGCGCGGCAAGCTCTCCGACTACCTCGCGGTGATGCTCGACACCTTCTTCGAGCCCCTCGAGGTGGCCAAGCAGGCCCTGCCGCTCGCCGACAAGGACTACCCGACGAGCTGGAACCGGGACACGCAGGGCGTCTCGGCGGAGTAGCATGCAGCTCGACCCCGAAACCCTCGCGGTCCGCGACCGCTACCTGCTGATGATCGCGACCATCCTGCCGCGGCCGATCGCGTGGGTGGCGACGGCGTCTCCGGACGGGAAGCCCAACCTGGCGCCTTTCTCGTTCTTCACGGGGATTTGCGCGAATCCGATGACCATCTGCTTCGCGCCGGTGAACGATCGCAACGGCAGGAAGAAAGACACGTTGTTAAACATCGAAGCGACGGGGCAGTTTACCGTCAATATCGTGAACGAAGCCAACGCGTTAAAAATGAATGCGACGTCGGCGCCTTACGCCTTCGGCGTGAACGAATTTGAGCAGTGCGGCGTGACGGCCATTAAAAGCACCGTCGTTAAACCGCCCTTGGTCAAGGAGAGCCCGGTGTCTTATGAATGCGAGCTCCAACAGATCGTGCGGATCGGAGAAGGGGCATTGGCCGGGAACCTCGTCATCGGCCGCGTGGTTATGTTCCACTGCGCCGATGACGTTTACAACAACGGCAAGATCAAACATCAAGATCTCCACGCGATCGGCCGCCTGGAAGGTTCCTGGTACACCAAGACGAATGATTCTTTCGAACTTCCCCGCCCGGAGGTCCCTTGAAGAAGCAGCCATTCCATAATTTTGTCGTCGACCACATGACCTTCCTGGTGGAGCCGGACATCTACAAAACCACCTACGCCCTGTTCCGGATCATCCTCGGCGTGTCGCGCGAGGATCTTATCTACGAGAAGCGCTCGAATTGGCCGGGGCTCAAGCCCGCGTCGATGACCTTCGCCTCGCGCATCGGGCTCGACAAGGACGCGAAGTTCCCGGCCCAGACCGTCGTCGCCGTCGTGCAGCCGACCGAGCCGGAGGGGCAGAGCTCCCACGTGCGCACGATGCTCAGGAACCGGGGCGGCGGGTGCCACTGGCAGCATATCGCGCTTAGAACGCCGGATCTGGTCGCTTTTCATAGATTCTGCCTCGAGCGCGGGGTCAACTTCATCACGCCGATCCTGAAGGACTCCCACGACGACCTGATCCAGGTGTTCAGCGGCGAGTGGATGGTCCCGGGCGGCAAGCCCACGGCCACGTTCTTCGAGTTCGTGCAGCGCGACCCGAGCCCGGAGCTGCTCAAGGAGCTCGAGGCCTCCTCCAACCGCGAGGCGTGGTTCCGCGACAAGACCTTCCTCGGGCTGTACGCCGAGAAGGAGGCCGAGTACCAGCGGGGCCAGGCGACTCCGTTCATCCCGGCGGAGCTCTCCGCGAAGATCGCCCGGCGGCTCGAGGGCCTCGAGGTCTGGGAGATCGGCGACGACCTGCTCGACAAGGTCGAGGCCGACATGCTCGAGCACGCCGCGGCCGTTGCGAAGCGCTAGCCTCGCCGCCGCGCTGCTGCTCGCCGCCGCGGCGCCCGCGCGGGCGGGACTCGACGTCTACGACGCCGGCCAAGACCCGCCGCCGGGGACGATCTGGTCCGAGGACGGCTACCATTACGCCTACCTCGAGTCCGACGAGGACGGCGACCGCTGGATCGTCGACGGCCGCGTCCGCGCGAAGGGCGCGGAGGGCGAGCTGACCGGCCCCGGCGCGCTGAACGCGAACGGCTCGCTCCTCCTGCACTCGACGGGCGTGCTCGACGAGGCCGGCGAACTGCTCGGCGTCGCGCCCGCGGTCAACGGCAAGCGCGCCGGCGGGGTGCACGCCGAGCTCCGCGGCTTCTTGCTCAGCCCGCGCGGGACCAACGCCGCCTACGTCGCCCGCACGCCCAAGGGCTGGGCCGCCGTCTCCCAGCAGGGGACGGGCCCGGCGTTCAAGGAGCCGCCCCTGCACCTCGCGATCACCGAGAAAGAGACCTTGTACTTCGTCGAGTTCGGGGGCGCGGCCTGGCTGTACCGCAACCACAAGCGCATCGGCAAGAAGCCCTACACCGGGGCGTCGGCGAGCCGGGACCTGCGCCGGATCGCGGGCGTCTACACGGGCGCCGACGGGCTGATCTACGCGGAGATCGACGAGAAGACCTTCGGGCCGTACAAGGCCGCGAGCGTCCCCGTGTTCAGCGCGAACGGGGCCCACAGCGCGTTCCTCGCCGCCGTCGACTCCGAGAACGGCTACGACGCCCTGCTCGTGGACGGGCTGCCCGTCGAGATGCGCCGCTGCGCGGACTGCTCCGTCGCCGTCGACGACCGCGGGCGCGCGTTCCAGGACGTCATCATGACCGGCGTCAGCGAGCGGGCCCAGATCCACATGGCGTTCACCGGCGGCAAGTCGCTCCATCCGGGCGGGCAGCCGCCGAAGGTGGGCCTGGCGCCGGGAGGCCGGCACTTCGTCTATCCGATGCTGGCCCCGCGGGGCATCGCGGTCGGCCTCGACGGGCGCATCGCGGAGACGGGCGCGCCGATGCCGCTGGTGCCGGCCCCGGCCGTATTCGACGGCGAGGAGTATCACTACTGGTCGGCATCGGGAGGCCGGCTGCTGCTCGTGTGCGGCAGCGCCGAGGGGCCGCGCGCGCCCAGGCCCCGCTGCGCGGCCGCGGCGCGGC
>JAKFCD010000045.1:0-47978 GCA_036676805.1 Elusimicrobiota bacterium
GCCGCGGGCGGGGCCGCCGGGGGCGCGGCGGGCGGGGCCGCCGCGGCCGGAGCCGCGAACACCTCCTCCGACGTGGCGATCATCAACGTCGTCAAGAGCGTGCTCTCCAAATCCGGGCACGTCGAGATCGAGCCGCGCACGAACGCGCTGATCGTCACCGACATTCCCGAGGTGTTCCCTCAGGTCGAGCAGATCATCGCCGAGCTCGACAAGAAGGCGCCCCAGGTGTTGATCGAGGCCCAGATCGTGGAGATCGACTCGCAGCGCACGCGCGAGCTCGGCTTCGAGTGGGGCGGCCCCAGCGGCGAGCTCGGCTCCTTCACCGGCGGCGTGCGCGACACGACCTTCCCGCTCAACATGCCCACCGACATCGCCAAGACCCGCTTCTTCGACCCGCTCTCGGGGGTGACGAGCAGCATCGGCGGCGCCGCCCCGGCGGCCGCCGCGGCGGAAGGCGGCGGCGGGCTGGTCAACACCGGCAGCTTCATGAAGACGAGCGTGCTCGACCTGACCTCGCTGAAGATCTCACTTCGCGCCTTGATATCCCGATCCGAGGCGCGCTTCCTCGGCAAGCCCAAGATCCTGACGCTCAACAACAAATCCGCCGTCATCGAGATCAGCGCCTCGGAGGCCACCAACTTCGAGGTCTCCCAGGCCGGCTCGACCGGCGGCACCAGCCTGCAGGTCTCCGGCGTCCATCGCGAGGCGACCGGCCTGGTCCTCAGGGTCACCCCTCAGGTCAACAAGGAGGGCTACATCACGATGCTCGTCCAGCCCTCCTTCACCGACATCCAGGAGGCCTCCATCTCGGTGACGTCCAACCGCGTGTTCAACCCGATCAAGCGCTCGGCTTCGACCTTGGTCCGCATCAAGAACGGCCAGACTTTGGTCCTCGGAGGCCTGCTGAGGTCGACGGAGACGAAGGTCGTGCGCAAGGTTCCGTTCTTCGGCTATATCCCGATCGTGGGCTGGCTCTTCACGAGCTCCTCGACCCGCCGGGTCAACTCCGACCTCGTCATCTTCATCACCCCGACCATCGTCAGCGACTAACGGCGCGTCGTTCGTCGTTTTATGACCTTATTAGTGAAGGGGCTTGACAACTTGAGCAGGGGGGCTATACTTCGGTAAAGGGACGGTAAAAAAGGAGCTCATGTCCAATCTAGCCGAGATACTCGTCAGCAGCGGCGTCCTGACGGAAGATCAGCGCGACAAGGCCCAGAAGGCCGCCGCGCAGAGCCGCTGCACCTTCAACGAGGCGGCGATCAAGCTCGGCTTCACCAAGGAGGACGACATCGCGGTCGCCCTGTCCAAGCAGTACGGCATACCCTACGCCTCGCGCGAGAACAAGATCCTCAAGTCGGAGAAGGGCCAGGCCCTCGAGAAGGTCGTCCCCGAGAACTACGCCCGCGAGAACCTCGTCCTGCCCCTGTTCCTCGACGAGAACGTGCTCGCCGTCGCCCTGCATGACCCGGACAACGTCATGCTGATCGACAACCTCAAGCTGCTCAGCGGCCACGAGATCCAGGCCTTCATCGCCACGAAGACGCAGATCCTCAAGGCCATCGACGAGTTCTACGTCGGCGGCTCCGCCATCGAGAACACCCTCAACGCGAAGAAGGGGGAGGACGAGGTCGAGGAGGCGCCGACGGTCGGCGACGAGCGCCTTAACCTCGACCAGCTGGCGGTGGACGCGGCCGGCGCCCAGACCGTCTCGCTCATCAACGCTATTCTCAAGCAATCCATTCAGGAACGGACTTCGGATATCCACATCGAGAAGTACGACGAGCGCGTCGCTCTTCGTTTTCGTATCGACGGAATTCTGTATGAGCGAAGTCCGCCGCCCAAGCACCTGTTCGCGGCCATGATCTCGCGCATCAAGATCCTCTCGAAGCTCGACATCGCCGAGCGCCGCCTGCCCCAGGACGGGCAGTTCTCGATCAAGGTCCAGAACCGGGTCATCGACCTGCGCGTCTCCATCTGCCCCTGCGTGTTCGGGGAGAAGGTCGTCATGCGTATTCTCGACAAGGGGGCCGTCGACCTCGACATCAACAAGGTCGGCCTCGATCCCCGCCAGCGCGACGACATCATCGAGGCGGCCAACAAGCCGCACGGCCTGTTCTTCATGACCGGTCCCACGGGTTCCGGCAAAACCACGACCTTGGGCGCCATCCTCAACACGATCAAGAGCCCCGACATCAACATCATGACGATCGAGGACCCCGTCGAGCTCAAGATCGAGGGCATCAACCAGGTCCAGGTCCGCGCCAATATCGGCCTGACCTTCGCCTCGGCCCTGCGCTCCTTCCTGCGCCAGGACCCCGACGTCATATTGGTCGGAGAGGTCCGCGACCAGGAGACGGCGCAGACGTGCCTGCGCGCGGCGCTCACGGGCCACCTCGTGATCTCGACTTTGCACACCAACGACGCGCTGTCCTGCGTCGCGCGCCTCATCGACATGGGCATCGAGCCCTTCATGCTCGCCAACTCGCTCCAGCTCGCGGCCGCGCAGCGCCTGGTGCGCCTGCTGTGCCCGCTGTGCAAGAAGCCCGCGAAGGTCCCCGCCGAGCTCGCCGACCAGGTCGTGCGCGAGGCCCTGCTCGAGACCCCGCCCGACCCCGCCTCCGTCGTCTTCTACGAGGCCCGGGGCTGCGACAAGTGCTCCCGGACGGGGTACGCGGGCCGAAAGGCCATCTACGAGGTCTACAAGCTCAACGCGGCGATGAAGGAGATCATCTACCGCTACGGCGCCGACGTGGGCAAGCTCAAGAAGGCGGGAGAGGAGGCCGGCATGTGGACGATGCGCGCCTCGGGCTTTCGCAAGGTGCTCAACGGGCTGACCACGATCGACGAGGTGATGTCCGTGACCGTGTCGGATTGACACGCGTTCCAACGCCTGTTACACTGGGAACATAATGGCCCGCTACGCATACACCGTCCAGGACAGCAAAGGCGAGACCTCCTCGGGGGCCCTCGAGGCCGGCAGCGAGAACGAGGCGATCAACGCCCTGCAGGCCAAGGGCTACTTCATCCTCTCCATCATCGCCGACAAGACGGGGACGGGAGGCGGGGCCAAGGCCGCCTCCGGCGGCGGCGGCAAGCCGGCCCTGCGCGACCTGATCTTCTTCGCCGAGCAGCTCTCCACTTTGCTCAACGGCGGCGTGCCGCTCGTCCGCGCCCTGTCGCTTCTCGGCGAAAACTCCAGCTCCAAGCCCCTGCAGTTCGCCCTCGCCCAGGTGACCAAGGACGTCTCGAGCGGCACGGCGCTGTACCGCGCCCTGGAGCGGCACCCGAAGGCCTTCGACACGATGTGGGTCTCGCTCGTACAGGCCGGCGAGATGGGCGGCCAGCTGCCCAAGGTGCTCAAGCAGATCGGCTCCTACATCCACTCGCAGGCCGAGATCCAGGGCAAGATCGTCTCGGCGATGGCCTATCCCGGCGTCCTGATGACGGTGTCCGGCGGCGTCCTCCTGTTCTTCATCCTCAAGATCGTGCCCGTGTTCGCCGAGATCTTCGCGAGCTTCAACGTCAAGCTGCCCCCGCTGACGGCGGCGATCATCGTGGTGTCGAACATCCTCGTCCACCACCTCGGAGCCCTGATCATCACCTTGATCGCGATCTGGTTCGTGATCAACGCCTATACCTCGACCGAGTCGGGGCAGGAGGCCAAGTGGAACCTGCTGTTCGGCCTGCCCCTCGTCGGCGACTTCCTGAAGAACATCATGATCGAGCGCATGCTGACCACGCTGTCGACCTTGATCGAGTCCGGCGTCAGCATCCTCAACGCGATCTCCGTGCTCGAGGGCGTCTTCGCCAACAACATCATCTTCCGGCGCGTGCTCACCTCGGTCAAGGCCGACGTGGCCGGCGGCAAGTCCATCTCCCAGTCCTTCAAGAAGACGGGGGCGCTGCCGCCGCTGGTCACCGAGATGATGTTCATGGGCGAGGAGTCGGGCAAGCTGCCGGACATGCTCGTCACCTTGTCCTCGTTCTACAAGGAGCAGATCGACCAGTTCACCCGCAGCTTCAACGCCATCATCGAGCCGATCATGGTCGTCGGCATCGGCATGCTGGTCGGCGTCATCGTGCTCGCCGTCTTCCTGCCGGTGTTCAAACTGTCGAGCCTGGGGAAATAATGATCAAGCGCAATCGCGGCTTCACCCTCATCGAGCTGCTCGTCGTCGTCCTCATCATCGGCATATTGGCCTCCGTGGCGGTGCCCTCCTACCTGAAGAGCGTCGAGACGACGAAGGCCGACGACGCGGTGTCGCTCGTCAACATGATCGGCACCACGAACAAGATGTTCGCCCTCGACCACTCGAACGCCTACGTGACGGGCACGTTCCCGACCGCCGCCAACACGGGCTGCGGGGCGGGGGCCTGCCCGGCCGCGGCCCCCTACAGCAACGCGTGCGCGCTCGTCTGGTGCAAGTACCTGGCCGACCAGAACTTCGGCTCCAAGCCGTACAACTTCTACGCCTGCAGCCCCACCGGCGGCGCGTGCGGCGCCAGCGGCGGCAGCAACATGACCGCGGGGGCCAAGCGCAAGACCGGGACGTACGCCTCCTGGGGCTACGCCCAGAACGGCGTGGGGGTCATCACCAGCTATGGCGGCGCGCCGGCACCGACGTATTGACATGACGAGCCGCGCCTCGCGCGGCGACGCCGGCTACACCCTCGTCGAGGTGATGGTCGCCATGCTGCTGACCTCGATCATGGTCACCTCCGTGTTCAGCGTGGCGCTGACGGTCAAGACCGGCGGAAACAAGGGCGAGAGCAAGATCAAGGCGGCAGCGGGCGCGCGCATGGTGGCGGCGCTGCTCAAGAACTACGTGACGGCCGAGACCGGCGCGGCCAGCACGACCCTCATCCCCGGCCCCTGCGCGGGCGCCGTCAACAACTGGAGCATCACGTGCAACGGCGTCGTCGACGCCTGCCCGGGAGGGGGCTCCAGCTGCTACGCCCTCGCCCAGGGCACGCACACCTTGACCGGCGTGATGGGGGATTTCGAGCAGCCGCCCCCGGTGGGCAAGAACGCCCGCGTGAGCTATTACGTCAACGCCGGCACCGTGGTCAACGGCCGGCCCGTCCCGGTGGTGGTCATCACGACGAACTGGACCGAATAATGAGGACCTCCGGGGGCTTCTCGATCATAGAGCTCGTCATCGCCATCTCGCTGGCGTCCTTCGTTCTCGTCGGCGTGGCCACGATCGCCGCTCAGATGGCGCGCAGCCAGATCGAGGGCATCCGCTCCGGCACGGCCACGGGCTGGTCCTTGGTCAGCTACCAGGCCATGTCCAAGGAGATCGAGGATTCCAACGTCCTGGCCTGGCCGAAAGACGACCTGACGAGCGCGGACGCCGTCGTCGTGTGCAAGAACTGGTCGCGGGCGCAAACCGGCCCCGACCAAAGGCTCAACACGAACACGGATCCTCCCGGAGGGAACCTCGTCACGGTGACCCAATTTTGCGTTGACCCGGCGGCGCCCGTTCCGCCGCAGACGGGGTTCACGCTTCGCCGCCTGAGCCGGGTGGGACTGCCGCCAACCGTGACCTGCCCGGCGGCGGTCGCGGCACCCGCGACCTGCGGGACGACCCCGTCCGCGCCGTGGGGCGCGTGGACGGAGACCGGGGTGGTCGGCTTCCGGCTCGAGAAGATTCCCGGGGCCTACACCGGCGCCCCGAACGTGTTCCTGCGCGACAACAGCATCGGCGGCGTGCGGCTGCGCTACGTGATCGGCCGTCAGACCCCGACCACCAACGAGCCCACCCCCAAATTCACGACCTTCGACTTCGGCATCTCCATGCAAAAACAGTTCAACAGCGCCGTTGATTAAAATGAACCGCCGCGGCTCCGTCCTGGTCCACGTCCTGATCACGGGCGTCATCGTCGCGTTCATCGCCAGCGGCCTGCTGCACATGGTGCTGATGAACTACGTCGCCGTCGACCGCGCGTCGAAGGGCGCCCAGAACCGCAAGGAGGCGGAGTCGATGCTCAACCGCGCCCTCACCTATTGGAACCTGGCCAACGCGGTCTGCGCGAACATCCCCGGAGGCCTCAACTGCTCGGGCACGCCGGGCACGTGCGCCTGCACCTGCCCCGCCGGCGCCGTCGCCCCGGCGCCCCGGATCGTCGCCGCGGTCATCGGCGGACAGTGCCGGGTCGACCTGATATCCTCCGACCCCCAGTGAAGCGCCGGCTGATCGTCACCGCCGACGATTTCGGCGACACGCCGGAGGTCAACGCCGCGGTGGTCCGCGCCCACGGCGCGGGCATCCTCCGGTTCGCGAGCCTCATGGCGCTCCGGCCGGCCGCGGCGGAGGCCGCGCGGCTGGCCCTCGAGCGCCCCGGCCTCGGGGTGGGGCTGCACCTCGAGCTGTGCGCGGGCGAGCCGGCGAGGGCCGGCGCGCGCTATTTCTTCGACGCGCGGGCCCGGGCGGGGCTCGAGGGGGAGATCCGGGCCCAGATCGAGGCGATGCTCGCCCTCGGGCTCAGGCCGACCCATATCGACGGCCACATCAACGTCCATGTCCACCCGGTGATCTTTCCGGCCTTATGCCGCCTGGCCCGCGAGTACGGCATCCCGCGCGTGCGCCTGCCCGCGGGGGAGTGGGAGGCGCTCAAGGGCTTTCCCGGGGCGGAAAGGCCCGCCCCGGCGCTGCTGGCGGGCGTTTTCGGGGCCTTGGGCGCTTGGGTCGGCCCGGCGGCCGCGGAGCTCGAGACGCCGCCCTCCTGGGGCCTCCTGCGCTCCGGGCTGATGAAGGAGGATTACGTCCTTTGGCTGATCGCGCGGCTGCCGGAGGGGACGACGGAGATGTACTTTCATCCGACCACGGATGAAAATCTGAGGGCGAAGGACGAGCCCACCCCGCCGCATCAGAGCGTGACCGAGCTCGAGACCCTGCTGAGCCCGAGGGTTCGCCTCGCCCTCGGGGAGCGCGGCGTCGAGCTGGTCAGCCCCTGTTAAGCTCTATACGCCGCTGTGCGGCGTATAGACCCAGGCCCATGGCGGCCCACAGCAGCTCCCGCGTGTGCCGGATCAGGCCGGCGGTGAAGCCCACGTCGGCCGCGAGGCCGAGGCCCTTGAAGATCACCGCCTTGCCCGCCTCCTGGGTGCCGATCTTCGCGGGAACCATGAAGGCGAAGGCGTCGACGAGGTTCGAGAGGAACTCGATGCAGAGGGCGATCTCGGGGCCGACGGGGAAGCCGAGAAAACGGCAGATCAGCCAGATTTCGGCCGCGCCCCACGCGTAGCCGAGCATGAAGAATAGGATCGAGCCGACGAGCCTCAGGGGATGGCGCCCCAGGAACTCGCGCAGGCTGCGGCGCAGCGGCTCGAGCGCCGCGAACGCGGCGGGGAATCGGGACACGAGGCGCTCCGGCGGCCGGGCGGCGAGCAGGCCCAAACCGACCGCCACGCCGCAGAGCATGGCGCTGATGCCCGTCGCCGCCCAGCCCGCCTGCCCGGCCTTGAAGTCGTAGGCCCGGGCGTTGATCAGGTAGACGAGTCCCAGCAGCACGAACAGTCCCTGCCCCGCGGCCTGCGCGGCCTTCGCGACGACGACGCTCGAGACCTTCGCGTCGTGAGGCAGCGGCGAGCGCAGCATGCCCGGCCGCACGAACTCGCCGGCGATGCTGGCGCTGGGGGTCAGGTAGTTGACCCCGTCGCCCGCGATGCGCACCCGCACGAGCTCCCAGAACGAGACCTTGGCCGCCTGGGCGGGGGTGAACGCCAGGCGCCAGCCGCTCGCGTTGAGCATGTGGTCGAGGTACTGGAAGGGCAGCAGCACCGCGAAGCCCCAGCCGAAGCCGCGGAAAAGGTCCCACACGCGCAGAGGCCCGAAGGACCAGAGCAGATAGAGGAAGGTGGCGGAGCCGAGGGCGAGGATGCCGACGGTAAACCAGCGTCGCGCGCCGCTCATCCCGGAGTCAGCGCTCGGCCGGAAGGGCGTGACGCGCCGGCGGAGGGGGTGCCGCGGGCTCGAGCCGGCCATGCGCCCGGACGTGGAACAGCTCGCCGCGCCAGACCACGGTATCCGAGGCGCAGGCCGCGATCCAGGCGGCGAACGCGAACCATTCCGACAGCGGCAGGAGCCAGAGGGCGCGCGCCGGCTGGCGGCCGCCGAGCCCGGCGCCGAGAGAGAGCGCCGAGGCGGCCTTGGCCGCCCAGATGCCCGCGAGCAGGGCCGCGCCGGACGCGTCCGGGCCCTGGACGAGCAGGCGCAGGGTCAGCAAGGAGAAGCCGTGCTGGATCAGGCTCGCGTAGAAGCCGGCGGGCTGGCAAAGACGGATGGTGCGCGCCCAGCGCACCAGGTGCTGGAGGTGGCCGGCGCCGGTCCCGATGCCGGGAACCGAGTCGACGCAGCCCTCGGCCGCCTCGAGCCTCCAGCCGGCCTCGCGCACCGATTCGCCGAGCCAGAAGTCGTCGGCGAGATGGTCGGCGAGGTTCTGGAAGCCGCCCGAGGCCTCGAAGGCCTGCCGGCGGACCATCATGGCCGCGCCCATGGCGAAGCGCATGCCGAAATAGGCCGAGAAGGCCGCCTGCGGCAGGAACTGGGCGTTGATCGACAGCGCCTCCATCCAGCCCCAGAGGCCGCGGGCGCCCGAGGCCTGATAGAACGAGGTCGTCAAGCCGACGGCGGGATCGGCGAAGGGGGCGGCCATCCGCCGCAGGAAGCCGGGCTCGACGCGGATGTCCGAATCGGACATCAGCAGGAGGTCGTACTTGGCGAAGGGATAGGCGTTGGCCATGTTGTTGACCTTCGGGTTGTAGCCGATGCGGCTCTTCGAGACCACGACCTCGATATCGGTCTCGGGGAAGTTCTTCTTCAGGCGCGAGACCGCGGCGAGCGCCGGATCGTCGGGGCTGGCGAGGCAGAACAGGATCTGGTAGCAGGGGTAGTCCTGCCGGCAAAAGCTGGCGAGGTTCTCCTGGAGATCATGGTCCTCGCCTTTCAGAGGCTTGATCACGGTGATCGGCGGCAGCGGCGCGGCGGATCGGAGGGCCCGCGCGAACAGGAAGCGACGCGAGAACACCGCCGCGGCGACGGCGAAGACGAAAGTGAAGACCCCGCAGGCGAGCGCGAAGGCCGAGAAAGCGGCCCGCCCCGCCACGGCGGCGGTGAGCATGATCAGGCCGGCCATATCCCAGTCCATGGCGAGATCGATCAGACGGCGACCGGCTCCCGGCGTCCGCGCAGGTAGTCGAGAAACTCCCGGCCCTCGCGCAGGCGGCGGGCGCGCTCCAAGGGGTCCTTGGCCATGCCGACGAGCATGCGCAGGATGGGCGTGGGACGCGCGTAGAACTTCGAGTAGAAGCGCTTGACGCCCGCTTCCATGTCGGCGGCGCTGAGGTGGGGATAAGAGATCGCGCTGGCCTGGGTCCCGTCGTCGCGCACCATGGCGCCCTCGTCGTACCACTTATTGGTCATCGCCTGGCGGTATAGCTCGGTGCCGGGATAGGCGGCGGCCAAAGACACCTGGACGGTGTCCACGTTCAATTCACAGGCATACTTGATGGATTCCTCGATGGTTTCCTTGGTCTCGCCCGGCAGGCCCAGGATGAAGGTGCCGTGGATGACGATCCCGAGCCTGCGGCAGTTCCTGGTGAATTCCCGGGCGATGTCAACCCGGACCCCCTTCTTGATGTTGTTCAGGATCTTCTGGTTGCCCGATTCATAGCCGACAAGCAAAAGTCTTAATCCGTTGTCCTTGAATACCTTGAGGTATTCAAACGGAACGTTGGCGCGGGAATTGCACGACCACGTGATCCCCAGCTTTCCAAGCCCTTTGGCGATCTCCGCGGCCCTGGTCAAATCCGCCGTGAACGTATCGTCGTCGAAGAAAAATTCCTTGACCTCGGGGAACAGCTCCTTGGCCCTGGCCATCTCCGCGATCACGGCCTTCGCGGACTTGGTGCGGTACACGTGCCCGCCGACGGTCTGCGGCCACAGGCAGAACGAGCAGCGCGCCGGGCAGCCGCGGCCCGTGTAAAGGGATAGATAGGGGTGCTTCAGGTAGCCGATGTAGTAGTTGGGGACGACGAGATCGCGCTTATAGACGTCGAGCACGGAAGGAAGGCTGTCCATGTCCTCGATGAGCATCCGGTCGGGATTGTGGACGATGGCGCCGCCGTCCCGGTACGACAGGCCGGCGATGCCGCCGAAGGGCCGGCCCTCGGCGACTTCCTTTATGGTGAAATCGAATTCCTCGCGGGCGACGAAGTCGAGGGCGGGGGCGTTCTTGAGGGACTCCTCGGGGAGGACGGCCACGTGGGCGCCGACGAACCCGACGCGCATGTCCGGGTTCTCCCTCTTGAGGGCCGCGGCGACCTTGGCGTCGTTGTCGAAAGACGGGGTGCTGGTGTGGATGACGCACAGCTCGAAGCCGCGGACCCGCTGCAGGACCTGTTCGAGCGTCAGGTCGTCGGCCGGGGCGTCGATGAGCTTGGAGGTGGGGATGAGGGCCGCCGGCTGGGCCAGCCAGGTCGGGTACCAGAAGGACTTGATCTCGCGACGGGCCTGATACCTGGCGCCCGCGCCCCCGTCGAAGCCTTCGAACGAAGGGGGATTGAGGAACAAGGTCCGCAAGGTGGCCATAAGTGGTTCTCCTCCGGCACGGTGCGAGGCGTTAAGTCAACTAATCTTCATTTTACCAAAATATCGCCCCCGAGACAATCGCATTCAGGCCCGTCGCGGGAATGCCTGGCGAATTCGCCATTGTTCTGCTACGCTGACCCCATGCTTGCTGCCCTGCTGGCCCTCGTCCTGGCCGTCCCGGCCGGCGCCGCCCGGGACGGTCAAAGCTGGGAGTGGCGGCAGACGCAGACCCCGCATTTCATCATCCATCATCAGACCTCCTGGCTTCCCGCCGGCTTCACCATGGGCTCGGAGCGCATCCACTCCCGCCTGCGCATGGACCTGGGCATGTTCTCCCCTTGGATGTCCAAGGAGAAGATCAACCTGTACATCTACTCCGACCAGGAAAGCTTCCTCGACGGGGAGTTCGCGCCGCCCAAGTGGTCCAACGGATTGGCCATCTACGACCGCAAGGCCGTGGCCATGCCCACGATGAAGGACCCCCGCAAGATGCTCTCGGTCATGGCCCATGAGGCCACCCACCTTCTTTTCGACAGCTATTGGCGCGAGGCCCGCCGCCAGCCTCCGTCCTGGCTCAACGAGGGCCTGGCCATGCTCGAGGAGGCCGAGTCGCCCGACCGGCCGGAGACCTCGGTCTGGTATCAGCAGATGACCATGGCCGACCCCAAAAGGTTCCCCGCACTGGAGACCTTCTTCGGAGTCACCCCGACCAAGGACCTGCATAACGACAATATGGCGGTCGGGGAATGGTACATCCAGGCCTACTCGGTGACCCATTACCTCCTGCGCAAGCACTCCCGCCTCCAGTTCAAGAGCCTGTGCGCCGCCCTGCGCGACGGCAAGCCCGTCGCCGACGCCCTATGGCTGACCTACCGCTACAAGAAGGTGTCCGACCTCGACAGGAAATGGCGGGCCTGGCTCGCCGATCCCGCGCATAAGCGCCGCGTGGCGGCCTTGGGGATGGACGCGCGGCGCGGCGTCGACGAGGAGCCCGTCGGCAAGAGCGGCCTCAAGTCCACCTCCTTCAAGAGCTTCACCACCGGCTTCGCGCGCCCCAAGGCCGCCGACGCCCCTTAGGCGCGAAATGCTACGCTCCCGCCAGTGATTTTTTTCCCGGCGCTGTTTTTCGCCTCGGGCTTCAGCAGCCTGGTCTACGAGGTCGTGTGGCTGCGCCTGGCGATGGGCGTCTTCGGCGTGACCGCCCCGTTCGTCTCCATCTTCCTGTCCGTGTTCATGCTCGGCCTCGGCCTGGGAAGCTGGGGCGCGGGACGGCTGTGCCGGCGCCTCGAGGGCCGGCCCGCCTGCGTCGATCTGCGCCTATACGCGGCCGCGGAATTCCTGATCGCGCTGTCCGCGCCGGCGGTCCCCTTTCTGCTGGAGGCGAGCCGGGACGCCCTCGCCGGCGCCTTCGGCGGGGTCGCCTGGGGCTCCACGAGCTATTACGCGGCGACCGGGGGCGCCACGGCGCTGGTCCTCCTGCCGTGGTGCGTGTGCATGGGCGGCACCTTCCCGCTCGCGATGGGCGCCATCGCCAAACGCTTCCGGGAGAGGTCTCGGCATTCGTTCAGCTTTCTCTACCTCGCCAACGTGGTCGGCGCCGGCCTGGGGACCTTGGCGGCTCCCTTCATCCTCATCGAGCTGCTGGGCTTTCGCGGCGCCTTGTTCGTCGCCGCGGGCGTCAATCTCGCCATCGCCGCCGCGGCGCTGGCCGCGAGCTTCGAGCCGTCCATGGGCGCCGCTCCCGCGCCCAGCCCGGACGCCGCCGCGCCGGCTGCGCGCGGCGCGCGCCGGGACGCCCTGCCCCTGCTCTTCCTCACCGGCCTGGCCGGCATGGCGATGCAGGTCGTCTGGACCCGGCTGTTCACGCCTTATCTCGGGAACTCGGTCTACGCGTTCGCCGCGATCCTGGCGGCCTACCTCCTGGCCTGCGCCGCCGGCTCCTGGCTTTACCGCGCGACGCTCGGCCGCGGCGCGGTCCTGTCCGACGGCCTCTGGCTCGCCGCGGGAGCGCTCAGCCTTCTACCGGTATACGCCGCCGACCCCTTTCTCCCGCTGAATCCCTACGCTCGGATCGTCCTCGGCATCGTCCCGTTCTGCGCGCTGCTGGGCTTCCTGACCCCCTCGCTCGTCGACGCCTGGTCGGGAGGAGCGCCGGAGCGGGCGGGCGCGGCCTACGCGGTCAACATCGCGGGCTGCATCGCCGGACCCCTGCTCGCGGGCTTCCTGCTCCTGCCGCGCATGAGCGAGAACGCCGCGCTCGGCTGCCTGTCCGTGCCCTTGTTCGCCGCGGGGCTGCTCGCGGCCCGCCGCCCGCGGGCAAGCGCCTTCTCGATGGGGCGGGCCGGCCCGGTGAGCCTCTTTACCGGCGCGTCGGCGCTCGCCGCGCTGATGGCCGCGCTCGCGGGCACGTTCGACGACGTCTTGGAGATGCGCCATGCGAACCTCCAGGTCCGGCGCGACTATCAAGCCAGCGTGACCGCCGGAGGGACCGGCTTCGATCGCGTGCTTCAGGTCAACAACATCGGCATGACCACGCTGACTCCGATCACGAAGATCATGGCCCACCTGCCGCTGGCCTTCCTGCCCCGGCCCCCGCGCAGCGCCCTGGTGATCTGCTTCGGGATGGGGACGACGTTCCGGTCCCTGCTGTCCTGGGGCATCCCCGCGACCGCGGTCGAGCTCGTGCCGAGCGTGCCGGACCTGTTCGGCTTCTTCCACGAGGACGCCGCCGAGGTTCTCGCCTCCCCGAACGCGCGCGTGGTGATCGACGACGGGCGCCGCTTCCTGGGGCGCTCCGCCGAGCTTTTCGACGTCATCACCTTGGATCCCGCGCCGCCGATGACCGCCGCGGGCACGAGCTTTCTATTTTCGGAGGAGTTCTACGCCGCGGCCAAGCGCCGCCTGGCGCCCGACGGCGTGATGCAGATCTGGATCGTGGAGCCCCTGGAGCCGGTCGTCCTCGCGGCCTTCGCCAAGGCCGTCACGAACAGCTTCCCGCACGCGCGCGTCTTCCGCTCCTTCGAGGGCCTGGGCTATCACGTCCTCGCCAGCCGCGAGCCGCTCGCGCCGCTGAGCGCCGCCGAATTGGCCGCGCGCCTGCCTCCGGCCGCCGTCCGCGACCTCCTGGAGATGGGGCCGGGGAAAACGGGGCCCGCGCAGCTCCGCACGCTGCTGGCAAACGAGGTGCCGCTCGCCTCGCTCATGGTCCCCGGCGGGCCGGGCCTGCGGGACGACCGCCCGATCAACGAGTACTACTTCCTGCGCGGCCTCAGGCCGTAACGCCGGACGGGAGGTCGAGATAGCGGCCGGTGTGGGAGGCCTTCACCTTCATGATGTCCCGCGGCCGCCCCGCCGCGACGAGCTCCCCGCCCTTGTCGCCGCCCTCCGGGCCGAGGTCGAGGATCCAGTCCGAGGAGCGCATCACGTCGGTGTTGTGCTCGATGACGAGCACGGTGTTGCCCTGATCCGTGAGCCGATGCAGGACCTCGAGCAGCTTGGCCACGTCGGCGAAGTGCAGCCCGGTCGTCGGCTCGTCGAGGACGTACAAGGTCCGCCCGGTGCCGCGGCGGGAGAGCTCGGTCGCGAGCTTCACGCGCTGGGCTTCCCCGCCCGACAAGGTCGTGGCGGACTGCCCGAGGCCGACATAGCCCAGGCCGACGTCCTCGAGGGTCTTGAGCACGCGCGTCATCTTCGTGTACGCGCCGAGGAACACGCGCGCCTCGGAGACCGTCATCGCGAGCACCTCGGCGATGCTCTTGCCCTTATATCGAACGGAAAGAGTTTCATCGTTGAACCGCTGCCCTTTGCACTCGTCGCACTGCACGTAGACGTCGGGTAAAAACTGCATGCTTATCTGCAGCATGCCGTCGCCCTGGCAGTTCTCGCAGCGCCCGCCCTTGACGTTGAACGAGAAGCGCCCGGGCTTGTAGCCGCGGGCCTTCGCGGCGGGCAGCATCGCGAACAGGTCGCGCACCGGCCCCCACAGGCCGGTGTACGTCGCGGGGTTGGAGCGCGGGGTGCGGCCGATCGGGGTCTGGTCGACAAGAATTATCTTGTCCAGGTTCTCGACGCCGGAGACGCTCCTGACCT
Source organism: Elusimicrobiota bacterium (assembly GCA_036676805.1). Lineage (GTDB taxonomy): Bacteria > Elusimicrobiota > Elusimicrobia > UBA1565 > UBA9628 > GWA2-66-18. Next base: position 14,685 of record JAKFCD010000045.1, read on the forward strand.
TGCCGGGCTCGTCTTTGGCGTTGTTGAGCTCCTTCGCGAGGGATTTATAGATCACCTCGTGGACCAAGGTCGATTTCCCCGAACCCGACACGCCCGTGACGCATACCATCAGCCCGAGCGGGACGTCGATATCGACGTTTTTCAGATTAAACTGCCGGGCGCCGCGGACCTTGAGCCAGCCTTTGGGGGGGCGCCCTTTCGACAGCGGAGGGCGCTGGCCCTCGCCGCGCAGGTAGGCTCCGGTCACGGACTCCTTCGCCGTTAAAATATCGGAGATCGTCCCGGCGGCCACGATCCTGCCGCCGTGCACGCCCGCCCCGGGCCCGAGGTCGACGATCCAGTCGGCGGAGCGGATGGTTTCTTCGTCGTGCTCCACGACGATCAAAGTGTTTCCCAGATCGCGCAAACGGCGCAAGGTGGTCAAAAGGCGGGTGTTGTCCCTTGGGTGCAACCCGATGGACGGTTCGTCCAAGACATACATCACGCCTGTCAAGCCCGATCCGATCTGTGTCGCCAGGTGAATCCGCTGAGCCTCGCCGCCGGCGAGCGTCTCCGAGGCGCGGTCGAGCGTCAGGTAGTCGAGGCCGACCGCCGACAGAAAGTCGATCCGCGACACGATTTCTTTCATAACCTGACGAGCGATCGTTTTATCGGTATCGCTCAACTTCAGGTCTTTAAAGAACCTGCGGGCATTCTCGACCGACATCTCGACGATCTTGTTTATCCCGAGGCCCCCGATCTTGACGGCGAGGGCCTCCGCCTTCAGGCGCGCGCCCTTGCACGTCGGGCACAGCGCGCGGCCCATGAAGCGCTCGGCGATGGCGCCTTTGACGAAGTCGGATTCACTCTCTTTTATGCGGCGCTCGAGGTTCGCGATGACCCCTTCGAAGTCCTGAGGGTTCTTCGCCCAGGACGGGGTATAGGTCCCGCCGCCGCGAAGGATGATCTCCCGCTGCCTGTCGGTGAGCTTGTTCCACGGTTTATCCAGGGGAATATTAAACTGCTCGCAGATCTGCTCGAGGATCTCGGTGTAGTAGCCCGACCAGGACTTCTTCCAGCGGTTGGTGCGCGTCGTGACCGGGTCCGACCAGGCGACGATGGCGCCTTCTTCTATAGAACGGCTTGGATCGGGAATAATTCGATCAACGTCGACATTTGTCTTCACCCCGAGGCCGTCGCAGGTCGCGCAGGCGCCGTAAGGGGAGTTGAACGAGAAGAGGCGGGGCTCGATCTCGGGCAAGGACAAGCCGCACTTCGGGCAGGCGTGATGCTCGGAGTGCAGGGACCCGGCGCTGGGGTCGTTGGAGGGCTCGACCCGCACGAGTCCGCGGGATTCTTTCAGGGCGATCTCGACGGAGTCGTTCAGACGCTGTTTATCGTCGCTGGACACCTTCAGCTTGTCGATGAAAAGCTCGATCGTCTGCTTTTTATACCTATCCAGCTTGGGGGGGGAGGACAGCTCATGGACGATATTGTTTGTTCTCGCCGTGACGAAGCCCGAGCGCTGCAGGCGCTTGTACAGGTCCTCGTAAGTCCCGGGACGCGCCTGCACGAGCGGGGCGAAGATGGACACCGACTGGCCGGCCCGGGTGCGGATGACCTCGTTGACGATGGCCTGGGCCGACTGCTTCTTGATCAGGCTGTGGCAGTTGGGGCAGTGAGGGGCGCCGACGCGCGCGTACAGCAGGCGCAGGTAATCGTAGATCTCGGTGACCGTGGCGACCGTCGAGCGGGGGTTGTGCGAGGGGTTGCGCTGCTCGATGGCGATGGCGGGCGACAGGCCCTCGATGAGGTCCACGTCGGGCTTGTCCATCAGCTCCAGGAACTGCCGGGCATAGGCCGACAGCGACTCGACATAGCGCCTCTGTCCCTCGGCGTATAAGGTGTCGAACGCCAACGAGGACTTCCCCGAGCCCGACAAACCGGTCACGACCACGATCTTTCCGCGGGGGAGATCGAGGCTGACGTTTTTGAGGTTATGCTGGCGCGCGCCGACGACGCGAATGACGTCCATGGGGTTGAGTATAGCATTTCAGCACATTCGAACATGCGTTCGGCATGCAACTTTTTGGGGGGGTCAATCGTATGGTAAGTGAGGCCCCGACTGTTTCCGGAAACAGTTGATCACGGCCCGGAGGGAACATGAACGGAGATACTCTCACCGATTGCGAACGCCTCACGGACTCGGACCTGGTGCGTGAGACAAAATTCCTAGCCGATCATTCGCGGCGCAACGAGATACGGCTTCTCGAGCATCTTGCTGAATTCGATGCCCGACGCCTCTGCTTGGAGGAGGGGCACCGCTCTCTGTACGAGTACTGTACCTTGGTTCTGGGATTCGAGGAAGGAGAGGCCTATAGGCGTATTCGCGTCGCGCGGGTCGTCCGCGCTTATCCGGAGGCATTGAACGCCCTCGCTCAGAAGAAGGTGACGGCATCATCCTTGGTCGTGCTTTCGCCCTGGCTCGAGAGGACCAATGTGAAGGAATGGCTGGCCTCGGCGGCCGGAAAGACTCGCAGGGAGCTGGAGGCGCTCGTCGCCGCCCGGTATCCGCAGGCGCCGCAGCCGGACGCAGTCCGGAACTTCCCGGCTCATCCGCTCGTCGTTTCAGGCGCCCCGCCCCAGGCCCTGGAGGTCGCGGACCCGCGTCCGAGGGAGGAAGCCCCCGCGCCGCGCCTTGAAGAGGGCTGGCAGCAGCTGTCCCCGGTGTCGGCGGACCGCATCCGCGTCGGCTTCGACGCGGCCTGCGTCGTCGCCCAGCTGATCGACCGGGTGAGGCAGATCCTACGCCACAAATACCCGGAGGGCCGCCTCGAAGACTTGATCCGCGAGGCGCTCGAGGCCTACCTCGACCGCAAGGATCCCCAGAGGCGCCTGGAACTCAAGGCGGCGAAGGCCGAGTGCGCCGCGGAGAACCTCGCGCCCGCGCCCGAAAACGACGAGCGCCTGCCGACCCGTTTCCTTCGCGCCTGGGCCGCCGGCCGCTATATCCCCGCGAAGGTCAAGAGCGCGGTCTGGGCGCGGGACGACGGCCGCTGCGCGTGGCGCGAGCCGGACGGAACGGTGTGCGGTTCGCGGGATTGGATCGAATACGATCATCTGCGCCCGTACGCAAGGGGAGGGAAATCGGACGATCCTCGGAACATCCGGCTCTTATGCCGCGTTCATAATCAGGCCGCGGCGGAGGCGGCGTTCGGACCCCGCGCCTGCGAGCCGGGCTTCAGCGCCGGCCAGGCTGCCGCTTGATGAACGTATCCCGCCGCCAGGCCGCCTTCGGCTTGGGGTGGTCGAGCGTGTAATGCAGGCCGCGGGATTCCTTGCGGAGCATCGCGGAGCGGATGACCATCATCGCGACGTCGGCGATGTTGCGCAGTTCGACGACGTCGGGGGTGGGAACGAAGTCCCAGTAATAACCCGCGATCTCGCCGCGAAGCAGTTCCATGCGGGCCCAGGCGCGCTCGAGGCGCTTGTTCGTGCGCACGATGCCGACGTAGTTCCACATCAGCCGGCGGATCTCGTCCCAGTTCTGGGAGATGACGACCGCCTCGTCGGAAGTCACCGCGCGGCCGGGGTTCCAGGGCTTGGCCGTGAACGGCGCGATCCGTCCCAAGGCGGCCGGCGAGGCGAGGTGCTCCGCCAGGCGGTGCGCGAAGACGCAGCCCTCGAGCAGGGAGTTCGAGGCCAGGCGGTTCGCCCCGTGCAGGCCCGTGTGCGCCGTCTCCCCGACCGCGTACAGGCGCGGCACCGAGGTCCGCCCCGAAGTGTCGGTGTGCACGCCCCCGCAGAAGAAGTGGGCGGCGGGCACCGCCGGGATCGGCGAGACGGCCATGTCGATGCCGAAGGACTTCACCTTCGCGTAGATGTTGGGGAAGCGGGACTTCAGGAAGGCCCGGGGATGATGCGTCATGTCGAGGTACACGCACTCGTCGCCGGTGCGCTTGAGCTCGGCGTCGATGGCGCGCGCGACGATGTCCCTCGGCGCGAGTTCTTTTCGGCGATCGTACCGGGACATGAACCGCGTGCCGTCCTTCAAGATCAGCCTGCCTCCCTCGCCCCGGAGGGCCTCCGACAACAGGAAGTTCTTGGCCTGGGGATGATAGAGGCACGTGGGGTGGAACTGGACGAACTCCATGTTCGCCATGACCGCGCCCGCGCGCCAGGCCATCGCCATGCCGTCGCCCGTGGCGATGTCCGGGTTGCTCGTGTAGAGATAGACCTTGCCCGCGCCGCCGGTGGCCAGCACCGTGGCCTCCGCCGGGATCGGCTCGATGCGCCCGCTCGCGCGGTCCATCACGTAAGCCCCGCGGCAGGCCCCGGTCTTGTCGAGCAGAAGATCCACGGCGAGGGCGTTCTCGATCAAGGTCACGTTGCGGTCCCGGCGGACGGAGGACACGAGCGCCCGCTCGATCTCGCGGCCCGTGATGTCGCCGGCGTGGAGGATGCGGCGGTGGCTGTGGCCGGCCTCGAGGCCCAGGTCGATGACGGATTCCCGCTCGGAGAAGCGCACGCCCAGCTCCTGGAGCTCGCGCACGCGCGCGGGCGCCTCGGCCACGGTCAGGCGCACGACCTTCTCGTCGCAGATTCCCGCGCCGGCGATCAAGGTGTCGCGCACATGGGACTCGAAGGTGTCGAGTTCGCTCATGACGGCCGCGATGCCGCCCTGGGCGTAGTTGGTGTTGGACTCGGCCGCCTCCTTCTTGGTGACCAAGGCGACCCGTCCCAGGCGCGCCAGCTTGCGCGCGGCCAGCAGGCCCGCGATGCCGCTGCCGAGGACGAGGAAATCGGTACGCCGGGAGGGTCGTGAGGTCATTGAACGGGGGCTTGTGGAGTGCTAGATTACCATAAGAATTATGATCAGGTCTTTTAATAAGCGCACTCCTCGCATCCACGCCAAGGCGTTCGTGCACGACTCCGCCGAGCTCATCGGCAAGGTCTCGCTCGCCGAGGAAGCCTCCGTGTTCCCCGGCTGCGTCCTGCGCGGCGACATCGATGAGATAAAAATAGGCGCGCGCACCAATATCCAGGACTTGACGGTGATCCACACCCGCCATGGTTCTCCGACGATCATCGGCAAGGGCGTGACCGTCGGCCACCGCGCGGTCCTTCACGGCTGCCGTTTGGGCGACCAGGTGCTCGTCGGCATGGGCGCCATCATCATGGAAGCGACGGTCGGGGCGAGGACCCTCATCGGGGCCGGCGCGCTGATCCCGGCCGGGGCCCGGATCCCGTCGGGAGTGCTCGTGCTCGGCTCTCCCGGCAAGGTCGTGCGCAAGCTGCGCCCTGAGGAGCTGCGCATGCTCGGGGAGAGCGAGCGCATGTACGTTGCACTCGCCCGCCGGCACAAGTCCTCATCCCGCGTCGCGTTCGGCGGCTAGGCGTGACCACCGCGGCGGCGTTCCTCGCCGGGGCCCTGGCCGGCGGCGCCGCGGCCGGCCTCGCGGCGCGCGCCGCGTACCGCCGCAAGGCCGAGCTGTTCGGGCGTTTGTTCTCCTTCGCGATGCACGAGCTCAACACCCCGATCACCGCCGTCAACATGACGGTGCTCAACCTGCTCTCCGAGGTCTTCGGCGAGCTGCCGGCGCCGCTGAAGCCCTGGGTGGAGATGACCCGCGAGCAGGTCGGCCGTCTCAACGGCCTCGTCGGAGAGGTCCGGGATTTCGTGCACATGGAACTCCATCAAGACCTGCGCGTGTCGAAGACGGAGCTGACGGCCGCGGAAATCCTCGACGAGGCGCTCGTCTCCATCCGCCGGGGCATGGAGCAGGCGGGCGTGGAATTGCGCGTCGAGCCGGCGGATGACCTGCCCGCCGTCCTGGCCGACCCGGACCGGGCGGCGCGCTGCGTGTCGAGCGTGCTCTTCCACGCGCGCAAGTTCCGCACCGGCGGGCCGATCGTCCTCAAGGTGTCCCGCGTCCCGGGCGCGGTCGCGTTCGCCGTCTCCTATCAAGGCCCCCGGCTGACGCCGGGGGAAGCCGAGGCGAGCCTCGATCTATACTACCCCGCCCGCCTGCGCCGGGACCAGGTCCTGGGGACGACCGGGCTGGGACTCGGCCTGGTCCGCCGGGTCGCGCGGCTGTTCGGCGGCGAGCTCGAGTACCGCGTGGAGGAGGACGGCCGCGCGGCGGTGATTTTGACCTATGAAGCCGCGAAGGCCAAGCCTTGAACACGGCGCGCATCCTCATCGTCGAAGACGAGCCGGAGATCGCGGACAACCTCGCGGCCCTGCTCACCGCCAAGGGGCACAAGGTGGCGACCTGCCTGGAGGGCGCCGACGGCGTGGCGCGCGCGCGCAAGGAGACCTTCGACCTGCTCCTGCTCGACGTGATGCTTCCCCGGATGTCGGGCTTCGACGTGTGCAAGCTTCTGCGCGCCGACCCCAAGACCGCCAAGCTCAAGATCGTCATGGTCACCGGCCTCGGCCGCATGGGAGACGTCGAGGAGGCGTTCCGGGCGGGCGCGGACGACTACCTGATCAAGCCGTTCGATTCGACGAGGCTGTTCAAGAAGATCGAAAAGGTGCTGGCTCAGCCGTGAGCCGCCTGCTCCTCGCGGGACTCCTGGCCGCGGCCTTCGCCGGGCCGGCGCGCGCGCTCGAGGCGGCGGCCGCGAAGGTCGACATCACGCCGGATCTCACGACCGAGAAGGTGTGGCTCGCCGGTTTCGGCGCGAAGGGCCGCCGGCCCACGGGCGTCCACGACCCTCTTTACGCGCGGATAGTCCTGCTGCGCGAGGGGGATAAGACGGTCGCCCTCGTCGGCCTCGACCTGCTCGGGTTCTACCTCAACGACACCCAGGCCCTGCGCCGCGCCTGGGCGAAGGGCGCTTCGGACAAGGTCCTGTTCGTGCACGCCACCCACACGCACTCGGGCCCCGACACGCTCGGCCTGTGGGGGCCGCTGCCCGGCGTCTCCGGAGTCAATGAGCGCTACATGGCGCGGGTCAACCGGCGCGTCGTGGAGGCCTTGGGCCTGCTCGAGAGCCAGCTCAAGCCGGCGACCGCCTCGGGCGGGACCGGCAGGCTCGACCCGCGCGGCCTGTGCCGGGACCTGCGCGATCCGCAGGTCATCGACCCCAACCTCGGCGTGCTGCGCCTGCGGGGCGCCGACGGCGAGGCGGTGGCGACGATCGTGAACTGGTCCTGCCACCCCGAGGTGCTCGGCCGGGAGAACACCCTCATCACCGCGGACTTCCCCGGGCCGCTGTGCGCCCGCGTGGAGGAGAAGACCGGAGGGCAGTGCCTGTTCTTGAGCGGGGCGATCGGCGGGCTCATGTCGCCGGACGCGGACACGGAGAACTTCTACGAGACGGCGCGCATCGGCGCGGCCGTCGCCGACGCCGCGCTGGCGCTCAAGACGCCGGCCAAGGGGCGCGGCCTGGCCTATCGCGCCGATAAGCCCCGCGTCCCCGTGGAGAATTCCCGCTACCTTCTGTTCCTCCCGGCGCTCACGGCGGGGCACGACCTCTCGCGGGCCGACGGAACCCCGATCCCGGCCTCCCGGGCTTGGCCGCTGGCGATCCGCCACCTGCTCTTCGGGCTGAGCGAGAAGAACCGTCCCTGGATCGAGACCGAGGTCTCCGTGCTCGACGTCGGTCCCGCGCGCTTCCTGGGCATCCCCGGAGAGCTGTTTCCGGAGCTCGCGATCGGAGGCTACGACGGCCGGTACGCCTTCGGGCGCCCGGTCGTCGCCAAGGACGGCCCGGCGCGCGACCTCGCGTCCGCGCCCAAGGGACCCTATCTGCGCGACCTGATCAAGGCGCCCGTGCCGATGCTCGTCGGCCTGGCCAACGACATGCTGGGCTACGTGGTCCCCGAGTACGACTTCCAGGTCCGGCCGAGCAAGTCCATGCTGCCCCGCCTGCCCGGCCATTACGAGGAGACGAATTCGGTCGGCCCGTCGGCGACCCGCATCCTGACCGGAGCCGCCGAGCGTCTGCTGGCGGAGCCCCGGCCGTGAGGAAGCTCAACTTCAACGCCGGCCCCGCCGCCCTGCCCCTGCCCGTGCTCGAGCAGGCGCAAAGAGAGCTGCTCGACTTCCAGGGCACCGGCGTCTCCATGCTCGAGCACAGCCACCGCGGCCCCGAGTACGAACGGGTCCACGAAGAGACCCTGGCGCTGTTCTCCGAGCTGATGGGCCTGCCGAAAAGCCACAGCCCGATCATGGTCCAGGGCGGCGCCAGCCTCCAGTTCGCGATGCTGCCGCTGAACTTCCTTCCGCCCGGGCGTTCGGCCGATTACGTCGTGACGGGGCATTGGGCGAGGCTCGCGTACGAGGAGGCGCGGCGCGTGGGCGCGGCGCGGGCGGCCTGCGACACCTCCGGTCCCGACGGCCGGCACGTTCGCGTCCCCGCGCCTGGCGAGCTCATGATCGATCCGCGGGCGGCGTACCTGCACATCACGACGAACAACACGATCTTCGGCACCCAGTGGGGCGCGCTTCCCGACACGAAAGGCGTGCCCCTCGTCGCCGACATGTGCTCGGACATATTGTCGCGTCAAATAGAGGCCTCCCGTTTCGCCCTTATATATGCCGGAGCGCAGAAGAACCTCGGACCCGCGGGCCTCGCCCTCATCGCCGTGGACCGCGACTGGCTCAAGACCGCGCGCGCCGATCTCCCCGACATCCTGACCTACGCCGTGCACCTTGAGGCGCGGTCCATCTACCACACGCCGCCCACCTTCGCCGTGTACCTGGTCGGTCTCCAGTTGAAGTGGATAAAGGCGAACGGAGGCCCCGCCGGCATGGAGAAGCGCAACGCGGAGAAGGCCGCGCTGCTGTACGGCACGCTCGACCGCCTCAAGGGCTTCTACACCGCCCCCGTCGAAAAGGAAAGCCGCTCCTTGATGAACGCGGTGTTCCGCGCCCCCTCGGCCGAGCTCGACGACCTGTTCTGCGCGGAGGCCGCCAAGGAAGGGCTCATCGGCATGAAGGGCCACCGCGCCGCCGGCGGCATGCGCGTCTCGCTCTACAACGCGATCTCGCTCGACGACGTGAAGGTCCTGGCCTCCTTCATGGACGCCTTCTCCCGCCGCCGCGGCTAGGATTGGGGTCAGGTTTGCCGTTGTTGCAGTATTTGATAAGGAGATTCTCCACAAATACTGCAACAACGGCAAACCTGACCCCATTACTCCGGGGCTAGTCTTAAACGAGGAAGGCCAGCGCCAGGCGGTAGCCCGCGAAGGACAGCGCGTAGGCCAGGCCGAACAGGAAGGAGAACTGCATGGCGGGGATCTTCCAGCTTCCCGTCTCGCGGCGCACGGTGACTATGGTCGACATGCACTGCAGGGCGATCGCGAAGAAGATCAGCAGGCTCACGGCCGTCGCGACGCCGTAGCGCTTGGCACCGTCCGGATTTTCGGCCGCGCGCAGCGCCGCGATGAGGCCTTCCGAGGCGTCGGACTCGCCGCCGAGCGCATAGATCGTGCCGAGCGTGCCGACGAAGACCTCGCGCGCGGCGAGCGCCGACAGGGAGGCGATGGAGACCCGCCAGTCCCAGCCGAGGGGCCGGAACACGGGCTCGATCGCGCGGCCGGCGCGGCCGAGCGCGCTGCCTTCGATGCGCGCGGCCGAGATGCGGTCCCGCAGGCTCTTCTCGAGGGCGGGATCCGCGGGGGAGGCGGCGCGCGCGGCCGAGAGCTCGGCCTCGAGGGGGGCCAGGCCGTCGCGCGGGAACGCCGCCAGCGCCCACAGGACGATGCTCAGGACGAAGATGACCTTGCCGGCGCGGGAGAGGAAATGCCAGCAGCGCGCCCAGACATAGCGCGAAAGATCGCGGACGCTCGGAATACGGTAGGGGGGAAGAACCGTCGCGGGCGCCGGGTGCAGCTCGTGCAGGGAGGAGAACTTGAGCGCGAGCGCCAGGAGCAGCGCGATCACGATCCCGAAAACGTACATGCCCGCCATCACGACGCCCTGGCCGTTGAGGCCCAACGGGCGGAAGGACTCGGGCACGAAGGCGGTGATGAGCAAGGTGTAGACCGGGATGCGCGCCGAGCACGTCATCAGCGGCGCCAGCAGGATGGTCACGATGCGGCGCTTCTCGCTGTGGATCGTGCGCGCGGCCATCACGCCCGGGATCGCGCAGGCGAAGCTCGACAGGAACGGGATGAAGACGCGGCCGTCGAGGCCGAAGGGCCGCAGCGCGCGGTCGACCATGGCCCCGGCGCGCGGCAGGTAGCCGCTCTGCTCGAGGAAGCCGATCATCGTGAACAGGATCGCGATCTGGGGCACGAAGACGACGACCGCGGAGATGCCCGGCAGGGCTCCGTCGCACAGCAGGCTCGAGAGGGCGCCCTCGGGCAGGCGGGCGCGCAGCAGCTCCGCCAGCGAGCCGAGCCAGCCCGAGAGCAGGTCCATGACCGGAGCGGCGCCGACGAAGAGCGCCTGGAACAAGGCGAACATCGTCGCGGCCAGGACCACCGGGCCGGCGACGGGATGCAGCAGCACGCGGTCGATGCGGATCGCCCGGGCGGTGACGGGCAGCACCGAGCGGTGCGGCCACGTCACCGAGGCCGCCGCGGCCGTCCGGGCCGTATCGACCGCGTCGTCCTGCAGCTCGTGCAGGCGCTTCTTCGTCGCGCGGCGGAAATCGACCATAATGGAAAAATCTTCCGCGCGGAGCGCGGAAGTGAGCACGCCGTCGAGCTTCGCGACCCCTTCGCCGGTGCGGGCGGAGACGAGCGCTACCGGCATGCCCAGGCGCCCGGACAGCTCGGCGGCGTCGAGCTTGAGCCCGTTGAGCCGGGCCTCGTCGATCATGTTGACCGCCAGGGCCACCGGATAGCCGGAGGCCTTGAGGCCGGCGGGGAGGACGAGGTCGTTGTCGAGGTTGCTCGCCTCGGCCACGCACAGCACGAGAAGGTCGTCGGCCCCGTCGGCGCACTCGGAGAGGAAGCGGAAGGCGACCTGCTCGTCCTCGGTCTGAGGGACCATGCTGAAGGTGCCCGGAAGGTCGACGACCTCGATCTCCCCGCCCGAGGAGCGCATCACGCCTGTCGCCTTCTCCACCGTGCAGCCCGCGAAGTTCGCCGCGCGATGGCGCAGCCCCGTCAAAGCGTTGAACAGGGTCGTCTTGCCGGTGTTGGGACGCCCCGCCAGGGCCACGACCCGCTTCATACGGCCTCCACGCGGATGTGCGGAAGCAGGCGGGCCTCGATGGCGAGGAGCTGGGTGCCCACGAGGCATTCCACGGGATCCAGGAGGGGAGTTTTGAGGATCTTGACCACCGACACACCGGGCCGCATGCCCAGGCCGGCGAGGCGGTCCTTGTCGAAGACCGAGAGCGAGGCATAGCCCGTCACCCGCACCGGCACGTCGAAGGGCAGGGCGTCCAAGGTCATGCCGACAGTATACTCTTATTGAGATATTATTTCAATAAGAACGCGACGGAAGGGGTGGCGAACCCGGCTATCCGGGGCTTATACTGGCCCCATGAGAACCCCCTCGACCGTCCTCATGGCCGCCGCCGTCCTGCTGCTGGCCTCGGCGGCCTCGGCCGCTCCCGCGAACCCCGGCACGAAAACGCCTCATTCGAGCGGGGATTGGGGGCCCGACGAAGCCGGGCTGCGCGCCAAGGCGAACGCGATCATGGCGAAGCTCCTCCTCACGGCCCGAGAAGGCGTCGACGTCGCCGGCAAGCCGGTCGTTTACGCGAAGGTCCCGGATTTCGTGATCGATCTGAACAATCACGTCATCGCCGGCTCTCCCGCGGCCGCCTTCTCCGCCGGCCTCGGAATGAACACCCCGGGCCGCGCCATCGGAGGCGTGGATCACAGCGCGAACGACCTCGTCTATACCACCCAGGCTCTGTATGAGATGGCCGACCGGCACGAGGCCGCGGTTTTCATCGCCCATGAGATCGGCCACCTCGCCCTCGGACACGCGGCGAAGCTCGAGAAGGAGAAGGCGCGGCTCATCGACAAGCTCTACGGGGAGTGGGAGGCCGTCAACACGGTGCCCGCCGACGAGCCGACATCCGTGACCGTCAAGCGCTTCTTCCAGGACTCCGCCCCCAAGCTGCGAGCGGCCCTGAACCCGATCCAGCAGCCCATGGAGGACGAGGCCGACAAGTACGGACGCGCGCTCGCGCTGAAAGCCGGCTATCCGGGCGAGGCGTCCGTCACCTCGTTCCAGCGGGCGCAGGACTGGCTGTGGGCGCTTAAGCTCGAGCTGGACGACCCGAGCCACGCCGGCACCGTAGCCGACCGCGCGGCGAAGAGCCGCAGGTGGCTCGCCGACCAGAAAGCGGCCCAGGAGCGGGCCGCCGCCGCGTCGCGCCGGGCGAAATGCGCCGCGGAAGGGACGAGCTGCCGGTGAGCGGACCCGGATTGCTATAATCCGGCCGTGACCGATCCCTTCTCCCGCCTCGAAGACGCCCGCGAGCTGTGCGCCGTCGGCCGTCCCGACCGGGCCCTCGCCTTGCTCAAGGCCGCCGTGCCCGCGCCCCTCGAGGGCGAGCGCCGGCTGATCCTGGGAGAGGCGCTGAGGGGCCAGGGCTACTTCGGCCGGGCCGGAGCCGAATACCGCGCCGCGCTGAAGGTCGTCGACCCCGCCGACCGGGACCTCGCCTTCGACGCCTGGCTGGGCCTGGCGCGCTGCGCCCGCAGCCTGGGCGCCGTCGCCGAGGCCCGGCGGGCCCTCGACCGCGCGCGTCGCCTTCCCGGAGCGGACCGGGAAACCCTGGCCCTCGAGGACGCCCTCGTCCTTCGGGCCGAGAGCCGGCACCGTCCCGCCCTGAAGGCCCTGCTTCCGATGCTGGCCCGGGCCCGCCGCCGCCGCGACTGGTCCGCCGTCGGCTTCCTGCTTTGGGCTATCGCGGGCTCGCGCCGCTTCTCCGGGGACCTGGCAGGCTCCCATCGCGATTTCAAGGATTCCCTCGCCGCCTTCAAGCGCGCCAACGACGCCGAAGGCGAGGCCTACGCCCTTTTCGGCCTGGGAGGAATAGCCCGCGTCCGCGGCCTGTTCCCCGAAGCCCGCCGCTCCTACGTTTCGGCCGGCAAGCGCCTCAAGAATGGCCCCGACCTTTTCGGCCGCGCCTACGCGCACTGCGGCCTCGCAAACTGCCTCCGGCAGATGGGCCTCCTCGACGAAGCGGAGCGGAACTACCGCGCTTCCTACAAGCTCTACGCCGGCCTCGATGACCGCGTCGACCTCGCCTTCGTCGATTGGGGCCTGGGCCAGATCCACCAGCGCCGCGGACGCCTGCCCCGGGCCGAGCGCCATTACCGCGCCGCCCTCAGCGCCTTCTCCGGCGGCGGCGAGGACCGCGGCCTCGTCCTCGCGCGCAAGTCCCTCGCCGAGGTCCTCCACGCCCGCGGCCGCACCTCCGAGGCCGAGAAGCTCTTCGACTCCGCCGTCTCCCTCGCCCGCCGCGCCGGCCTGACCGCGCATCTGGAATCGTTTACCTGACGCCCCCGCGCGATCAGACTTGATAAACGACCCGTAACAAGATTGAAACGCGGTCTTCGTAGATTGTCCTCATGGGACAACAGATATGGGCGGTGCTGGAGGAGTACGCGGGGCTGTGGGTGACGGTGGACAAGGCGGGGCGCGTGATCGACCACGCGGAGACCTTGCCGGAGCTGACGAAGCGCGCGGGGGCGGGAGCGCACGGGGTGACTTTCGTGTTCGCCGCGGGGGAGAGGGAGACGGCGAACGTCTAGATCTTGAAGTCCTTGCCCAGGTAGAGCTCGCGCGCCTGCTTGTCCTCGATCAAGTGCTTGGCCGAGCCCTCGACGATGATGCGGCCGTCGAAGATGAGGTAGGCGCGGTCGATGATGGGCAAGGTCTCGCGCACGTTGTGATCGGTGATGAGCACCCCGATGCCTTGGCCGACGAGCTTGCGGATGATGGCCTTGAGCTCGCCCACGGTGATCGGGTCGATGCCGACGAAAGGCTCGTCGAGCATGATGAGCTTCGGGCCGCCGATCATGCAGCGCGCGACCTCGAGACGGCGCTTCTCGCCGCCGGACAGGGTCCAGGCCTTCTGCCGGCGCATGTCCCAGAGGCCGAACTCCTCGAGCAGACCCTTCACCCGGCGCATCTGCTCGAGCGTGCCGTCCACGGTCCGCTCCAGCACGGCGCGAAGGTTCTCCTCCACGGTCAGGCCCTTGAACACGGTGGGCTCCTGCGCGAGGTAGCCCAGGCCGCGGCGGGCGCGCTCGTACATCGGCAGGGAGGTGACGTCCTCGCCGTCGAGCAGAATCTGGCCCGTCTCGGGCGTCACGAAGCCCGCCAGGCTGTAGAACGACGTGGTCTTCCCGGCGCCGTTCGGCCCGAGCAGGCCGACGATCTCTCCAGACGAGACGTCCAGCGAGACGCCCTTGACGACCATGCGCTCGCCGTACGTCTTGCGGATGTCCTTGGCCTCGAGCTTCATTTGGCCAGCTCCTTGAGCGTGTTCCGGTCCCGGAAGAGCATCCAGCCCTTCACGCGGCCGCGGGCCTCGATGCGCCGCGGCGCCTCGGTCGCGACGACCGCGTCGGCCTTGAGCGCGGTCGTCCACTCGCCTTCGACCTTGCGAAGGACCGGGCGCCCCCCCTTGAGGGAGAGCCGGCCCTCGGCCTTCTCGTAGACGGCCTCGTCGGCGGCGAGCTCGAGGCGGGGGCCCCAGACCTTCGCGCCGGAAGACATCGTCACGCGGCTCTCGCCGCTCCAGGCGACTCGGCCGGCGATGCCGTAGTCGGGCTCGAGGCCCGGGGCGGTGCGCGTGAAGCGGACGGCCTCGCCCGGGGAGGGGTCGAGGTAGCCGCGCTTGGTGTCGAGGTCGTGGGCCGCCTTGTGGCCGCGCGCCTCGAGCACGGTGCCGTCGGAGGTCACGCGCCGCACGAAGACCGAGCCGCGCGCCTGCCAGACGCGGTCCGCGTGGCGGAACAGGGCCCAATCGGAGCTCAGGCGCGTCCCGGCCGATTGATAGCGGACGTCGCCGATGAACTCCTCCTCCTTGCTCGCGCCGCGGCGGATGATCCACTCCTTGCTGCGCACGACGCCGCCCGCGACGGAGGCCGGCGCCGCGGCGGGCGGGACCGGGGCGGACGCGGCGGCCGCCGGGCCGCACAACAGCGCCGCGAGGAGCGGGACGGTCATCTCGGGGCCCCGCTCAAGGTCGAGCTTTGGTTGAAGATCCGGATTTCCGAGAGATCGGGCTTGGCCTCGAGGCCGCGTCCGCGCAGAACGCCCTCCGGCCGCTTCACCGTTATTTCCGCCGTCGTGGTGAAGCGTCCGCGCGCGGAGTCATAGAAAAGCTCCGTCGTGGTCAGGCGGCTATGATCGTCGTAGGAGTCCAGCACGACCGACGACGAGAGCCGCACGCCATGGGTCTCGGTGTCGACCTCGCCGGAGAGCGCGGTGACGCGCGAGACGGCCTCGCCCTTCTTGTAGAACTCCATCTCGGGCTCGGTCAAGGTCGCGCGCTTGGCGTCCTCGCGCAGGACGGCGTAGCGCGACCTGAGGGTCCAGGAGGGCTCGCCCTTTTCCGACTGGCTGAGGGTCAGTCCTTCCATGACCTGCCGCCGTTCCTCGCGGCCGGCCTCGCCCGCCCGCCCGCAGGCCGAAGCGGCAAGCAGGAGAACGGGGAGGAGGTGCCGCATCTCACTTCGTCGGAGCCGGGGGGAGCGCTTCGGCGGGAGGCGCCTTGAGCTGCTCCTCGGGCAGATGGACCTTGCCGCCGGGGTTCAGCCACGGCGTCATCTCAATCGGGATGCGGCGCAGCTGATAGGGCTTGGGGAGACGGCTGAGGCCCGCGGATATCCCGAAGTAGGCGACGATCAACGCGGCGTAGATGAGGCCGAGCGTGCGCGCGTGCCAGCGCGCGTCGGGAAACCACGGCGGGGAGATCAGAATCTCCTGGGCGGCCGCCTTCTTGGACTTCTTGGAATGCGGGGGCTGGCTCGGCTGGCTCATCGGAGCTCCTTGGAGAGGGAATCGAAGCGCCGGACCTCGCGCAGGAAGGCGGGGATGTCCCGCAGCGCCAGGGCGTTCGGCCCGTCGGAAAGCGCCTTGTCCGGGTCCGGATGGGTTTCGAAGAACACGCCGGCGACGCCGACGGCCGCGGCCGCCCGGGCGATCGGGCGGACGAACTGGCGCTGGCCGCCGGTGGTGGAGCCGTTGCCCCCGGGGAGCTGGACGCAGTGCGTCGCGTCGTGGAGCACGGGGAAGCCGAAGCTCCGCATGATCTCGTATGAGCGCATGTCGACGATCAGGTTCCCGTAGCCGAAGCTCGCGCCGCGCTCGGTGAGGAGTATATTCTTGTTGCCGGTCGACAAGATCTTCTCGACCGCGTGCTTCATGTCCCAGGGCGAAAGAAACTGGCCCTTTTTAACGTTGACCGCTTTCCCGGTCCGTCCGCACGCCGTGAGGAGATCGGTCTGGCGGCTGAGAAAGGCCGGGACCTGCAGCATGTCCACGTAGCGAGCGGCGACGGCCGCGTGCTGGGGCTCGTGCACGTCCGTCACGCACGGCACCCCGAGCTCCGCGGCCACCTTGGCCAAGGTCTTCAGGCCTTCCTCCATGCCGGGGCCGCGATAGGACTTCACCGAGGTCCGGTTGGCCTTGTCGAAGGAGGCCTTGAGCACGAAGCCCTGCCTGCCGGCCGCCGACTGAATGCCGCGGCCGACGGTGCGCAGAAGGGCCTCCGACTCGATGACGCAGGGCCCGCCGATGAACGCGACCGGGAGCTCGTTGCCGAACCGGACCTTGCCGACCTTGACGATGTTCTCACGCATGGATCGGATTCCTGCCGTGCGTCTCGGCGCGCTCGACGCAGGCCGACACGAAGTCGCGGAACAGCGGGTGCGGCGCCTCGGGGCGGCTCTTGAACTCGGGGTGGAACTGGCACGCCACGAACCACGGGTGATCCTTGAGCTCGACGATCTCCACGAGGTTTTTCGGGGCGTGGAGCCCGGCGATCGTCAGGCCCGCGTCCTCGAGCAGCTTGCGGAACTTGTTGTTGACCTCGAAGCGATGCCGGTGCCGTTCTGAAATAGCCAGCGCGCCGTAGGCGCGATGCGAGAGCGAGCCCTTCTTCAGCGTGCATTCGTAGGTGCCCAGCCGCATCGTGGCACCCTTGTCCTTGACCGATTTCTGCTCGGGCAGCAGGTCGATGACGGGGTAGCGGGATTTCTGGTCGAACTCGGTGGAGTGCGCCCCGCTGAGCTTGAGCACGTTGCGGGAGAACTCGATGACCGCGATCTGCAGCCCCAGGCACAGGCCGAAGTACGGGATCTTCTTCTCGCGCGCGAGCTGGGCCACGCGGATCTTGCCCTCGATGCCGCGGTCGCCGAAGCCGCCGGGCACGAGGATGCCGTGCACGCCGTCGAGCTGCTCGTGGATCTGGGGGTCGGTCGTGTCGAGGAAGCGGATCTTGACCTTCGCCTCGTTGGCGATGCCGCCGTGGACGAGCGCCTCGTTGACGGACTTGTAGGCGTCCTTGTAGTCGGTGTACTTGCCGGCGAGCGCGACGACGATCTCGCGCTTGGGGGCCTTCAGGCGGCGCACGACCTCGTTCCAGCTGTCGAGGTCCTTGGACTGCGTCCTCAGGCGAAGAAGCATCATGATCTGATCGTCGAGGCCCTGCTTATGGAAGACCATGGGCACCTCGTAGATGCTGTCCACGTCCGGCGCCTCGATGACGGACTCCTTGGGCACCGAGCAGAACATGGAGAGCTTGGCCTTCATGTTCGCGTCGACGGGCTTCTCGGAGCGGCAGACGAGGACGTCGGGAGCGATGCCGATCTCGCGCAGCTTCTGCACGGAGTGCTGGGTGGGCTTGGTCTTGAGCTCCTCGGACGCCTTGATGTAGGGGATCAAGGTCACGTGCACGTAGAGGGAGTTCTCGCGGCCGGCCTCGAGGCCCAGCTGGCGCGCGGCCTCCATGAACGGGAGGCTCTCGATGTCGCCGACGGTGCCGCCGATCTCGATGATCGCGATGTCGGCGCCTTTGGCGGCCGCGCGGAAGCGATTCTTGATTTCATCCGTGATATGAGGAATTACCTGAACCGTCGTGCCGAGGAAGTCGCCGCGGCGCTCGCGGGCGATCACGGTCTCGTAGACCTTGCCGGCCGTGAAGTTGTTGAAGTGATGCATTTCCTTGTTGAGAAATCTTTCGTAATGACCCAGATCCAGGTCGGTCTCGGCCCCGTCCTCCGTGACGAACACTTCGCCGTGCTGAAAAGGATTCATGGTCCCCGGATCGACGTTGATGTACGGGTCGCACTTGAGCATGGTGACCTGCAGGCCGCGCGACTGCAGGAGCTTGCCGATCGACGACGCGGTGATGCCCTTGCCCAGCGAGCTGACGACTCCGCCCGTCACGAAGATGTACTTGGTGGTCATTTTAGTCCTCGGCGCAACATGGTCTCGGCGCGTCTCAGATCGGTGGGGACGTCCACGGCGACGGGGCGCTCATGCACGATCGCGCCGTCGATGATCATGCCGTTTTCCAGGGCTCTAAGCTGCTCGAGCTTCTCAGACTTCTCGAGGGGGGAGGGCGGCATGGACACGAAGCGCCTCAGCGCCGCGCGGCGGTACGCATAAAGCCCGAGATGCTCCCAGTCGCTCACGGGAGCGCGGCTGAAATAGAGGCAGCGGCCGTTCTCGGCCAAAACGGCCTTCACGACATTACGATCTCCTCGCCGGGAAGCGTCGTTGATCCCTATCACCGAGGTGGCGATATCCGTGCCGCGACGCAAGGCCCCGACCGTGGCCCGAAGCGTCGCGGGCCTCAAAAGCGGCATATCGCCTTGGTAATTCAAAATAACGGGCTCTCGCCTTCCCTTCGCGGCGGCCCAAACCCGGTCCGAGCCCGACGGCAGCGAAGGCGAGGTCGTCACAAACTCCCCGCCGAAGCGCCGAACCTCATCGGCGACCTCCCGGCTGTCCACCGCGACGAGGACCGGCCCGAGCTTGGCCGCCTTGGCCGCGCGCCAGCACCACTCGATCATCGTGCGGCCCGCGAGCCTGGCCAGCACCTTGCGCGGGAAGCGCGTCGAGCCGAGGCGCGCGGGAATCACGGTCAGGCAGGCGCTCATCGGACCGCCTTTGACAGCTCTCTGATATCCGTCGTCGCGGTACCGAGCTTGGCGACGACGACGCCCGCGGCGTGGTTGGCCAGCGCGGCGGCGCGCCGCAGAGGGGCGCCGGCGGCCAGCGCCAAGGTCAAGGTAGAGATCACGGTGTCGCCCGCGCCGGAGACGTCGAAGACCTCGCGCGCCTGGGTCGGGATGTGCGTGACCCGGGGCTTGCGGCCTTCCTCGAACAGGCTCATCCCGTCGGGCCCGCGGGTGATCAGCACCGAGCGGCTCTTGAGGGCCTTGAGGATGTCCGCGCCGAGGGCGTCGATCGCCTCGGAGCCGGGCTTCGGATCGCGCCGCATGCACGCCCACGCCTCCGAGGTGTTCGGCGTCACGCAGGTCACGCCCTTGTACAGGCGGAAGTGCTCGGGCTTGGGATCGACGGTGATGGGGATGCCGCGGCGGCGGGCCGCGGCGAGAGCGCGCGCGAGCAGGCGGGGGTTGATGACGCCCTTGCCGTAGTCGGAGAGGATCACCGCGTCCGCCTTCGGCAGCTCCGCGTCGAGGCTCGCGAGAAGGCGCGCTTCCGTGGAATGGGACAGCGGACCGGATGTCTCGCGGTCGAAGCGCACGACCTGCTGACGTTCGGCGATCACCCGGCACTTCTGGGTGGTCTGCCGCTCGACGTCGACGCACACCCCTTCGACGTCCACGCCGCGCCCGCGGAAATGCTCCACGAGGCGGGCGCCCGCCTCGTCCTCGCCGATGACGCCCAGCACCGAGACGTTCGCGCCGAGCGAAGCGAGGTTATTGACCACATTCCCGGCGCCGCCGGGAATGTGGGATTCGCCGGTGACGCGGACGACGGGGACGGGAGCCTCGGGGGAGATGCGGCCGACGGCGCCGCGCACGTACTGGTCGAGCATGAGGTCGCCGACGACGAGGATCCGACGCCCCGGGAAGCGGGCGATGGTCCGCAGAAGCTCTCGGCGCTCGGCGAGCGTGGATGTCATCGTACGGGAGGTGATCATAACATTTCCCGCAGCGCCGCCGTGATATTACCGAAGAAGACCTCCGCCTTGAACATCAGCAGCCGCCTGCGG
Source organism: Elusimicrobiota bacterium (assembly GCA_036676805.1). GTDB lineage: Bacteria > Elusimicrobiota > Elusimicrobia > UBA1565 > UBA9628 > GWA2-66-18. The sequence goes on from JAKFCD010000045.1 coordinate 34,794, forward strand.
CTGTCGTCGGAGAACCATAGGCGCAGGCGCTTTCCCTTTTGCACGAAGATGCCCTCGCGGATCATCATGGGCTCGACGACGACGGCCTTGAAGCGTCCGGCGGGGACCTTGACGTTCTCCCGCTTCGTGACCTTGATCGTCAGCGGCCAGTTGTCGGGGGTGTTCACGTGGACCTTCAGCTCGGCCCCGTCCTCCAGCGGCTGGGCGCGCACGTAGTAGATGCTCGAGAGGATGTCCTGGACCCGGGCCGGGATGGTCCCCACGCGCACGTTGAAGGTTCCGTCACGGTTCACGCGCCGGTTGACGAAGGTGCCGGCGTCGCGGTCGTACAGCACCCATTCGTCCCGGAAGAACTTGCCCTCGCGGATCTTCTTGGAGTAGCCGAGCGAGGTCAAGGTCCGCGCGTCGAGCCAGGACTCGTTGAGGTCCCGGACCACGTAGAAGGCGTCGCAGAAGGCGTTGGAGCGCGCCTCGCTGACGAGATGGTAGGCGGGACGGCCGTTGAACATCACGATCTTGTCCACCCCGAGCGTGGCCTCGCCGACCGACAGGAGCCCCCAGGACATGTCGAAGACCAGCTTCTCCGGGAAAACCGGAAGCGGACGGAAATCGTCGGAGTACGGGACCTCGGGTCCGATCAGCTGGGAGGGAGACACGATCGACGTGGTGATCGCGACGCGGCCCCAGACCCTCGGCTTCTCCGCGGGGACGGGCGGCGGCGCCTTCGCGGCGGGAGCCGCCGGCGCCGCGACGGGGGCGGGCTCGGAGACGGGCTCGGGCGCCGCGGAGAGCTCGACGCCGACCGGGATCGTGCTCTGATCGACGAGAACCGGGGCGGCTTCCGTCGGGGCGGCGGTCACGGGCAGCGGGTCCGTCGCGCGGCGGCGCACCGAGCAGGCGGCGAGCAGGCACGCCGCGAGGAGGAGCGCACGCGTCCTCATTTGCGCCTGCCTCCCGCCGTCTGCTCGAGCAGATCGATCCAGGCGTTGCGGCCCTTGAGGAGCTCGAGCTTGATGCCGAGCACGTAAACCTCGCCGGCCAGGAGGGCGCGCCAGTCGTCGCTCAGGCGCGCGAAATCCTTGTGGGTCGTGACGAGCGGCAGGCCGCCGCGCAGGTCCTCGATGGCCTTCAGCTCGCGGCTCGCGTACGGATGGTGATCCGGGTAGCGCCACGACTGCGAGACCTTGAGGCCCAGCGACTCGAGCTGGGTCTCGAAGGACAGCGGGTCGCCGATGCCGGAGAGCGCCACGACGGCCTTGCCCTTGAGATGCGCGAGCGGGAGCTTGGCCTCGGTCTTGACGTCGAGCAGGTGGTCGGCCTTGTGGGCCGACTCGACGACCGTCACCCCGGGGTGCAGCCGGTCGATGTCGTCGCGCAGGCGCGAGAGCTCGGCGGACGTCACGCGGTCGGCGTGGGTGATGACGACCAGGCCGGCGCGCTTGAGCGCCGAGAGCGGCTCGCGCAGGTCGCCGAGCGGCAGCAGGCGGCGTCCGCCGAACGGGTCGCGCGCGTTGACGAGAACGACGTCGAGGTCGCGGTGCAGGCGCAGGTGCTGGAAGCCGTCGTCGAGGATCAGCACGCGGCTGCCGTACATCTCGACGGCGAGCGCGCCGGCCTTGGCGCGGTCCGGGCAGACCAGCACGGGAATGCCCTGGCCTTGAAGGGACTGGTGGATCATCCACGGCTCGTCGCCGCACTCGCGCCAGTCCACGCGGCGTCCGTCGAGGAGCACGGACACCTCCGCGGCGGAGGCCTTGCGGCCGTAGCCGCGGGAGAGGATCGCCACCTCGTGGCCGCGCTTGCGCAGGGTCTCCGCCGCGAGGAGCACGGCGGGCGTCTTGCCGGTGCCTCCGGCGGTCAGGTTGCCGATGCAGACGACCTTGGCCTTGACGCGCTTGCGCTTGAGCACGCCTGCGGCGTAGAGCCCGCGGCGCGCCATGACCCCGGCGCCGTACGCCAGGGAAGCCGCGCCGAGCAGGGCGCGTCCGCCGAGGGAGGACTTCAGCTTCTCGCGGCGCTTGGCCCAGGTGGTCACGCGCGAGCCTCCGTGCGGGCGAGCAGCTCCGACACGGCGGGCAGCACGCGCTCGGCGGGAAGCTGGCGCATGCACTCGAGGTTGTAGGGGCAGTCGTTGGAGCGGCAGCCGATGCAGGGCAGCTCCGTAAGGCGCACGAAGCGGTGGTCGGGGTGCGGGGGCGTCCAGGAGGCGGGATCCGAAGAGCCGTGGATCGTCACCGTCGGCACGCCCAGCGCGAGCGCCACGTGCTTGGGGCCGGCGCAGTTGCCCACCACGACGCGGCAGGCGGCGAGCTCCCGGGCCAGGTCGGCGATGCACTTCGTCTCGGGGATCGCCTCGGCGCCCGCGCCGATGCCGCGCGCCACCTCGTCGGCCAGGTCCTTCTCGCCGGGCCCCCAGAAGACCTTGAGGCGGCAGCCGTGCGTGTCGCGCAGGAGGCGCCCGAGGCGGGCGTAAGAGGGAGCGGGCCAGCGGCGGGTCTCCTTGCGCGAGGGCGGCACGAGCCCGACGACGTTCTCGAGCTTGAGCGGGCGCTGAGCGAGCACGAGCCGGGGCAGCTCGGGCGCGTCGGCGGGCGCGATCCCCAGGGGCTCGAGCCAGCGCACCTTCTCGAGCGCGGCGTAGCACGCCTGGGGCGACTGGACCATCCGGACGTTGTACGCCCACCGCCGCGCGACGTGCGCGGGGCCGGCCTTGACCTTCGCTCCCGACAGCGCGGTGAGCAGGGCGGTGCGCGGGTTGGCCAGAAAATCGATCACCCAGTCGTAGCGGCGGGCCCGGATCCTGAACGCCCAATCAAGCGCGCCCCACGGGCCTCCGGCGTCGTAGACGAGCACCTCGTCGAGCGCCGGGTGGCCGGCCACGGCCTCGGCGCCGGGAGCCTCGACCAGGAAATCCAGCTTCGCTTCGGGATACTTCTTCTTCAGCGCCTCCAGGGCCGGAGTCGTCAGGATCACGTCGCCGAGGCGGCGCAATTGGACGACGAGGATCGACCGCGGCGAGACCGGAGGAATCACTGCTTGAATTCTACGAAATTTAGCCGTTGACAGCGTCTATATCGGGGGTCATACTACCGGGTATGCCCTCCCCCAAAACCCCTCGCGCGGCGCTCGCCGCCGCGCTCCTGGCCGTGACGATGTCCGCGCAAGCCGCGACCCGCGGCGGCGTCGATCCCGAGACGCGCGACAAGCTGGTCGCCGCGATGAAAGGGACCTACTCCCTGCCCGTGGAGCCGGGAGATTCGGAGAATGCCGGGAAGTGGGCCTTCCGCGCGGCGCGCGAAGGCGTCTATGAGGTCGACACGAACCCGGACAAGGACGGCTTCGCCAACGCGGATTTCGCCGTCGACGAGAGCGGGAAGCTCGTCTTGAGCTACGCTTCGCTCTTCTCGTCCGGCGATTACGACCAGCTCCTCTCCGGGGCCGGGGTCACCGAGAGCAAAGACGGCCGCGGGAGGGTCGTGATGCACCTCAACGGCGGTCCGATCCCGTCGTTCGACGCGTTCTGCCTGGTCGCCAAGGAGCGGTTCCTCCGGAAATACGCGAAGACCTCCCAGGAGCGAGGCGAGCTTGAACGGCTGCTCGCCTCACGCAGGTGGATTCCCGTCGGAGAGAGGAGCATCCTCCGCGGCCCCGGACCCATCGCGTTGAAGGTCATACAGGCGGAGCCGTTCCTGATCGGAGAGGCCAAGGTCGCCGCCTCCGGCGGGCTGAGCGCCCCCAACACGTTCGAGGACGTCCTCCTCGCCCTGCAGCAGCAGACCGAGCTCGTCCCGTCCGTAGGGGCGGGGCGCCGCCGCGGGAACTAGAAGCGCGCCTTGCCCCGCGTCATGTTCAGGTGGAAGTCGAACATGTTGTCGTCGCCGCGGATCAGCAGGCGGCGGACCGCCTCTTTCTCGCGGTCCCACGGCAGCGCCGAGATGCCCTGCTTGATCGAGAAGTCGAAGCGGTAGCCGGCGTCGAGCGCGACCTTGCGGACCTCGGGCCTGTACGCCCCGGAGCCGTAGGGGTAGGCGAAGCCGAGCATCTCGCGGCCGAGCTTCTCCTCGAGGCGGACCCTGCTCTCCGTGAGCTCCCAACGGACTTCATCAAAGGGAAGCTCGGAGAGATTCCTGTGACGCATCGTGTGCGAGCCGAACTCGACGAGGCCGGAGTCCTGCATCTCGCGGATCTGCGCCCAAGTGAGCATCTTGAGCCACGGCTCGGTCTCCGGGTCATGCCAGGCGTTGTGCTTCTCCATCGTCTCGTAGACGAGGAAGACGCAGCCCTTCATGCCGAACTCCTTGAGCAGGGGAAAGGCGAGGTCGTAGTTGTTCATGTACCCGTCGTCGAAGGTGATCATGACGGGCTTCTCGGGCAGGGGCCTGACGCCCTTCTCGGCGTCGCGCCAGTCGCGGAAGTCGATCGCGGTGTAGCCGTGGACCTTCAGGTACTCGAGCTGCTTGCGGAAATCGGCGGCCGAGACCCAGAGCTTCTTGAGCTTCGAGCCGGGGGGGGAGTCCCCGATCTTGTGGTACATCAGGACCGGCAGGCCGCCGGCCACGGCCGGGCGCCACCAGTTCCAACGCGCGCTCAGGCCCGCGGCGACGGCGCCGAGCGCCGCGATCTCCGCGATCATCGGGATTTCACCTTCTGCATCCGCCCAAGTTTCACATATTTGAGCCAGCTGTGGAAAGCCGACAGGCCGGCCCAGACCAGGCCCTGATATCCGTCGAGAAACCCGAGCTTGAGGACGGCGCGGGCGAAGAACTCCCAGGGCAGTATTAGGTGATGAAGCGCCGTGAATCGCTTCCCGGCCTCGAAGCGCTTCATCGCCGCCAAGGTCGTGTAGCGGTCGAGCTTGGAGAGGTAATCGGCGATGTCGCGGTAGGGCTCGTGGAGGATCTTGCCCTCGAACCGGGCGACGGGGCCGTCGATGAGGAGGCTCTCGTGCAAAGCGCCGCCGGTGAAACGGGCGCGATCGCGCTTAAATAAACGAACGTGGGACTCGTGCCCCAGACCGCCCCAGCGCATGGTGCGTCCCAAAAAACGGATGGAGAAGGGAATATCAACGGCAACGAATGGAGGATTCGCTGAAAGGGCCCGACGGATCTCGTCGGCGAGCGACGGAGTCATCCTCTCATCCGGATCGATCCATAAACACCAGTCGCCTTCGGCGACATCTAAACTGGCTTGGCGCATCCTGGCGTAGTCGTCGAACGGACGGCGCACGGTCTTGGCGCCATATCGCTTCGCGATCTCTTCGGTGCCGTCCGTCGTGTCATCCGAGACCACGACGACTATCTCGGACGTCAACCCCTTCAATGCGTCCAAACACCCCGGAAGGTCCCTCTCTTCGTTTTTGGCGATCAAAATGGCGCTAAGGGAGAGAGTCATATATCTTCTCCATCTCATTGGCCATACGGGTCAAGCCGAATCGGCCCAGGTTCTTGCGGCCTTCGGCCGCGAGCTTGCCGCGCAGATACGAGTCGTCGATCAGGCGCAGCAGGTTGGCGGCCAGGCCCTCGGGGTGGCGGGGTGCTACGAGCAGCCCCGTCTCGCCGTCGATGACTACCTCGGGGATGCCGCCGGCGGTGGTCGCCGCGACCGCGACGCCGCAGGCGGCGGCCTCGATGAGCACCGAGCCCATGCCCTCGCCCCAGGACGACTGCGCGTAGACGTCAAGCGACTTCAGCAGGGGAATAGGGTCCTCGCGATGGCCCATCAAAATGACCTTGCCGAGCAGTCCCATGCGCTTGATGCTCTCGAAGAGGCTCGACTCCTCGGGGCCGCGGCCGGCGATGAGGAACTTGACGTTCGGGCGCTTGAGCAGGACGATCACGGCCGCGGCCAGCAAGGTGTCGTGGTCCTTGTGCGGCACGAGGGCGGCGAGGTTCCCGATCAAGACCGCGTCGACGGGGAAGTTGAACTCCTCCGAGAGGGCCTTGCGGTGCGCCGCGCGCTCGGCGGGAGAGGGGGGAGCGAAGCGGGCGGGATCGACCCCGGCCCATTTGCATTCCTCCGGCGTGACCGGGAGGGCGTCGGGAACCACGGCCAGCCTGGATTCCGGCGCGCCGGCCTCCTTCATGATCGCGGCGATCGCCTTGGACACGCACACGATCCTGCCCGCGGCGCCGTACTTCCAGCGCGCGCTGAGCCCCTTCACCGGGAAGTCCACGCGGCGATGGGAGACGGCGGGGACGCCGGCCCAGGCGCCCCAAGCGGCCGTGCCGGCGGCGTGGCCGGTGTGCGCGTGCAGGATCGCGCCTTCCGAGCGCGCCCGCAGGATCACCGCGGCCGACGCCCGCGCGGTCTCGAAGCCCTGGCGGCGCGCCTCGGCCTCGAGTTCGCCGCCGGGGCGGGCGCAGACGACGCCTCGGCGCCCGCGGGCGCGCAGGGCCGCCGCGAGGTAGAGGAGCTGCCGCTCCCCGCCCCGCAGGCCCGGCTCGCCGTCAAGATGGTAGATGGGCCGCGGCTTCATCGTAAACTTTCCGGGTCGCTTCGTAAAAAGTGCTCAGGCCGAACTCCCTCTCCCAGCGCGCGCGTCCTGCGCGCCCGAGGGCCTCCGCCCTCCCCGGCTCCCGCAGAAGCGCGGCGAGGGCCTCGGCGAGGGCGGCGGCGTCGCCGGGCGGCACGAGCAGGCCGGTGACGCCGTCCTCGACGATATCGGGGAGGCCGCCCACGCTCGCGGCGATCACCGGGCGCCCCATGGCCATCCATTCGAGCGCGGAGCGCGAGACCGCCTCCGAGCCGAGCGAGGGGACCAGGCCGACCCGGCACGACGCCATGAACGCCCACTTGTCGGCGACGCGCCCGGGGAACTCGACTACGGCGGCGAGCCCGGAGGGCTTGAGCTGCCAGCGAAGGCGCTCGAGCAGGCGGCCTTCGCCGGCGCAGCGGACGCGCAGGGCCGGGAGCGCGCCCTTCACGCGGGCCGCGGCGTCGAGCAAGGTCTCGTGACCCTTCACCGCGTCGAAGCGCGCGACCATGCCCGCGACGTGCGCGGCGGGCAAGGCGGCGGCCTCGTTCGGCCCCGCGATTCCCTGCGGGACGAGCGCGACCGTCGCGCCGGGGAAGGAGGCCTTGAGGGCGGCCTCGAGGCTACGGTTGGCCGCGATGAAGGCGCCGGTGTGCGCGGCGGCCAGGCGCGCGAGCGCCCCGCCCTTGGGCGGGCGGGCGTCGGCGCGGGTGCGGACGACGACGCACGGGCGCTTGGCGGCGAGCGCGAGCGCCGCGGCATGGGCGGAGCCGGTGTGGGCGTTGATGACCCGGGGGGCGAAGGCGCCCGCCACGCGGCGCTGCGAGCCCCACGACAGGAGGCCGGATGCCCCGCCCTCCCAGCCGCGCACCGCGAGCCCGAGCCGGCGCGCCTCGGTGAGCACGGGGGAGTCGGCCCGCCCCCAGAACTCGAGCTTGTGGCCCCGGCGGGCCTGCTCGGCGGCGAGCGTCAGCGCGTAATGCGCCATGCCGGAGTCCCAGGGCTCGTCCTCGATATGGATTATATTCATGAGCCGCTCCGCGGCTCATGAATCCCGGCGACGGACGACTCGATCTTCAATATGTCCCGGCAGGCCGCGTGAACCTGGTCCACGGTCAGCAGGCGCATGCAGAGAAAATGGCCTTCCGGGCAGGCGCGCGCGCCGTGCAGGCCGCAGGGGCGGCACGCGAGGTCCGCCTCGACGACGCGATGCCCGGTGCCGTATGGGAAGAATCCCAGCTCCCGCGTGGTCGCCCCGAAGATCGCGACCACCGGCACCCCGGCCGCCGCGGCGAGGTGCATCGGGCCCGAGTCGTTGGTCACGAACACGCTCAGGCGGCCCATCAGCGATTTGAGCTCCTCGAGGTCGGTCCGCCCGACGAGGTCCAACGCCCCGCTCTCGCGGGCCACGCGCGAGCCCAGGGCTTCGTCGTCGGCGCCTCCGACGAGGACCGGCGTGACGCCGTCCGCCTTGAGGCGGGCGCACAGCTCGGCGAAGCGCTCGGGCAGCCAGCGCTTGGTGGCCCAGGCCGAGCCGGGGTGGACGCCGGCCAGCGGACCGCCGGGGAGCAATGCGGCAAGCCTCGGGCTCAGCTCGGGAGGCGCCACGTAGCGCGCCTCGCCCGCCGAGGGCGCCGCGCCCGAGCCGAGCGGCAGGGTCAAGGAAAGGTTGCGCTCGAGATCGTGCATCAGCCAGGAGAACGGGACGGCGTCGGTGAGCAGGAAGCTGCCCGCGCTCGAGTCGAATCCGACGCGGCGGGGGATGCGGGCCAGGCGCGCGATCAAAGCGGAGCGGAAGGAGCGGTGCGGGATCACCGCGAGGTCGAAGCCGCGGGCCGAAAGCTCGGCGGCGACTTTCCACGGCCCCGAGAGGCCGCCGTGGACGCCGCGCTTGTCGTCGATCAGGACCTCGTCGGTCCATGGCGTGCCGCGGAAGATGCCGGCCGTCTTGGCCAAGGTCAGCACGGTCACGGTCGCGCCCGGCAGGATTTCCTTGAGGCGGCGCAGAAGGGGCACGGTCAGCAGGCTGTCGCCGAGGAAGGCCGACTGCATGACGAGCGCTCTTTTAATGCCGTGAGAGGAGCCCACGGCCCCGTAATCCGCGGAGCTGACCGCGCCCTGCGCGCGCGGCACGCCCCAGGCGGCGATCGCCTCGTGATAGCGGTCTACGGTATGGCGCTGCAGGCCGGGGGTCGACACGCGCAGGGCGACGAACAGGCGACGGGCGAGGGCGTTCTTGCGGTAGGCGGCGGTATGGGGCACCCGGGCCAAGGTCCGGATCACGAAAGAACGCAGATTGCCGTGAAGGTCCAGAAGGTGAGTGAACTCGCGCTCCTTGATCAGGCGCAGGGCCCCGGCGATGCCGGTGAAGGGCACGACCTCGTCCACGCCCGGGTGGCCCTTGAGGACCGCCGCGAATTGGGGCTTGACGAGGACCGTGACCCGGCAATGGGGCCAATGGGCTTTCAGGCTCTTATAGACCGGCCCGGTCAGAACGACGTCACCGAGGCTGGAAAGCCGGATAACGAGGATTTTGGGCGACAACCGGGATTATATCATTTCGATCCGGAGGGGAGCGTGACGCGAAAGGACGAGCCTCCCCCTGAAGGGAAGGAGGCGTCGACGGTCCCGCGATGACGGAGCACGATCTCATGGACCAAGGATAGCCCGAGCCCGGTGCCTTTGCCGACCTCCTTGGTCGTAAAGAAGGGATCGAAGATCTTCGGCCGGATCTCGGCGGGAACGCCCGCGCCCTCATCCTGAACCTCGAGGTAGATTCCGCCGCCCTTCGCTTCTCCTGAGCGGATCGTGACCCGTCCGCCCTCGGGCATCGCGTCGACCGCGTTGGTGCACAGGTTCATGATCACCTGCTGAATCTGGCCGCGGTCCCCTGCGGCGCTGAGCCCGGGCTCGAGCGCGCGCGTCATCGTGACCCCCTGGACCCGCGCCTGGGCCTCGATCATGGACAAGGTCTCCTCCACGGCGCGGGCGAGGTCGAACACCTCGACGGCGCCGGCGTCCTGGCGAGAGAACGTGAGGAGGCTCTGCACGATGTTCCGGCAGCGCACGGCCTCCTCCTCGATCGCCCTCATCGGCGGCGTCAAGGCGTCCGACGGGGAAAGCCTCGCCGCCGCGGCCTGAGCGAAGCCCAATATGCTGCCGAGCGGATTGTTGATCTCATGGGCGATCCCGGCCGCCAGCCGCCCCAGGGCCGAGAGCTTCTCGGTCCGCCGCAGACGCTCCTCGCGCCGGGCCAGATCGCGCATCGCCAGCAGCAGCAGCCCCAAGGTCAGGCCGCCCGCCGCGCCCGTGAAAAGGAATATCTTCATCGCAATCCGGCGTTCGGTGAGCAGCACGCCCTTGAGCTCGTAGCCCAGCAGGAGCCCGCCGCCGGGGACGGGAAACGCCAGCTCGAGCACGGGCCGGCCTCGGATGCTCGTCTCGTTCGAAGGCGGCTCGACGGCCGCGACCCATGATTCGAGCCGCTCGCCTTCTTCCCTCCTCAAGTCCGCGACGCTCGCCGCGGCGAGGACCACGCCCCGCCCGTCCACGGCCGCGGCGTAGGCCGCTCCGAAGCCCCCAAGGCAGCCCTGCAGGTAGGCGGAAAGAAGCTCCTTGCTGCCTTCGCGCAAGCCGATTTCCATGGATTCGGCGATGCCGTATTCCTGCGCGCGCGCGGCGGACTCGAGGTTGGCGGTCAGGACGGCGTGGACGGCGCGGCGGGAGGAGACGCTGATGAGGCAGGCGAAGAAGATCAAGCCGGCGACGAACAGGAGCAAGTGCTTGCGGCCGACCTTCACGGCTCCAGGCGCGAGCCCGGGGGCACCGCGCGCTCCAGGATCGAGAACAGCTCCTTGAGCTCGTAGGGCTTGGCGATATAGCCGAAGGCCCCGTTCTTCATCGAGGCCGCGGCCAGGGCGTTCGTCGCGTAGGCCGTGGCCATGATCACCGGAAGGCGGGGATGAAGCTCCTTGAGCCGCTTGAGGGTGTCGACGCCGTTCACGCCGGGCATCATGATGTCGCAGACGGCGGCGGCGAATACCTTGCCCTTGGCCAGCTCGAGCGCCTGAGCGCCGTTTTCGACGGCCGCGACCTCATAGCCCCGGTCGCGCAGGGCGAAGGCCAGCATGTTCCGCTGGTTCTTGTCGTCGTCGACGACGAGGATCATCGGAGGCGTCGGCAAAGCCATTTTCGGAGTATAGCCCCGGAGACGCCGGGTGTCAACGGGAGCCACTCCCACGGGAGCCACTCCCAGTTCTCGGGGTTTTGGCGGACCGCTCGGAGCAACTGTTTCCGGAAACAGTTGCTGAAGGTTTGGATTCAGCCGTCCTTGAGGCTGTCGCGGACCTTTCCCAAGGCCTTCTCGGCCTGGTTCAGGAACGCCTTGACCGCGTCCGGGACCGGCGCGGCGGCCTTGCGGGCCGACTCGAAGGCCTCGGAGGCTTCCTCGAATTCGGAGGAGAGGCGGCGAAGGTCGTAGGCGCGGTTGCAGGCCCGGTCGGCGTCCTGGAACAGCAGGCGCGTGATCCCGCCCAGGGGGTCGAGCTTCTCCCAGGCGCGGGTACGGGCGACGGCGCGAGGCTCTTGGCCCAGCGCATCCAGCAGGACCTTGGCCTGCGCGACGGCCGCGGGAAGCTCTTCGGCCCGCCGGATCACGCCGGCGGCCGCCGAGGATATTTCCACGAGAGGAAAGAGCGAATCACGCCCGAGGGACTTCAGCTCGAGGCTCCGTTCGGCCATGTTTTCAAGAGAGGCCTCGAGAGGCGCCGCCGCGGCGCCGGCGGAGCGCAGCGCGGCCTCCGCCGCGGCGAGCAGCGGCTGAATCTTCTTACGCTCCTCCTCGGGGAGGGCTTCGGCCTTCATTTTCAAATCGTTCACGGCGGCCGTGAGCCGCCGCCTGCGCTCGAGCTCCGCCGCGGCCGGCTCCCGAAGCTCCTTGAGCCTTCGATCGAGCGCGGAGTCCTTGGCGCCGGACGCCAGCTCCGCTCCCCGCCGGCGGGCCGCGGCGTCCAGGGACCGGGCGGAGGCGGCCGCCACCCCCGCCAATCTCAGGCCCTCATCGAGCCCGGCCGCGATCGCCGCGGCCTTCTCCGGCTCGAGGGCGAGCCCCGTCGCGTCGACCGTCGTCGAGTGGGCCAAGGTCGCGGCTTGGCGCAGGACGGCGCGGTCGAAATCGGGATCGTAGCGCGCGGCCGAGGCGGAGGCCGGGGCCAGGAGGAAGGCGGCGGCGAGCAGGCGGGCGTTCATGCCGATATTATAAACCGGCGCGGACGCGGGCGGACAGGTCCGCGACGAAGCGGCGCAGAGCCGCGGCGTGGGCGCGCCGTCCGGCGGCCTCGCCCGGACGCCCGGCGGCGTCCTCCGCCTCGGCGAGCCGCTCAAGGGCGAAGTAACTCATCGGAGAGGCGGCCGCCGCCCGCGTCCAGAGGGCCGCGTCGGAGGACCAGACCGGGAGCTGGCGGCGGGTGAGCAGCGCGAGCGCCAGAAGGGCGGCCGCGCCCGCCGCGCGCGCGAGCCGGGCGTCCCGGATCCGTCCGAGCGCGCCCGCCGCGAGCAGCGCGAGCGGGATCGCGGGAAGATAGGACCAGCGGTCGGCGGCGATCATGCGCCCGGACTTGAACAGGCCGAGCGCGGGCAGCAGCAGGACGGCGTAGGCGAGCGCCGCCTGGACCAGGCCGTCCGCGCGCGCGCGCGTCAAAGCCAGGAACAGGGCGAACGTCGAGACGCACGCCGCGGCGATGGTGAAACGCCGGGGCTCGAGCAGGATCGAATATTCATACAGCGGCGCCAGCCCCGTCGGGATCAAGGTCTTCCAGGGATAGAAGGCGAGGCCGTAGAAAGCCTGCGCCAGGCGATGCCCGAGGCCGAAGTCCGCCAGGGAGACGGAGGCGCCGCTGCCCAGCTGCGCGGCGACATTGAGCGCGAGCACGCCGAGCGCCGCGGGCAGATAGAGGATCTTCTCCCGCCAGCGGGGCGCGCCCGCCAGGCGCAGGTCGAGGATCAGCCACACGGCGGGCAGGACCACCGCGAACACCTTCGCCGTCATCGCGAGCACCGTGAGGACGAAGGCCCGGCGGCGCCAGGCGGGGTCCTCGAGGCCGCGGACGTAGGCGAGCGCCGCGCCCAGGGATATGAGGCCGCACAGGACGTCGCGGCGCTCGGTGACCCAGGCGACGGACTCGACGCGAAGGGGATGAAGGGCCCAGAACAGCGCGGCGAACGCGGCGGGAAGCGCGCCGAGCTTCAGGCGGCGAGCCAGGAAATAGAGGAGGACCGCGCCCGTCGCGTGAAGCAGCGCCGCGGTCAGGTGGAAGCCGAAAGGCTCGGCGCCCCAGACCGCCCGGTCCAGCGCGAGCGAAAGCCAGGACAGCGGCTGCCAGTGCCCCAGCCGCGTGCCCGTGAGCATGAAGGCCAGGCCCGGGGCGTCGAAGCGGAGCAATTCGTTCCCGACGACGTTCACGCGGTCGTCCCAGTTCAGGAACGGATAGCGCAGGGCGGGAAGGAAGACGGCGAGCGTTCCCGCGAAGATCGCGCCGGCGATCAAGCGGGGCCGGTCCCGGAGCTCAGGCACCCAGCGCCTCGAGGGTGCGCGCGGCCGCGCCGCGCAGGCCGTCGGCGGATTTCCGCGCCGACTCGCCGGCGGCGCGCGCGGCGGGCGCGTCCTTCGCGAACTCCCCCAGGCGCGCGGCGAGCTCGGCGGCGTCCCGCACGCG
>JAKFCD010000046.1:0-75642 GCA_036676805.1 Elusimicrobiota bacterium
CGTCCCGGCGCCCCCCGCGCCGCCGCCGCCGGCGCCCCCGCCCGCGCTGGGCTCTAAGGGCGCCTTCGTCGGGCTGCTCCTCGCCTTCGGCGTCGTCGCCTTCGGCTGGCAGTGGCGCCGGGCGGGGCCCGAGGACTGGGCGGCGGGTGCCGCCTTCCTGGCGCTCGTGCCCGCGGCGCTGACCTTCGGCGACCGCCGCGATCCCTGGCGACGGGCGCTCGGCGCGGCCGCCTGCCTCGGCGCGCTCGCGTGCTGGGCGCGTGAGGCCTTCGCCGGCGGCGTCTCGATGCCCGCCCTCGAGCCCGCCATCGCCGCGGCCGTCGGCCTGATCTCGCTTATAGGCGCCTCCTACCTCGGGCAATGGAGCGAGGACCGCTCCGACGCGGCCTGGGCGCGCGTCCTGGGCCCCGCGGCCGGCGCGTGCCTGCTGGCCTCCGCGCTGACCTGGACCGTCCCGGAGGCCCAGGGGTGGGCCGCGGGGCTCGCCGAGCGCGCGACGGGCTGGTGGGCCGCGTTCACCGCCTCGGGCGGAGGCTGGCGCTGGCTCGGCACCGCGGGCGTGGGCGCGGCGCTGGGCGCCGCGGTGCATCTGAAGGTTCAGGCCGCGGCCGCGCCGGACCGCAAGCTCAACTGGAATAAATAGCGCGCGCCGCGCTCAGGCGCGGGGCTTGGGCGTGTACTCCTCCACCCGCGCCTTGATCCAGGCGGAGTCGATCTTGCCGGGATGGCCGTGGCGGAGCACGCCGATGAGCCGGCGGAACAGGAGCCGTTCGCAGACGCCGAGCCCGGCTTCCAGACCGGCGGCGGCCCGGTCGTCCGACGGCAGGAACAGGATTCCCTCCCGGGGACGGGTGAGCGCGGGGCCGACGCGAGCCAGGGCGGGCGCGTGGCAGGCGACCCTGGCGAACTCCATCGCGTGAGGAAGGGTCTGCGCGAACAGGACCACGGGGGCCCCGGACACGGGCGCGGCGGCGGGCGGGATCGGGAGGCTGGGCGACGGAGGCATCGACAGCCGCGCGAGCGCCGCGGCGTCCCGGCCGTTGCCCGCGAGATACAGATACACCTCGGCGCAGTCCGCGATGCCCTCGGGCCACGGGGACAGCGCCAGGTTCTCGGCACGGGGAAGCCGCAGGACGTCGAGCTCGTTCTGCGTCACGTCGCCCGGGGCGGCGCACGAGCGCGCGGTCAGCTCGGCCAAGGTCCTTTTGAGGCGCTCGTCGTGCTCGCGGCGGGCGAGGGCGTCCTGCTCGAGGCGCCCGGCGGCGGCCGCCGTTTTCGCCTCGGCCAGGGCCTCGCGCAGCAGGCCCGCGCGGGCCGGGGCCAGCGGCGCTAGAAGGAGGAGCGAGACGATGAGGCGCGGAAGCATTTTATCTCCTGGAAATAAAAAAGAGGAAGCGCGCGGGCGCTTCCTCTGGTTTCACCCGGGAACGGCCGGGTCGTGGATGCCCCGGGGCCTCCCCCGGGTTACAGAGTTACTTCTTCTTGCCGAATAGGAAAAAGAGGACCGCGCCCGCCCCGATCAGGAGGCCGGCGGCCAGGGCCAGACCGACGAGCGGCGCGCCGCCGAGGAGCAGTCCGACGCCGAGCAACGCCGCTCCGCCGATCATCGCGTACTTGCCGTATTTGCCGTACTTGGCGGTCGGGGACTCCCCCTCGGAGGTGGAGCCTTCGCCCTTGACGGGCGTGTAGATGGTGATGCCGTTGAGCGGCTTCTTGCCCTCGAAGTAGTAGTCCGCGCCCGCGCCGGGGTTCTCCGGGGGCTTGACCGGCGGAGCCGTCTCCTCGACGACGGGCGGAGGGTTCCTGCGCGGCTCGCTGCCGTACGCGACGTACTCGACGGGCGCCAAGGTCTGC
This sequence comes from Elusimicrobiota bacterium, assembly GCA_036676805.1. Lineage (GTDB taxonomy): Bacteria > Elusimicrobiota > Elusimicrobia > UBA1565 > UBA9628 > GWA2-66-18. The sequence goes on from JAKFCD010000046.1 coordinate 1,855, forward strand.
ACGGTGAAGCTCTGATCGAAGGTCCTGCCCGCGCGGACGGAGGCGCCCTCGCGCGTAAGCGCCGCGGGATCGGCCGCGGCCCGGCTGCTCAGCGCCTCGAGCGTGGCCGACATAGCCGCGGGCGTCGCGGCGGCGGGGGCGGCCAGAAGAAGCAGCAGGAGCGAGCGTGTCATTGCGCTAAGATTATAGCACGACTTACGGCAGGATCTGCGTCGAGGCGCGCACGCCGGCCAGAAGCGGCTCGGGGTAAAGGCCGAAGAGCAGGACGCCGACGACCGCGAGGGCCACGCCGCCGCAGACGTACGCGCCCACCGGGATCGCCTTCTCGTCGGCCGGCTCGCGGAAGAACATGCGATGCGCGATGGCGAAGTAGTAGTAGACCGAGACGACGCTGTTGACCACGCCGACGATCGCGAGCCACCAATGCCCGGCCTTGACGGCCGAGGAGAAGATCAGAAGCTTGCCCATGAAGCCCGCGAGCGGCGGGATGCCGGCCAGGGACAGCAGGCAGAACATCAGGGCGAGAGCGAGCCCGAGACGGTGCTTGGCCAGCCCGTCGAAGGCCGAGAGGTCGTAGCTGCCCTTGGCCGAGCCGACCGCCTGGACGACGGCGAAAGCGCCGACGTTCATCGCGACGTAGACGAAGGAGTACAGCATGACGCCCTCGCGGCCCAGCGGCGAGCCGGCGGCCAGGCCGATGAGGAGGTAGCCCGCCTGGGCGACCGAGGAGTAGGCGAGCAGGCGCTTGGCGTCGGTCTGGAACATCGCCGTGAAGTTGCCGATCGTCATCGTCAGGGCGGCCATGATCGAGAAAAGCAAGGTCAGGTCGTAGGCCTCGAGCGGGAAGATCGAGCCGAACACGCGCGCGAGCGCGGCGAAGGTCGCGAGCTTGGGGGCGACGGACAGGAAGGTCGTCACCGGCGTCGGCGCCCCCTCGTAGGCGTCGGGGACCCAGAAGTGCATGGGCGCGATGGACGCCTTGAACGCGAAGCCGAGCAGGATCAGCACGAGGGCCAGGATCAGCATCGGCCCGGGAGCGGCGGAGGCCGCGGCGAGCTGGACCGTCCCGGCCGCGCCGTAGTACAGGGAGATGCCGAAGACCAGGATCGCCGAGGAGAACGCGCCGAAGAGGAAGTACTTCATCGCGCCTTCGTTGGACTTGTGGTTCTGCCGCTCGAAGCCCGTCAGGATGAACGAGGAGATCGAGACGACCTCGAGGGCGACGAAGATCATCAGCAGGTTCGTCGAGGAGACGAGGTACATGAGGCCCGCCGTCGAGAACAGCATCAGCGCCGAGAACGTGCCGGCGTGCTTCTCCGGAAGGTCCTTGTAGTCGAGGCCGAGGAGGAGGCAGAGCACGCAGGTGAGCAAGGTCGTCACCTTGAAGAACTGGCTGAACGGGTCGACGGACCACAGCGAGCCGACGCCGTGCGCGGCGGGGTCGCCGAGCGTGAGCGCCGTCCACGCGAGCACGCCCGCCGCCGAGAGCCAGGCGAGATGGTACAGCGCCCGCGCCCTTTTAAGGGGTACAAGCAGATCGGCCGCCAAAACGGCGAGGCCCAAGGTCGCGAGGATCGCCTCTGGAAGCAGCAGCCGCAGGTTGTTCATCTCACTTCCCCAGCATGTGCTCGATCGTCTTGTTCATGAGGTCCAGCGGCCACTTCGGATACACGCCGAAGAGCACCGTGAGGATCGCGAGCGGCACGATCGAGACGAGCTCGCGCGTCGTCAGGTCGGGCAGGTCCGCCCACTTCTCGTTGAGCTTGCCGAGGAACACCTTCTGCAGCATGCGCAGGAAGAACGCGGCCGTCGCGATGATGCCGAGCACCGAGATCGCCGCGGCGAGCTTCCAGGTCTGGAACGCGCCGAGGAAGCACAGGAACTCGCCGATGAAGCCGGCGAGCCCGGGCAGGCCCAGCGAGGCGAAGGCGGTCAGCGACATGAGGCCCGCGAAGACCGGCAGCTTGACCGCCAGCCCGCCGAAGGCCGAGATGTCGCGGGTATGCGCGCGGTCGTAGATCACGCCGACGAGGAGGAACAAGGCGCCCGTGATGATGCCGTGGGAGAGCATCTGGAACACCGCGCCGGTAAATCCCGCCGTGGTCATGCCGGCGATGCCGAGCAGGCAGTAGCCCATGTGGTTGACCGACGAGTAGGCGACCATCTTCTTCATGTCGGTCTGCGCCATCGCGCACAGCGCGCCGTAGACGATGTTGATGACCGCGATCACGATGAGCGCGGGCAGGAACCACTGGAAGCCCGCCGGGGTCAGCGAGAACGAGATGCGCAGGAGGCCGTATACGCCCATCTTGAGGAGGACGGCCGCCAGGATGACCGAGATCGCCGTCGGCGCCTCGACGTGCGCCAGCGGCAGCCAGGTATGGAACGGGAAGGCCGGGATCTTGATCGCCATGCCGAAGTAGAGGCCGAGGAAGACCAGGATCTGGAAGTTCTTGTCCCAGCCGCCGGTCATCTCGGCGAGCGCGAGCATGTCGAAGGTGTGCGGCGCGGGGCTCGCGAAGTACAGCGCGAGTATGGCCAGCAGCATGAACACCGAGCCGGTCAAGGTATACAGGAAGAACTTGATGGCCGCGAACTCCTTGCGCGGCCCGCCCCAGACGCCGATGAGGAAGTACATCGGGACGAGGGTGAGCTCCCAGAACACGTAGAAGAGGATGAGGTCGAGGGCGCAGAAAACGCCGATCATGCCGACCTCGAGCACGAGGAACCAGAAGAAGTACTCCTTGACCCGGTTCTCGATGCCGAGCGAGCCGACGAGGCCGATGACGCACATGAACGTCGTCAGCAGGATGAGCGGGAAGGAGAGCCCGTCGACGCCCATGAAGTACTGCACCCCGAACGAGGGAATCCAGGCGTAGCGCTCGACGAACTGCATGTCGGGGGTCCCGCGGTCGAAGCCCGGGAGCATGGCCAGCGAGGCGATCATCGAGATGCCGGCGAAGACGAAGGCGACGGTCTGGATCGCCTTGACCTTCTCCTTGGGGAGGCACAGGATGATCAACGCTCCGAGAAGGGGCGCGAACGTGACCACGGTGAGCATGTTCATGAGGGGACTCTCCTAATTAGCGCGTCAGAATCAAGGTCGCCGCGAGGCTGAAGGCGATCGCGACGTACATCAGATATTCCTGGACCTGGCCTTCCTTGACGAGGCCGCGCAGGCCCACGCCCAGGTCGAGGCTCAGGCCGCCGAAGCCGTCTACCGTCCGGTCCACGAAAAGGGCGTCGATGAGGTTGCTGATCTCGGCGAAGACGCGGGTGAGCAGGCCCCAGCCGTCGACGAAGACGCGGTCCACGACGTTGGCGTCGATCCAGAAGGCGGCCGCGGCGACCTTGTCGCAGAAGATCACGAGCAGGTCGAAGGCGTCGTCGAGGTACCACCTCCGGTCGAGGACGCGGAAGGCCGGCGCGAACGTCGACTTGAGGCCGTCGGCGAGCGCGTAGCGGGGCCCCTTGTACAGGGCGAAGGCGAAGCCGATGGAGCCGAGGACCAGGAAGGGCAAAGCGAGGTGCAGCCAGTGCGGGAGATGGCCTTCGTGATGTCCGGCCGCCCCCCCTTCATGGACCGGCGCGGCGGCGTGAGCGTCGGCGGGCGGCGCGGCGTGAACGTCGGCGGGAGCCGCCGGCGCGTGCGCGGCCTGAGGCGCCGAGATCGCCGGCTTTTCGAGCAGGCGGTAGACGAGCTCGTTGCGGTTGAGCATGTAGCCCGAGACGAGCGCCAGGAAGGCGAGAAGCACGAGCGGGCCCGTGATCAGGAACGGGGACTCGTGGGCGTGATGGTGCTTCTCGTGGTCGCGGTCGTCGCCCCAGAAGGTCAGGATGAACAAGCGGGACATGTAGAAGGCGGTCATCAAGGCGGTGCCGAGCATGATCCAGAAGATCGGCTGATTGGCGTAGTAGATGTTGGCCAGGATCATGTCCTTGGAGTAGTAGCCGGACGTTCCGGGGATGCCCGCGATCGCGAGGATCGCCGCGCCCATCGTCAGGAACGTGATCGGCATCTTCTTGGAGAGGCCGCCCATCAGGCGCATGTCGTTGGTGTGCACAGAGTGTATGACCGACCCGGCCCCGAGGAACAGGAGGGCCTTGAAGAACGCGTGGGTCGTCAGGTGGAACAGGCCGGAGGTGTAGCCGCCGACGCCGAGCGCGCACATCATGAAGCCGAGTTGGGAGACGGTGGAGAAGGCCAGCACGCGCTTGATGTCGTAGCTGACGAGCGCCATCGCGGCGGCCATGAAGGCCGTGAGGCAGCCGATCCAGGCCGCGGCGAGCATCGCGTCGGGCGCGGCGAGGAAGACGAAGTACAGGCGCGCCACGACGAATATGCCGGCGGCGACCATGGTCGCCGCGTGGATCAGCGCGGAGCCCGGCGTCGGGCCCTCCATCGCGTCGGGCAGCCAGATGAACAGCGGGAACTGCGCGGACTTGCCCATCGCCCCGAACAGGATGCCGATCGCGATGACGGTCGCGACGGTCCCGGTCATGTAGCCGTTGTTGATGAACTGGTGGATCTGGGTGATCTGGAAGGAGCCGACCTTGGCGAAGATGAACAGCAGGGCGAGGTACAGGCCGGAGTCGCCGAGCTTGGTCGTCATGAACGCCTTCTTCTGCGCCTCCGTCGGCCCGTCCTTCTCGAACCAGAAGCCGATCAGGAGGTAGGAGGACAGGCCCATGAGCTCCCAGCTCATGAAGCCGACGAGGATGTTGCTCGAGACCACGAGGCCGAGCATCGACGCCGTGAAGAACGAGACGAACGCGAAGTACCGCTTATAGCGCGCGTCCTCGTGCATGTAGGCGACCGAGTATATCTGGACCATGAGGCTGACGAGAGTCACCACGACGAGCAGCACCGCGGCCGGGCCGTCGATCAGGACGCCGATGGGCATGTCGTAAAGGAAGGACTTGCCGCCGATCGAGGCCGCGAAGGAGAACCAATGCCAGTTGTGCTCGTACGGCAGCGGGACGGTCCCCCCCGCCACGGCCGAAAGGATGGACACGGACAGGCCCAGGCAGATGGCCATCGCGCCGATGCCGATCCAAGGCGCCGGAGAATGCGGGTCCTCCTTCGCGCCGAACATCATGATCAGCGACGCGGCGAACGGTATCAGCGGGATCAGGTAGGCGTGTTCGATCATATCAGCCCTTGAGGAGGTTGAAGTCTTCGGCGTAAACGGTGTCCGTGCCGCGGTAGATCGCGAGCAGCAAGGCGAGCCCGACAACGATCTCGGCGGCGGCCACGGTCATGACGAAAAGCGCCAGCGCCTGGCCGGTCACACCCTCCGGGTGGAGGAAGCGGTCGAAGGCGACGAGGTTGATGTTGGCGGCGTTGAACATGAGCTCGATCGACATGAGGATGCCGATGATGTTCCGGCGCGTCAGCGCGCCGAAGACGCCGATGAGGAACAGGAGTCCGGCCACGATCATATAGTGCGAGAGGGTCAGAGGGGCGGTCATCATCGGGCGTTCTCCGTGCGGGTGAAGAAGACGGCCCCGAGCAGGGCCGCGAGCAGGACGAGTGAGATCAGCTCGAAGGGCACGAGCCACTCGCCGAGGAACAAACGGCCGATGTCGTGCGTGCTCGGGCGCGCGGCGCCGGTCGCGACGGTCGCGGAGTGCAGGCGGGCGACCTTGAACAGCCCGACGGCGGCGACGCCGCAGACCAGGAGGGCCGCCATCCAGCGCTCGTTGATCTGGCGCAGGTGCAGGTCCGAGGCGCGGCCCAGCAGCATGACGACGAACATCACGAGCACCGCGACGCCGCTGACGTACACCATGATCTGCGCGGCGAAGATGAAGTCCGCGCCGAGCGCGGCGAACAGGCCGGCCACCCCGGCCAGCGACAGGCCGAGGAACAGCGAGGAGTGCACCGTGTTGCGGTGCAGGACCACGGCCAAAGCGGAGGCCAGCACCAGGGCCGAGAGCGAGTAGAAGACGATTTGTTCGAGCATCTTAAGATCTCCTGGGCTGTACGTCGTGGATGCTGATCTGGCCCTCGGGATCCTTGAAATCCGCCGCCTTCCGGTCGAAGTACTTCCCGATGAACGGAAAGTCCTTCTTCCAGCAGCGCACCATCTCGTCTCGCTTCATGAAGAGCACCTCGTAGTCGAGCGAGTGCCAGACGGACTTGGGCTTCGTCGGGCACGCCTCCTCGCACAGGCGGCAGAAGTTGCACTTGCCGAAGTCGATCGAGTACCACTCGACCTTGGCGATCTTCTTGCCGGTCTCGTTCTTGGCGTTCTCGAGGGCGATGCAGTTCGACGGGCAGGCCTTCACGCACAGGTTGCACGAGATGCAGGTCTGCTGGTCGAAGAGCAGGGCGCCCCGGAACATCTCGAAGGGCACCAGCTTCTCGTCCGGATAGTGGATCGTGACGGCGGGCTTGAACAGGTAGGTCAGCGTGATCCAATGGCCCTGCAGGATGGCCTTGGCGCCGCCGAAAATATTCGAGAAGTAGCGGATCATGAGGTCCTCATTTGAGCCAGAACGCGAGATACAGCCCGGCGATCGCGATGTTGACGAAGCTCCACGGGAGCAGGAACTTCCACGTGTAGTCCATGAGCTGGTCGACGCGGAAGCGCGGCAAGGTCCACCGGATCCATAAGAAAACGAACATCATCAGCATCGCCTTGCCGAGCATCCACAGCCAGCTGGGGACGAGGGTGAACGGGACGGAATTTATCGGGGAGGCCCCCCCGCCGAGGAAGAACGTGGCGAGCAGGAACGAGCCCAGCAGCACGTACGCGTACTCGGCGAGGAAGAAGATGGACCACTTCATGCCGGAGTACTCGGTGTGGAAGCCGCTGACGAGCTCGGACTCGGCCTCGGGGATGTCGAAGGGCGTGCGGTTCGTCTCGGCGACCGACGAGATCAGGAAGATCACGAACGCGAGCTGCCCCACGACGGGGTAAAAAATGAACCAGCGGGGGACGACGCCGTGCCAGTACCCGGCCTGGGCGTTGGAGATCACCTGCAGGTCGAGCGAGCCGGCGAACATGAGGACGGGGACCACGGAGAAGCCGCGCGGCAGCTCGTAGCTGACCATCTGCGCAGCACCCCGCAGGCCGCCGAGCAGGGAGTACTTGTTGCCGGAGCCCCAGCCCGCCATGACGATGCCGATCACCGAGATGCCGGCGAAGGCGAAGATGTACAGCGTGCCGATGTCGAGGCTGGCGGCCGCGAGGCCGTCGCCGAAGAGGACCGGCGCGAAGGCGATGATGCAGGGCACGACGACCATCGCGGGCGCGAGCGCGTGCACCCACTTGTCGGCGGCCGCCGGCGTCACGTCTTCTTTGAGGAACAGCTTGATGCCGTCGATCGCCGTCTGCGCCCAGCCGTGGAAGTTCCAGCCTTTGGGGCTGCCGGCGTAGGTCGGGCCCACGCGCGTCTGGATGTGGGCCGAGATCTTGCGCTCCCACCAGATCGACCAGAGGCCGTTGATCAGGACGACGTGCATGACGATGAGGACCTTGATCGCGACCCAGATCGCCTCCACGCCCAGCGGCGGGAGGCCCTGGGCTCCGAGGAAGGAATACAGCGCGTCCCCCCAGGCGGCGAGCTCGCCGATGAGCGCGCTCGTGACGCCGAGCCCGAGGAGGATGCCGGCCAGCATGCCCGCGCCCCATCGATAGCCGGGCCGGGACCAGCGGTTGGCGAACACCTCGGTGGGCCACGTCGAGAAGCGGCTCTCGATCAGGCGGCCGTTCCTGCGGTTGAGGACGGGCGTCGGCGGGACGTACTTCGGAGCGGGAGGCTTGACGGTCGCGGGCGGAGGCGGCGCGGCGCCTTTCGCGACGGCGGCCGCCGCGGCGTCGGCGGGAGCGCCCGCCGGAACGGCGGGCAGCGGCGGCGCGGTGGGCAAGGTCGGAGCGCCGGGCTCCGCGGGCATCGGCTCGTTGGCCTTGGGCGGCTCGGGCTTCTTCTTGTCGTCCGGATCGGGTTTCTTGGCGGTCATTATCGGTCCACCTCGCCGAGCACGATGTCGATGGAGCCCAGCAGCGCGATTACGTCGGAGACCTTCATGCCGACAAGCTTCTCCTGGAGCATCGCGAGATTGATGAAGGAAGGCGCGTGCACGTGCATGCGGAACGGCGAGATGCCCCCGTCGGAGGCGAGGTAGATCCCGAGGTCGCCGCGCGCGCCCTCGACGTGCGCGTAGGCCTCGCCGGCCGCGGGCTTGGGGATCTTCGCGACGCCGGAGGCCATGAAGGGCCCGTCGGGGAGCTTGGCGATCGCCTGCTCGACGATGCGCACGGACTGGCGCATCTCCTGCACGCGGCAATGGTAGCGGTCCCAGCAGGAGCCCGTCTTGCCCAGGGGGACGTCGAAGTCGTAGTTCTCGTAGCCGCTGTACGGGTCGGACTTGCGCACGTCGTGGTTGACGCCCGAGCCGCGCAGGTTCGGCCCGGACAGGGCCCAGGAGACGGCCTCCTGGGGCGTGACGATCCCGACGTCCTGGGTGCGGTTCATGAAGATGGGGTTGTACGTCAGCAAGGTGTCGTACTCGTCGAGGCGGGGCTTGAAGTACTCGACGAACTCCGTCGTGCGCTTGAGCCATTCCGGCGAGACGTCCACCATCACCCCGCCGAGGCGGATGTAATTGTAGGTCAGGCGCGCGCCGCAGGACATCTCGAAGAGGTCGAGGATCATCTCGCGCTCGCGGAAGGCGTAGAGGAACGGCGTCAGCGCCCCGAGGTCGATGCCGTACGTCCCGAAGAACAGGAGGTGCGAGGCGATGCGGTTCATCTCGCACATGATCACGCGCAGCGCGTCGGCGCGCGGGGTCGTCTTGACGCCCATGAGCTTCTCGGCGGCGAGGCAGAAGACGAGGTTGTTGGGCATCGCCGCGACGTAGTCCCAGCGGTCGGTGAGCACGACGCAGTGGTGATAGTTGCGGACCTCGGCGAGCTTCTCGGTGCCGCGGTGCAGATAGCCGATGTCGGGCACGGCCTTGACGATGACCTCGCCGTCGATCGTGAGGCCGATGCGCAGCACGCCGTGCGTGGACGGGTGCTGGGGGCCGAGGTTGATGAAAAGGCGGTCGCTCTTGAGGGCTGTGTCACTCATCGAATCGGTCCTTGACGTGGACGTAGTCTTTGCGCAGGGGGTGGCCCTGGGTGAAATCGGGGGTCAGGATCTTGATCAGGTTCGGATGCCCCTCGAAGCGGATGCCGAGGAGGTCGAAAGCCTCCCGCTCCTGCCAGTCGGCGCTCTTGAACAGCGGCACGAGGCTCGGCGCGCTGATGTTCTCCCTGGGAAGCTCGAGGCGCACGAACACGCGCGCGCGCTCGGCGACGGAGAAGAACACCCAGAGAAGGTCCATCGCCGGGCGGTACGGGTAGGCCGCCGCCGGAGCGGACTCGATCTGCGGGGTGGCGCCCTCGGGCAGGAAGGGGTTGAAGTTCTGCTGGCGGATGTAGCCCCTCATGTCCACGGGGCCGAGCAGGTCGGTCGCGGTGACGGTCTCGAGCATGTCGAACGAGGAGTCTTTGGCCCATTGCGCGAACGGCAACAGATCATCCTTCGAAGAAAGACGGACGGTCAGGTAATCCTTGATCTGGACCGAGGCTTTCTCGATTTTCGGAAATTTGGCGCTGATCTTAGAGAAGACTTCGTCGTTGGTCATAATGTCGATGTCACGCGTTGATGTCGCGGCTTCCCTTCTCCTGCTGGACGGTCGCGAGGCCCTTCTTGAGCGACATCTTCGCGATCTTCTCCTGGAGCTTGACGACCGCGTACTGCAGGGCCTCGGGCCGCGGCGGGCAGCCGGCGACGTACACGTCGACGGGCACGATGCGGTCCACGCCCTTGAGCACGGAGTAGGAGTCGTAGTACGGGCCCCCGCAGTTCGCGCAGGAGCCCATCGAGATCACGAAGCGGGGCTCGGGCATCTGATGGTAGATCTCGAGGATCGGCTCGGCCATCTTCTTGCAGACGGTCCCGGCGACGATCATGACGTCGGCCTGGCGCGGGCTCGCGCGCGGGATGACGCCCATGCGGTCGAAATCGAGGCGCGACGCGTAGGAGGCCATCATCTCGATGGCGCAGCAGGCGAGGCCGAACGTCATCGGCCACAGCGACTGCTTGCGGCCGAGGTCGATGAAGTAATCCGACGTCGTCAGCAGGAGCTCCCCTCCGGGCAGCCCCTTGGTCAGTCCCGGCAGCTTCTCGAGAATCATCGCCATGTCTTTACTCCCAGCTCAGCGCGTCCTTGCGCCAGGCGAACGCGAGGCCCAGCAGCAGGATCGAGACGAACACGCCCATCTCCACGAGCGCCAGGGTCCCGAGCTCGCGCGAGGTCACGGCCCACGGATAGACGTAGAGGACCTCGACGTCGAACAGCACGAACAGCAGCGCGTAAAGGTGAAAGCGGATGTTGAGCTTGACCTCGGTCGAGCCGACCGCGGGGATGCCGCACTCGTACGTGCTCTCCTTGCGGGCATAGGGCACGCTCGGTCGCAGGAGCTTGGCCAGGCCGAGCGTCACCGCGGCGAAGCCGACGGCCACGATCACGAAGGCGTAGACGACGGCGTAGGCGCTCATCATTTCGCTTTCCTCATTATAAGAACTTTGAAGACCTCGCCCATGCCCTCGGGATGAATGAGGGTCTTGAGCTTGGCGCGCTCGCGGTAGGACGCGCTGTCGTCGCCGGCGGCGGCCTCGAGGAAGCCGAGCAGGCCGCCCTCGATCAGAAATTTTGACAAAGTCTCGAAGGCCTCGAGCGAGAGGCCTTCGGGCTCCCCCGCCTTGATCAGGGCCTCGAAGTCGACGGACGCGGTGAGGTCCCTCGCGCCGGGCTCGCGGGTCAGCTCGGTCTCGACGGCGTGGCGATGAAAGGCTCGCGGCGGGTTGGCGGTGCCGGGCGCGAAGCGCTTGCCGTAGTCGATGGAGACGATGAAGCCCTCGCGCACGCGGGCCGCGGCGCCGGCGAGCCAGGCCGCGGCCTCGAGGCTCACGGCGTGCCGCGCGCCCTCCTGCAGGGAGCCGGTCATGGCTCCGGCGTGCGCCTCGAGCTCGGGCCGGGACAGCGGGCCGCACACCTCTTTGCCCGCGTCGTCGACGAACACCTCCTGCACGCGGCCGTCGCGCGCCTCGAGCAGGTGCACGGGCAGCGCGTCGAGAAGCTCGTTGGAGTAAAGCACGCCGCGAAACGGCGGGACCTTCTCGATCTCCGTATATGCGGTCACTTTAACGCCGAAGGCGTTAAGGCGGCGCGCCGCGGTCGTCAGATCCTTGCGCCCCCTCTCGACGAGCACGAAAGCGACCCGGGCCGCGAGGCCCGGGTGCTTTTCGCGCAGGCGGCGCGCCGCCTGGCAGGCGAGCGTGCCGTCCCCGCATCCGGCCTCGACGATGCTGAGAACGTCGCCGGGCCCGGCCGGAATCCGCTCGAGAAGCAGAGCCAGACGGTCGGCCAGGACCGCCCCGAAGGCGCAATGGAGCTCGGGCGCGGTGTAGAAATCCGCGGTCTTCTCGCGGACGGAATAATAGCCCCGTTCAGGGTCGTAGAGCGCGGACTCCATGAAGTCCCTGAACGAGCGCATTCGCCGGATCCTTAGGCGAGGTCTTCGACGCCGAGCGTCTTCTTCTTTCCTTCGGCCTGGACCTTCTGGATCGACGCCTTGACGGTCGCCTCGATCTTCGCGGAGAGGCCGTCGATGTAATCCCCTCCGGTGCGGAGCCCGGCTTCCTTGACCAGCTTCTTGACTTTGCTGGCGACGACGAGCGCTTCGGCCATGTGCAGTTCTCCCTTGGTCCGGCTGAGTTCACGCGTAAGACAACGGATTTAAACAGAAATGACATGCCCGGACATTGACCTGGATCAATGTCCGGGCGTCCTGCGCGTCTTCCAAATCTTGGCGCCGGGAAGGATCGAACTTCCGACATGACGCTTATGAAACGTCCGCTCTACCACTGAGCTACGGCGCCGCGAGAAGGCCATTCTACCACAAAGCGCGCGTTCGCGACAACGCGCGACAAAATTGTGTACTATGCCTCATGGCCAAGAAGACCCCCGTCGCGAAAAAAATCACCGTCGTCATCGCCGACGACCAGACGCTGTTTCGCGAGGGCATCAAGGACCTTCTCGAGAACGAGAAGAACATCGCCGTGATCGGCGAGGCCGCCGACGGGCGCGAGGCCCTGCGCCTGGTCAAGAAGCTCCGGCCGAACGTGATCCTGCTCGATATCAAGCTCCCCCACATGGACGGCATCGAGGCGACGAGACAGATCCACAAGGACTGTCCGACCACGAACGTCCTGATTCTCTCCTCTTACGAGGACGAGGCGCACGTGATGGAGGCCATCCAGGCCGGCGCGAACGGCTACCTCTCGAAGATGCTTCCCGCCGCCGAGCTCGTCAACGCGCTGAAGACCTTCGCCAACCAGGGCGTGATGATCCCCCAGCCGGTGATGAGCAAGCTCATCGACGGCCTGCGGCAGATGGGCTCGGCGAACTCCGAGGCCTCGCTCGTCGCGCTGACCAAGACCGAGATCAAGGTCCTCTCCAACCTGGGGCAGGGGCAGTCCAATAAGGAGATCGCCGCCTCGCTGGCGTGCAGCGTCAAGACGATCAAGAACCATCTCAACAGCATGTTCCAGAAGCTGAGCGTGTCGAACCGTACCGAAGCCGTGGTCAAGGGCATCGACATGGGCCTGATCTCCGCCGAAAAAGCCGATTAAGCCAAGTCTCCTTCTCAAATAAGGCCCCCGCCGACGTTCCCGCGGGGGCCTTCCCCTTAATATAAGCGGCATTGACAGGGGTGTGACGCGGGGTTATCCTGGCGAAGATGGGTTTCCGGCGCGGGAAGGCGACGCTCGCGGCGGCCTTGGCCGCGTCCCTTTTCGGAGCGGCCGAGGCGGCCGCCCAAACCTCCAAGCTCGACGCGCGTATTCGCGCGCGCCGCGGCGCGCCCGCCGCGGCGGGCTACGGTCCGGCGTCCGCGGGAGGCGCGGCCGGCGGTCCGCGCCATCCGGTGCTCATCCGGGTTTCCCCCGGAACCCCGCTCTCGGCCCTTCGCGCGGCCTTCCCGAACGCGGAATTCGGCAGCCAGGCCGGCGACGTGGTCACGGCGCGGGGCGACGACGCCGCGCTCGACGCGCTGGCGCTCGACGGCCGCGTGCGGGGCATCTTCGCGAGCGTGCGCACGCGTCCGGTGATGGACGCCGTGCGCTCCAGCGCGACGAACGCCGGCAACGCGCTCGGGACGATCTACGGCGCGGCGGCGAGCGATCTCGCCAACGCCACCGGCGCCGGGGTCGTCGTGGGCATCGTGGACACCGGCATCGACTACACCCATAAGGATTTCATCGTCGACAACTCCGGGCCCGCGACCAGCACCTCCCGCATCCTCTACCTCTGGGACCAGACGATCGCCACCCATTCCGCCACCGGAGGCCCCTTCCCGTCCGGATACGGCTACGGCGTCGAGTACACGAACGCCCAGCTCACGGCCAAGCTCCAGACCGGCGCCGGCACGATCAACACAGCGGACACCGACGGGCATGGAACGCACGTCGCGTCTATCGCCGCGGGCGACGGGACCGACACGGGCGCGGGAGTCCCCTCCGGGACCTTCAAGGGGATCTCTCCGAGCGCGGATCTCATCATCGTCCGGACCACGTTCGACACGGACGCCGTCGTCGACGGCGTGAACTACATCGTCGCGCGCGCCGCGGCGGCCGGCAAGCGCGCGGTCATCAATCTCAGCCTCGGCACGCAGGCCGGGCCGCATGACGGCACGTCGGCGTTCGAGTCCGCGATCGGGGCGGTCGCCGCGAGCACCCCGGTCGTCGTCGCGATGGGCAACGACGGCGGAAACAAGCCGCACGCGGGCATGGACATCGGCTCCGGAGGCTCGGCCGCGGCCGTCGCCGCCGTCGACTCCCCGACCGCCGACGCCGACGTCGAATTCTGGCACCCCGGCGGGGACGCGTATTCGGTCCAGGTGACCCTGACCGGGGTCGCGGGCTCGCTGACCGCCGCGGCCGGCACGGACCAATCCACGACGCTGACCGGGCACACCGTCCAGATCTTCAACGGCACGAACGCCGGGCATCCGCTGGGGCATAAGGAGGTCTACGTGTACGTGAACCGCCCCGCGGGGATCACCGCGACGGCGATCAACATCACGTTCTCGCGCACGACGAGCGGCGGCACCGGACGCGTCGACGGCTGGCTGAACCCGGGCCAAGGCATCAGCTTCACCGGCTCCGTCGACAACACCCGGACCCTCGGCGAGCCGGCGTGCGCGCTGAACATCTTCGGGGTCGGCTCCTACGCGTCGAAGAAATTCTGGGTCGCGAGCGACGGAGGCACCTATTATTTCAACGACCAGAGCGCGCTCGGCGGGCTTTCCGCCTTCAGCTCCCAAGGGCCCACGCGCGACGGCCGCCAGCAGCCGGACGTCGCCGCTCCCGGGGACGTGATCGCGGCGGCCATGTCGGGCGGGAGCAGCCCGAACGCGGCGTTCATCCTTCCCGACCTGCGCCACCGGATCCTGCTGGGCACCAGCATGGCGGCGCCGGTCGTGACCGGCATACTCGCCGCCCGCGTGCAGCACGGCCCGGGCCGCAGCGTCTCCGACCTGCGCGCCCTCGTGCGCGCGCAGGCGCGCGCGGACGGCGCGACGGGCGCGGTCCCCTCGTACGCCTGGGGCTACGGCAAGGCTTCCTCCAGCCCCCAGCCCACGGCCGCTCCCACGGGGCTCGCGGCCGCGACCCTGGGAGCCAGCTCGATCGCGTGGTCCTGGAGCGCGGTCCCCGGGGCCGACGCCTACTCGTTGTACTACGCGACGAACCCGTCGGTACGGCTCGCGGCAGGCGTCCAGTCGCCCTTCATCCATACCGGGCTCGCGGCCAATACGACGACGGGCGTCGTCGTCAAGGGGGCCGGCGCCGGGGTGGACGGCCCCGGCGCCTTCATCAGCACCTCGACCTTGGCCGCCCCCCCGGCCGCCCTGCCGGCGGCGGCGCCGCACGTCGACAGCGCGACGGTGTCGTGGACGCCGTGCCCGGCCTCTCCGGCCGCCGTCTCGTGCTGGGGCTACTCCGTGGCCGCCACCACCGCCGCCGGCGGCGGCGGGACGCAGTTCACGGCCGCGACGCTCGACCGCGCGGCCTCCTCCCTCGTCATCACGGGGCTGCAGCCTCTCACCCAGTATTATTTCCGCCAGTCGACGCTGAACCTCTACGGCGCGGCGTCGGCGACGGGCCCGGTCAGCGCGACCACCCTCACCGACCTCCTGGCTCCCCTCAGCCCGCAGTTCAGCGGCGCGGGGGTCTCTTCGATGCGCTTCGACTGGAACCCGGGAGGCAACGCCCCGGGGCTGACCTATATCGCCGACGCCTCGACCTCCCCGGCCTTCGCCGGGATCGTGCACAGCAGCGCGACGAAGAACGCCTACGCGCTCTTCAGCGGCCTGACGACGAACGCGAGCTATTACTTCCGCGTGCACGCGGATTCCGGCCCCTATCTCGCGCCGGCCGAGCCCGTTCCGACCTTGGCCGCTTCTCCCGTCCTCTCGACCGCCCCGTACTTCGCGGTGTCCCAGACCGGCTTCTCCGTGCAGTGGTCCTCGGGCGGCAACTCGCCGGGCACTCAGTATCGGGCGGAGGCTTCGGCGTCCCCGACCTTCTCCCCGCTCGCGGCCTCCTCCGCCACGCGCAACGGCTACGCCGCGTTCTCCGGCCTGACGCCGAACACCGTGTACTACGCGCGCGCGCTCGCGATCTCGCACGGCGGGACCACGAGCGAGTACGCGGCGTTCGGCTCGACGCCCACCTTCGTGTTCGAGCCGACCTTGGGCGCGCAGCCGTTCTCGAACCAGTCCGCGGCCGGCTTCACCTTCAGCTTCAACTCGGGCGGAAACGCGCCGGGGACGCTCTACTCCGTGCGCGTCGCGACGAGCCCCTCGTTCTCGCCGTTGACGGCGAGCCTCGCCACGGCGTCTACGTCGGCCGCCTTCTCCGCCCTCGACTCCAACCGCCTCTATTTCGCCGACGTCGCCGCGCTGAACCTCTCGGGGACGCCCACGGCGTATACCGCCGCCGCGGCCACCGCGACCACCGTCGTCGCCCCCGGCGCGCCCGCCTCGGCCGTCACCGCGAGGTCGACGGGGACCCTGTCGACCTCCTGGACGACGTCGACGCTCGGGCCGGGGACCAGCTTCTCGGCGCAGGCCTCCGCTTCGGCGGACTTCGCGGTCATCGCGGGCTCCTCGACCACGGCCAACGCGTTCGCGACCGTCATCGGGCTGGGCCCGAATACGCGCCACTATCTGCGCGTGCGCGCCCTGAGCCTCAACGCGCCGACTCCCGACGGTCCTTGGACGGCGATCGGGACCGCCTCGACTTTGGCCAACCCCCCGTCGGCCGCGGCGGACCCATTTCCGCTCGTCGGCGTCGCGAGCGTCACGGTGGCCTGGACCGCCCTGCCGTTGGCCCCCCCGAGCGAGGCCTGCGAGGGCTATCGCGCCGAGCTGTCGGCGAGCCCGGCCTTCTCGACGATCTTGCGTTCGAGCGCGGTCGCGCCCGGCGCCGCGACGGCGAATTTCAGCGGGCTCGACTACGGCACCTTGTATTACGCGCGCGTGGCCTCCCTGGATCAGGAAGGCAATCCCAACTATCTGGTCCTCGGCTCGACGCGGACCGGCGCCCCCTCGCTGTCCTCGGGCGCCGTCGCCAGCGGGACCTTGATCCTGGCCCTGCCCGGGGCCTTCCCGGTCGTGCCTTCGGTGACGGCGCAGATCGAGCCCGGCACCTTCCCTCCCGGGACGATCGTCACGATGCTCTCGGGCGTGACCCTCGACCTGTCGAGCCCGCGCAGCTCGGTCGCGGAGCTGACCGCTCTGGGCAGCGCGGTCGGCATCGACATCTCCGCGGGCGGCCTGCAGCCGTTGAAGCCCGTCCGGCTGACGATGGCCTATGATCCCCTGCTGCTGCCCGCAGGCTCGGACCCCAAGCGCCTGCTGATCGCCCGCTACGACGAGGCGGCGGCGCTGTGGACCTTGGTGCCCTCCGCCGTGGACACGGCGGGCCGCCGGGTGATCGCCACGCTCGACCACTTCTCCTCCTACTCCCCGTTCTTCGCGGCGGCGGGGGCCTCGCTCTCCGACGGCGTCGTCTTCCCCCAGCCCTGGGAGGCCGGGGAGCCCAACGGAGCCTACGGCGCGCAGACCCTCACCTTCGCCAACTATCCGGCAGGGACGACGGTCCGCCTGATGTCCCTCACGGGGGAGCTGATCTGGCGGGGCACGGCCGGCGCCAACGGCGTCCTGACGTGGGACGGCCGCAATTCGTTCGGCCGCGCCGTCGCCAGCGGCACGTATTACGCGCTGATCGAGGGCGCGGGCTCCCGCAAGGTGCGTCGCGTGGCGGTGATTCGGTGAGCCGCGCGCTGCGGGCCGTTCTCCTGCTTCCGGGGCTCGCGCTCCAGGCGGCCGCCGCGTTCCAGACCGACGCCGGCGTCAACGGCGCCCAGTTCCTGAAGATCGGCGCCGGCGCGCGGGCGCTCGGCATGGGCGAGGCGATGACCGCCTCCGCCGAAGGTCCCGAGGCCCAGTACTGGAACCCCGGCGGCCTCGCCGCCGCGCGCGGGCTCGAGTTCAATTACGCGCGCGCGGAGCTTCCTGCCTCCGTCCACCACGACTACGCCGCCCTGGCCCTTCCCATCGGCTGGACGGGCGGCGTCGTCGGCTTCGCCTTCACGCGCCTGTCCCAGGCCTCGCTCGAGCGCGTCGACAACGTGGGCGTCGAGCAGGGCTCCTTCGCCCCCCATTCCGAGGCCGTCTCGATCGGCTACGCGCGCTCCTTCACCGAGGACGACTCCCTCACCCGGGACCGCGGCTATTTCCGCGACTCCTGGAATCTTCCCCGCGCGGCCCGCCGCTTCGAGGACGACGACCGCGAGCCCTGGACCGGCTCCTTCCGCGCGGGAGCCGCGCTCAAGATCGTCAGCGAAACCCTCGGGACCCGGACGGCGACGACGGCCGCGGGCGACGGCGGCGTGATCTACCGGCCCTCGACGCGCCCGGCGCTGGCGCTCGCCTGGGCCTTCCGCAACGCCGGCGGAAAGCTGCGCTTCATTCGGCAGTCCGAGCCGCTGCCCTTCGAGGTCTCCCTGGCGGCCGCGCACGACTGGGAGCCCGAGCGCGGGCGCGTCGTCACGGCGATCGAGGCCGTCGTCCCCCTGCACGCGCGCCCGTACGCGAAGCTCGGCGCCGAATGGGCCCGCACGGTGTCGCGGCGGGCGGAGGCCGTCGGGCGCGTCGGCTTCCAGGGGCGCACGGCGCCCGACCTGGGAGCGCTGTCGGGGCTCACGGTCGGGGCGGGCGCGCGCGTCAACGGCTTCTCCTTCGATCTCGCCTTTCAGCCTCTCGGCCAGCTCGGCGAGGCTTTCCGCCTCGGCCTCGGCTGGAAGTTCGGACCGCGAAGCTAGAACAGCTTGGACTTGGTCTTGGAGCCGGCCTTGATGCGGGCGACGGACTCGGAGGCGTAGACGCGGATGCGGGGGTTGCCGGAGGCCTTCGCGGCCTTCTCCAGCGCGGGCAGGGCCCGCTCGTCGCCGGCGCGGCCGAGCGCCGCGGTCGCGATGAGGCTGATGCGCTCGTCGGGCTCCGAGAGCAAGGCGAGCAAAGCGGGCACGGCCTCGGACGAGGCCGAGGAGTATTCCGCCAGGCCGCGGATCGCGGCGACGCGCGCGCCGTATGGATGCGCCGGCGAGACGAGCGCCAGCAGCTTCTTCGCCGCTCCCGGCTCGCGGGACGCGGCGACGGCGGCGACGGCCGCGGCGGCGACGCCGTCGCGGTAGGTCCGCGCCTTCAGGTTGGCCTCGATGACGCCGCGGTAGCGCGCGTAGTCGAGATGGCCCAGGGCGCGCGTGGCCTCGGCGCGCACGAGCAGGCTGCGCGCGGAGCGCGCCAGCGGCGCCAGCAGGGCGGCGTCGGCCGGCGTCCCGCGGCGTCCGAGCTGATCGACGGCCGCGCGGCGCGCCTTGGGGTCGGCGAGAGCGCCGACCAGGCGCCGCAGCGCGGCGACGGCCCCGTGGCCGTGGACGCCGCCGAGCGCGGCGATCATCTCCGCCGACGCTCCCCAGAATTTCTCGCGCTTCGCCGCCGCCTCGAGCTCGGCGACGGCGCGCTTTCCCCCCCACGCCGCGACGTGCGGGGCCGCCTGGGAGCGCGAGGCCGAGGTCAGGCCGCTTCTCAGCTGGCGCAGCCAGTACGCCTCGGGCTTCTTGAATCGTATTGAAGCTAACAACTCCAGTTCCGGGTCAAATTCCACGTCGAGCGGCTCGCCGGGCAAGGTCCAGACGAGACGGTGCTCCTTGGCGTCGATCGTCTCGTGGAAATCACGGGTCCAGCCGCGGCCCGTCACGCGGAAACGGGCCTTGAACCGGTATGCGGGGTTCGAGTCGGAGACATCCTGGGTCTGGGTGACGTGAAGCTCGCCGCGCTTGCCCTTGGGGGACCACGACCAGCGCAGCTTCAGCGCGGGATGCCCGCCGCGGTACACCCACTGGTCGAAGAAGCCCTGCAGGTTGCGCCCGGTCGCCTCCTCGAAGGCGGCGACGAGGTCCTGGGTCTCGGCGCTGCCGTCGGCGTGCTTGCGCAGCCAGTGCCCCACTCCCTTCCAGAAGGGTCCGTCACCGAGGTCGTTATGGATCATCCTAAGGACCCAACAGCCCTTCTCGTAGAGGTGGCGGTCGAAGATCGTCCAGGGATCATTATAGGTGCGGCACACGATCGCGCGGCGGTAGCGCCCCGAGTCCTCGTCGAGGTAGACGCGGCGGTTCTGGAGCAGCTCGTAGAGCGCTTCGTCGCGGCCCTTGTCGGACTCGAGGAAGACGACCTCGGAGTAGGTCGCGAAGCCCTCGTTGAGCCAGGCGTGCGGCCACTCGGCGCAGGTGACGAGGTCGCCGAACCATTGATGGGCCAGCTCGTGGGCGACCAAGGTGTCCAGGTCGTGGTCCTCGAAGGCCCGCTTGTCGATCAGGCAGGCGTCGGTCTGCGTGGTGGCGGTCGTGTGCTCCATGCCGCCCGGATACTCGGCGACGGCGACCTGGGCGTAGCGGGCGTAGGGGTAGCGCACGCCGGTCTTCTCCGAGAAGAGCTTCATCGCCGCGGCGGTCTTGCCGAACCCGCGGCGGGCGTCCGCCTCCCGTCCCTTCTCGCAGTAGTAGACGATCGGGATCCCGTCCCAATCCTCGACGACCTCGGCGAAGCGCGCGACGGCGAGCGTGATCAGGTAGATCGAGTGCGGGCGGTCGAGCTTCCAGTGATAAATATTTTTTTTGCCGTTCGCCGATTCGTCGATGAGAACGCCGTTGGAGACCGCGCGAAAGCCCGAAGGCACGGTCGCCCGCACCTCGGAGGTGGCCTTTTCACCCGGCGCATCGTGGCAGGGAAACCACCTGCGCGCGTCCTCGGGCTGGCTCTGGGACCACATCTGCTCGGGGCGCTTCACGAAATGAAGGCCGGCTTCGGGGTTCGTGACCGAGTAGTGCACCTCGATGTCGTGAGCCTGGTCCTCGAGGAGGGTCTTGGGGGCCGTCACGACGAGCTTCTTGTCGGCGTTTTTGAAGCGGGCGGGCTTGCCGTCGAAGAGGACCTTCGAGATCTTGAGGCCGATCGCGTCGAACGACAGGGACCGCAGTCCGGCACGGCGTGCCTTGATGGTCGTACGACAAAAACCGGTCAAACGGCGGCCCTTCAGGTCGACGTTGAGATCAAGATAAATGTGACATGTATCAAACGGCCGGTCCGGCGCGTACACCGGCGGCGCGCCCAGGAGGGCGGCCTGCACCCCCGGAGCGGAGCCCTCGGCCGCGATCCTGCGACCGCAGCCGAGGAACTCCCGTTCCGAGCTCGTCACCTAGGCGGCCACGGCTTCCGGCTTGGAGGCCGAGGCGAGCTCCTTGATCATCATCGCCGCGATCTCGTTGCGCTGGATCTGGTTGGTGCCCTCGTATATCTGGGTGATCTTCGCGTCGCGCATGTACTTTTCCACCGGGAAATCCCTCATATACCCGATGCCGCCGCACATCTGCACGCACTCGTTGGTCACGAACATCGCGGTGTCGGAGCAGGAGAGCTTGCACATGGCGCTTTCCTTCGTCCAGCGCTTGCCGTCGCCGGCCTGCAGGACGTCGTAGACGATCGCGTTGTCGTCGATCGCCTTTTTATAGACGGGCAGCATGTACTTGTCCATCGCGTTCGCGGTGGTGTACAGCAGCGCGCGGCTCAGCTCAATCTGGGTGGCGCAGTTGGCCATCATGTGCTGGATCGCCTGGAAGCTCGAGATCGGCTGGCCGAACTGGCGGCGCTGGCGGATGTACGCCATCGTCTCGTCGAGCGCGCCCGTCGCGATGCCCAGTGCCTGCGCCGCCACGCCGGGGCGGGAGCAGTCGAAGGTGGTCTGCGCCGTGAACAGGCCGTAGCCTTCCTTGTAAAGGCGGTTCTTAACCGGGACGCGGCAGTTCTGGAAGTCGAGCTGGTAGGTCGGGTTGGCGCGTATGCCCATCTTGTGCTCTTTCTTGCCGAAGCCGAAGCCGGGGGTGCCTTTCTCCACGACGAAGGCGGTGACGCCGCGCGCGCCGCGCGAGCGGTTGGTCGTCGCGAACACGACGTAGGTCTCGGCGACCTCGCCGTTGGAGACGAAGGTCTTGGAGCCGTTCAAGACGTAATGCTCGCCGTCGAGCTTGGCCGTGCACTCCGTCGCGGTGGCGTCGGAGCCGGCGTTGGCCTCGGTGATCGAGAAGGCGGCGAGCTTCTTGCCGGAGGCGAGGTCGGGGATGAAGCGCTGGCGCTGCTCGGGGCTGCCGAGGAGCAGGATCGGGAGCACGCCGAGGCCGGAGGCCGCGAAGGCGAGGGCGATGCCGCCGCACGCGCGGGAGAGCTGCTCGATCACGAGCACTTGCTCCTTAAGCCCGCCGCCCATGCCGCCGTAAGCCTCGGGGAGATAGACGGAGTACAGGTCGGCCGCGGCCATCTTCTTGACGACGTCCCAGGGGAACTTTTCCTGCTCATCAAGGGATTCTCGGACGGGTTTAATATCGCGCAGGGCGATCTGCCACGCGAGGTCCTGGATCTCCTTCTGCTGCTCGGTCAATTCGTAGATGTAGCTCATAAATTCCCCCTGTCCATCTTCGTGAGGGCGTCGCAGGCCGCGGCCTGCTCCGCCTCCTTCTTGCTCTTGCCGGCTCCGCGCCCGAGCTCGCGCTCACCGAGGCGGACCAGTATCTGGAAAATCTTGTCGTGGTCCGGTCCCGTCGAGGCCGTCGTCACGTAGGTCGGCGGCGATTTATGCCGCTTCTGAAGAATCTCCTGCAGCCGGCTCTTGTGATCCGTCTCGAGCAGGCTTCCGTGCCTTTCCTCGTACCACTTGCGGATGAACGCGGCCGCCGCCTCGTAGCCGCCGTCGATGTAGATGGCGCCGATCAGGGCCTCGACGGCGTTGGCCAGCAGGCTCTGGCGCGTCCTGCCGCCGGTGCTTTCCTCGCCGACTCCGAGGTGGAGATAAGCTCCGATGCCCAGCTCCTCGCCCCAAAGGGCGAGGCTAGGCTTCGAGACGAGCAGCGACTTCTTCTTGGAGAGGTTTCCCTCGGGCTCGTTCGGATAGCCCACGTAGACCGCGTGCGCGACGACCGACGCCAGCACGCTGTCGCCCAGGAACTCCAAGCGCTCGTTGTAGACGCCCGACCCGCTCTCGCTGGCGAACGACTTGTGCGTCAGCGCCTTCTTGAGCAGCCCGGCGTCCTTGAACCGGTACCCGACGACCTCTTCGAGAGGCCGAGGCATCGGAGCTTTCGCCTTACTTCTTGGCGTGAGCCGAGATGTAGTCGATCGCCTGGCCGACCGTCTGGATCTTCTCGGCCTGCTCGTCGGGGATCTCGGTGTCGAACTCCTCCTCGAGCGCCATGACGAGCTCGACGGTGTCGAGCGAGTCCGCGCCGAGGTCGTTGACGAAGTGCGCCGTCGGGGTCACTTCAGCGGCGTCCACGCCGAGCTGCTCGACGATGATCTGCTTCACGCGGTCCGCGATGTTGGCATCAGCCATGATGTCTGTCTCCTTGTTACATGTATCCACCGCCGTTCACGTTCAGCACGTGGCCGGTGATGTACGACGCTTCGTCCGACGACAAGAACAGGATCGCCCGCGCGACGTCCGCCGGCTCGCCCATCCGTCCGAGAAGTATCTTCTCGATGAGCTTGGCCTTCATCTCCTCGGGAATGACCTCGGTCATCCGCGTCTTGATGAAGCCGGGTGCTACCGCGTTCGCCGTGATGCTGCGGGAGGCGAACTCCCGTGCGACCGACTTCGTCAGGGAAATCAATCCGCCTTTCGAGGCGGAATAATTGGCCTGTCCGGCGTTGCCTTCCTGGCCGATCACGGAGGCGATATTGATGATGCGTCCGTAATGGGCCTTCATCATCGGCCGTATGCAGGCCTTGATGAAGTTGAAGGCGCCCTTCAAGTTCACGTTCATCACCACGTCCCAATCCGGCTCGGACATCCGCATCAGAAGGTTGTCCTTGGTGATTCCCGCGTTGTTGACCAATATATCAATTTTTCCGAATTTTTCAACCGCGGCCTTGACGACGGCCTCGCACTGGTCGAGCTTGGTGACGTCGCAGGCGACGCCGAGGGTCTTGGACTCGTCCCCGCCCGCGAGCGCGGCGGCGGACTTGGCCGTGAGCTCGGCGTTGACGTCGACGACGACGACCCTGGCGCCTTCCGCGAGGAAAAGCTCGGCGGTGGTGTAGCCGATGCCCTGGGCGGAGCCGGTGATGATGGCGACCTTGTCCTTCAGGCGGATGCCGGTCGTCGGGACCGGGCGCGGAGCGGTTTCGGCGGTCGTATTCATAGAGGCGCTTTCTCCTCGGGCGCGGCCGTCCGGGCCACGACCTCTTTCAATGCTTTCGGCAAACCGGCCTCGGCGATCTTGGCCGCGACGCGGACCGCGTTCGCGATCGCGCGCGCGTTGGACGAGCCGTGGCTCACGATGGCGACGCCGTTGACTCCGACCAGGGGCGCGCCGCCGTACTCATCGTAGCTCATTTTCCGTTTTAAACGCGATAGGGGCCCGCGCAGGGCGAGCGTCGCGAGCTTGTAGCGCCAGGAGGACATCAGCTCGCCCTTGAGCTGGGCCATCATCGCCATCGCGGTGCCTTCCATCGTCTTGATCAGGACGTTGCCGACGAACCCGTCGCAGACCACGACGTCGGTCTTGCCCGCGGGCACGTCCCGCCCTTCGACGCAGCCGTAGAAGTTCACTCCTGCGCTCTTAAGCAACGGAAAGGCCTCTTTGGCCAGATCGTTGCCTTTCCCCTCCTCCTCTCCGATCGAGAGCAGTCCGACGGTCGGCTCGGAGATGCCGTACACGTGCCGCGCGAGCAGGGCCCCCATCATCGCGAACTGCACGAGGTGCCACGGCTTGCAGTCCACGTTCGCGCCCGCGTCGAGCATGACGGTGACGCCCTTGGCTGTCGGGATGGGACAGGCGATGGCGGGACGCAGCACGCCGGGCACGCGCTTGAAGTGGAACAGCGATGCGACCATGGTGGCGCCGGAGTTTCCCGCCGACACGAAGCCGGCGGCGCGGCCTTCGGCCGCGGCCTTCGCCGCGACCATGATCGACGAGCCGGGCTTGGAACGGCAGGCGGCGGCGGGATCCTCGTCCATGCCGACGCAGTCCTTCGCGTCCACGACCTCGAACCGGGGATCGCCTTCGGCGATGCCCCGCGCGGAGAGCTCCGCGCGGATCTTGTCGGCCGGCCCGGTGAGAAGCAGCTCGACGCCGAAGGCGTTCGCGGCCTGGATCGCCCCTTCGATGTTGGGGGGCAGTCCGAAGTCGCCGCCGACGGCGTCGAGCGCTATCCTCACGCGAGGTGAGAACTAATCAGGCTACTTGCCTTCCTCGCCGCCTTCCGGCTGCGCGCCTTTCTTCTTCGTCTTCGGCGGGCGCACGAGCACTCCGTTGTAATAGCCGTCGGCGCTGATCGTGTGCGGGCGGTGCCAGCGGCCGTCCTTGTCCTTGCTCAGAGGCACGGCCTCGAGCTTCCAGTTGGCGGAGCGGCGGCTGTCGCGGCGGGAACGCGTGTGTTTACGTTTCGGATTGGGCATTGTATTCCTCTATTTGGGGAGAAGGCTGATTTTAGCCTTTATGCGGCCGAGGGGTCAATCGGGGCTTTCGCGTTTCGGTGAAGTTCCCGCCCGGGACGCCGTCCCCGCCCCCCCCTTCCGGGTGGCCGCAGTCCGCGTCGTTGCGGTTCTTTTTGCACACGCCGCACAGCCCCTTGCAGCCGGGCTTGCAGAGGATGCGCATCGGCTGGATCAAGGCGATGGACTGGCGCACCTCGTCGGTGAGGTCCATCGGCCCGCCGTCGATGGGCACCATCACCTCGACCGGCGTGCTCCAGGACTGCTCGACCGGCTTGAGGCAGCGCGTGCACTCGAACCTCCACTTGCCCTTCGCGGTGCCAGTGAACGCGGCCTCGTCGTCGACGGCCAGGATCATGCCGTCGAGCTTGACCGGCCCCACCAGGGCCCCCTCGCTGAGCGCGTCCGGGAAGGTCTCCGGCGCGGTCTGCGCGTCGACGGCCAGTTGGCCGTTTTCCTTTACATCCGTCAGAGGAAAGCGAAATTCCGAGCTCATGACCTCATGGTATCACATTGGCCGGGACCCGCACCGGCTCGGGTCCCCGGCCGCCGTCACCGCCCGCTTTTTCAGTTTTCATTCCTCCCCCGGGGTTTTGAGCACATTTCTGCTCAAAACCCTCCTCGGAAGAATGAAGATCGATCAGCGCGAAGTTCCCCGGGCCGCGTCGAGCTGCTTGGCTTTCGCGATCAGGCGCACCATCTCCGAGCGGTAGCCGTCCTCGTCGTTCACAAGGCCCTCCTGCGCCATCGCCCGGACCTTGTCGTAGTCGAGGGTCCCCTTCGTCTTGGACCCGCGCAGGACCATCCCGAACCCCGCGGCCGCGGCCGCGAACTTGAAGTCCGGCGACGCCTGGCTCCACTCCCGGTCCTCGTCGGCCAGCGGACGGGATATCAGGCGGCTCTTCGTTTCCTTGGGCTTCTTGTACCGGAACTTGACGGTGAACAGTTCCTTGCTCGCCGATGCTCCGGGAGCCGGCGCGACCGGCGCCTGGTACTTGAGCGGGTCCACGGACGGCAGCGTGTCGTCTTTCACGCCGGCGGGCACGATCTCGTACAGGGCCGTCACCGTGTGTCCCGCCCCGAGCTCTCCGGCGTCCTTTTTGTCGTCGTTGAAATCCTGGGCGGCAAGGACCCGGTTCTCGTAACCGATCAGCTTGTACGACGAGACCCGCGCCGGGTTGAACTCCACCTGGAGCTTCACGTCCTTGGCGATCGTCAGCAATGTCCCGCCCATCTCCTTGACCAGCACCTTCTGCGCCTCCATGATGTCGTCGAGGTAGGCGTAGTTGCCGTTGCCCTTGTCGGCGAGCTGCTCCATCTTGGCGTCCTGGTAGTTGCCGGAGCCGACGCCGAGCACGGTCAGGAACACGCCGTGCTCCCTCTTCTCCTCGATCAGGCGGGTCAGCTCCCCGTCGCTGGTGACGCCGACGTTGAAGTCCCCGTCGGTCGCGAGGATGACGCGGTTGTTCCCCTTCTTGATGAAGTTCTCCGCCGCGACCTTGTACGCGAGCTGTATGCCGGCGCCGCCGGCGGTCGAGCCGCCGGCCGTGAGCCGGTCGAGCGCCGCGAGGATGTCCGCCTTCTTCGCGCCCGAGGTCGGCGGGAGGACGAGCCCCGCCGACCCGGCGTAGGTCACGATCGAGATGCGGTCCTCCTTGCGCAGTTGCTCCACGAGCAGCCGCAGGCCCGCCTGGACCAAGCCCAGCCGGTCCGCTCCCATCATCGAGCCGGAGCTGTCGATGAGGAAGACCAAGTTATTCGGCGGCAGGCTCTCCTTGGCGATCGACTTTCCCTTGAGGCCGACGCGTACGAGCTTATGCGCCCCGTTCCAGGGGCAGGCCGCGACCTCGGTCGTGATCGAGAACGGATGCTCGCCCTGCGGCTCGGGATAAGAGTATTTGAAGTAGTTGATGAACTCCTCGAGGCGCACCGCGTCCGCCGGGGGCAGCCGGCCCTCGTTGAGGATGCGGCGCGAGTTCGAGTAGGATGCGGCGTCCACGTCGATGGAGAAAGTCGACAGCGGATGGTCCGACGCTTTCTGGAACGGATTCTCCGCGCTGAACGAGTATCCCTCGCGATCGGAAGGCGCGGGGATCGGTTGGCTCGCGGCGGAGTTCAAGCCGCTCGGACCGCTGGCTCTATTGAAAGAGTCGCCGGCGTTCGCTCCGGCCTTCTTCGTTTCATCAAGACCGCCGGGCGTTCTTCCGCCTGCGGTGCCGCGGAAGGCGTGGTTTTGCCTGACGAGGTTCATCCCTCCGCCGCCGGATCCCGAGCCTTTGACCGCTCCCAACCTCATATCGTTGAGCTGTCGCTCCTTCGCCCTGAGATAGCCCAGCGATTCTCCGACAGACTTGCTGCCGCCGGTGCCGCCGATCGCTCCTCCGGCGGCGATGTTGTTGTTCCCGCTCTCATACGGGGAGCTGCCCGAGCCGAAGTATAATCCCCCGCCGCCGCCCGAATAATCCCCCGAGCCTGCGCCGAAGGGATGCCCCCCGCCCCAGCCCTTCGACTGGCGCGGCGCGAAGAGAGCCAAGGCGGACCGCTCGAAGCGGTCCGAGGCGATCCAGCTCATGAAGAAGGGCGCGAGGATCAGGGCCAACGAGGCTCCGGCGAGGACGAGAGGACGCACGCCCGCCCGGCGCAGCATGGCGCGCAGGCGTCCTTCCTCGGCCTTGGCCAGGAGCTTCGCCTTCGCCGGCCCCTTGCTCCGGCTCTCCCCGCTGTAGTCCAGCGCCGAGAGCCTCGCCGCGAAGGCGAGATCCTTGGCGAGCTCCGGATCGAGGTCGGCCGCGACGGGCCGTCCCGACAAGACCTTGTCCAGCTCGGCGCTGAAACGCTCGGCTTCCATGATTTCGTCCATGATCAGGCCTCCAGGGCGGGAAAATTCCTGCGCAGCTTGCGGATCGACCGGAACAGGATCACGGCGACGTTCGACTCGGACAGGCCGAGCAGGTCGCCGATCGCCCGGTTGGTCATCCCGGAAAAGAAGCGCAGCGAGACCACCTCGCGCGCCTCGTCCTCGAGCCCGTCGAGCGCCGCGGTCAGCAGGCGCTTCTCGTCGGCGGCCTCGGCCTCCTTGGCCGGGCCCTTGGCCGCGTCGGCCGGCTCGATGAGCTCCAGGCTCGACCAGACGCCCCGCTTCTCGGCGCGGAAGTGGTCGGCGACGGAGCGGAAGGCGATCGTGAACAGCCAGGTGCGCCGGTCT
This sequence comes from Elusimicrobiota bacterium, assembly GCA_036676805.1. GTDB lineage: Bacteria > Elusimicrobiota > Elusimicrobia > UBA1565 > UBA9628 > GWA2-66-18. The sequence goes on from JAKFCD010000046.1 coordinate 30,230, forward strand.
CCCCGCTTCGCGTCGAACTTGGGCCAGGCGCGCAGGGCGCGCTCGAAGGTGTCGGCGGCGATCTCGTCGGCCCTCGTCGCCGAGCCGGTCCGGCCCCGGGCGTAGTTGTAGACGCGGTCGAACCAGGAGGAGTAGAACTCGGAGAATTCCGCGGTCGGCTTATCGCTCATGTCGGTCGGCATGTGACCCCCGTAGCGCCGTCACCATGTATTCGCGCGGGGGGCCGGAAGTATTACGGGCAGACCGAGGTTTGGCCGAACGTCCGCCAGACGAGGCCCGTCGGCTCGCGGCGGCGGGGCAGGGCGCTGACGCCGTAGCAGCGCGTCGTGCCGGGGGCGTCGTCCTCGAAGCGGTACGTCAGGGTCCAGTCGAGGGCGCTGCTCTGGTCGTCGGGGCCGTCGAGGATGTCGTCGAAGACGTCGACCGACACGGGAAGGCCGAAGTAGGTGGTGGACCCCGCCGGGAGGGTTTGGCCGGAGCCGCTTTGGGCGCGCTCCACGATCTCTCCCCGCACGCGGGCGGCCACCGCCAGGCGCGCGCCCGTGGCGGCGACGTCGGAGAGATTGGCGCGCAGGATCGAGACCAGGTAGCGCCCGCCGTCGATCTCCGGGAACATCTTCGTCGAGCGATAGGGCGCGACGGTGACGAGGCGCGGCGCCGCCCGTTCCGGAACGGGGGCCTGCGCGGGAACGGGCTCGAGGGCCTCGACGGGGGCCTCGACGGTTTCGGGCAGGACGGGCTCGGAGGGCGCGACGGCCGGGGAAGGCACGGGGATGGTCGACACGTTTTCCCGAAGATGAGAGCACATCGGCGACAGCCAGCCGATCATGAAGGCGATGATGATCGCCGCGAAAAATTTTCCCATGCGCGCGGAGTATAGCCGATTTTGCGCGCGCAAGAAAGGTTGGAACGCATCCCCCCGTCGATCAGCGGCAGCAGTCTTGGAGTTCCGCTACGGCCTCTGAGCCGAGTTCGGCCTTCCGTCGAACGGCGCTGGCGCTGAAGTCCTTGAGCGTCTCCAGGAAGGCCGCCCCCCGCTTGCCGAGTTCATATTCGACGACCATCCTCCCTTTCTCCGTGGGAGCGACGACGGGAACGATCCACAGCCCTTTGCGCAGAAACTTGACGGCACGGTCCACTTGGGCGGGATTTAGGGCAAGGTTTTTCTGCAGCTCCACGAAACGCATGGGCTTGCGCCTCACGGCCTGAAGTATGCGGATGTAGTCTTTGTGCGCCATCAGTTCCATGATCATATCCATAGTATACTTACAAAATGTAAGTATGTCAATGGTCTCCTACCTATCATACGATTGAGAGGTCGATTTAGTTCCCTGAAATCGTCGGGAAAACGACGTTCCGAGCGCCATTCACGCGCATCGTACCGGGCGCCGCGCCCAAGGCCCGGGCGATGATCTTCCGAGCCTTCTCGACGAGGCCGGGGATCGCGCCGATGCGCGTCTCGGTGAGGTCGGTGCGGCGGGGGCCGGTCATCACGTCGGAGACCAGGTAGTCGATCGTCACGGCCGCCTCGGGCCGCGCGGCGAACGCGGCGGCGATGTGGGCGTGCTCCATGTCCACGGTGCGCACCCCCCGGGCGCGCATCCGCGCGACCCAGGCCATCGTCTGGGTGTTCGAGGTGGGCATGGTGAGGTGGGCGCCCTCGCGGGGCTCGAACCAGTCGCCGAGGTTCGACTCCGGGTCGAGCGAGCCTGCCGCGCTCATGACGGCGAAGCTCCTCGCGCCGTGCTCGAGCAGGGCCTCCACCAGGTCCCCCGCCAGTTCGCCGAACAGGGGCATGAAGAACCAGACCTTCCGCCCGTCCGCGAGCACCAGAGCCTTCATCGGCCGCCGCGAGATGTCGTTCTGAGGCCCGGGCTCCGACTTCTTGGCGTTGAAGTCCTTCCAGAAGCTCTCGAGCTCCGGCGCTTCCCCGATCAGCGCCCGCACCGCCGGCCGCGTCAGGCCGTACACGACGAGGTCGGGAACATGGCCGAGCGCCGCAAAGGCCGCCTTGTATTCGGGCTTCCACGAGCGGAAGCCGCGGCGCGTGAAGACCCGCTCCGCCGGCACGCCCGCGAGCTTCAGGAAGCCCTGGAGGTGGATCACGCGGCTGGCGCCGTTGACGCCGAGGATCAGGTTCACCGCCTCGCCGTCGGGCGTCGTCGCGTCATAGACCTGATGAAATCCGGTCTCTTTCGAGTACGGCTCCCGCAAGGTCCACCCATCCGTTTCCAGCGTCCGCCGGGCTTCCAGAGAGTCCCCCTCCACCAAGAAATATCTCTTTGCGTTCGCCGTCCCGATATTGTCCTTCACCCATTTGGGCAGGTCTTTCACCGTGTGGGGCTGTCCCGGCTCGAGGCGCTTCAGCTCCGCGTCGTACCCCCCGGTGAAGCCTCCGGGCGGCAGTGGCTTGTCGTCGAGGTCCGCCGGGATCGGCCGCGCGACCGGCTTCCAGTCGTACTCGAACAGCGGGTTGTGCGTGTCTCCCTCGCTGTCGTACTGCTTCTTGCTGAACTCGACGCGTATGAAAGTGCGCATGAAATCTTCCTTCGCGACGTCGGCGCGATGCACCGAGTAGGAGTCCCAGAAGGCGATGTCGAAATCGGGCGTGGCGCGCGCATTCGTCTCTTTCGCCTGGCGCTCGAGCTCGGCGTGCACGTGCTGCTTGGCGGGATCGAGCTTGGTCAGGTCGAAGGGCTGGTCGTAGAACACGGTCCCGAGGCGGTCGCTCGCCGAGTACAGGTGCTCCGGCGGCAGCTTCACTTTATAGCGCGCGCCCTGGACTCCGTCGATATGAATCCCGGGCCGTCGATGAGTGGTCCCATTCTTTACGGCGCGCTGGTCCACCGTGAGATACATGTAAAAGTCGTCCATCTCGGGATTGGCCGCTTTTTCATGATCGATTATTTTCTGCAAGAATTCCCGGAACTGTCCCAGCTCCTCCGGCACGCGGATGTCCGAGCCCGGCATCTTCACCGGCATGTTCAGCACCGAGGTCACGGGCGCGGAGAACGCGGCCCGGTCCTCGATCTCCCCGATCTTGACCGGCTTGTGCGGGACCAGCAGGTGCTTGAGGCTCCAGGGCTCGAGCAGGCTCCCGTACACCGGCGAACCGCGGTCCGGGACCTTCGCTTCCCGGGGCGTCAGCACGAAGCCCTTGCCGGACAGCTTGGCCTCGCGCAGGTCCGTGCGCAAAGAACGCTCGCGCTCATTGAAGGCGTTCTGCAGCCGGGAGGCGAGCCTCTCGTCGTTGTAAACGACGAAGGAGATATTCTCGAGCGAGCTCCGCGCTCCGGCGACGAAGCGCCGCACGCCCTTGCGGAGCTCGGCGACGACCTCCTGATAGGTGCGCTCGACGGCGCCGAACACCGAGCCGGTGCGCAGGGCCGGCACGGCGAGCGACTTGAGGCCCGCGCGATCGGCGGCCTTGAGTCCCTCGAGGACGATGTCGGAGAGCGGCTTCTGGTGCTTGTCGGCGACGAAGAGGACGTTGTCGATCGGGCCTCTGCCGTCGCCGCGGGCGAGGTAAGTCTCGCCGTCCTGCAGGCGGGGCGACTTTCTGAGCTGGGCGGCGAAGCAGCCGTTGGCTTCTTGGATCGCGGCGTTGACGCCGCCGCCGCACAGGCGCTTGCGCTGGACCGTCGTCAGGACGGCGTCGGCGCGGGCGTCTCGAATATCCCCCTTCAGCACCTCGACGGCGACGTCGGGGCCGGGACCGGCGGCGGGGGCCGGCTCGTCGGATATGTCGGGGCGAGCGGCCTCGAGCTCTCGCAGGACGGCGGCGATCGTCTTGTCGACGGCGCGCTTGCGGGTGACCCAACGGTCGGGGTCCTTCGTCCAGACGCTCCGGCTGAGAGCCCAGGCCGTCGCGCCGGCGCGGCTTTGCTGCTCCTCGCTGAGGAGGGCGCGGACGGAGGGATAATTGAGGATCTCGAACTTCAGCTCGGCGGCCTCGAGGTCGGCCCGCGTCGACTTCGCGTGGACCGGCCGGGCGAGAAGCGGGGCGGCGGCCTTTCGCAGGGCCTGGGCCAAAGGGGCCAGGGCGGGGTCGTCGGGGCGCGCCGCGGCGAGGATCCGGGCGATGGCCCGGACGGATGCCGCGTCGGGCGACGGGGACGCGAGGAAGGCGTCGAAGGACGCGGTCCACTGGGGCACCGCGGCGGCCGAGATCGCGGCGCCCGCGGCGGCCGAGGCGCCGAGGGCCGTCGGGCCTGGGCGCACGACGAGCGCGGCGCTCGCCGTTTGGGCTGCGACGAGGAGGGCGCCGAGAAGGAGCTTCATCCGCATGAACCTCTATTTTGCGAGGTTATTCGAACCCGCGCATGAGGCCTTCAGCCCATGGAGGACGGGCCTATCGGCCCGCCTGTAACGGACTATCCTTGCGGATAGTTCAGAATCCCGCGGTTTCGCGGACGAAGTACGGCCTCATGTCCTTGAGGTCGTAATAGATGCGCACGAGGATCTCGGCCAGGAGGCCGATAAGCACCATCTGGAAGCCGATGAGCAGGCAGAAGATCGCGATCTGGAACAGGGGCTGGTCCTTGACGAAGATGCCCAGGTAGAACTTCTTGTACAAGGTGTCGAGGCCGAAGGCCACGCCGAGCAGGCCCATGAGCACGCCCCCCCCGCCGAACAGGTAGATCGGCTTGCCGAGGTAGGAGTCCATGAACTTGACCGTCATGAGGTCGAGCAGGACCTTGAACGTGCGCGAGATGCCGTACTTGGAGACGCCGCGCGTGCGGGCGCGGTGGTTGACGGGAACCTCGGCCACGCGCGCGCCGAGGAAGCCGGCGAGGGCGGGCACGAAGCGGTGCATCTCGCCGTACAGGCGCAGCGGTTTGAGGTACTTCGCCTTGTAGAGCTTGAGCGTGCAGCCGTAATCGTGCAGGTGCACGCCGGTCACGCGCGAGATGAAGCCGTTGGCGATCATGGACGGCAGCTTGCGGTCGAGGAAGCGGTCATGGCGGTCCTTGCGCCAGCCGGAGACGCAGTCGTAGCCTTCCTCGAGCTTGGCGATGAGCTTGGGCACGTCGCGCGCGTCGTTCTGCATGTCCGCGTCGAGGCAGACGATCAGCTCGCCCGAGGCGTGCTGGATGCCGGCGAGCATCGCGGCGGTCTGACCGGCGTTGCGGCCCAGGCGCACGGTCTTGAAAGTCGGATATTTCGAGACGAGCTTCAGCAGCTCCTCGTACGAGCGATCCTTGGAGCCGTCGTCGACGAGGATGACCTCGTAGGGTTTGCCCAGCGCGTCGAGCGCGGAGGAGACCTCCTCTCCGAGCGCGGCGAGGTTCTCCTCTTCGTTGTAGACGGGGATCAGAGCCGACAGGTAAGGCTTGACTGTCACGTGGCGGTCATTCTATCGGTTTGCGCGATATGGTTCAATCCGTATATATGAAGAAGAAGCCCGTCCTCGTCACGGTGTCCACGGTGATCGAGGCCCCCCCGCGCCGCATCTACGACGCCTGGCTCATCCCCCAGAACGCGAGCAAGTGGCTGTTCGCCACGCCTACGGGAGAGATGGTGAGGGCCGACATCGAGCCTCGCGTCGGAGGGACGTTCACCTTCACGGACCGGCGCGACGGCGAGGACGTCGTGCACACCGGGAGGTACCTTGAGTTGGTGCCCGGAAAGCGGCTCATGTTCACGTTCAAGGTCCCCAAGTATTCGAAGGCCGAGACGACGGTCCGCGTCGAGATCACGCCCCAGAGCGGCGGCTGCCGGGTGGTCCTGAACCACCAGGGCGTCCTGCCCGAGTACGCCGAGGCGACGCGGGAGGGCTGGACGAAGATGCTCGAGGCGCTGGCGAAGGAAACCTCCAACCCCTGACCCGAAAAAAAGAAGGCCGGCGCTCTCGCGAGCGCCGGCCTCTTTTTCGAGGAGCGGGCTTACGCGTTGACCGCCACGCCGCCCATGTTCTTGACGATCGCCTGGCCGAACTCGGAGCACTTGATCTTCGTCGCACCCGTCATCTGGCGCTCGAAGTCGTAGGTCACGGTCTTGGCCTGGATGGTGGCCTCGAGGCCCTTGATGATGAGGTCCGCGGCCTCCTGCCAGCCCATGTGCTCGAGCATCATCACGCCGGAGAGGATGAGCGAGCCCGGGTTGACCATGTCCTTGTTCGTGTACTTCGGGGCGGTGCCGTGCGTCGCCTCGAAGATGGCCACCCCGTCGCCGATGTTGGCGCCCGGCCCGATGCCGAGACCCCCGACCTGTGCGACCGCCGCGTCGGACAGATAGTCGCCGTTGAGATTCGGCGTCGCGATGACGGAATACTCGTCGGGGCGAAGGAGCAGCTGCTGGAAGGTCTGGTCGGCGATGCGGTCCTTGATGAGGATCTTGCCGGCCGGCATCTTCCCGTTGAGGTCGTCCCACAGCTCGGCTTCGGTCACGATCTGGTCGCGGAACTCCGCCTTGGCGACCTCATAGCCCCAGTCGCGGAAGGCGCCTTCGGTGAACTTCTGGATGTTGCCCTTGTGGACGATGGTCACCGACGGCTTCTTGTGCGCGATGGCGTATTTGATCGCCATCCGTATTAATCGTTGTGACCCGGTCTTGGAAATCGGCTTGATGCCGATGCCCGAGTCGGGGAACGGGACCTTCGCCCCCATCTCCTTGGTGAGGAAGTCGTAGACCTTCTTTGCCTCCGGCGTGCCCTCCTGGAACTCGATGCCGGCGTAGATGTCCTCGGTGTTCTCGCGGAAGATCACGATGTTGAGCTTGGAGGGATCCTTGACGGGGCACGGGACGCCCTCGAACCAGCGCACGGGGCGGACGCAAGCGTACAAATCAAGCTTCTGGCGCAGACCGACGTTCACGGACCGGAAGCGGGGCGTGATCCATTCGCTCTTGCACTTGGGACACGCCGCCGGGCGGTCCATGAGCTCGGCCGCGCAGTCCAGACAAACGAATTTGAAGGAACCGGCGGGCGTGGTGAGAGGGCCTTTGAGGCCGACGCGGTACTCCTTGAACGCGGCGACCGTCTCCTCGGGGAGGACGGTGTCCTTGTCGTAGTTCTTAAGGGCCGTGAGGCCGGCGTAGACCTCCATCCAGGCGATCTTCTTCTTGCCGCCGTAGGCCTTCTCGACGGCGCCGTCGAGCACGATCTTGGTGGCCTTCCAGAGGTCGAGGCCGGTGCCGTCGCCGGGGAAGTAGGGGATGATCGGATTGTCGGGAACCTCGAGCTTGCCGTTCTTGTAGCCGATCTTGGTGCCGGTCGCGGGGACGGTGTACTTGGCCATTTATTCCTCTCTCATGTGACGGAAATAAGACTGTGAAGCTAAACGTGTTGCAACGCTTTGGCCGCCGCCTTGACGGCGCCGAGCGCGGCCTCGTACATGTCGGAAACGGTGCCCGAATTGTCCGAGTGCGAGAAGTAGATGGGAGCCAGGTCGCGCCGCGTCACGGGCTGCAGCCGCGAGAACGAGCCCGGCGCCGACATCGGCATCGGGTGGCCGCGGCGGTAGACGCGGACCTCGCGCAGGTGGTCGGCCCAGCCCGGGAACATGGAGACGAGCTCGTTGGCGGTGGCGTGGGATTCCTCGAGGACCTCCTCGTCGTCGAGCAGATCGGCGCGCGCGGCCTCGATCTTGGGGGCGTAGACGGTGATGATCTGCTTGCGGTTGAGGTCCCCCCCGTCGGCGTGCGTGACCCAGTCGGCGGGGATGAAGTCGGTGAAGTGGCGGGCGCCGACGGCCCAGTTGTCGTAGTTGAGGTTCCAGACGACCTTGTCGAAGCAGAGGTTGTAGACGAGGTAGGGCGCGTAGCGCATCGCGGCCATGGCCTTCTTCTGTTCTTCGGGGATGCCGGCGACGACGTGGCGGGCCATGAACTTGGGGATGGCCATGACGACGGCCTTGGCCGAGACCGTCTCGGGACGGCCGTCCTTCATGAAGGTGACGAGCGCGCCCTTGCCCTCCCGGCGCACCGAGATCACGGCCGCGCCGGTGATGAAGCGCTTCTTCTGCTCCTCGGGAAAATTCGCGAACAGCCGGCGGGTGACCATGCCCAGGCCGCCCTCGAAGGTGCGGCGCTCGCAGGGGGCCCACTCATGGGCGGCGTGCAGGCCGATCAAAGCGGAGGTGTCCTGGGTGCGCGCGCCCCAGTTGGAGGGGCCGAAGGTGTCCCAGTACTGCCGGACGCGCGGGTCGTAGCCGGCGAACAGATCGGAGAAGGGGATCGCGTCGAGCTTGGCCGCGTCCGCCTCCCGGTCGAGCTTCGCGGTGTCGCGGATGAAGCGGCGGAAGTCGTCCTGCACGGACTTCGGGTAAGGGAGCTGGTCGTAGCTCGGGAAGTCTGGGTCGCTGTTCCAGAAGTCCTTGATCCACTTGCCGTCCCAATGAGCCGAATCATTCCCCTTTATGATGGGCGGGTTGATGTCCCAACGCTTGAAGAGGGCGCGGACCTCGTCGTTCTCGAGGGAGAGCCAGGCCGCGCCGGTGCAATAGTCCAGGCCTTCCCAGGTCTCGGTCCAGCAGTTGCCGCCGACGTGATCGTCCTTCTCGAGGAGCAGGAAATCGCTGCCGAAGCAGCGCTCGGCCGCGGCGAGGCCGGAGGGGCCCCCGCCGACGACGACGACGTCCAGGGAGCGGGAGGGCGGAGGCAGGGACTTCATCAGGCCGTCGCGGACGTCGTGGCAGACCTTGTTGGTCTCGCTGCCGAGGCGGGCCGCGGGGATGGCGGGGGCGTGCGCCCCGGGAGCGTTCTCCTTGCCGGCGGGCGCGCAGCCGAACGGAGAGGCCGAGGCGGCTCCGGCGATCACCCATTTGATGAAGGAGCGGCGCGAAATATCCATCCCGCGAATTAAAGCAATTTTATGGCCGAGAGGAACGCCTCGGCGTCGCGCGCGCCTTGGGCGAGCATCGCGGCGAGGCCCGCGGCGCGGAAGTCGAGCATCATCGGCTCGAGGCGGCGCGAGGGCTCGAGGCGGTGGACGCGAGGAGGGCGGCCCGAATCGAGGAGCGCCTGAAGGCCGTCGTCGACCAGACCCCTCCCGGCGTCGCGGCAGCGCTGGTCGAGGCCGCGCCAGGGGGCCCGCCAGCGGCGGCCGACCTCGTCGGCTCGGACCATCTCGAGCACGAGGACCTCGGAGCAGCCGGCGAGCGGGGAGAGATCGAGCGGGAGGGGCATGGGGACGCCGCCGTCGATGAGGCGGCGGCGCCGGCCGCGGTACTCGAGGTCGACGGGCGGGAAAACGAGAGGGATGGCGCAGCTGGCCGCGGCGTGCTCGAGCAGGGGGCCGTCCCAGCCGCCGCGGCCGCCCGGCGTGAAGCGCGCGTTGAGCGGCGCGCCCTCGGCGGGGCAGGCGGTGACGATGGTGAGCTCCGCGCGCAAGGAGGCCTTGGCGGCCCGCTCGTCGCGCGCGGCGCCGAGGAACTCTCTCAGGGGCTCGATCGAGCACAGGGAGAAAGGGCTCAGCCGGGGACTCAGCCGCAGGGCTCCGCCGCCGAGGGCGCGCCAGCGGGCAAGGGCCTCGGGCAGGCGTTCGAACGCCAGGGCCGCGCCGTTGACGGCGCCGATGCTGTAGCCCATGATCGCGTGGAAGCGCAGGCCGCGGGCGGCGAGGACCTCGAGCGCGGCGGCTTGCCAGGCGCCGAGGGCCCCCCCGCCCTGCAGGAAGACGCCCAGAGGCCCGCTCACGCGAGGAGGCGCGCGTACAGCGCTTCCTGCGCGCGCACCATGCCGTCGATGTCGAACTCGGGGCCGATTGCGGCGGCGGCGGCCTCGCCGAGGCGCCGGCGCAGGGGCTCATCCTTGAGAAGTTCCGTCACGCGCGCGGCGAGCGCTGCGTGGTCGCCGGGCTCGACCGTGAAGCCGTTCTCCCCGCTCTTGACGAGGTCGAGGACGCCGTCGGTGCCGTAGCACGCCGCGGGCTTGCCGCTCTTCATCGCCTCCACGAGCGCTCGGGGCAGGCCTTCCCAAAGCGAGGTCATGACGAACACATCGGAGGCCGCGAGCCACTGGGCCGCGTCCCGCCGCCAGCCGAGGAAGAAGAATCGATCCTGGAGGCCGAGCGCGAAGGCCCGGGCTTCCAGGACGCGGCGCTGGGGGCCGTCCCCGATGAAGGCGAAGCGCGCCTCCGGCACGGCCGCGAGCACCAGCGCGGCCGCCTCGAGGAGATCCGCGACGTTCTTCTGCGGCTTCAGGTTCCCGATCGAGACGACGAGCGGCTTGTGCATGCCGACGCCGGCGGACATCTTGAGCTTGGAGGCGTCGACGGGCGCGGGGAGTCCGGAGAGCGCCACGCCGGAGCGAATCAGCACGGCCTCTTCCGGGCGCGCGATCCCGTGCTTCGCGGCATAGGCGATGTTCGCCTTGGAGACGAAGATCAAGGCGTCGGTGAGGCGCGCGCAGAGGCGCTCGAGGAGGACGTAGAAATTCTTCACGAACGGAGGCTGGCGGTCGTGGAAGCCGAAGCCGTGGTAGGTGTGCACGACGACGGGCACGCCCGCCAGCGCCGCGGCGAGCCGGCCGAGTATGCCGGCCTTGGAGCTGTGCGTGTGCAGGAGGTCCGGCTTTTCATCGAGCAAAATCCTCGTCAGCTCGAGCAGGGCCAGAAGATCATGGATCGGCGAGATGTCGCGGCGAAGGGGATCGACGAAGACCGTCCGGAACGAAGGATCGGCGGAGGCCTCCTCGTCCAGCAGCCCCCCCCGGCCGCAGATGAGGAGGGGCTCGAAGAACGCGCGATCCAAATGACGAACGGTATGCAGCGTGTTCTGCTGGGCCCCGCCGAGATCGAGGCGGGTGACGAGGTGCGCGACCTTGGCGGGCATGCGGCGATTCTACAACTACTTGTTCTTCTTCCGCTTGTGAAAGTCGAGCTTGCGCTTGTAGGGGCCGACGCCGGCGGGCGGGGCGGCCTTCGGGGCGTCCGGACGGTTGAGATTCTTGAGCTCGAGCCTCGGGAAGTAGTGGCGGACGATCTCCCTCCATGGGACGCCGAGGGCGCCCTGGCCGAGGGCGCCGCCGCGGGGAAAGCCCAGCCCGGAGCCGGTGCCGGCTCCCCAGATCACGAGGCGCGAGAGATTCTTGCCCTTCATAAGCGGCTGCATGACGAACAAGGTCGAGCGCAGCGAGTTGGGCCCGAGCAGCTCGTCGATCTCCCTGCGCCCGGCGTATGTCGCGACGCCGTCGGCGCCGGTCACCTCCAGGGCGCGCACTCGTCCCGTCGGGGTCCGGCCCGCCACGCTCACGCGGCGGATCGCGCCGAGGTCCTTGCGGCGCTCGACGCGGCGGCGCAGGTCCCGGGCGTCGATGACGCGCATCCAGCGCGTCGCGTTCGGCGTGGGGACGGCCGCGGACTCGCTGAACAGACCCTGGGGCGGCGCCTCGTGCGCGTAGCGCTCGAGCTCGACGGGCGTGCGCCAGGGTATGCTCGGCTTGGCGGAGTCCTGCACAGAGACGAGGTGCTCGAGGCCGGGCTCCCCGGTTTCCGCGCCGTCCTCGGTGGTCCCGCCGCTGTCGACGTGCTGCATGACGCGCGCGGCGCGGCCCTTGAAGGCGAGATACAGGCCCTCGGTGTCGACGACGGCCTCGGCCGCGGAGGTCATCTCCCCGCTGACCCCGATCGTGCGCTGGGTCGAGTCGTCGTCGAGCAGGTCGCAGCGCTCGAGCGTCTCCTCGCGGTTCTCCGCCGCCCAATAGGCCGCGGTCCGGGAAACGACGGCCTGCGCGCGCAGCGCCTGCGGAGGGCTGTCGATGGGCAGCACGAGCGAGACGACGCCGATCAGGTACTGCTCGACGGGTGCGACCTGCACGAGGCGGAAGCCCCATGGGTTGGGTACGACCTCGACGGCGCCGCGCACTTCTCGATCTCCCGGGTCCACTCCGATCTGATCCGTGACCGCGGCGGCCTTGATCAAAACCGAGCCGCGCTCGGCGTCGGGGACGAAGGTGAAGGGCGTCTTCGAGGTGAAGAGGATGTTGCGCGAGGCGTCGCGGACCTCGACGAGGCCGTTCTCGGGGCGGAAGCCGACCTCCCATTGATCGAGCGCGCGGCCGTTGTCGCGCAGCGTGCCGTGGGAAACCGAGGTCACCTTGAACGGGCTGTTCGTCATGACGTACGCGCGCGTGAGCACGGCCGGTCGTCCGTCGGGCGCGCCGTAGAGGCCGACCCGGATGGGGCGCGTCCCGGACGGCAGGGGCGTGAGCGTGCCCTGGGCGTCGAGCACGGGGCGCGAGATGCGCCGCACCCCGGCGGCGGCGTCGACGTCCCCGGTGATGAAGCGCCCGGCCTTGCCGTAGGCCCTGCGCGCTTCAGGATCGTGCGGGTCGAGCGAAAGGACCTTCTTGTACGCGCGCCAGGCGGCCCGGTTGTCCCCCGCGTCGGCCAGCGCCTTGGCGAGGCCGCGCAGCGCCTCGTTGTTGGCCGGGTCGACGTCGACGGCCTGGCGCAGGTAGGTCAGCGCGGTCTGGCGGTCTCGGCTCAGCTTCGCCGCCTCGGCGATGAGCTGGGCCGAGATCGAGATCGCGTAAGGCCCGGAGATGCCCGCGCGCCGCAGCGGAGCCTCGGCGGCCTTGGGCTTGCCGTCGAGGATGAAGGACAGCCCCAGCCCCACGTTCGCCTCCGCCTGCGTGGCCGTCGTCGAGGACCGGTCGAGCGCCTGGGTAAAGGCGTCGCGGGCCTCGCGCTGGCGGCCCGCGGCGAGGTAGGACCAGGCTCGCTGGTTCCAGGAGAAGCCGTCCGCGCCCTCCAGCAAGGAGGCCTTCAGCCACTGCGCGGTGGCCGCCTCGTGCCGGCCGCGGTCGCGCAGGGTCAGGGCGAGGTTGACCTCGGGCTCGGGCGCGGCGACGCCGAGCTCCGACAGGTAGCGCCACGCGCTCTCGGCGTCCTCGTAGCGTCCGGCGAGGAACGCGTCGCGCGCCGTGGCGACGGCCTCCGCGGCGTCGGCGGCGGCGCGCGCGGGGGGCGCCGGGAGCAGCGCGGCCAGCGACAGCAGGAGCGCCGCGGCCGTCGTCATCGGCGCGAGGGCCGGCCCTTCGGGCGCGCCGTGTCGAAGGAGTCGGGGTTGAGGTCCCCGGCCGCGGCGGGACGGAAGGCTTCCCGCTTTTGAGGGATGGCGAGGCGCAATTTATTCAGGCGCTCGATGGCGGCGGGACGGTAGGCGGGCGTGTCGAGGCGCAGCGCGCTGTCGGCGAGGCGCTGGAACTTGTCGACGTTGAAGCCGTTCGCCCTCGCGGCCGCGATCTCGGCGCTGACGGCGCGGTGCAGGCCCTTGAGCCTCGCCGACTCGCGCGCCTCGACGTCCTTTTTGATGTCAGCGGCCAGCGGCGAAATCGCGGGGGCGGGCGGATGCAGCATCAGGTCGGCGTGTCCCTGGGCGTAGCCCCCCCAGCGCCCGCCGATCCACACCGCCGCCAGCAGGACCGCGCCCGCGACGATGACGCGGCGCTCGAGCAGGCGGAGCAGGAGATCCATGGCGTCAGGCGGGATCGGCCGGGGGCGCGGGGCTCGCCGGCGGCTTGCCGCCCGGCGTTTCGGTCGTGGTCAGGATGACGATCTTGTTGGCGATCGCCGGGAGGCCCGCGCACTTCTGGCTCATTTCCTCGATCTCCTGGGCGATGTACCAGGCGAGGATTTTCTGGTCGTTCTGGCGGATGTGCTGGTGGGCGAGCAAGGACATGTCGTGCAGGATCTTCATCGAGTTGGAGACGCGCGAGGCGGCGCGCATCACGCCCGTGGCGAACTTGCCGGCGGGGACGTCGTACTCGGCGACGCGCTCCATCCCGGCCAGCAGTCCGCTCAGGCCCGAGAGGTCCATCCCGAACGTGCGCAGGTCGCGCCGGAAGTTCTGAAGGTCGTAGCCGTACATGCTGTCGTTGTCCTTCATGTTGTTCTTCGCCGCGGCGGAGATCTTCTGGGCGCGGAACAGCAGGTCCTCGAGCTTGGACTTGACGACGTTGATGCGGTCGGCCGTCAGCGACAGCGTGCCTTCGAGCTGCTTGAGTCCGGGGACTAGGTCCATGTCACTCCTTCAACAGGTCGTCCAGCAAATTCTCGTCGGCCGGCGTCGCCTCGGCCGCCCTCGCCTTGGCCGCGCGGCGCGCCCGGCTCGGCCGCGCGGGACGGGAAGGCTCCTCGGCCGGCGGCTCCTCGGCCGCCTCGTCGGGGCCCGGATCGCCTCCCAGCATGGAATCCAAGGTGTCTTCCTCCGGCGCTTTCCTCACCGGGGCCTTGGGCTTGACCTTCACCGGCTTCGCCTTCGGCGGCGCGGGAGGCGGAGCCGCCTTTCCGGTGAGCACCGATTTCGCGGCCGCGTTGCGTCCGATCAAAGTCTGGCCCTCGAGATCCACCTCGAACTCGTAGGCGATCGTGGGCGCCCCCGGGGCGGAGCTGCGGGCGAAATAATTGACCTGGACGCGGCTGCCGGCCAAAGGATCGGCCATCCACGGCGACAGGTTGCCCGCCGAGGGAGCGAGATCCTCGAGCGCGCGCTCGAGCGTGCGTCCGCCGGTCAGCGGCCAGGCCTTCGCGAAATCGACGGCGCGCTCGCGGGGGTCGGGTGCCGCGACCGGAATCGGCGCGGGCTCCGGCGGCGGCAGCGGCGCCGGCTCGACCACCTCCGCGGGCGCCTGGGGCTTGACCAGGCCGGGCACGTAGCCGCCCATGACGGCGAGGCCTCCAAGGGCGGCGACGCCGAGCACGCCGCCGATGAGCAGGGCCTTCTTCCCCTTCGGGGCGGGAGGAGGCGGCGGGGCCGGGGCCGCGTCCACCCCGAAGGACTCCGGCTCGGCGGCCGGCCCCGGCGTCAGGTCGGGCGCGAGCGCGCCGGAGGCGGCGTCGCCGAACGCCATCGGATCGAAGCTGGGCGCCGAGTCCTGAGGCGCGCCGTCGGCCGTCGGCGGCGTCCCGGGGTCGAATGAAGGCAGCGGGACCTCGGGCGCGGGGAACTCCATGGACGGCTCGGGCCTCGAGGCCGGGGACGGGGCGGGCGCCGGGACCGGCAGCGGCGGGACGGATTCGACGGCCCTTGTCGCGGGGCGGGGGAGAGCGGCGGCGGCGGCCGCCGCCTCGGCGGCGAGCTCGGCCTGGCGCGTCTTGGATTCCTCGAGCTGGCGGCGAAGCTCCTCGACGTCCTTGGCGAGGTCGGTCAAGGTCCGGCCCTGCTTCTCCACGTCGCTCTCGACGCGCTTCTCCTCCTCCACGGCCTTGTCGAGCGTCTCGCTCAGCTGGCGCACGGAGGACAGCCGCTCCTCGAGGCCGGCGATCTGGCGCTTGAGCTCCTCGGATTCGCGCACGCGCGCGACGGCCTCGCTGCGGATCTCGCTGGCCTCGCGGCTCTTGCCCGCGAGCTCCTGATGGACCGACGACAGCTCGGCGTCCTTGGCGCGCAGACCTTCTTGAAGCTGGAGCACGACCTCCTCGAGCACGGCTACCTTCTCCTGGATGCTGCCCAGCTGGGCCAGGTCCTTCAGCGTGGGCTCGGGCGGCAGGCCCGCGATGGAGAGCGTCGACGTCTTCCCTCCGCTCGAGCTCGCGCGGACGAGGGCCACCGACAGATCCGGCACCATCCCCGCCCGCTGCCAATCGCCCATGCTCGTGCCGCGCCTTCCTTCCGGGCAGACGAGGCTTTCGGGCGAAAAGACCGAGATCTTCTCCATCTCGTCGGGCCCGTAAGGGCCCAGCACCTGATTGTTCTGGAAGATCCAATATTTCATGGGTGCTAGATTATAAAGGAGGGACGCGCCCGCCCGGTGTCGAAAATGTTAACCCGGGACAGCC
Source organism: Elusimicrobiota bacterium (assembly GCA_036676805.1). Taxonomy (GTDB): domain Bacteria; phylum Elusimicrobiota; class Elusimicrobia; order UBA1565; family UBA9628; genus GWA2-66-18. The sequence continues at coordinate 45,951 of JAKFCD010000046.1, forward strand.
CGCGCTACCCGAAGAATAGCCCCGTGGAGCCCCGGCGTCAAGGCCGAAAACCGCGTGTTGGATTTATTTTTGGGATTTTGCTATCATCCTCTACGACGGATCGGTAGCTCAGCGGTAGAGCAAACGCCTCTTAAGCGTAAGGTCGTGGGTTCGATCCCCACCCGGTCCAAAATTTAAAACACGACGGGCGGGACCGAGCGTTCCTCGGTCCTTTCTTTTAATGGGCGGGTGGCGGAACGGCAGACGCGCACGGCTTAGGACCGTGTGCCGAAAGGCGTGGGGGTTCGAGTCCCCCCTCGCCCATTCCTAACCTTCGCCGGAGGCTACATGGGAATCTTCTCAGCGCTGAAGTCGGATAAGCCGAAGTTCAAGAAGCTTAAAGAGGAAGGCTGCGTCGTCACGCTTTCCGTGGAGGTCTCGCCTCAGGAGGTGGCCGATCAGTCCCAGACCGCGCTGATGCGCCTGCAGTCGCTGGCCCGCATCCCCGGTTTCCGCGCCGGCAAGGCTCCGCTCGACGTCGTCAAGCAGCATTTCGCCGGCCGCGCGCGCGAGGAGGCCATCGACGCCCTGATCCGCAGGCACGTGCCCGCCGCCCTCGGGGACCTCAAGCTGCGCGTCGTCGAGACCCCGACGGTCTCCGACGTGAAGTGGAAGGAAGGAGAGCCCCTCGTCGTCACCGTCCAGGCGGAGATCGCGCCGACCCCCGTCGCCAAGGACTACCTCAAGATTCCCGTGACCCGCAAGCCTCAGGCGGCCGACGCCGCCGCGCTCGACAAGCGCATCGAGGAGCTTCGCGACGCCCAGGCGCGCCTCGACGTCGCCAAGGACGAGACGGTCGGAGAGAAGAGCTTCGTCGTCATCGACTACTCCGCCTCCCAGGGCGGCAAGGCGCTGCCGAACGCGAAGGGCACCTCCGAGCTCGTGGACATGTCCTCGGAGCAGAGCGTCGAGGGGCTGGCCCAGGGCCTCAAGGGCATGAAGCGCGGCGAAACGAAGACGATCAAGGTCAAGCTCGGCGGCAAGGAGACCGACCTCACGGTCACCGTCACCGAGATCAAGACCAAGGTTTTGCCGGCGCTCGATGCCGAGTTCGCCAAAGACATGGGCATGGAGAGCCTCGACGAGCTCAAGGGCAAGCTGAAGGAAGTCCTCGACCGCGAGGTGAAGTCCGCGTCGGAGTCCGACGTGGTGCGCCAGATCGAGGAGGCGCTGGTCAAGGCCAACGTGTTTCCCCTTCCCCCGTCGATGGTCGAGCGCCAGCTCGAGGGCATGATGGACCGCATGCGCCGTCAGCTCATGGGCGCCACCCAGCTCTCCGAGAAGGTCCTGGCCGACCTCCGCCAGAAACTCCAGCCGAAGGCCGAGGACGAGGTTCGCCTCGCCTTCGTGATGTCCGCGATCGCCGAGAAGGAGAAGATCGAGGTCACCGACGCCGAGCTCGCCTCCGAGCTCGAGGCGGGCCTCAAGGGCGCGGAGTCCGAGGAGAAGAAGACGGAGCTGACCGAGATCTTCTCCAAGCGCAAGGACCAGATCTCCCACATGATCCGCGAGCGCAAGACCATGAACCTCCTCAAGGAAAAGGCGGTCTACAAGGACGCGTAAACGGTTCGCCTGACGGAGAAAAGGCGCCGGCTTTCGAGCCGGCGCCTTTTTTTGTATCCTCTCTCCATGCCCGCAATCCTCCCCCAAGTGCTCGAGAAGTGGAACCAGGGTTCCGCCGTCGGCTATGACATCTTTTCCCGCCTATTGAAGGAGAGGATCATCTTCGTCGGCGGAGACGGCGGCGCGGTCACCACCGATTCCGCGAACCTGCTCATCTCCCAGCTCCTCTATCTCGACGGCGAGGACTCGGAGAAAGAGATCCACCTTTACATCAACTCGCCTGGCGGCATGGTCACGGCCGGCCTCGCGGTCTACGACACGATGCAGTTCATCCGCTCCCCGATCTCGACCTTGTGCATGGGCATGGCGATGTCGTTCGGCGCGGTGCTGCTCGCGGCGGGCACGAAGGGCAAACGCATGATTCTTCCTCATGCGCGAGTGATGATCCACCAGCCCCTGATCCGGGGCGGGCTGCAGGGGCAGGAATCCGACATCCGCATCGAGGGCGCCGAGATGGGCAACACGCGCAAGCGGCTCTCGGAGATCCTGGCCAAGCACACCGGCCAGCCGTACGAGAAGCTCGACAAGGACGTCGAGCGCAACTTCTACCTGTCGGCCGAGGAATCGGTCGCCTACGGCCTCGTCGACAAGATCGTGCCCGTGAGCAAGATCCTGCCCGGATTCAAGCCTTGAGCGAGCCCAAGAAGACGTCTCCGTCCCGTCCGCCGCGCCTGCCGCTGCTCGCGGTCCGCGACGTCGTCGTTTTTCCCCACATGGTCCTGCCCCTGTCCGTCGGCCGCCCGAAGTCGGTGAAGGCGATAGAGGCGGCGATGAAGGATCACGCCAAGTTCCTATGCGTCGTCGCGCAAAAGGACGTGACCGTCGAGGACCCCAAGACCGAGGACGTGTTCGGCATCGGCGTGCTCGTCGAGGTCGTGCAGTACCTGAAGATGCCCGACGGCACGCTCAAGGTCTTCCTGCAGGCCCACGCGCGGGTCTCGGTGAAGTCCATGGAGTTCGACGAGCCGGGAGGCCACTGGAACGCCGTCCTGGCCTACCCCGAGGTGTGCGCGAAGCTCTCCGCCGAGACGAAGGCGCTGATGCGCCACGCGCTTGAGGTCGCCGACGAGCATTCGAAGTTCGCACGCCGCGCCCCCGCCGAGGTCCCCGCGCTGGGCGCCGTAGAGGACCCCGCCGAGCTCGCCGACAAGCTGGCCGCCTCCTCGGTCGGAAAGGCCGCCGACCGCCAGGCCCTTCTCGAGGTCCTCGACGCCAAGGCCCGCCTCGAGAAGCTGATCGTCGTCCTGAAGGCGGACATCGAGATCCTGACGCTCGAGAGGAGGATTCATACCCGGGTCAAGACGCAGATCGAGAAGACCCAGAAGGAGTACTACCTCAACGAGCAGATGAAGGCGATCCAGAAGGAGCTCCGGCAGAAGGACGACTTCGCCCAGGAGATGGAGGAGCTCAAGAAGGCGATCAAGGACGCCAAGATGCCCGAGGACGCCGAGGCCGCCTCGCTCAAGGAATTAGGACGTTTAGAAAAAATGGCGCCGTTCTCACCCGAGTCCACCGTCTCCCGCACGTACCTCGACTGGATGACGCACCTGCCGTGGTCGAAGCGCACGAAGGACGTCATCGACCTTGAGAAGGCCCAGGCCGTGCTCGACGAGGACCACAGCGGCCTGCCCAAGATCAAGGAGCGCGTGCTCGAGTATCTCGCCGTCACCAAGCTGACCAAAGGCCTCAAGGGACCCATCCTGTGCTTCGTAGGCCCCCCCGGCGTGGGCAAGACCTCGCTCGGCAAGTCCGTCGCGCGCTCCCTCGGGCGCAAGTTCGTGCGCATGTCGCTCGGCGGCGTGCGCGACGAGGCCGAGATCCGCGGGCATCGCAGAACTTACATAGGATCCCTGCCCGGACGATTGATCCAACACCTGCGCAAGGCCGGCACGCGCAACCCCGTCATCCTGCTCGACGAGATCGACAAGATGGGCTCGGACTGGCGGGGCGACCCGTCGGCGGCCTTGCTCGAGGTGCTCGATCCCGAGCAGAACTCGGCGTTCCTCGACCATTATCTCGACATCGAGTTCGACCTGTCCCAGGTGATGTTCATCTGCACCGCCAACGACCTCGCCGGGATCCCCGTGACTTTGCGCGACCGCCTCGAGGTCATGACGTTCTCCGGGTACACCCTGGCGGAGAAGTCCTCGATCGCGAAGTCCCACCTGCTCTCCAAGGCGCTCGAGGCCCACGGCCTCAAGCCCGGACAGCTCGTCCTCGAAGACGCCGCCTTGGAGCGTGTCGTCGAAGAATACACGCGCGAGTCCGGCGTGCGCCATCTCGAGCGCGAGATCGCCTCGCTGTGCCGCAAGGCGGCGCGCAAGGCGGTCGCCGAGAAGGACGGCGCGATCGTAATCGCGGCCGCGGACATCCCCAAGCTCCTCGGGCCCGCGAAGTTCCCGCGCGAGAAGAACTCCTTCAACGGCGTCGGGGTCTCCACGGGCCTGGCCTGGAGCGAGGTGGGCGGGTCGACGATGGCGATCGAGGTCGTGGCCGTGCCCGGCAAGGGCGAGGTCAAGATCACCGGACGCCTCGGCGAGGTCATGACCGAGTCCGCGCAGGCGGCGCTCTCCCACGTGAAGTCGGTCGCCGTCGAGCTGGGCATCTCCGACGACGCCTTCAAGCGGCGCGATTTCCACATACACGTGCCGGAAGGGGCGACGCCGAAGGACGGTCCCTCCGCCGGCATCGCGCTGGCGACCGCGCTCGCGAGCCTGCTGTCCGGCCGGGCCGTCGTCCCGGGGCTGGCGATGACCGGCGAGATCACTTTGCGCGGCCGCGTGCTCCCGATCGGCGGACTGAAGGAGAAGGTGCTGGCCGCGGATCGAGAGGGCCTCACGACGATCCTGTTCCCCGACGGGAACGTGAAGGACCTCGAAGAAATCCCCGCCGAGGTGCTCAAGCGCCTGAAGATGGTGCCCGTCAAGCACTTCCGCGATGTCGCCGCCCTGGCGCTGGGCCCGCTGCCCGCCACCGCTCCGTCCCCCAAGCCCGCCTGGCTCGCGCCCGGCGCCGTTTCGCCCACCCCCAACCCGAACACCCCGAGACCTTCATGACCAAGAACATCATGCTCACGCCCGGCCCCACGCCGCTGCCCCCCTCCGTTCTTGAGGCGATGTCCCGCCCGCTGATCCATCACCGGACCGCGGAGTTCGGCCGGCTGTTCGTCTCCGTCATCGAGGACATGCAGTTCGTGTATCGGACGAAGAACGCCGTGCTGATGATGACGGCCTCCGGCACCGGGGCGATGGAATCCGCGGTGATCAACCTGCTTTCCCCCGGCGACCTCGCCGTCGTCTGCACGACCGGCGCCTTCGGCGACCGGTTCGTGAAGATCCACAAGGCGTTCGGCCTCAACCCCGTCGTCCTTCCCTTCGAGTGGGGCACCGCCGTGGACGGGGAGGTCCTTCGCAAGGCGCTCAAGGAGAACAAGGGCGTCAAGGCGGTTTTCTTCCAGCATACGGACACCTCCACCGGCGTGCTCAACGACATCAAGGCGCTCGCGAAGATCGTCCATGAAGAGTCCGACGCCCTCGTCGTCGTCGACTCCGTCTCCGGCCTCGCCTGCGAGCCTTTGGAGACCGACGCATGGGGTTTGGATGTGGTCGTCACCGGCTCCCAGAAGGGGCTGATGAACGCCCCGGGCCTCGCCTTCGCGGCCGTCTCGGAGAAGGCGTGGAAAGCCGTCGAAACGGCGAAATTGCCCAAGTTCAACTTCGACTACAAGCTCATCCGCAAATCGCTCGCGGACAAGGAGACGCCTTGGACGCCCGCGATCTCGATCGTGGCGGGCCAGGCCGCCGCTCTTAAGATGCTTCGTTCGGAGGGCCTGGAGGCCTGCTGGAAGCGGCACGATGATCTGGCCGCCCACGCCCGCAAGCTCCTGACCGAGAAGCTGGGGCTGCCCTTCTACTCGAAGAGCCCCGCCAACATCCTGACCGGCGTCGTCCTCCCGGCGGGCGTGGACGGCGTCAAGCTGCTCGCCGACATCCTCAAGGAGGAAGGCATCTCCATCGCGGGGGGCCAACTCCACCTGAAGGGCAAGATCTTCCGCCTCGCGCACATGGGCTATATCTCGAAATCCGACATCGAGGCGGGCGTGGACGCGCTCGCCAAGCGTCTCGTCGGGGTCAAGGCCTAGGGTGCTCAAGCTCAAGGTCCTCGTCACCGACAAGATCGACCCCGCCGGCCTCAAACCGCTCGAGACCCACCCCGGCATCGAGCTCGTCTACATGATCGCGCCGAAAGCCGACGCGCTCGAAAAAGCCCTGCCCGGCGTCGGCGCCTGGCTCGTGCGCTCGGAGACGAAGATCACCGCCGATTGGATCGCGAAGGCGCCGGACCTGCGCCTGATCGGCCGCGCCGGCGTCGGCGTGGACAACATCGACCTGCCGGCCGCCACCCGGCGCGGAATCGCCGTCGTGAACGCTCCCGCGGCGAACACGCTCGCGGCGGCCGAGCACGCGGTCGCGCTCATGCTGGCGCTCGCGCGGCACGTCGCCAAGGCGGACGCCTCGACCCAGGCGGGCAAGTGGGAGCGCGGGAAGTTCATGGGTGTCGAGCTGTTCGGCAAGACGCTCGGCGTCGTGGGCCTCGGGCGCATCGGCCGCGAGGTCGCCAAGCGCGCGCAGTCCTTCGGCATGAAGCTCGTCGGCTTCGACCCGTTCGTCACCGACGCGCAGGCGCGCGAGCTGGGCATCGAGCCTATGACCTTCCTGGACGTGCTGGCCGTCTCGGACTTCGTGACCTTGCACGTCCCCGGCGGCGAGAAGACCAACGGCATGGTCAACGCGGCGGCGCTGGCGAAGGCGAAGAAGGGCCTGCGCCTCGTCAACTGCGCGCGCGGCGAGCTGATCGAGGACCAGGCGCTCGCGGACGCCCTCAAGAGCGGCCAGGTCGCCGGGGCGGCCCTCGACGTGTTCCACGCCGAGCCGCTTCCCGCCGACAGCGTCTTACGCTCCGCGCCGAACCTGATCTTGACGCCCCACCTCGGAGCGTCCACGGCCGAGGCGCAGAGCCGGGTCGCCACCGAGCTCGCCTCGGCCGTCGTCGACTTCCACGACAAGGGCATCGCGCCCAACGCCCTGAACATGCCCGGCTTCGATCCGTTGACGCTCGCCGCGCTCGGCGAGTGGGTTCCCCTGGCCGAGGCCATGGGACGCTTCCTTGCCCAGACGCTCGAGGGCGGCGTCAGCGAGTTCTCCTGCTCCTTCGAAGGCGAGCACAAGAGCGGCGAGCGCCGGCCGCTGGCGGTCTCCGCGCTCAAGGGCTTCCTCACGCCGATCATGGGACCGGGCGTCAGCTGGATCTCGGCCCCGGCCGTCGCCGCCGACCGCGGCATCAAGGTCGGGGAGTCCTCCGACCCGCGCGTCTCGGAGGGCGTGCGCCGCATGCTCACCTTGACCGCCGCCACCGACAAGGGCCCCGTCTCGGTCTCGGGCGCGGTGCTCGCCCCGGGCGAGCCCCGTATTTTGAAGCTCGGCGGCCTGCGCATCGACGTGCGGCCCGAGGGCAAGATGATCGTCATCGCCAACACCGACTCCCCGGGCGTGATCGGCCGCGTGGGGACCTTGCTCGGCAAGGCGGGCGTGAACATCGCGGACATGCGCGTAGGCCGCCGCTCCGCCCACGGCGAGGCCGTCATGGTCCTCAACGTCGACGAGGAGGCCCCGCCGTCCGTGCGCGCGGACCTGACCAAGGTTTCCGGCGTGCGCCGGGTCCATTGGGTGGAGCTGTAGCGGTGCCCCTCGGATGAGCGCTCCGGCCGTTTGCCCGCTCTGCGCAACCAAGCTTCGTCCCGATTGGGAGTCCTGCCCCAACTGCCCGATGTCCTTCCGGGACGCGCCCGCCGAGAAAACGGCGCTGCAGAACGACAACTTCCGCAGCTTCGGCATCCCCATCCTATTCTTCGGCGGGCTCGCCTACGGAATCTGGGCGTTCAGCGAGTACATGTGGAGGACCGCGGAACAAGGGACGAAGGCCGTCGCGGGCGCGCTCAGTCCGACGGCCAATTCCCCTACGGTCATCAAGGGGGGCGGGATCGTGCCCAGCGACAGCGCCGGCATCCAGGGGCTCGTCAACGAGCAGCGCACCGGCAGGTACGACCCGACGGGCGAGGATCCCATCCCCGAGGCCGCCAAGCCCGCCGAGGCGCAGGGTCCCGGCATCGTTTCGATCATGCCCGAGAAGGGCCCCCGTCCCAAGACCGTCGTCGAGTGGAAGATGCGGGGCGTGGTCTACGACCTTCTCACGCTGGCCCCGGTTCCGGGCGTGCACATGATTTTCACCGACAATGTGACGAACTCCCGCGCGCAGATCATGACCGATCCCCGGGGCCGCTACCGCGCCATCCTGCCCGCGCTCCCCGGACGCGGCTATCTCGTGTCGCTTTCGAAGACGGGCTACCTGAAATCCTACCTCGATCCGGGAACCGAGGGCGTCGCCGACATGCCGATCGAGCGGCGCGCGGAGATCGTCAAGGAGCTGTCGTCCTTGATCGCCGAGCCCGCCTCCCTGCAGCCGAATTCGGACACGCCGCTCGTGACCGACTTCCACCTCGCCCCGAAGTAGCTACTCGGCGTCCCCGCCGGCGGCCTTGATCTTCGCCAGCACCGCGTCCCGGTAGCGCCGCTTCGCCGACTCCTTCCCGGCCTGGCTCTCGTAGCTGATCGTGTACACGGCGCGGTCCTCCTCGGGATGAAGGTTCGCGAGGCCGCCGAGCACGCCGCCGATGCCGCACTCCACCTTGCGGTCTCCCAAGCGCGCCCAGGCCGACGCCTCCTCGGCCAGGCGCGCCATCTCCCCGTCGAACGCGATGATGCCGTGGCGCCGGGCGTCCTTGAGCCATTCCCTCGTCGCGAACAGCGGCGAGGGCAGGGCGGCGAACAAAGTCTTCTTCTTTCGCCCGCGCCCCGCGAGGGCGTTCTCGAACGCGACTTGGCGGCCGCTGAACGAGACGAACCGGGTCGGGAAGAGCGGGTCGTAGCCGTCGATGCTCTCGTCGACCTGCGCCGCGGGGCCCGCGTAATACACCCGGCGGGCGCCGCGCCGCACGAGGGGGGTCAGCGACGCGGCGAGAATCTCGCCGAAGTTGGTGCGGCGCGGCACGACGGTCATGGTGATCGTCGGCCCGGTGTGGAAATAGGACAGCCGCCAGTAGTCGTTCTCATAGACTCCGAGGAGGTCGTCCTTCCAGGCGGGCTCGAAGAGATAGTCGTAGCCGGCGAGGATCGTGTCCGCGGTATAAGGGACCGTCGCGAGCAGGGAGCGCATCGCCCTGACCCCGGGGAGGATGTAATTGCAGTCCGGGCACGTCAAGGTCCGGACCGTGGGCCCCGCCTCCTTCGCGCGCTCCGTGAGAATGGCCCACTGCGCGCGCGTATGCAGAAATAGATCCTGTCCGTAAAAGTCGGAATAGACGAGGCGCGGCCGCAGGCCCGGCTCTGGGGCCATCACCCACGCCGCCTTGCCGTAGCTCACGTACGGCGAGCGCAGGCGGTAGATGCGGCGGTAGCCGAGCTTCTTGTAGTGCTGCAGCAGGTCCCCGAACGAGCCGAGATAGAAGTCGAGGTTCCACTTGCGGCGGCGAAGAAAGGGGCCGGTCGTGCCGAAGCGCCGCTCGGCGTAGGCGACGGGCTCGTTCATGGCCGGGGTGCCCTTCAGCGCCGAGATCGCGTCGGCGCCGATCCCGTCCTCCTCGAGGAACTTCATCACCGGCCCCGGCGGGGGCGGCCAGGGCAGGCGCACCATCGGCTTGCCCGGCAGCAGGTCGTGGTAGCGGCGGATCTCTCCGACGAGCTTGTCCGCCTCGCCGATCGCGGTGGGATCGACCTTGAGGATCTGCTCCCGGTAGTCCTCGAGAATGTCCGAATCCGCGGTCAGGCCCTCCGCGACGTTCCGGGCGAAAAGCTCGGACTTCTCTCCGAGCAGGACCTGCATGGCGCCGAGCTCGAGCCATTCCGCCTGGCGCACGAGCTCCTCGCGCAGGAGCACGACGCTAGCCTTCTGGATCGTCAGGACGAGCAGCGCCACCTCGGGGTCGTAGGACGCCCCGACGGGCTTGGCCGCCCGGCTATTAAGAGGCGCTGCGAACAGCATCGCCGCCGCCGCCGTCGCCGCCAGCGCCTTAAACGAGGGTCGCAATCTCGACGGGCTTCTCGCCGATGGCCAGCGCGACCGCGGCGTGGGTGACCTTGCCCCGATAGACGTTGACGCCCTTGCGCAGGGCCTCGTCGCGCCGCACCGCCTCCTCGAGCCCGAATCTGGCGATGTCGCGCGCGTACTTGAGCGTCACGTTCGTCAGCGCGTACGTCGAGGTGTGGCTGACCGCGCCCGGGATGTTGGGCACCGCGTAGTGCAGGACGCCGTGCTTGACGACGATCGGACGATCATGGCTGGTGACCTCGCAGGTCTCGATGCAGCCGCCCTGGTCGACGGCGACGTCGACGATGACGGAGCCGGGCTTCATCTTCCTGACCATATCCTCCGTAACGAGCGACGGCGCCTTGGAGCCCGGGATGAGCACGGCGCCGATCAGGAGGTCGGAGCGGACGACGGAGTTCATGATGTTCTCGTCGTGGCTCATCAAGGTCGAGACGGCGTTTCCGAACACGTCGTCGAGGTAGGCGAGCCGCTGAGCCGACACGTCGAGGATGTTCACGCGCGCGCCCATGCCGATGGCGATCTTGGCCGCGTTGATGCCCACGACGCCGCCGCCGATGATCGTGACGACCCCGCGCGCCACGCCCGGGACGCCTCCGAGCAGCACGCCGCGCCCGCCGTGGTGCTTCTCGAGGAACTGCGCTCCGAGCTGGACCGACATCTTGCCGGCGACCTCGCTCATCGGCGTCAGCAGGGGCAGGCTGCCGTCCTTGAGCTGGATCGTCTCGTAGGCGACGCCCTTGATCTTGGCCTTGACCAGGGCCTTCGTCAGCGCGGGGGCCGGGGCCAGGTGCAGGTAGGTGTAGAGGATCTGGTCGGGGCGGAACAGGGAGTACTCCTCCTCGAGCGGCTCCTTGACCTTGATGATCATCTCCGCGTCCGCGAACAGGCGCTTCTTGTCGACGATCGCCGCGCCCGCGCCCTTGTACTCCTCGTCGGGTATGCCCGAGCCGAGGCCGGCCGACTTCTCGATGAGGACCTTATGGCCATCCTTGACCAAAGCGCGCACTCCGCCGGGGACGAGGCCGACCCGATGCTCGCGGTTCTTGATTTCCTTGGGCACTCCGATGATCATGATCGCTCTCCTGTTAATTCGTTCTAAGGCAGTCCGAAGAAATCGGCGAGCTCGGCCGGGGAGGACGCTCCGCGCGGGAAGCCGTTGACGCGCTTGACGACCTCGCCGGCGCGGTTACTCACGATGAACAAGGGGACTCCGCGCGCCTTCAGGGCCTCCCCGGCGTCGAGCAAAGCGTCGGAGCCGTAAAGGGCGGACATGTCCTTGAGAGCCGCGAGGCCGTCGAGGCCGACGACGACGCGGCTCGAGACGCCGGCCTTGTCGAGGTGGCGCCGAAGGCGCACGATATCGGGCGTCACCTGATGGCAGACGCCGCACCAGGGGGCCACGAGCACGGTCAGGCATTTCTCCGTATTGCAGGACGCGAGCGATGGGCCGAGCGGTCCGCCCAAGGTGGGCAGGCGGACGTCGGGCAGGCCGGCGGACTGCTCCGAGGCGCCGCAGGCGGCGGCCGCGAGCGCGGCGGCCAGGACGAAGGCGTAGGCTCTCATCCCCGAAATTCTAGCAAAGCCCGGACCGTAAAAATGAGAGGGCGCCCCTAAGGACGCCCTCCCGATCAAACTGGCTCCGGGCCTAGGACTCGAACCTAGAACCTTGCCGTTAACAGCGGCCTGCTCCACCGTTGAGCTAGCCCGGATCGAGGACAGTATAGCAAAGCCGGCCGCGGGATTGAAGCGGCCTTTACCGTCAATTAACCGTCATGGCCTTGACGCCGCGTCGCTATCCTTATATCCTCCCCCGGTATGGCAGATACGATCGATCTCCCGACCCTCCTCGCGGACGTGGTCTCCCGCGGCGGCTCCGACCTCCACCTGATCCACGGCATCCCCCCCATCGCGCGCATCGCCGGCGAGATCGGCGCCCTGCCGTACCCCGCGATGTCCTCGGAGTCGATCCTCAAGATCGTCGACCCCTATATCCAGGACTTCCACCGCGAGACGTTCAAGACGGAGATGCGCATCAACTTCTCCCATACGATCGCCGAGGTGGGCCGCTTCCGCTTCAACCTGTACATGGCCACGGGAACGGCGGGGGCGACGATCCGCGTCATCCCGACCAAGACCTACCCCCTCTCCTCGCTGGGCCTGCCCCCGATCGTGGGCAATCTCGCGCACAAAAAGGCGGGCATCATCTTCGTGACCGGCTCGACGGGCTCCGGCAAGAGCACGACGATGGCGGCGATGCTCGAGTGGGTCAACCAGACCGGCAAGCCCGGCAAGGTCATCACGATCGAGGACCCCATCGAGAGCCTGTTCAAGCCTTGCCGCTCGATCTTCGTCCAACGCGAGGTGGGCGTCGACACTCCGACCTTCGACAAGGGCATACTCGATTCCCTGCGCCAGGACCCCGACATCATCTGCGTCGGCGAGATGCGCGACGCAGAGTCGATCCGCGCGGCTTTGCTCGCCGCCGAGACGGGGCACCTCGTCGTGACCACCTTGCACACGCGCGACGCGTCGAAGACCGCCCAGCGCATCCTCAGCGCGGTGCCCAACGCCGACCAGGACAACCTTCGAGAGCAGCTCGCGATGACGCTCGAGGCCGTGATCTCGCAGGAGCTGCTGCCGCGCGCCGACGGCAAGGGCCTCGTGCTCGCCTGCGAGATCCTGATCGCGACCTCGGCGGTGCGCCAGCTCATCCGCGAGAACAAGCTCGAGGCCATCAACGACGCGATCCAGGCCGGCTCCCAGGTCGGCATGGTCTCCAAGGACAGCTTCATCAAGAACCTGTACTCGAAGAAGATGATCACGAAGGAGGTCGCCCTGGAGCACATGCGCAACCCAGACCTCCTCAATCGCTGAGGATGGCCTCCTCCAACCCCGCCCGGGCCGTCCCGACCGATCCCGAGGCCGCGGTGGTCGCCCGGGCCCTGCGTCTCGAGAGCTTCTTCCCCGAGTTTAGCGGCGAGCTGTGCGCCAAGATATTCCCCCGCAGCGGCGTCTGCGACTACGCCCCGGACGAGTTCGTCATCGAGCAGGGCGAGAGCGGGCGCGATCTGTTCGTGCTCCTCGCCGGCTCCGTCTCGGTGACGATCAGCATGGGCTCGGCGGGAGCCGAGGTGGCGACTCTCGGCGAGGAGGCGCTGCTGGGCGAGTTGGCACTGCTCCGCGACGGCACGCGCACCGCGTCGGCCCGCGCGATCGTCCCGACTCGGGCCTTCCGTCTGATGTTCGAGGACATGGGCTATGTCCTGCAGAACAACCCCGAGCTGGCCGCCCATCTCCAGGGCCTGGCGCAGCAACGGACGGCATGAGGGCCCTTCTTCTGCTGCTGTTCCTGGCGCAGCAGGCGCGCGCGGACGAGACCCCCGCCGAGTGCCCCAAGGGCACCCACCGCTCCCTGACGAACAACCCCTATCAGCCCTTCGAGTGCGTCAAGGAGGACGTCAAGAAGGGCTTCGATGCGGTGTCCGGCCCCAAGGGCTTCAAGACCCGCCCGAAGTGCCCGCGCGGCACGCGCGCCGCCGTCTCCAAGGACGGCCTTCAGCAGTACCGGTGCGTGCGCGTTCTGGCCGGCGACGTGAATCCGGAGCTCGCGCCGATCGACAGCGGCGAGGAGGCCCCCGCCCTCGAGGCGGGCCAGGTCGACGAGGATCCCCTCACTCGCGGCTGCCCCCCGGGAAAGCGCAAAGTCCGCACGAACAACCCCCTGACCCCCTTTCAGTGCGTGGCGCAGTCCTCCCGCGTCAAGACGATCAGGGAGGACTCATACCGCCGCTACACGGTCCCCGCCGAGATGTCCTTCGAGTATCCGCGCATGCTCCAGCCCCGCGACGCGTGGAAGGAAGACGTGCCCACGCTCTCCTTCACGCTCGACGACGGCTCGCCGGGCAAGCCGGTGACGATCACGATCACGAAGGTGGAGCCTTCCCAGCCGACCTTCGTCGAGCGGGAAGCGGCGATCCACAAGGACAAGGAGTGGCTGGGAGCCAAGGACGGCGGCCTCGTGCCGGTGGCCGGCGTCAAGGCGCGCGTGACCTTCGTCTCCGGCGAATCCAAGACCGCCTATATCCCGCTGGCCAACGACGCCTATTACACCGTGGCCTACAGCGCCCCGGTGGAGTCCTACGACCTTTATCTCGGGGCGTTCAACCGCCTGCTGAATTCGATGAAGCTGACGCGGAGGGGCAAATGACGAGCGGAGCCGTCTCGGCGCGCGACGAGGGTTCCGTGCGCGTCGTGACCCTGACCAGGGCGCCCGGGAACACCTTGGGCCTGGCGGTCCTCTCGGACCTGCGCGCCGAGATCGACCGCGCCGCCGCCGACCCGAAGGTCCGGGCGCTCGTGCTCGCGTCGGGCCTGCCCCGGTATTTCTCGAGCGGCCTCGACCTCACCGAGATCATGGCCCTGTCCGAGGCCGAGCGCCCCAAGGCGTTCGAGGGGCTGCTGGGCTGCTACCGCGCGCTGCTGTCCGCGCCGAAGCCCGTCGTGGCCTCGCTGAGCGGGGCGGCCATACTCGGCGGCTGGATCATCGCGATGGGCTGCGACTGGCGCGTCATGGCCGAGGAGTCGGGGAAGGCCGCGCTGTCGGAGATTCGCCTCGGGCTCACGCCGACGCCGGCCCTCGTCACGCGCCTGTCCGCGCTGTCGAGCGACCAGCGCGTCGTCAAGGAGATGGTTCTTAGAGGCAGGACCTTGCGCGCCGCGGAGGCGCTGGCGGCCGGGCTCGTCGATGAGCTCGTGCCCGAGGCCGAGGTCCGGGAGCGGGCGCTGTCGCTGGCCAAGCGGCTCGCGAAATCCGCCCCCGCCGCCTTCGCCTCGCTCAAGAAGGGGCTCAACGCGCCTTTCCTCGAGGAAGCTCTCTGGACCCGCTCGATGCGCGAGTTCGGCCTGCTGATCGCGGGCCCCGAGGCGCGCGAGGGCATGGCGGCGATGCGCGACAAGCGCCGCCCCCGTTGGGAGGATTGAACGGATGTACGAGAAAAACCTGCTCGCCGGGAAGATCGCCGTCGTGACTGGAGGCGGCACGGGCATCGGCAAGACCGTCGCGACGGCGCTGGCGCGGCACGGCGCCGACGTGGCCCTTGCCGCGCGCGACGGCGAGCGCCTCGAGGCCGCGGCCGCCGACATCCGCAAAACGACCGGCCGCAAGGTCATCGGCGTCGCGACCGACGTGTCCGACGCGAGGGCCGTCTCCGCGCTCTTCGACAAGGTCGAGGCCGACCTGGGCCCCGTCTCCATCCTGATCAACGGCGCCGCCGCCAACTTCGTGCGGCCCAGCGAGATGCTGACCTCGGTCCGCTTCCGCAAGGTCGTCGACATCGTCCTTCACGGCAGCTTCAACTGCGCCATCGAGGCGGGCCGCCGCATGCTGTCGCGAGGGGAGGGCTCGATCGTGAGCCTGCTGGCGTCCTACGCATGGACGGGAGCACCCGGATTTCTTCCCTCGGCGGCCGCCAAGGCCGGCGTGCAGGCGATGACGAAGACCTTGGGCGTGGAGTGGATCGGCCGCGGCGTGCGCGTGAACGCGGTCTGTCCCGGCCTGATCGACACGGCGCAGTCGCGGGAGCGCATGTGGCCCGAGGCGTGGATGAGCGACCTCCTTCTCGAGGGCGTCCCCAACCGGAAGTTCGGGACCGAGGAGGACGTGGCCAACGCCGTGCTCTTCCTGTGCGCGCCTCAGACACGCTACGTGGCCGGGGAGACCTTGGTCGTCGACGCGGGGACCTCCGTCGGCGGCCTGCCCTACCTGCGCTTCGTGGAGAAGGCCGGCGTGGTGCGCAAGGCCAGGCCGAAATAGCTTTTGGACGGGCCGAGCTTAGATGTACAATGCGCGCAGGCCCGACTCTCATGAGCGACGAACGACAGCCCGCCGGGAAAAGCCTTCCGCGCCGCGCGGCCTCCGCTTCGCGCCGGCGGGGGCGGATCCCCCTCGTTCTCGGCGGCGCCTTCGTCTTCGTCATGGCGAACATCAGCGCCGTGGTCGACGCTTTCCATCATCCCGAGATCCCCTACCTCGACCCGGAGCATCTGATCGTGGGCGGCATCACCGGCTTCATCAGCGCGGCCCTGCTCGCGGGGCTCGATTACCATCTGGGGACTCTCGCCCGGGCCGAGGAACGTATCGAGCGGCTGGAGGCTTTGACGGCGATCTGCATGTACTGCAAGAAGGTCCGGCCCGCTTCCGTCCCCAGCGAACGCCTCGAATCCTGGCAGCCCATCGAGTCCTTCGTCCTGCGCCGCTTCGACGTGCGCTTCAGCCATGGGATGTGCCCCGCTTGCCAGAAGCGGCATCACCCGGAGACCTAAGAGCTCTAGCCTTTCCGTGAAAAAAAGAGGGGCTCCCTTTTCAGGGAGCCCCTCGGCTTTTTCAGGCCCGCCGGTTCTTAGGCGTGCTCGTGGTGCTTGGAGTTGG
The DNA here is from genome assembly GCA_036676805.1 of Elusimicrobiota bacterium. Lineage (GTDB taxonomy): Bacteria > Elusimicrobiota > Elusimicrobia > UBA1565 > UBA9628 > GWA2-66-18. Next base: position 62,203 of record JAKFCD010000046.1, read on the forward strand.
TCTCCACGTAAGCCTGCTTCGCGGCCTTGGCGGCGTTGATGAGGGCGTCCTTCTTCGCGAGCGACTCGTCCTTCACCGTGTGCAGAAGGTCCGAGCCTTTCTCGCGGCGCTCCTTGAGCCAGTCCGCCAGCTGCTCGCGCGTCTCGTTGCCCGAGCGCGGCGCGAACAGGACGCCCAAAGCCGCGCCGACCGCCGCGCCGGTCACGAACAGCAACGCCCCGCCAAGCCCGTCGTTCTCTCTAGCCATGATGTGAGCCCTCTCAAAAGTATGTCTCGGTGATCGGCATTCCTGCCGATTGGCCGAGTATACATCGGGCCACTTCTCCCGTCAATGCCTTTTTTTTGACGGAACTGTTATACTGGCGCATGCCAGCCCCCGCGGCCGAGCGGCTGACGCGCGCCGGGGTCGCTCTGGCCATGCTCGCCGTCCCCTTGGCCTGGACGACCTCGGTCTTCGCCGAATACACTTTGCCCAAGCTCGCGGCCCTGGCCGCCGGCGCCGCGCTTTCCTCCGCCGGGCTGGCGCTCGCCTGCGTCCAAGGCCGCTCCCCGGCGCGCAGCACGCCCCTCGACCTGCCCATCGCCGCGGGCCTTTGCGCCCTGGCGCTGTCGTCCTGCTTTTCCCGGGACCCGCGGCTTAGCCTGTTCGGACGCTATAATTCCTACGCCTACGGCCTCTGGCCGTTCCTGCTCTACGCGGTCCTCTTCTACTCGGCCGCCTGGTCGTTCCAAGGCGAGCGCCTGCGCCGCTTCCTGGGGCTGCTGCTCGGGGTGGGGGCCGTGACGGGGGCTTATGCCGCCTTCCAGGCGCTCGGCCTGGATCCGTTCCTGAAGGCGGCCCTGCCCTCCGGCGGCCGGGCCGTCTCGACCTTGGGCAGCCCCGTCGACCTGGGCGCCTTTCTCGTCCTGCTCCTCCCGTTGGCCTTGCATTGGACCTTGGACCGCGGCCGGGCGGCGGGGCTCCTGGCTCTATCGGCCATAAGCGCGGGCGTGATCGCCGCCGGCTCCCGGGGCGCCTGGCTGGCGGCGGCGGCGGGCATGCTCGTCTATTTCGCCGTCGGCGCCAAGGCTCGCCCACGCGCGCCGCGGGCCGCGCTCCTGGCCGGGCTCGCCGCTCTCGGCGTCGCCGCCTTATCGGCCGGGATCTTGGCTCAGCGCGGCCGCCGGCCCGCGGATTCGGCCCGCGTCGAGGTTTGGAATACCGCCTGGGAGGCCTTCCAGCGCCGGCCTTGGCTCGGCTCGGGCCCGGACACCTTCGAGCAGGTCTTTCGCCGCCATCGCTCCGAGGCCTTCGTGCGCAGCATGAGCAGCACGACTCATTTCCAGGCCCACGCTCACAACGACGTCCTTCAGGCCCTGGCCACGAGCGGGGCCCTGGGAACCGCAGCTTACCTTTACCTTCTCGTGCTCCTCTGGCGCGCGGCGCGCGCCCGCTTGGGCGACCCCGCCGCCCGCGGGACGGCCGCAGCGCTGTCGGCCGGGCTGCTGGCACTTTTCATCAACATGAAGTTCAATCCCGTCGCACTCGAGGTCCTGGCGCTGGCCGCCGTGCTTTGCGCGGCGTTATGCGCCCTGACCTCTCCCCCTCCCGGCGCCGGGCCGCCGCGGGGACGCGCGTCCGCCCTGGCGGCCGCCGCGGCCCTCGTCTTCACCGCGGCCTCGGCCGCCCTGGCCGGCCGTTGGCTCCTGGCCGACTCGAATCTCAAGGCCGCTTTGGTGGAGGTCGCCGGGAACCGGCGGGAATCCGCGGCCGTGCGCGTCGAGCGAGCCGTCGCGCTCAACGGCTGCGAGAACTCCTACAAGATCCACCTCGTCAACGGCTTGGCCGACCGGATCAACGCCACCAAGGACGTCGCCGAGCGGCTGCGCCTCCTGGGGCTGGGAACCGCCGCGGCCGAGGCGGCCCTGCGCTGCCATCCCAACGACGTGAACTCCCACTACCTGGCGGGGATGGCGGCGTTCATGAAGGCCCAACTGGGCTTTTCCTCCGAACTGGCCGCGGCGGCCGGGCACCTCGACGCGGCCCTGGCGCTAGACCCCATGTTCCTGCCCCTGCTCGAGACGCGGCTCGACGTCGCCCGCCGGGCGGGCGATCTGCCCGCGCAGGCCGAGCTGCGGTCCCGCATCGAACGCCTGGAAGCTCTCGCGCGCCGCTGAGGAGAGCGCTAGTTGTCCGTTCCGCAGCCCAAGGTCGCGGATTCCATCTTCCGCCAATCGGCGGCCAAAGTCCCCGTCGAAATGCACAGGCCGGGCAAGGTCGTATCGGAGGCGAAGATCACCTGGCCGATCTTGGTCGGAACGAGGAGATCGATCTGCGCCCGGGTCTTCGACAGCGGCTCCCAGAACCCGGCCGAGGTGAAGGCGGCGTTGCCCGCCGTCGCCAGCTGGGTCTGGATCGTGGCGTTGAGCTTGGCGGTGTCGATGGTGCCGTCGAGTATTTTCACGCCGATCACGGAGTCTGCGGCGAGCTTGGCGGTGTCGACGGCTCCGGCGGCTAGCTTGGCCGTGGTCACGTTGAGGTCGAGTATTTTTGAGGTGATCACGGAGTCTGCCGCGAGCTTGGCGGTGTCGACGGCGCCGCCAGCCAGCTTGGCGGCGGTCACGTTGAGGTCGAGTATTTTCGAGGTGATCACGGAATCGGCGGCGAGCTTGGCGGTGTCGACGGCTCCGGCGGCGAGCTTGGCCGTGGTCACGTTGAGGTCGAGGATCTTCGAGGTGATCACGGAATCCGCGGCGAGCTTGGCGGTGTCGATGAATCCCGGCGCCACGGTCCCGGCCAGGGAGAGCTGGGTCTGAATCGTGGCGTTGAGCTTGGCGGTGTCGATGGTGCCGTCGAGGATCTTCATGCCGATCACGGAGTCGGCGGCGAGCTTGGCGGTGTCGACGGCGCCGGCGGCGAGCTTGGCGGCGGTCACGTTGAGGTCGAGTATCTTCGAGGTGATCACGGAATCGGCGGCGAGCTTCGTCGTGTCGATCGAGCCCGCCGAGATGCTCGCTCCCCCGACGCCGGTCAATCCGGAGCCGTCGCCGTAGTAAACGCCGGAGAAGAACGGCGCGGTCACGCCGCCGGCCAGAACTTGAACGCCCGACGAGGCCCGGACGCTGTGCTGCTCGGCGCCCGTCGCCGTGAAGGAAGCCATCGAGGCGCTGAACCCCCCCGAAACGGCGACGTTGCTCGAGACGGCGACGGCGTTGTTGAAGTTCTGCTGGGCCGTCCAGGTGTTGGTCGAATTGAAGACGTTGGCGCCGCCGGTGATGGCGTCCACGTAGGACTTGCTCGCGGCGGCCGTGGCGCCCGAGGGCGTCGCCGGCAGGCCCGTGAGCTCGGCGCCGCCGGAGACGACGATGCCTCCCGTGAAGGTCTTGATTCCCGCGATGCTCTGATTGGCCGCGTCGGTGGAGACGAAGAAGTCGAAGGAGCGGCCCTGCAGCTGGCGGGCGCTGACGGCGTAGGGCGAGGCGACGAGCCGTTCGCGCGGCGACAAGGTCGTGCCGTCGACGACGATCTCGAGGTAGGTCGTCGCGCCGGCGAAGACCTCGGGGGTCAGGGGCGTGACGGTGCCGAGATAGACGGAGAAGACGCCGTTGGTGACGGCGACGGCGGGCTGCGTCTCGGTCCAGAGCTGCGAGCCGGCCGCGGGCGCGTCGAAGATTCGGAAGACCAGGGCGTGGCTCCCCCCCAGCGGATTGTTGGACGTGTCGGTGAGCCGGCCCTGGAAGGTCATGAGGCCGGGCACCTGCGCCTGCGCGGGGGAGAGCGCGGCGAGCGCGATCGCCGCGGCCAGGATGATCCGGTTAAGCATGGTTAGCCTCCAGCGCCTGCTTGGGCAATTCCACCTGGAACTTGGAGCCTTTGCCGAACTCGCTCTCGACCCAGATGCTCCCGCCGTGGAGATCGACGGCCTGCTTGGCGATCGCGAGGCCCAGCCCCGACCCCGGGATTCGCTGCGGCTTGCCGTCGGGGCCGTCGGCGCGGTAGAACTTGTCGAAGATCCGCCGCCGATCGGCGTCGGCGATGCCCGGCCCGGTGTCGGCGACGGAGAACGTCACCGCCTCGGGGCCGTCCTCGAGGGCCGCCCGCACCTCCCCCCCGCTCGGCGTGTAATGGACGGCGTTGGCGACGAGGTTGATCACGATGCGCCGCAGAAGCTCGCGGTCGGCCGCGACGACGAACGGGCGGCCGGCCCTCGGGCCGGACAGCCTGACGCCGTTTGCCTGCGCGGCGGGCGTGAACAGGCGGATGACCTCGCCGACGACGTCATTGAGGTCGATCGGCTCGCGCGAGAGCGGCGGCCGCTCGCCCGCGCGGAACAGCATCAGCGCGTTGGTCAGAGACAGCTCCATCTGATTGACGGCCTCGAGCATCGTCGAGTAGGCCTTCTCCCTTTCGACGGGGCTTCGCGCGCCCGGCGAGCTTTGGAGATATTGAAGGAAGCCCTTGAGGCCGCCGAGCGGCGTGCGCATCTCGTGGCTCAACGTCGACATCAGGTCCTCCTTGAATTGGACGAGCTCCTGGATCTTGGCGGCCATGTCGTTGAAGCACCCCGACAGCTCCGCGAGCTCGTCGCTTCCCCGCACCGGGACCTGGGTATCGAGCCTGCCCTCCCCGACGCGCCGGGCGGCGGCGGCGAGCGCGGCGAGAGGGCGGGCCAGCAGATGGCCGACCCAGAAGGATCCCGCCAGTCCGAGGAGCAGGCCCACGGCCGCGATGAGCAGGAGCGTGCGCCGGAGCTCCGACTGTATCGCGCGGACCTTGCGCTCGAGGAGGGCTTTGGAGAAGCCGAGCTGGATCGTGAAGGTGGCCGGCGGGATCGAGTCCAAGGCCGCCGCCGCCGGCGTCGGGCGCGGAGAGTCCGGCGCAGCGGCGCGGTAGGAGGCGGCGTTGTCCTCGGTCAAGGTGATCGTGCGGTAGAACAGCTCCCCGCGGGCGGCCCCGAGGACCGAACGATGCCCCTCGCGGCCGACCTCGACGACCTCGATCTCCGGATACTCCTGCATGAGGAACTTGAGATAGCTCAGCAGCATGAGCTCGTCGTGGCTCTTGAGCGACTCGCGCGCGATGCGCAGGACGCCCTCCATGAGCGTGTAGACGCGCTCCCCCGACGCGGCCTTGGCGCGCGCCGTCTCCACGACCGCGAGATTCGCGGTGTTCAGCAGCACGACGCTGGTCATCAGCGCCGTCACGAGCAAGGTGATTTTTCCCCGGATGGTCATTGGTTATCTCGCGGACAGCTCCTCTTCGACGCGGCGCAGCGCCTTCCTCGCGGGCACGTAGGCCGGGTCCAGGTCGACGACCCGCTGGAAGGCGGCCCTGGCGCCCTCGAGCCGGCCGGCCGTGTAATCATCCACGCCCTGATTGTAGAGCCGCTGAATCTCGAGCGGAGAGACGCTCAGGCGCCGGCCGCCTTCGACGCGCTGGGGCTTGGGCTTGGCGAGGAGCTTCTGGATCGAGCTGATGTAGCCGTTGAGCGCGGAGCGCCGCGCCGGGTTCTTTTCCAGGGAGAGGGCCTTCTGCCAGGCCGTGAGCGAGTTCGCGTAGTCCCCGTAGCTGAAGTAGGCCGTGCCCAGGTTCTCCCAGGCGTTGAGGTTGTCGCCGTCGAGCTCGATGACCTTCAGGCTGCGCTCGATGGCCAGCTCGTATTTCCCGGCCTCGAGCGCCGCGGCCGCCTCCGTCAGCAGCTGCGCGATCTTGAGCCCCGCGGGCTCGACCTTCGCCAGCACGGGCCGATTGACGCCCGTCGCCGCCTCGAGGCCGGCCAGGAAGGCGTCGAGGTTCTTGTCGTCGGGGCGCAGGCTCAGCGCGTGCGCGGCCTTCTCGACCGCCTCGACGTCGTTGAAGGCGAGATAGGCGAGTATGCCCTGATGCAGCGAGGCGTCGGCCGCGTCGGTCTTGTGGCGGGGCAGGGATTGGATCGGCTGGGACACGAAGTTCAGGCGGCCGAAGTACTTGAGGAGCTCGGGATCGCCGGGGCTCAAAGTGAGCGCCCTGCCGACGCTGTCGGACGCCTCGCGATACAGCGCCTGCGCCGTCAGCCCTTTCGCGTTGGCGAGGAGCTCCTCGAGCGAGGCCTTCTGCGCGCGCGTCAGGCCGGGGCCGAAGGCGCGCAGCTCGGGCATGAAGCCGCCCTTGAGCTGGTGCATCGCCTCGAGGATCATGACCACCGACTCGTCGGCCTCGCTGATCTTGCCGAAGCGAACCGAGAACCCGACGCGGTGAGAGCCCGCGCTTGAGATGCCGCCGAGCGGCATGCCGAAGCCGTAATCGACCTGGATGCGCCGGGTGCGGTAGGAAAGGCCGGCGGTGAGCTCCTTGAGGTCGCGCGAGCCGACGGCGAGCGCGCCGCGCAGGCCGAACTCCCCGATCAGGAGCTTCGGGAACCAGCGCTCGAGGGCGGTCGTCAGCCGGAGGTCCCTCGAGCCGAGCGGGGACTTGCGCGTGTCCAATTGGAGCGCGATATTGGAAAGGAGGCTGCGGTAGGCGAGCCCCAGGCTCGCGGAGCGCGCGAGGCGGTCGGTCTCGCCGGCGCCGAAGGCAACGTTGGGCTCGTTGACGTGCTGGAGCGCCAGGCCGATCGCGTAGTGGCGCTTGAAGCGGTAGAGCAGGCCGAGGTCGGCGTCGATCGCGCCCGCCGAGGAGGAGTTCGTCAGCGCGGAGTCGGGCCCCGTCGAGTCGAAGCCGCTCGCGCCGCCCATGGCGTTGGCGGCCTCCGGAAAGGAGCCGAAGGAGCGGCGGAGATACTTGGCGGTGAGCCCGCCGTAGAGATCCCCCGGCCCGAGGTCCTTGGCGACGGGCCGGCCGTACGAGAGATAGAGCGTCTGCTCCCGGTAGGCCGCGGGATTAAGCGCGAACTGCTGCCAGGCGCCGCCGAGGGTCCCGTTCCCGCCGGGCAGCGGGTGGGCGTAGCCGAGAAACGACGTGCTCAGCTCGGAGTCGTCCGTCAGGCCCATGAAATGCCGGGTATAGGACATGGCGAGCTCGGGGCGGGCGAGCAGCGCCAGGCCGGCGGGGTTGTAGTGCAGCGCGTAGGCGTCGTCGGCGATCGCCGTGAAGGCGTTGCCCATGCCCGCGGCGCGCGCGCCGGCGCCCTCGTCCTCGAACGCGGCCCGCGCCGGGCAGGCGAACGCCAGCAGCAGCGCGAGGGCCGCGGTCATCGCACGACGAGCAAGGTGCCTGAAAACACCTTGCTCTCCCCCTTGATCTGGTAGATGTAGACGCCGCCCGGCACGACCCGGCCGCCGCCTCTGGCGTCCCATTGCAGGGAATTGGCCAGCACCCCCGGAGTCATGTCGGCGACGAATCGTCCCCGCCGGTCGTAGATCCGTCCCGAGAAGGCCGCGTCGCGCGGGTTGTCGAACAGGAAGACCGACTTGTCGTTGCGGCCGTCCCCGTTGGGCGTGATGACCTTGTTGCTGAGCTGGGAGACGTCGAAGCTCAGGCCCTGGTCGCGCAGGACGCCGCGGATCTGATAATCGCCGCCGTTGATGCCCTGGACCGAGACGACCTGCTGCTGGTTGTCGACCGTGCCGAACAGCTTGATGAACTTGACGCCGTTGTTCCAGTAGATGCTGAGCGATTGGTCGGCCGCCGCCGCGGCGATCGCCGCGGCGGCCGGGCCCCCGGCGGCGGCCACGCTCGACACCACGACCTGTCCGCCCACGACGTCGTAGCGCATGGCGATGGCGACCTCGGGCCGGGAGAACTCGAAGCGGTCGATGACCGCGTTGTCGGGCGACTTGCGCGCCTCGAACGTCACGGAGCGGTAGATGTTCCGGGACGCGTCTCCGCTTCGTTCGATCGCCCGGAAGACGATGTCCGCGCCGTACGCGTTCGACGAGCCCACGAGGTCGTAGCGCAGGCTCTCGGGAACGCGCATGTGGGTGATGTTGTCGGTCGAGAAGACGTACGAGTCGCCCCGCGAGTCGATCGCCGCCGCCGGCTCGGCCGTCTCCAGGGAGTCCAGAGCGCGCACGCGGTAGAGGTAGGTAAGGGCGGGATCGGGGACGGTGTCGGTATAGGCCAGGCTCGAGACGGAGACCGTGGCGATCGCCACGAAATTCGCGTTGAGGATCGAGGTCGCGCGCGAGATCTCATAGCGCTGAAGCTCCACCGACAGCGGCGCGGCCGTGGACTTGAAGAGCGACCCGTCGACGTTGCTGGTCACGGGGGTCCAGCTCAAAGTGACCTGCGTCTTGTCGGCGGAGACGGCGCTGCCCAGGTTGGCGACGCCCATGGGCGCCAGATCGAGGAACACCGAGGTCGTGACTTCGACCGAGTAGGCGAGGCCGGCGGCCCGGCTGAAGAAGTGATAGTAATACGTCGAGTCGAGGGTCAGCGCCCCGTCCTCGAAGGCGGCCGGCGCGTTCGTCGACTTGACGACGCTTCCGTCCCCCAGCACCTGCCCGGGCAGGAAGGGGCCGGCGCCGTCGCTGACCTGGTTCGTCGTCGGGCTCGTGCTCTGGAGGACGAGGACGCCCTCGGAGTTCAGGTAGGGCTGGTTCGTCCATGCGAACGAGACCGACCGCTCCAGCGCGCTCGGCACGCTGATGAGGAAGACGATCGGCAGGGGGGCGTTGCTCGCCGTCGTCATGACGGGGAGCACCACGACGTAATTCCGGTCTCCCTGCCAGTTGAGGCTGGCAACTTTGAGGAAGTAGGTCGTATTGGGGAGCAGCCCGGGGATCGTCAGCGACGCCGTCTGCCCGCTGGGCGTCGCGGAGCTGGCGGTGACGCCGCCGGGGGCCGCGGAGCCGAAGTTCGTGCTCGAGGCGTCGGCCTGGAAGCCCTCGGTCCCGCCGGCCGGCGCGTCCCACGTCAGGCTGACCGACGTCGAGCCGACGCTGACGAGCACCGGGTTGACGGGGACGTTGGCGAAGGTCGACTCCGCGCTGCGCACGCCGTCCTCGGCGAAGTATTTCTCGGCGCCCGCGAGATATATCTTCGTGTAATAGGTCGTGTTGGGCTCGAGCCCGGTCAGCCTCAGCTGCTGCGGGTCTCCGGGCGCGACGCTCGTCGCGAACTCGAGCTCAAAGACCGTCGGCGCGAACGCGTGACCGGGCTCGGAGGAGAAGTCGACGCGGTAGAAGCCGACGACGGGGGCCAGCGAGCCGTCGAGCCCCGGGGCGCTCCAGGTCAGATCGAGCGTGCCGGTCGACTTGGTGGCCGCCGTGATCGACACCACGCTTCCGGGCTGCGCCATGAGCCTCGGCAGCCCGCCCGCGCTCGCGAAGGCGCCGCCTGACGCCGTCTCCAGGCCGACGCCTCCGACCGTGCTGTTGAGGATATGGGGGCCGCCGGCGAGCAGGCCGCCGGAGTTCGGTGACGCGTGCCGCGTGATCGCGAAGGCGCCGCCGGTCAGCCTCTCGCCGCCTTGCGCCCGGCCGGCCGGCAGGACACCCAGCGCGGTCAGCGCGAGAGCGAGCCGGAGGCGGGCGGCGTGGACGCGGAGCACTCTAGCTTCCCGTGGGCCGCGCGCTCGCCTGGAGGATGCCTTTCACGCGGGACAGCAGCTCCTTGACGTTGAAGGGCTTGGTGACGTAATCATCCGCGCCGGCCTCGAATCCCTCGACGCGGTTTTCCACGGCCTTCGCCTCGCCGGTCAGCAGCAGCACGGGGATATGGCGCGCGGCGGGGTCGGATTTGAGGCGGCGGCAAAACTCGATGCCGCTGCCGTCGGGCAGGTTGACGTCGAGCAGGACCAGATCGGGCTTGTTCCGGGCGCAGGACCGCAGCCCGCCCTGTCCGTCGCCGGCAGTGAGACACTCATAGCCGTCGGCGGAGAGAATCTGGATGAGCAGCTGCCGCATGATCGGGCTGTCATCGATGGCTAGGATCCGGTACATTGCGCCCCCGTGCACGTCATATTGTGTAACTATGCGCGGATTGCGTGTACCAATTATTTACGAATTGAAATCAAATTGTAACCAAAATAATTCAGAGTCGTATATAATGGCTCATGCCTTACTTCGCTCTCGTGGTGGACGGGGACGCCGCCGCCCGGAAATCCTTGGGCGAGGCTCTCAAGGGAGAGTTCGAGGCGACCGCCTGCGGCTTGGCGCGCGAGGCCCTCGACCACCTGCGTTCGACCCGCCCCCCCGACATCGTCATCGTCGATTACGATCTGCCGGACATGGAGGGGCTGACGTTTCTCAAGGTCCTGCGCGAGACCGAGCTGGGCCGCAACCTGGCGGTGATCCTGACCGGCCGGCGCAATTCCGACGAGCGCGTTCTGGAGGCCTTCGCCGTCGGCATCGACGACCATCTGCCCAAGCCCTTCGACCTGCGGGAGATGCTGGTGCGCATCAGGGCCGTCCTGCGGCGGCGCTACGAGCGCGTGGAGCATTTCGGCAGCGCGCTCACGGTGGGTCCCATCGAGATCGATCCGAGCCAGCGCCTGTGCCGGATCTCGGGAAAGAGGATCGCCCTGCAGCCCCGCGAGTTCGAGCTGCTCGAGATCCTGATGCGAAAGGCCGAGCGCGTGCTCTCGCGCGTCTACCTTCTCGAGACGGTCTGGGGAATGCGCCACACGGCCCAGACCCGGGCGGTGGACGTGATGGTCAGCCGCCTGCGCCGGCGCCTCGGAGGCCGGGCCGGCCGCATGATCGAGACGGTCTCCAAGCTCGGCTATTGCCTGCGAAATCCCGGCGCCTAGTCGTCCGCGCGCCAGGGGAGCTTGCGCAGCTCGAACCGGTGCAGCTCCGCGGGCCCGTCGGAGGAGATCCAGAGGTGCTCGCCGACGACCATGCCGGTCGGCGCGCGAGGGGCGGATATCCAGGGCCTTAAATTCATCGAATCGACGGGCTCGAGCAGCGCGCGCGCGCGAAACCGGCGGATCGCCCGGCTGTTCGCGTCCAGGACCCAGACGAGGCCGCTCTCGACATGAAGCCCGACCGGAGCGACGCCCGGCGGCAGCGTGAACTGGCGGGCGGGAACGAGCGACGCGCCCACCGTGTATTCATAGAGCGAGTTCGTCCGGGCGTCCGCGATCCACAGGTGCGAGCCGTCCCAATGCAGGGCGCTGGGCCGGCGGTCGGGGTTGGCGAAGGTGCGCCTCACGGAGTATTCGTCATCGAGGCGGTGCTCATGGAGGAAGCCGTCGGCGTCGGCGCTCCACAGCTTTTCCGGCGAGGCGGCTATGCCGCTGGCCGGTCCGTGGGGAAAGCTCTTGAGGGAGATCACCCCCCCGGCGGCGGAATCGATGGCCGCCATCCGCATGCGCGCGCGGTCGAAGGAGTATAAGACCGGGCCGCGGCGGGCCAGGCCGACCGCGCTCGACAGGGGCAAAGCGACGACGCGGTGGCCGCTCTTGAGCTGCAGCCGCCCGGCCAGGACCCAGGCCCCCCCCGCGAGGGCCGCCACGAGCAGGGCGGCCAGCCAGGGCGCGAGGCCCCGGCCCGGCGCCGGCGCGTAATCGGCCGTCGGCGGCTCGGGCGCCGGGCGAAGCGGGTTGACCGGGACGGCGGCGGGCTCCCGGGCGTCCCCGGCGTCGGGCGCGGGACGCTCGGCGACGCCGGCGTAGGCCTGGGGGGCGGGCGCTTCGGCGACGGGGGCCGGGCTCGCCGCCGCGGCGAGGGCGCCCTGGCGGGCGGCGATCGCCTTCAATTCCGGCATCTCGAGCGTGATGGCCGCCGCGCGGTCTCGGTAGCGCTCGAGCAGCCTTCGCAGCTGGCGCTTGCGGTCGCTCATGGCCTTACAATAGCCCCTGTCCCGCGATTTATCAAGTGGCGGCGTTCGGATCGCATAGGTGTCCTCATTCGGCCTTCCAGCGCGCGAGCTGATCGCTGAACTCCTTCTTGAGGGCCTCGAGCTCGGCGGTCTTTGCGGCGAACTGACGCGCCAGCTCGAGCTCGAGGTCCCGGAGGCGGACGCGCTCGGCCTCGCGCAGGCGGTCGCGCTCGTCGACGGCGGCGCGCAGCGCCGCCGCCTCCTTTTCGACGGCCGAGAGCGATTCGGACAGCCCGCGGCGGGTCTCTTCGAGCGCGTCGACGCGCGATTGAAGCTCCTCGACGCGCGCCTCATAGGCGGCCTGCTGCTCGCTCTGCAGCGGCGCGAGCTTCTCGCCGAACTCCTTCTTGAGAGCCTCGAGCGCGGACGACTTTTCGGCGAACTCGCGCGCCAGCTCGCGCTCCAGGTCCTGGAGGCGGACGCGCTCGGCTTCGCGAGCCCGGTCGCGCTCGGCGGCCGCGGCGCGCAGCGACGCCGCTTCCTTCTCGACGGCTCCGAGCGATTTGGACAGCGTCCGGCGGTCCGCCTCGAGCTCGGCGATCCGCGACTCGTAGTCCTTTCGATGCGCGGCCAGATCCTCCTGAAGGTCGGCGCGCTCCCGCGCGAGGCTCTCCTCGTGCGCCCGCGCCGCCTCGGCGAGGCGCGCCTCGTGGGCGGCCTGCCGCTCGCTCTGCCAGGCCTCGAACTGGCCGCTGAACTGCTCCTTGAGGCCCTCGAGCTCGGCCGTCTTCCCGACGAACTGTCGCGCCAGCTCGCGCTCGAGCTCCTGGAGCCGGGCCCGCTCGCGGGCGAGGTCCTCGCCGTGCTGGGCCTCGAGCGCGGCGACGCGCGCCGCGTGCTCGGCCTGCCGGGTTTCCTCGCGGCGCTTGGACTCCTCCTCGAGGCGCCGCTCCCTGGCGTCGAGGGCGCGGCCGCGCTCGGCGAGCGCCTCCTCGAGCGAGCGCCGGCGCGAGGCGTGCGCCCGCTCGAGCTCCTCGCGCCTGTCCTCGAGGACCCGGGCGTGATCGCCGAGCGCCTTGGCCCGGTCGCCCTCGGCCTCCTCCAGCGCGCGGGCGAGCTCGGCCGCGGCCGCCAGCTTCGCTTCCTCGGCCAGCCGCGGGCGCTCGAGCTCGCGCCGGCGGTCGCCCTCGGCGGCGGCGGCGCGCAGCGACGCCGCCTCCCGCTCGGCCGCGGCGAGGGATTCGGCCAGCTCGCGGCGGTCCGCCTCGAGCTCGCCGACGCGCGCCTCATGGGCGGCCTGCCGCTCGCTTTGCCAGGCCTCGAACTGGCCGCTGAACTTCTCCTTGAGGCCCTCGAGCTCGGCCGTCTTCCCGACGAACTGTCGCGCCAGCTCGCGCTCGAGCTCCTGGAGGCGGGCCCGCTCGCGGGCGAGGTCCTCGCCGTGCCGGGCCTCGAGCGCGGCGACGCGAGAGGCGTGCTCCGCCTGCCGGGCGTCCTCGCGGCGCTGGGCCTCCTCCTCGAGGCGGCGCTCACGGGCGTCGAGGGCGCGGGCGCGCTCGGCCAGCGCGCTCTCAAGGGCGCGCCGCGTCGCGGCGTGCCCCTTCTCAAGCTCGGCCCGATGCTCCTCGAGGGCCTTCGCGCGCTCGCTCTCGGCCTCCTCCAGTCCGCGGGCGAGCTCGGCCGCGGCGGCCAGCTTCGCCTCCTCGGCCTTCTTCTCCGCGGCGGCCAGCGAGCCGGCCAGCGCGCGGCGGTCGGCCTCGACGGCGGAGACGCGCGCC
>JAKFCD010000047.1:0-21594 GCA_036676805.1 Elusimicrobiota bacterium
AGGCCCGCGAGCTCGTCCATGCGGTGGCTGGTCACGAGGACGGTTTTCCCGGCCTCGCCCAGCTCGCCGACGAGGCCGGACAGCACCTCCTCGCGCACGAGCGCGTCGAGCCCGGAGGTCGGCTCGTCGAGCAGATACAGGGCGGGGTCGTGGGCGGCGGCGCACACCCACGCGAGCTTGCCGAGCGTGCCCTTGCTGGCGCCCTCGAGGCGCGTCGCCGGATCGAGCCCTAGCCGTTTGCAGAGGTTCGCCGCGCGGCCCCGGTTCCAGTTCCGGAACAGGCTCGCGCGCAGCCCGAGCGCCTCCTCCACGTTCATAAAGGAATGATAGGACGGCCGTTCCGGGATATAGCCCGCCGCCTGACGGATCGCGCCCGAGCCGTCAGGACGCAGGCCCAGGACCTCCGCCTCGCCGGAGTCGGCGGCGAGCAGGTCGAGGAGGACCTTGAACAAGGTGGTCTTGCCCTCGCCGTTGCGGCCGAGCAGCCCGATCACCTTGCCCTGCTCCGCGCATCCCGAGGCGCCGTCGAGCACGCGGCGCCCCCCGAAGACGCGCGTCACGTTCCTAAAGCTCAGGGCGTTCATATGTTCTCCTTCTCCGCGCGCCGCACCAGCAAGGTGATGTCGTCCCAGTCGAGCCCGCCGCGCCGGGCCTGGCGCAGGGCCTCGCGCAGGCCGTCGCGGATCTCCGCCAGGCCGTCCGAGGCCTTGCGGGGGGCGCCGGCGGCGACCACCGTGCCCTCCCCGCGCTTGGTCTCGAGCACGCCCTCGAGCACGAGCTCGCGGATCGCGCGGGCGACCGTGTTCGGGTTGACCTTGAGCGCCTCGGCGAGCGGGCGGATCGTGGGGGCGGGCTCCCCGGGCTTGAGCGCGCCCCGCGCGATGAGGCCGCGCAGGCCGGACTTGATCTGCTCGTTGAGGGGCGTCGGCGACAGGGAGTCGATCTGGATCATATCGATTATATGTATCTGTATTAGTGAACTAGTACAGTAGTATTCTAACCCCGGTCCGCGATTTTGTCAAGGGGTCGACCCATGGCTGTTTCCGGAAACAACCAGGCGGGGCCCTTGACGGAGGGGGCTCCCGGTTTTACGCTGAAAGCATGGAAGGCTTGATCGTCCCGCTCGCGGCGGCCGTTTTTCTGTTCCCGATCCTGTTCATGGTCGTGCCTCCGGCGCTGTCCGCCTGGCGCCGCCGTCACGAGATCAGACGCGGCTTCAAGCCCGGACCCAGGGCGGCGGACGCGCTCGTCATTCCGCCCGCCGACGAGACGGCGGCGTGCGTCCGGCGCTTTCGCGCGGCCGTGAGCCATTCCGACCTATCCGACTATCTGAAGTCCTGAATTCGATCACAAAATTCCACCGGTGGAATTTTCCCGGGATAGCCGCGCGCGGGAGGCGGGCCAAGAAGGGCTTGAATTCGGCCCCTCCCGGGCCTACACTGGGGGCATGAAGGCCCTCTATCCGGCCGTCCTCGCCGCGGCGCTCGCGGTGCCCGCCGCCGCGCAAGAGGATTGCCCGCCTTGCCCCGGCGGCACGAGCGAAGTGACGGTTCTGCTGGGCTCGCGGGAGTTCATCGCGCCGGGCCAGACGATGCACCTGGCCGCGGTTCACAGCGAGTTCGAGTCCGCCGCTCCGTCCTCCGGCGCGCGGGACGACTACTGGGTCTCGACGCCCCAGGAGTTCCGCCGCGACCTGCTCGACCTCGCCAAGCGCTGCAAGCGCGTGAAGTTCCTGATGATCGCGACGCACGGCGGGCCCGGCTACTTCAGCTTCGGGGACGGCGCTGAGACGACGACCTTGATCCAGCTCGACGGGAATCTGGAGCGGAATTTGGGCGGGCTGTCCTGCGCCCTCGCTCGGGACGCGACCGTGAAACTGTCGGGCTGCAGCGTCGCGTCCCGCTGCGAGGGCGAAAACTTCGTCGCCGTCGTCGCTCGGCAGCTGCTTTCCCGCGGCGGCGGGACGCTCGAGGCCGAGCGTTCGGATCAGAACAGCATCGCCGGCCTCACTCCGACCTTCGGCCTTCGCGGCTCGCACCGCCTTCGCGTCGCCCCGGGCGGGCGAATTGAATGGGAGCGATCTCCGATCCCGCAGGAGCGATGCCGGCAGACGCTCGCCGACGCGGCGAACGCGATCCTGGCGCGGGCGCCCGATTGCCGGGGCGCGGCGAACCGCGACGCTATGGACGCGGCCCGCCGGATTCAAGAAGCCGTCTCGGGGCTCGATCGGTACTCGGACCGATTCAGCGCCGACGCGGCGACCTTGGCGCGCTATAACGCGGCCGTCGAGATCGGCGAAGGCGTCAAGAAGCGGAACTCCTGCCTGCGCTGAGCCGCGCGCGGGTCTTGACGGAACCGGGTCCTCGGGCTATCCTCCGTCGACGCCCCTCTGGAGAAACCGATGACTTTGACCCTTTTGGCCGCCGCCGCGATCCTGACCGCGAAGCTCGTTTACGAGCGGCGCCGCTCGCAAGCGCCGCTGAAGGCGCGCGCGGCGCGCTCGACCTTGAACAACGCGCTGCGCGGCCGGCGCTGAGCGCCTACTTCTGGCAGGACGGGCAGTAGGCGCTGGCGCGCCCGCCGATGCTCCTGCGCGTGCCGATGACGGCCCCGCCGCAGGTCCCGCACGTCTTGCGGCCGTAGACCAGCACCCCCATCTGCATGCGCCCCGGGCGGCCGAGGGGATCGAGGAAGGCCTCGTCCTCGAGCGTCGCGCCTCCCGCCTCCACGCCGCGGACCAGGATGTCGCGGCAGGCCTCGGTCAGCCTGTCGACCTCGGCCCGGCGCAATGATTTTCCCGCGCGGCCGGGCCGTATGCCCGCCGCGTGCAGGGCCTCCGTCGCGTAGATGTTCCCGAGTCCCGCGATCAGCTTTTGGTCCATGATCAGCGCCTTGACGGGAGCGGCGCGCTTGCGCAGGATATTCCAGAGGTAGTCGGGGGTGAACTCCGGGTCCATCGGCTCGGGACCGAGGTCCGGCAGCGCGCAGCCGACGCGGCCGAAGCGCCGGGAGTCATGGAAGCGCACGGCCTCCGTGCCGATCCACATCTGGAAGCGCACGTGCGGGCTTTCGCCGCCGACGGTGATGCGCCCGGACATGCCGAGATGGAAGACCACCTCGCCGCGGCCCTCGATGGCGACGATCAGGTACTTGCCCCGCCGCTTGAAGGCCGCGATGACGCCGCCGGCGAGAATCTTGATCGCCGCCGTCGGCGGCGCGCGGTAGAAGGTGGGCTTGCCGAGGGCGACGGCGGTGATGGTCCGCCCGGCGTAGCGCTCCTGCAGGACCCGGCGGACGGTCTCGACCTCGGGAAGCTCGGGCATCGGCGGCCCTCTTTTAGCGGCTCACCTCAATACTGCGGCACCGACGGATCGATCGCCTCCGACCAGGCGTTGATGCCGCCCGCGACGTTGGTCGCGTCGTAGCCCTTCTCGCGGAGGAACCGTACGGCGTTCGCCGAGCGGCCGCCCATCTTGCAGTGCACGATCAGTTCGGCGCTTTTGTCGAGCTCGGCGAAGCGCTCGGGCAGGGCCCCGAGGGGGATCAAGGTCGACCCTGCAATTTTCGCGATCTCGTATTCGTGGGGCTCGCGCACGTCGAGGAGGACGAACTTTTCCTTCTTGTCGAGCTTCGCCTTGAGATCCTGGACGGAAATTTCGGGGATGGTCACGGTTTTCTCCTTGAGGCCGCAAAAGGCCTCGTAATCGATCGGCGCCTTGATGGTCGGATTTTCCGAGCACGCGGGGCACGCCGGATTTTTCTTTACCTTCAGCGTGCGCCAGCTCTGCTCGAGGGCGTCGTACAGCATCAAGCGGCCCGAGAGCGGGCGGCCGATGCCGAGGATGAGCTTGAGGGCCTCGACGGCCTGCATGGTCCCGATGACGCCCGGAAGCACGCCCAGCACGCCGGCCTCCGCGCAGTTGGGCACGAGGCCGGGGGGGGGAGGCTCCGGGTAGAGGCAGCGGTAGCAAGGGCCGTCCTTCAGGCCGAAGACCGAGAGCTGGCCTTCAAAACGGAAGATGGAGCCGTAAGCGTTCGGCTTTCCGGTCAGGACGCAGGCGTCGTTGACGAGATATCTTGTCGCGAAATTGTCGGTGCCGTCGGCGATGACGTCGTAGCGGCTGAACAGCTCGACGGCGTTGGCGGAACTCAGCCGGACCTCGTGCAGCTCGACGTTGACGTAAGGATTGAGAGCCTTCAGCCGCTTTTCGGCGGAATTGAGCTTCGAGGTCCCGACCGATAGGGTGTCATGGACGATTTGTCGTTGAAGATTCGACTCGTCCACCACGTCAAAATCAACTATGCCTATGCGTCCCACCCCGGCGGCGGCCAGATACAGCGCCAGCGGCGAGCCGAGCCCCCCCGCGCCGACGCACAGCACCGACGCGTTCTTGAGCCTCTTCTGGCCCTCGGCTCCGACCTCCGGCATGATCAGATGTCGGTGATAGCGGGCCTTCTCCGCGGTCGTGAGCTCGAGCTCATCGACGGTCGAGCCGCCGGCGATGGCGGGAACGATGAGCACCGTGTCCCCGTCCTTGACCGGAGTATTCAGCCCTTGCTTGTCGCGGGCATCGTCGTCGTTTACATACACATTGACGAAGGAACGAAGCTTTCCTTCCGGCGACATCAATTGCTGCCGTAGGCGTTCGTGCTTCGTGAACAGCTGCTCCAGCGCCTCGCCCACGGTTCCCGCGTCCACGCCTATCTTTTCTTGCTTGTCCGCGAACGCGCGAAGCGCGGTCGGCAGCCTGATATCTATGCTCATGATTATCCTTCGAGAATGATCTCTTCTTCTATAAACGACCGGCCGTCCTCGGTTCTTTGCCACGACCGCGAGTCCGCGACCTTGCCGTCCTTTATCTGCAGGATCCAGTAGCTGCAGCACGGCATCGCCATGGTCAGGTCGAAGGGAGAGGGCCACGCCGGGACCGTCGGGTGCGAATGGAAGAAGCCCACGACGCCGCGGCCCGACCCGGACAGCTCGGCCTCCACCTTGGCCAAGGTCTTCGGATCGATGAGATATTTGTTCGTCTTCGCCGAGGCGTCCCAGCCGTTGGGCAGGGGGCGGGCCTCGTCGATCAAGAGGACGCGGCCGGGCGCGTCGAAGTCGTCCGGGACCTGACCGATGAGCAGGCCGCAGCCCTCCTCGGGAAAGGCCCTCTCGCAGGTCCGGACCGCGATCTCCTCGACGGCGCGGCTGAGCTTGAGGCTCATGGCGCCCAGAACCTCTCGCCCAGGTAGCGCTCGCCGGAGTCGCAGAACATGGTGGCGATGACCGCCTCGCGCCCCTGTGCGGCGAGGTCGCGTCCGAGCCGAAGGGCCGCGGCGAGGTTCGCGCCGCCCGACGGCCCCAGGAGAATCCCGCCGGATCGCCCGAGGGTACGCGCGGCGGCTTGCGCCTCTTCCGTGGCGATCTGGATGCGGCTATCCGCGACCGAATCATCGTAAATTTGGGGGATGATCGAGGTCTCCATATGTTTGAGCCCTTCGAGCCCGTGCATGGGGCCGTCAGGTTCCATGGAAATCAATCGAATATTCGTATTCAACTCGCGCAGGCGGCGGCCCGCGCCGACGAAGGTGCCGCTCGTTCCCAGTCCGGCGACGAAATGCGTGACCTTGCCGCCGGTCTGCTCGAAGATCTCGGCGCCGGTCGTCTCGAAATGGGACCGCCAAGTCATCGGATTCGAATACTGGTCGGCGTACCAGTAGCGGCCGGGCTCGGCCTTGAGCATGAGCCGGACCTCGCGGATGGCGCCGTCGGAGCCCTCGAGGGGGTCGGTGAAGAAAAGCTCGACTCCGTAGGCCTCCAGGATCGCCCGCCGCTGGCGCGCGATCGAGCCCGGCACCGCGAGGGCCACCTTGACGCCCAAGCGCGCTCCCAGCCACGCGTAGGCGATGCCGGTGTTGCCCGAGGAGGAGTCGAGCAGGACCTTGCCGCCGGCGAGCTTGCCGGTCTTCAGCGCGTCCTTGACGATGAAGAAGGCCGCGCGGTCCTTCACGGAGCCGCCCGGGTTGGCCCATTCGGCCTTCGCGACGATCTTGACCTTGTCTCCGAGCTCGGGGAACGCGAAGGAGACGTCGAGGAGGGGGGTGTCGCCTATCTTGATTGCGTCGATGGATGGCGCGGTCGCGGCGGGCATACGCATAGTCTATTATACCTGACTAAATCAGTCAAGTATACTTGCTCCAAAAAAGGTGTCAGGCCTGTCGTTCTTTGCACAAATCCGACTTATGCAAAGAACGACAGGCCTGACACCATCGGTCGGGGGCTAGAATTCTTCGCTGAACGCGACGGCGCCGGTCACGCCCGTCTGATATGCGGACACGCGGCGCTCGAAGAAGTTGGCGAGCTCCTGCACGTCCTGGAGCTCCATGAAGTTAAACGGATTCTTGGACCCATAGACCGGCTTGATCCCGAGATTGGCCAATCTTTGATCGGCGACGCACTGCAGGTACTGGCGCATCCCGTTGACCGAGAAGCCGGCGATGCCGCCGCCCAGGAGGTCCTCGGCGAAGGCCATCTCGCACTCGATGGCTTCCTGCATCATGACGATGACGTCCTGTTCCATCTTCGGCGTGAAAAGCGTGGGGTCCTCGGCGCGGGCCGTCTTGATGATCTCCATGGCCGCCGCGATGTGCATGGATTCATCCCTGAAGACCCAGTTCGTGCCGCCCGCCAAGCCGTTGAGCAGCCCCTTCGAGCGCAGGAAGTAGACGTACGCGAAGGCGGCGAAGAAGAAGAGACCTTCGACGCACGAGGCGAAGCAGATCAGGTTCATCATGAACTGGCGCTTCTGCTCCTGCGTCTCGATGCGGTCGAGCTTGTTGATCGAGTCGATCCACTTGAGCATGAAGTCGCCCTTGCGCTTGATCGAAGGGATGTTGTCGATGGCGGCGAACGCCAGCTCGCGCTCGGCCGGGTCGGGGATGTAGGTGTCGAGCAAGGTCAGGTAGAACTCGACGTGCACCGCCTCCTCGAAGAGCTGGCGCGACAGGTACACGCGCGCTTCGGGGGAGTTAACGTGCTTATAGAGGTTCAGGACGAGGTTGTTGCTGACGATCGAGTCGCCGGTCGCGAAGAACGCGACGAGGCGGTGGATCAGATGGCGCTCGGCGGGGGTGAGCTTGGACTTCAGGTCGGTGACGTCGTGCGAGAAATCCACCTCCTCGACGGTCCAGGTGTTCTTGATCGCGGCCTTGTACATCTCGAAGAACACGGGGTATTTCATCGGGCGGAGGGTCAGGTTGAAGCCGGGATCGAGGATCATGAGGGGGGTCTCCTAATACGCGAACGGCGAATTGAGGGGCGGGGAGGATCCTCTCGGATATCCTCCCCGCCCCGCGCGGGTTATCTTACTGGCAGGCCTCGCAGCTCTCCGGGTTCTCCAGGGAGCAGGCGACCGCGGCCGCGTCCGAGGCGGCCGGGGCTGTAACGGGAACGTTGGCGGCCGGTGCCGCCGCCGCGATCGTCGTCTTGGCGATCTTCGTCGCCGGGCGCGAGCGCAGGTAATACGAGGTCTTGAGCCCCTTCTTCCAGGCGTACATGTACATGGAGGAGAGCTTGCCGATGTTCGGGCTTTCCATGAAGAGGTTCAGGGACTGGCTCTGGTCGATGAACGCGCCCCGATCGGCGGCCATGTCGATCAAGGAGCGCATCGGGATCTCCCAGACCGTGCGGTACGTCGCGCGGACGCTCTCGGGTATCTCGGCGATGTCCTGGATCGAGCCCTCGGCCATCATGATGCGCGCGCGCATCTCCTCGTTCCAGAGACCCAGCTTCTTGAGCTCCAGGCACAGGTACTTGTTCACCTGGAGGAACTCGCCCGACAGCGTCTCCCGCTTGAACAGGTTCGAGATCTGCGGCTCGGTGGCCTCGTAGGAGCCGACGATCGAGGCGATCGTGGCGGTCGGGGCGATCGCCAGCAGCAGCGAGTTGCGCAGGCCCTTCTTGGTCATCTCCGCGCGCAGCTTCTCCCAGCGAGTCATGTCGGAGGGAGCGGCGCCCCACAGCTCGAACTGGAACACGCCCTTGGCGGCCTTGGTCTCGGGGAAGGCCAGGTGGGGGCCCTTCACCGAGGCGAGCTCGACGGACGCCGAGAGCGCGTGGAAGTAAATCTCTTCCGAGATCTTCTTCGACAGCTCGCGGGCCTCGGCGGAGTCGAACGGCAGGCCGAGCTGGAAGAACGCGTCCTGCACGCCCATCACGCCCAGCCCGACCGGACGCCACTTGGCGTTGCTGTCCTTGGCGGCCTTCGTCGGGTAATAATTGATGTCGATGACCCGGTCGAGGTACTTGACCGCGGTGCGCACGTTCGCCGCGAGCTTGACGAAGTCGAAGCGGCCGTCCTCGACGTACTTGCTCAGGTTGATCGAGCCGAGGTTGCACACCGCCGTCTCGCCCTGGCTCGTGACCTCGATGATCTCGGTGCACAGGTTCGAGGAGTGCACGACGTTGGCCGGCGAGCCGGTCTGGTTGGCCTTGAGGTTCGAGGCGTCCTTCCAGTTCATCCAGCCGTTGCCGGTCTCGGCCAGCGCCTTCATCATGCGCGCGTACAGCTCGCGCGCCTTCACCTGGCGGACGAACAGCTTCTTCTCCTCGCCCTCGAGGTAGGCCTCTTCAAAGGCCTTGCCGTAAAGATCCGTCAGCTGCGGCATGGTCTTGGGGTCGAACAGGGACCAGACGCCGTCCTCCTCCGCGCGCTTCATGAACAGGTCCGGGATCCAGTGCGCGAGGTGCAGGTTGTGCGCGCGCCGGGCCGGGTCGCCGGTGTTGTCCCGGAGCTCGAGGAACTCCTCGATGTCCGCGTGCCAGGTCTCCAGGTACACGGCGCAGGCGCCCTTGCGCTTGCCGCCCTGGTTGACGGCGACGACGGAGCTGTCGAGCGTCTTGAGCCACGGGATGATGCCGTTGGACTGCCCGTTCGTCGAGCGGATCAGGGAGCCGCGCGCGCGCACGCGCGAGTAGGACACGCCGATGCCGCCGGAGAACTTGGAGAGCAGCGCGATGTCGGTGTAGCGGTTGTAGATCGCCTCGAGGTCGTCGACGGGGCTGTCGAGCAGGTAGCAGGAGCTCATCTGCGGGTGCTTCGTGCCCGAGTTGAACAAGGTCGGCGAGCTCGGCATATGCTCGAAGCGCGAGATCAGGTTGTAGAACTCGACGGCCTCCTGCACGGTGTCGGCGAGGCCGCAGGCCACGCGCATGAAGAAGTACTGCGGCGCCTCGATCACCTCGCGGGTCTCGGGGTTCTTGAGGAGGTAGCGGTCGTAGACCGTGCGCAGGCCGAAGTACTCGAAGAGCTCGTTGCGCTGCATCTCGATGGCGTCGTTGAGCTTGCGCGAGTTCGTCTGCACGAACTGGCCGACCTTCTCGGAGATCAGGCCGTGGCGCACGCCGGCGCCGATCGACTGCGAGAAAGAGTGGATGTCCTGATTCTCGACTTCCTTCATAATGTAGGTCGAGAGCAGGCGCGCGGCGAGGCGCGAGTACGAGGGCTCCTCGGCGATCAGGAGCGCCGAGGTCTGGATCGACAAATTATCGAGTTCCTTCGTGGTGGCGCCGTCGTACAGGCCGCCGATGGTCTTGGTGGCGATCTTCAGCACGTCGATGTTCTCGAGGCCCGAGCCGGAGCGGGCGACGGCGCGGACGATCTTGTTGACGTCGACGGACTCGAGGGAGCCGTCGCGCTTGCGGACCTGCATAGTGGTCGCGTTCGCGTCCTCGTTCGCGTCGGTTCCGGCGGGAGTGACAGGCGTCTTGGCAGCCGTGTTCATCCTTTTCTCCATGAGATTTTGTAGCGTTCTTTTGCTCGGATCCGCGTCGCGGCTCGCGCGCGTTTTCGAGGAGGCTGTAGAATAACCGATGGATATATTTTTGTAAAGACCCAGATGGACGCGCAAAACCGTTAAGGAGTTTCTAGTGTTGATACGTAGCGTCTTCTACATCGTCATTTTGCTCATCTCCGCCTGCCGGCCCGCGCCGAAGCCGGTGAAGCCGCTGCCCGACTTCTCGCTCACCGCCGTCACCGTCGACGGCACATCGCCCTTCGACCTGCGGACGATGCGCGGCAGGACGTGGATCGCGGATTTCATCTTCACTCGCTGCACCGGCCCGTGCCCGCTGCTGACCGCGAACATGGCCGGCCTGCAGAAGCGGCTGCCGAAGTCGATCGGCCTGCTCTCCTTCACCGCGGATCCCGATCACGACTCGCCCGAGGTGCTCACGCTGTACGCGCGCAAGTTCTCCGCCGACCCGCAGCGCTGGTTCTTCCTCACCGGCGAGAAGGCGGAGCTGATCCGGCTCGTGCGCGACGGCTTCCTCCTGCCGATCGTGGAGAACGCCGCCGCCGCGCCCGGGGAGCGCTTCACGCACTCGACTAAGTTCGTCCTCATCGACGCGGAGGGCCGCGTGCGCGGCTGGTACGACGGCGCCGACGACGCCGCCCTCGACAGGCTCGCCGCCGACGCGCGGCGCCTCTGAGGGGCCCCGCTCCTTGACGTGCTTCTCTTATTGAGATACAATCTCAATAAGAGGGAGGAGCCATGAGCCGAATACTGTCGGAACGGCGCGACGGCGGACCCGGGGCGGTGTCCCTGTGCGGCGGCTGCGAGGACGTCCATGTCCGATGGGGGGAGCTCACTCTCTCCCTGAACCGGGCGCGCTTTCTGGAGTTGGTTCGCATGCTCAACGCCGCGGCGCGGCCGCTCGGCGCCGACGAGGCCGGCGCACCGGCGGACGCGGGGCGCGGCGCGGCGTGGACCCAATGAGCGCCGCGGACCGCGTGGTCGCGGACATCCTCTTCAACCTGGCGTGGCGCGACCGGTGCGCTCTGGAACGGCGCCTGCGCCCAAGCGTGAGCGGAGACGGCAGCTGGGCGATGGTGCGCCTGGCCGAGGGCCGGGAGATAGTGGCCGGGGTGGCCTCGATCGGCGACCTGGACCGGATCCGGACCCAGTCTCCTTATTACGTGCGCCTCGAGGCCGGATCCCCGCCGGAGCCCGTGACGTCCTTGGCCCAGGTCATCGACCTTTGGGACGACGGGACCCCCGGCTTCGAGCACTTTCGAGACGCCCTGCTTCAGTGCGCGGCGGTTCCAGCGGCCTAAGGCGCGCTCAGGAGCGGAAGGTCCCGATCTCGCCGGGCTTGCGCAGCATCTTGTTGACCTCGTCGAGGTGCATCTCCTCGCTGACGATCATCTCGCGCGCGTACTCCTCGAGCAGGACGGACCGGCCTTCGGAGACCTTCAGCAGGTCGTTATAGGCCTTGAGCGCGGCGTTCTCGTGGTCGAGGCTCTCGCGCAGGATGTCGCCGATGTCGTGCTTCTCGGTCTCGAGCAGCGGCCCGATCTTAAGCGACGGGTGACCGCCGAACAAGGTCACGAGCTCCCCGGCCTTATGCGCGTGCGCGAGGCTCTCATCGGCGTTGCCCTTGAGCCAGGAGACGATGGGCAGGCGGTTGTAGCCGTAGACCATCAGCGAGTAGTGCGTGTAGCGCACGACGCCGGCCAGCTCGAGCTCCATGATCCGGTTGAGGATGACGACCGACTTCTTCTTGTCCTGATCGTTCATTGGAATTCTCCTTTGCGTATCGGGCGCAAGAGTCTAGCGCACCGGGCGTGACGGATCAAGCTCCGCGTATGTGATCATACCATGCCTCTTATTGAAATTCAATCTCAATAACGGTTGAAGCGTTGCAGGGTTGTGTTCATGATGAAACGAATATTTCTCGCCGCCTTCCTGGCCGGACCCGCCGTCTCCGCGCGCGCGGAGCACCCCCTGATCACCGACGACGCGGGAACGCAGGGGAAGGGAAAGGCGCAGCTGGAGCTCGTCGCGGAGTACGACCGCGCGGAGCACCACGGAGCCGTCGAGAAGACCATGGTCGGGCCGACGATGCCGGTGCTGTCCATCGGCCTGCGCGACGACGTGGACGTCGTTTCCGGCATCTCCTACCAGCGCACGACCGTCGAGGACGCCGGGTCCCGCGTGACGCAGTCCGGCGCGGGGGACTTCGCGCTGGACGTCAAATGGCGCTTTTACGAGCGCGGCGGCCTGGGCCTCGCCGTGAAGCCGGGGCTGACCTTGCCGACGGGGGACGACGCGAAGGGCCTGGGCGCCGGCAAATCGACCCAGCGGCTCTTCGCCATCGCCACCCGGGAAGCCGGGCCGTGGGCCTTCCACGTCAACGCGGGCTATACGAGGAACGCCAACCGGGCCGGAGACCGCGAGACCTTGTGGCACGCCTCGGCGGCGGCGGCGCGCGCCGTCGTCAAGGATCTCAAGGCGACCGCCAACGTCGGGGTGGACACGAATCCGGACCCGGGCTCCCGGCGGATGCCCGCTTACGTCCTGGGCGGGCTCGTGTACGCCGTTTCGGAGAGTCTCGCCTTGGACGTCGGAGCCCGACGGAGCTTCAACGTCTCCGGAACGGCCTATGCCGTCCTGGCGGGGATGACCATAAGGCTGTAGGGATTCTCGCCTGGCTAGGAGCGGCGGCCGTGGGAGGCGTGGGAGCCGTGGGAGCGGCCGGCCTTATAAAGGAACGTCGCGAGGACCGTGATGAGCAAAGCGAGCACGGCCTGGAAGGTCAGGAAGCTCGCGATCTTCAGGACGGCGAATCCCGGCGAGACGAAGCGCACCAGCCAGCCCGAGGCCTCGCCCATGAGCGCGGAGCCGAAGCCCAGGCCGATGATCCAGCGCTTGGCGCGGTCCTCCCACGGCGCGAAGATCGCGAGGTGGGTGAGCAGGAGGATCATGACGCCCATGGTGGCGAGGTGGGCGTGGCTGACCTCGAGCATGGAGGCGGCGCTGCGCGGCTGGGAGTACTCCTCGGCGCTGCCCAGATAGTAGGCCTGCACCGAGGCGGGCGCCAAAGACATGCGCTTGAGGTACATCGCGCCGTTGGTCAGCCAGAGGCCGCCGGCGAACAACAAGGTCCAGGACAAGGTCAGCCTCATCAGGGGGTTGTTCTGGAAGCCGCCGCCTTGCATGTATTTCACGGCCGAGAGTCTATCACTTCGCGGGGGGCGCGTTAAGGACCCGGTGGACGGCCAGGACGCGGCGCACGGAGCGGGTCACGGATTCGGCGGTCAAGGTCGCGCCGGTGATGTTGCGCAGGCCGCGCCGCAGCACGAGCTCGTCGTCGAGCTTCCGGCCCGGGAACTGCGCGAGCCAGCGCTGGGAGGCCATGAAGTCGTCGGGCTCGGCGAAGGAGAGCACCTCGACGAAGGCGACCTTCCCGTCCGCTCCGACGACGATCATCACGGTCTCGTTCATCGTGCGCACGAGATGGGACTCGAAGTAGGCGGTCGTGGACCCGGCGACGTAGTAGGTCCAGACCTTGCTCTCGAGCTTGGCCCGGGCGGCCTCCTCGACGGCCTTGGCCTGCGCGTCGGTCAGGTACGCCGTCCGGCGCTCGGGCTTGGTTTGGGGGAAGGCCAGGGCGAGGGCGTCCTTTTGCGACAGCAGGACGCGCGCCCGCGCCGGGGCCGCCCCGAGAAGGGCGGCCCCGGCCAGGACGGCGACGGCTAGAAGATGTACGCGAGTCCGAGGTTCCACTGGTTGACGCCGGTGCGGGCCTGGTTGAGCATCCACTGGTGATCGGCCTTCACCGCCACCTGCGGGATCGGCTTGTAGGTCAGGCCGGCCGTGTACTCGACGCGGCTGTTCTGCGGGTTCTTGGCGAAGGCCGAGGGCGTGTCGGCCTGGGTATCATACCTCTCGTAGCGGAAGAACGGCGCGAGGTAATGGCCCTTGTTGTTCTTGACGAGGGACAAGACGTCATAGGCTCCCTCGACGTAGCCGCCGAACAGCTTGCTGCCGATCGTGCGCTTGGAGGCCGCTTGAGTGATGTTGACCAGGTCCGCGTTGCCGATTCGGCCCTCGGCGTACAGCGCGCGCAGCTCGGCGCCGCGGTACTCGGCCTTCAGATGGCCTTCCCAAACCGTCACCGGCACCGAGTTGACGACCAAGCTCTGGTCGGCCTGGCCGACGTAGAACGAGCCGCCGACCATCACGCCCGCCAGCGGCTTGTAGTCGACGCGCGTCACCGAGGCGAAGTCCTCGGCCAGGCTCTTGGCGCCCGAGGAGCGCCCGCTGCGCAGGCCGCTGGAGGAAGTGAAGCCGCCGACGCCCGTATTGTCGGTGGCCTGAAGGCCGGTGACGAGATAGGAGCGGTACGAGACCGGCCCGATGTCGCCGAACACTCCGGCGCCGTTCTCGCGCCAGGTCGAGGGGATGACGTTCTGCTCGACGCTGGTGCGCTTGACGCCGTGGAAGGTCGTGGGCTCATGGATCTCGTTCTGCAGGCCCATGGGCACGAGGAGCGTGCCGGCCCGCGCGCCGATCTCGGGGCGGAAGCGGAAGTCGACGTAGGCCTGCTCGATTGAGACCTCGCCGCGGGTGTTGCCGGTCGTGCCGTGCTCGAACTCGAGCTCGGAATTGAAGATGATCCAGTCGTTGAACTTGTAGCCCACGTAGAGGACCGCGCGCAGGAAGTCCGCGACGTCCCGGCTGCCGGCGGCCGACGCGTCCTGCTTGCGCTTGGAGACGTTCGTGTACGTCATCTCGCCGTAGCCGCCGATGGAGACCTTGTTGGGGCGGGCGCGGTAGACCTTGGACAGGGCGGGGGCCATGTCGGGGGAGGTCGACTCGGCGACGGGATCGGCGGCCTCGCCGAGCTTGAGCTTCTCGATCTCCTGCGTCAGGACGTCGACCTTGCGCTCGAGCTCGCCGAGCTTGGCGGCGTCCTGGGCGAAGGCGGGGGCGGACGACAGGGCGAGGCAGACGGCGAGCGACGCGCGGATGAGGGGCTTCATGAACGACCTCCTTTATTGGCAGTCACGGCGGATTTTTTGTCTCTCTCGAAGAATGACCGTCCTCGAAACGACGGGGGCGCCTTTCCGAGGACGTATAAGGCGGTGGACCAGGCGTCGGCCTCGGCCGCGCCCGGCAGGACGGCGGCGACGGCGCCGGGGCGGCGCACCGGGCCGCCGTCGAAAGGGGAGATGATGTGGCCGGGGCGCTCGCCGTCGCCGGAGACGGCCGCGGAGGCATCCTTGAGGAGAAGGGGCTCCGAGCGTCCCGGGATCGCCACCGTCCACTCTCCGAGGGCGAGGACCTGGCCGCCGAAGTTGAACCGGGCGCGCGTCACCCCGGCGGCCTTGAGCACGGCGGCGGCCTGGTCGAGCGCCCGTCCCTTGCCCACGCCGCCGAAATCGAGGCGCAGGCCGGCGGGGAGGTCGACCGTCAGGGCGGCCGGATCGAGGCGGATCTTGGCCCAGCCGCCGGGGGACATGGTGGGGTCGAACGCCCCGCCTGTCTCCCGCGCCAGGCGCAGGGCTTCTTCGATCGCGGCGTACAGGTCGGCGGAGACCATTACGGGCCCGGTCCCGGCCGCGCGGTTGAGGGCCGAAGCCTCGCTTTCCTTTTTATAGAGGCTCAGAATCCGGTCCCAGCGCTCGACCTCGGCGAAGGCGGCGCTGACGGCCGCGTCGGCCGCGCCCGGGGCGTCGAGCTCGCACAGCGTCCCCATGACCCAGCGGACGCGCTCGACGCGGCGCTCCTGGGAGGGCGCCGCGCCGAGCGCGTCCGCCGCGAGCGGGAGGGCGAGAAGCGCCACGAGCGGCGTATTGATATTGAGATTCATTTTCAACAAGGATAATGTAGCACACGCCCTTATTGAAATGCAACATCAATAAGAAATTCGCCGAATAAGAAGGAGGCCCGCCTTTCGACGGGCCTCCCCTCGGAAACGGTGAGCCTTTACTTCTTCAGGATGCGGGCGATGATCTTCTCGAACTCGGAGACCGGATACGCGCCGCGCAGCGGGACGCCGTTGATCAGGTAGGCGGGCGTGCCCTCGATGCCGAAGCTCTTGGCCTCCGTGATGTCGGCCTCGATCTTCTTCTTGACCGCGTCGCTCTGGGCGTCCTTGGCCGCCTTGGCGACGTCGAGGCCGAGGTCCTTGGTCAGCTCCCTGAAGTAGTCCTCGCTCAGCTTGCTCTGGTTCTCGAACAAGGTGTCGTGGAACGTCCAGGCCTTTTCCGGGGACTGCAGGAACAGGGCCTCGAACCACTGGGCCGCGGGCATGGCCATGGGGTGGAAGTTGAGGGGGAAGTTCTTGAAGACCACGCGCAGCTTGTCGCCGTGGTTCTTGCGCAGAACCTCGAGGTTCTTGAATCCCTGCGTGCAGTAGGGGCACTGGAAGTCGGAGTACTCGACGATGGTGATTGGAGCCTTCGGGTTGCCGCGCGCGCGCGCGGAGGGGCCGACGTCCGGCTTCAGGGGATTCTTGAAGGCCTTGTCCCGCTCCTGCTCCTCGCGCCGGGCCTCCTCCTTGGCCTTATTGCGCTGGTACTCCTGCTGGGACTCGACGACCATCTCGAAGAACTTCATCTTGTCGGCCTTCTTCAGGGCGGAGAGCACGAGGTCGGGATTGGCCTCGAGGGCCTTCTTGAGGTCCTCCCGGGAGATGGCGGCGGCGGCCGGGACGGCGAGCAGCACGGCGAGCAGCATGGTCGTCACGCGAGCGAGGTTCATGAAGATCTCCTATTTGAGAAGGGCCAGAATATCATTTTCGACCGCGTGGGCGTCCACCGCGCCGACCCAGCGGCGGGCGATGCGCCCCTCGGGGTCGATCAAGTAGGCGGCGGGCAGGCCGCGCACCGCGTAGGCGGCGGAAACCCTGCGGTCCGACAGCAGGATGGGGAAGGTGAGCGCGTGCTCCTTGACGAAGGGAGGCACGGCCGAGAGGTTCTCGTCCATCGAGACGCCGAGGACGGCGAAGCGCCCTCCGGCGCGCTTATGCAGCGCCTCGAGGTCGGGCATCTCCACGCGGCAGGTGTCGCACCACGTGGCCCAGAAGTTGACGAGCACGGGCTTGCCCCGGAAGGACTCGAGGCTTACGGTCCTGCCGGCGAGGTCCGGCAGGACGAGATCGGGCGCCCGGCGCGAGCCGGCGGGTTCGCCGCAGCCGGCCAGGCCGAGGACGAGAACGGCGAGCAGGAGCTTATTCATGGTGGAGAGAGACGTCATCATAACATAAGCCGCTCATCGCCCCCCGAAGGGAGCGATGAGCGGTTGTTGCGTTGACGGCTTAGCAGCCGCAGGGAGTCTTCGGACCCATGTCAGTGCCCTCCTATAAATACGACTTGATACGGACTAAGATTGAACGGATTTTTGCTGCACTAAAATCTGTTTCGCGACTTGTCCGACCCGGGAGAACACCGTCGCGTCGCGGCGGGAGCGGGCCAGCATCATCGCTCCTTCGTAGAGAGCGACGATGGCCTCGGCCGTGGCGCGCGCGTCGAGCTCCGGCTTGAAGTAGCCCTTCGACTTGCAGCGCTCGAGGCAGGCGGACAGACCCGCGGCCCACTCGTCGAAGAAGCCCGCCACCTTGAGGCGGAACGTCTCGTCCAGATCGCTCATCTCGAGGGCGATATTGCCCACGAAGCAGCCCGCCTTGCAGCCGTTGCCGTCGAAGACCCGTCCGGCCGCCGCGAACATCTCCTCCACCGCGTCCTCGGGCACCGCCTGCGCGCAGGCCGGCTCGACCTTGCGCGATTGGAACTCCTTGATCTTGTAGTCAAGAACAGCCAACGCGAGTTCCGACTTGGAGCCGTAGTGGTGGATCAGGTTGCCCTTGGTCATCCCGCACGCCTCGGCGATCTCATCCAGACAGGCATGGTTGTAGCCCTTGAGGTGGATGATGTGCTCCGCCTCTTGAAGGATGCGTTCGCGAACGGCGGGGTCTGCTTTTCGGGCCATAATTGATTGACTGACCGTTCAGTTAATTAACTATAGCAGGGACTTGCGCCGGCTGTCAAGGGGTCGGTTGTAAAGGAAATGCGACGGCAAACGTTGCACGACCGTTATCGCCGGCCGCGGCCCGCCTGGGATATACTGGACGCTGAATCCAACGGAGGAAGCGGCCATGAGACATCGTCAAAAGGAGCGGAAGCTCGAAGACGACCTGCGCGTGGACGAGGCGCTCGAGGAGTCCTTTCCGGCGAGCGACGCCCCGTCTTACAACCGCGGAATCGAACCGGACGCCGGCCTCGCCCGGCCGGAAGAATTCACCTGGACCACTATGGGGGGAGTCAAGTCAATGAGAGACGAAGAGAAGACGTCGTCGTTCGCGTATCTGCTCGGCGGCATCGTTATCGGCGCCGTGGCCGGGCTGCTGTTCGCGCCGAAGAAGGGCAGCGAGCTGATCGAGGATATCGGCGATTGGGGGCGCGACACCAAGGAGCGCGGCCGGGAGCTGTACTCGCGCGCCAAGGAGTACATCCCCCATCGCTCCCGCTCGGTGCCCGAGAGCATACGGGCCGCGCGCGAGGCCGGAGAGAAGGCGTACGACCGCGTCAAGGAAAAGGTCGAGCGCTACGAGTCCTGACGGGGAAGGGCGGAGCGGCCCGCGCCCGCGGGCCGCTCCGCTCTAGCCGTTCAGCGGGACGACGCCGATCCCCGCCTTGACGCCGGAGAGGTCGTAGACCCCGCCGCGCCCGAAGCCGACGCCGCGGGTGGGATTCTTCGCGAGCCAGAGGGGCGTGTCGAGGTCGACGAACTCGACGCCCCCGAGCCCGGCCGCGAGGTGCGCGGCCGCGCTCATCGCGAGCGGGGTCTCCACCATCCCTCCGACCATGAGCCCCAGCCCCGAGGCCCGCGCGATCAGCCCGCAGTCCCACGCCTCGAGCACTCCCATCTTCATGAGCTTGAGGTTGAGCACCTGCGCGGCGCCCGCGCGCGCGAGCTTCAGCGCGTCGGCGCGGCCGCGCAGGGACTCGTCGGCCGCGACCGGCACGCCGCAGCCGCGATGAAAGGCGATCAGCCCCTTGAGGTCGTCGGCCTCGGCGGGCTGCTCGAAGAGGACGGGTCGGATGCCGCGCGCGCGCAGCAGGCGCACGAGCTCGAGGGACTGCGACGGCCCGTAGCCCTGGTTGGCGTCGAGCAGGAGCGGGGCGCGGGGATGGGCCTTCGCGACGGCCGCCGCGCGCGCGGCGTCCTCGCGGGCGCTGAAGCCGACCTTGAGCTTGATCGTCCGCACGCCGAGCGCCCGTATGCGGCGGGCCGCGGCGTAGGCCTGCTCGGGGCTGCCCAGCGTGACGGTCACGTCGGAGCTGACGCGGTCGAGCGCGCCGCCGAACAAGGTCCGCAGGGGCAGCCCCGCCCGCCGCGTCCACGCGTCGAGCAAGGCGACCCCGAGCGCGGCGCGGGCCGCGCCGGCGTGCCGCGGCAGGAGCTCCTCGAGCTCCTCGAGGCGGGTCCGCCAGGCCCCGGCGTCCCGCCCGAGCCAGCGCTTCCCGGCGGCCCGTATCTGCCGCTCCGACTTCGCCGCAGTCTCCCCGTTGAAGGCGGGAAACGGCGACGCCTCGCCGTGGCCGACCGTGCCGTCGGCGAGGCGCACCCGGGTGAACACCGTCTCCAGCTCGCTCGCGGAGCCGCCGGCGATGGCGAAGGGCGCGTTCATCGGCACGAGCACGCGGCGGGCGTCGATCCCGGCGAGCTCGGCCCCTCCCCGGCGGGCGGTCCTCACGGGAGGGTCGTGACGAGGCAGGCGTCCGAGAACGACAGGCCGTGGACCGTCGCGCCCTGACGCTCGGGGATCAGGAACAGCTCGTGAGGGGTGAAGATCGAGTCCCGGGTCAGGTCGTACAAGCGGGGGGAGTCGAGCACGACGAAGCTGCGGCCGTCGTCGTCGAATTGGATGTCTCGCCCCTTGTTCCCCTCGTGCAGCCATAGATCGTCCTGCTTGACGTAGACGCGAGAGGAGCCCGACTCCGGCGGGGACATCACCGCCAGGGCCTGCGCGGCGCGGTAGACGACGCGCACGAAGGCCGACCGGGCGGCGTTGGCCTGAGCCAGGCGCAGGCCGTCGGGCTCGGTCTCCCAACGGCCGAGAAGCGCGGTCTCTCCGTCGCGCGCCTCCACGATCAGGGCGCGGCGCCGCGAGACGTCCTTGTCGAGGGAGAGCGCCCGCTTGACGCCGGGGCGCGCCCCGAGGCTGATCTCGCGGGTGGTGGTCCCGCATTCGCGGCGCGGGGCGTCGGCGACGCCGGTAGGCGCCGGCAGATTCGAGTCGTCGATGAGTTCGGACAGCGCCAGGCGGATCTCCCTTTCGAACTCGCGATAGCCTCCCTCTCCGAGGCGGTCGAAGACGATGCGTCCGCGCCGGTCGATCAGGTACAGTGCCGGCCAGCCCTCGTTGGCGTACGACTTCCAGAGCCGGCGGTCGCTGTCGAGGATGACCGGGTACTCGATGCCGTAGCGGCTTACGAGCTTCTTGGCCCAGACCGGATCGCGATGGAAATCGAGGTCCGGCGTCAGCACGCCGACCACCATGACCTGCGACAGGGCGTAGCGGTCGAACCAGGCCGTCAGCGCGGGCAGCACGCGCACCGAGTTGATCGAGGTCGGATTGATGAACGCGACGACTACGACCTTGCGGTCGCGCATTCGCCGCAGGGACAGCTGGGTCGCGTTCAGCCAGGCGCTGACGGGAGGGAACTCGGGCGCGGGGGGATTGATCGGCCTCTCGGCGCGGACGGCCGAGGCGGCGAGCAGCAGCAGCAGCAGCGCTCTCACGGCGTCCCCGCGTCGCGGCCGGTCAGCACGATCTCGACCAAGGTCGAGAGGCGCTCGGCGCGGTCGGCGGTTCCGTTTTTTTGGTAAATCGAGATGAGGTTTCGCAGCATCCGCGCCAAAATTTCCCGCGAGCCCACCGGCTTGCCGAGCTCCGGACGCCAATCATACCCGTTGCGCACGAGCATGCGCTTGACCTCAGGCAAGGTCATCAGCTGGCCGCCGCGGAAGCAGTCCACGAACAGCGCCGAGCCGCCCTCCTTGAAGCCCGCGAGAAAGTGCCCCGGCGTGCCGACTCCGTACAGCGGCAGGCGCAGGCGCCGGGCCAGGAGGAGCATCAGGACGGTCAAGGTGACCGGGATGCCGCGGCGCGTGTCGATGACCCTCGAGAGGTAGCTGTTGTCGGCGTCGTAGTAGCGCGTCTCATTGCCCGCGAAGCCCAGCCCCTGGAACAGATGATTCGACAAGCGGCGCACCGACTCGCCGATGCCGGCGTCGGCGGGCATGTCGGCGGCGACCGCCGCAGCCACGCGGTCGAGCCAGTCGCGGTAGACGGCGGCGTCCACGTCGGCGAAGCCGAAGCGGGAGATCAGCATGGCCCCGTCCTCGAGGTCGGGAAGCTTCGCCAGGGAAAGCCTCACGAAGTCCCGGCGCAGGTCCTGGAAGCGCAGCTCGCCCGCCACCGAATCGAGGCGGACGGCCAACTCGGGCGTCGCCGCGGGCCTCAGCTCGTCGAGATAGGGCATGATGGCGGCGCCGACGCCGAGGATCCGGCTCCGCACGAGGGCCAGGCTGGCGGGGTCGTCTTCCTCTAATAAAGTCACGAGGCTGCGCAAAGCCTTCTCATCCAGGGTCACGCAGGCATTGTAGCGGGGGAACCCGGTCTTTTCAAGGCTTCGTATTGAATCAGTTTAAATGTTACCGAAGGCCGCATCGTTGACTCACTTAGAATGTTACCGAAGGGCGCGAATAAACGCGTTTTCCGGAGGCATCGAGGATGAGCCCGCAGGCCAAATG
>JAKFCD010000048.1:0-17587 GCA_036676805.1 Elusimicrobiota bacterium
CTATTCAATTTCAACGTTCCTCTGATTCGGGACGGCATTCGAAGAATTGTTCTTTAAAACCCGATTATCTTTGTGTCTTGGTGACTTGGTGGTTCATCCGTTAAAACCTCATGAACTGGGAGCTCAATGAAGGATACGGGGCTTGAGGACTAGGCTTCGATAGGCGAGCCCCACGGCTGCTCGGCCGGGGGCAGGCTCTCGTCGACCGCGAGCGCGGGGACGAGCTTCAGGGCTCCGACGGCGGCGAGGCCGCGGATGATCCAGTAGCAGGGGTCCACCTCGTACCAGCGCACGGCGAAGTTCGCGCGCGTGCAGTTGCGGTGGTGGTTGTTCTGGAAGAGCTCGCCCATCGTGAGAAAGTCCCAGAAGAGCGTGTTGCGCGACTGGTCCCGGTTGTCGAAGTTGCGGTAGCCGTAGCGGTGGCCGCACCAGTTCACGATCGCGCCGTGGATCGGGCCCATGAGATAGTGAGCCGGCAGGAGCAGCCACATCCACCACGACGTGGCGAACAGGCAGTAGAAGGCCAGGTAGAACGCGGCCCAGAACGCCATCGAGAGCGGGTGATCCCCGATCTTCTCCAGCAGCGGCCAGCTGGGATAGCCTCCCTCGAAGCGCTTCTCCACGGCCTCGCGGTAGTGGCCGATGGCGTTGAAGCGGCGGAAGGTCGCCAGCATCATCGTGGCGACGTCGCCGAAGAACGCCGGGGAATGCGGGTCCTTGGCGGTGTCGCTGTAGGCGTGGTGCATCCGGTGCAGCAGCGCGTAGGCGCGGGGATTGAGATAAGAGAACCCCTGCGAGACGTAGGAGAAAAGGTGGAAGAAGCGCTCCCAGCCGGGGGTCATGGAGAACATCCGGTGCGAGGCGTACCGGTGCGTGAAGAAGGTCTGAGAGAAGAGCGACGTGAACCAGTGCGCGATGAAGAAGACGGGGATGATCATGGTCTAATTCAGTTTACAAGACCGACGACGGGGGTTCAACCCTGGAAATAGGCGGCCCCGCCGGGGGCTTCCCCGGCGGGGCGCTCGTCTCGCGTCCTTCGAGATTACTTGTTGAAGGCCAGCGACGCCGCGGCGCGCGAGACCTTGTTGGTCTCGAGCGTCCTCGTGAACTTGTCCGTGGACACCGAGCCGATGCGCCGGATCGAGTACTCGACGTAGTACTTCTTGCCGTTGCGCAGGCCCGAGCTCCTCGAGAGGTCGACCAGGTAGGACTCGGCGACGGGCACGGTGACGGCGCCCTCCACGACGACGGGATCGAACCAGTTCTCAACGTGCTTCTTGAGCGCGTACTTGATCTCGATGCTCTCCCCGGCGTAATAGGACGTCCACTTGTCCTTGAGCGTGAATTTCATCTCGGCGTCGAGCTCGCCCAGCACGCCGACCGGGTCGGGGCGCTGGGCGGTCTTGCGGCCCGGGGCGAGGACGTAGCGGCCGTTGTAGCTGCCGCCGGAGATCAGGCGGTAGTCGTAGGCGGTCTCGACGTCGTAGATGCTCAGCCACGGGCCGTCGAGGCAGACGCGGAAGGTGTCGCGCTCCCAGGGCAGCAGGGGCTGGCGATCCTGGAGGGTGACCGAGGCCAGCTCGTGATAGCTCATGCCCGGGCGCTCGTAGCACTGGCGGCTGCCGCCGTTGCGGG
The DNA here is from genome assembly GCA_036676805.1 of Elusimicrobiota bacterium. Lineage (GTDB taxonomy): Bacteria > Elusimicrobiota > Elusimicrobia > UBA1565 > UBA9628 > GWA2-66-18. The sequence continues at coordinate 1,636 of JAKFCD010000048.1, forward strand.
GATCGCCGGTCTGGTAGCACTCCTCGTAGTATTCGGTGCTGCGCAGCGAAAACGTCGGGGAGACGGCCGGATCATTCGCGCCGAAGGAGACGCTCACGCAATCCTGGACCGTGCGGCGCCCTCCAAGGTACTGCGCGTCGACGGCCTTCGCCTCGGGCTTCGCGTCGGCCTTGGCGGCGGCCTTCGCCTGCTCGAGAATGGCGGCGGCGTCGACGCCCTGGTCGAAGTTCACGGCGGCGGTCTCTGCGGCGGCGGGAACGGCGGCGATCAGCGCGGCGAGCGCGAAGGCGAAGCGGGTCGTTTTCATCTCGGTGTACCCTCCCAGGTGCGTCTGGGCCGAGCTTAGCAAAAGGCCTATAGTTTGTCTAGGCCCTTGGGCCCACCCGACGCGAGACGAGGGCGAGGGCGGTCACCGAGGCGGCGGCCCAGAGCAGTCCCGGCAGGACGTTCTCCCAGGCGGCGACGTCCCGGCCGATCAGCGGCACGAACGCATAGAGCAGCCTGCGTCCGCCCGCGGCGCTGAGCAGGATCGAGGGAACCAGATAGGCCAGCCCGAGGTAGACCGCGGCCAGAATCTCGGGCCGCCGGCTCTTCGTGAAGCGGCAGCACTGGATGAAGGCGGCGTCGCGGATCAGGAAGAGCGCGAGGAGCAGCGGCAGGCGACGGTAGGCCTCGAGCCCCTGCGCCGACGGAATCCCGGTGATGACCAAGGCGGCGGCGAGGCAGACCGCGGCCCCGGCGACCCAGGACGGCGTCCGCGCGGCCAGCTCGCGCCGATCCGGCGCGGCGAGCCAGCGCCGCCAGGCCTCGGGCTTCGTCGGCTCGGCGAGCGCGGCCATCAAGGTCGCCGCGGCCGGCATCAGCAGCGCGAAATAAGCCGAGGACTTGGGAAAGCCGAGAACGAAGGCGATGAGATAAAGGAGGAAGGCGGGGAAGCGCCAGAAGCGCGCCGGCTCGAGCAGGTCCCGTCCGACGCGCCACTTCGCCGCCGCGAAGGCCCAGGCCCCGAAGCCCGCGGTCGCCAGCGGCAGCCAAAGAAGATAAGGCACGCTCACGCCGAAGTAGGAGAAGCCGGCGTCGAGCGGCCCCTTCGAGAGAGACGGCGCCAAGGTGTACAGGCTCCCCAGGCCGATCAACGCCCCGGCCGTGGTCGCGGAGCCTCCGCGGGACAGATCGGAGTAGGCGGAGGCGAGCAGGGACAGCGACAGGGCGAAAAAGGCGGTCGCGGCGAACTGCAGATAGACGAAGACGAGCTCGGCCCCGATCTCGGGGCTGCGCAGCGCGCCCGCGAGCGCCCAGGGAACGAAAAGCGCGGCGAGAAAAGCCGCGTACAGCGGGGAGCCCAGGAGCTTGCCGGCGGCGATGTCGCCCGAGGTGAGCGGCGTGAGGCGCTGCAGGTCCCAGGTCTTGGCCTCGCGCTCGTCGGCGATCGCGGCGCTCGCGCGGGTCGAGCCGTAGACGATGAAAGTGGCGACCTGGACCCAGAACGCGTAGTAGAAGAGCATCTTGCCCGGGTCGCGGTCCCAGGAGGCGGCGCTCCAGAAGGCGCCGCCGAGCGCCAGGCTCGTCACGACCCCGACCGTCAGACGGCTGCGACCGCACTCGGTCAGCAGGCACCGGTAGATCTCCGGGAAGCGGCGCGCGAGCGCGTTCACGCGTCCTCCTTGGGCATCAGCTTCAGGTAGCCGTCGGAGATCGAGCCGGAGTCGTCCGCGAAGGAGCAGACGCGCACGCCCGCGCTGACGAGGGAGCGCAGGAGGCGTTCGGCGGACTCGTCGTCGCCCGAGAAGCGGAACGCCCAGCCGTCGGCCGCGGCCGACGCCTCCGAGACGGCGGAATCCGCCGTCAAGGCGGCGAGCGCCGCCTCGCGCGGGCCGCCCGCGACGCGCAGCCGCAGGCGCCGGCCGCCTCCGGCGCGCCTGCGCGCCTCCGCGACCGTCCCCGAGAAGACCAGCCGCCCCCGGTCCAGCATCACGACGTGCGAGCAGTAGTCCTCGAGCTCGGTGAGGATGTGCGAGGAGACGACGATGGTCTTGCCCGAGACGGCGAGGCGGCGCAGGAGCTCCTGGAGCTCGCGCCGCGCGCCGGGGTCGAGGCCGGAGGCGGGCTCGTCGAGCAGCAGGAGCCGCGGATCGTGAAGCAAGGTGCGCGCCAGGCCGAGGCGCTGGCGCATCCCGCGGGAGAGCGATTCGATCGGGCGGTCAGCGGCGTCCCGCAGCGCGACCAGGTCGAGCACCTCCTCTATACGCCGGTCCGCGGGCTCGGGCAGGCGGTAGGCGAGATGGAAGTAGCGCAGGCACTGCCGCGCGGTCAGCTCCTCGTAGAGGCCGAAGAAATCGGGCAGGTAGCCGACCGCCGCATGGACCTCGCGGGGGCTCTCGTGCACCTCGTGGCCGGCGACCATCGCCAGGCCCGAGGTCGGCTCGAGCAGGGCCGCGATCATCTTGAGCAAGGTCGTCTTGCCCGCGCCGTTCGGTCCGACCAGCGCCGCGACGGAGCCCGCCTCGATCGCCAGATCCAGGTCCGACACGGCGGTCGTCGAGGCGTACTCGCGCCGCAGGCCCCTCGTGAAGATCATGTCCGCCACGGCACCACTATAGCCCCGGCCGCGCCCGCGCGCAAGCCCGCGTGGACTTATCCACAGGATATCCCCGCTGTGGATAACCTTACCCATAAGACCTATTTGACTCTAGGCCTTGCGGCCCATTATGTGCTATATGGTTTTCGGACGGACGCCGCGAGGGGTCGCGGCGCAGACGCACTGGAGGTGTTATGGTTCGAGGCTTCAAACTGACGGGGATACTGGTCTCCGGCTTGCTGGCTGTCGGCTCCGCGGCGTCCGCCGCCGAGCGCCGCATCGTCGTCTTCCAGCCGGGCACGAGCCCGGCGCAGCGCGTCGCGCTGGCCAAGGCCGCCGGCGGCAACGTCGTGCGCGAGCTGCGGCTGATCAACGCCGTGGTCATCGAGCATCCGACGCAGGTGAGCATCGCTGAGAGCAAGCTGCGCGCGCTGGCCCAGGTCAAGCGCGTCGATCCCGATCCGAAGATCAACTGGCTCAACATGGCCGACGCGCGCGGGGTCGACTTCGCCGTCCCGTCCGCGGCCGGCATCCTCAAGGGAATCGATGCCGTCAAGGCCATGAAACAGCAGGCCGACCCGGCCCCGACCGCCCCCGGAGCGCAGGAGACGCCGTGGGGCATCGCGCGCGTCAAGGCGCCCGAGGCCTGGGCGACGTCCCGCGGCAAGGGCGTCAAGCTCGTGGTCATCGACACGGGCATCGACATGACCCACCCCGAGCTCTCGGGCATCATCAAGGGCGGCTGGAACGCGATCTCCACCGCGGCGACCTTCAACGACGACAACGGCCACGGCTCGCACGTCGCTGGGACGATCGCCGCGAAGGACGACGCCAAGGGCGTCGTCGGCGTGGCTCCCGAGGTCGACCTCTACGGCGTGAAGGTCCTCGACGAGAACGGCTCCGGGACCTTCGACGACGTGATCGCCGGCATGCTGTGGGCCGTCGAGAACAAGATGGAGGTCGCCAACATGAGCCTCGGGGCGAACTCCGGCAACCAGGCCCTGGCCGACGCCGTCGAGGCGATGCGCAAGGGAGGCGTGATCCTGATCGCGGCGGCGGGAAACTCCGGACGCTCGGTGGGCTACCCGGCGGCGTACCCGGGAGCCATCGCCGTCGCGGCCTCGAACTCGTCGGACGGGCTCGCGTCGTTCTCCAGCCGCGGCCCGTCGGTCGCGGTCATCGCTCCGGGCGTGGGGGTCAAGTCCACGTACATGGGCGGGGCCTACGACACGCTGTCGGGGACGTCGATGGCCGCGCCGCACGCGGCCGGCCTGGCGGCGCTGTACGTCGCGACCCACAAGGGCGCGACGCCGGAGGCCGCGCGCGCGGCCCTGGCGGCCGCGTCGACCAAGCTTCCGGGCGTGCCGGACATCGGCCAGGGCGCCGGCCTGCCCACCGCCGACAAGCTGGTTCGCTGATACGACATAATCGGGAAGCCCCCTTCGCCCATGCGGCGAAGGGGGCTTTTTATTTTCTATGCTCCCTGGGCCATGGACCGAATGACCCGCCTCTCCCTCTCCGCCGCGCTCGTGGCCGCCGCCTCCGCCGGCTCCTTCCTCGTCGCGCGCGGCCGCGCCAAGCCCTACTCGCCCGACGCGCCCGCCTACCGCACGCAGGGGCCGGCGGACGCGAAGGTGACCATCGTCGAGTTCTCCGATTTCGAGTGCCCCGCCTGCCGCGTCGCCGAGCCGCCGATGCGCGCTATCCTGAAGCTCTATGAAGGGAAGGTGCGCCTGGTCTTCAAGCATTTCCCGCTAGAACGCATGCACCGCTGGGCCCGGCCCGCGGCGATCGCCTCGGAGTGCGCCGGCAAGCAGGGCAAGTTCTGGGAGTTCCACCACGACCTGTACGACCACCAGGAGGCGTGGCCGAGCGAGAAGTTCGAGGCGCGCATGGCCGAGTACGCGAAGAAGGCCGGGCTCGATGAGGCGTCCTGGCAGGCCTGCCGCAAGGACCCCGCGGTCTCCGCGGCCGTCACGGCCGACTACGACGACGGCATGAACGCCTGGGTGGGCTCGACGCCGACCTTCTTCATCAACGGCAAGCGCTTCGTCGGCGCGCGGCAGCTCTCCGAGCGCGGCACGCCCTGGGTCGAGAAGGAGCTGAAGAAATGAGCGCCAAATTCCCCCCCGCCGGCCCCTCTCCAACGGAGAGTGGGAGGGGCACTTCCTCGCCTTATGGCTCGGTCGCGGGCCTCGCCGCGCGCCTGCTCGTCGGCGCGGTCCTCGTCTACGCCGGCGCCACCAAGGCCGCCGGCCCGGCCGAGGAGTTCGCGATCGTGATCGGGTCCTACGACTTCCTCCCCCGAGACATGGTCCTGACCGTCGCGACCTTCCTGCCCTGGGTCGAGCTGATCCTGGGCTGGGCCTTGATCCTCGGCTTTCGGCTGAAGGCGGTCGCCGCCGCCTGCGGCGGGCTGTTCGGGCTGTTCCTGCTGGCCCTTCTCTCGGTCAAGGCCAAGGGCATCGAGCTGCCCAACTGCGGCTGCTTCGGCGACGCCGTCCACCTGACCTTGACCCAGGGCCTCCTCGCCGACTCGGTCCTGGCCGGCCTGTGCTGGCTGGCCTGGAAGTCCGCGCCGGCGCGCTTGAGCCTGGACAGCTGGACGGAAGGCGGCTATACTGGGCCCAATGTCAAACGCACTATCTAAGAAGCGCGTCCTGGCGGTCGACGACGACGCCGCCGTCTGCGAGTTCTACGACCAGGCCCTTCGCCTGAGCGGCTACGACGTCGAGTGCGCCCCCAGCGCGGCCAAGGCCCGCGAGGTCCTCGCCAAGCGCCGCCCCGACATCATCCTCATGGACATCATGATGCCCGACCAGGACGGCATCAGCTTCACGCGGGAATTGCGCGCCGACGAGAAGACCTCGGACATCCCGATCATCGTGATCTCGGGCCTCGCCGACGCGGGCACGCTCAACGACGCCCTGCTCTTCGGCGCCGTGGACTACATGGTCAAGCCCATCGAGCTCGACGCCCTCAAGGGCAAGATCGAGAGGACCTTCGCCGCCCTCGAACGCCGCAAGAAGGCGTAGGCCTTTTTCCTCGTAACTGTCGTCATTATTCCTGGGCCCTTTGGCCCCCCGTCCGTCGGGACCTCCGCCCCTGTCGGCGCCCCCATAATCGTGTTAAATACGTGATATGCCTCCCATCACCCAGCGGACCCACGGGCCGCTGATCGCGCTCTCGACGGACTTCATCCGCGTCAAGGAGTACTTCGAGGCCATCGTGGCCTCCTCCGGCGACCTCATCTGCACGACGGACATCACCGGCCGGATCATCTATTTCTCTCCCGGGGCGGAAACGATGCTCGGCCTCACCGCGGCCCAGGCCTCCGGCCGCCCGGCCCACGATTTCTACACCGACGGACGCGAGGGCGCGGAGCGCCTCATGAAGCTCCTGCGCGCCAGCCCCGATGGACGCGTGCACAACCACGAGATGCGCGTGAAGGCCTCGGGCGACCGCATCCTCCACGTCAGCATGTCCCTCTCCTTCCTGAAGGACGCCCGCGGCCGCGTGATCGGCACGCTCGGCATCGCCAAGGACATCAGCGACCGCGTCGAGCTCGAGCGCCGGCTGCGAGAGATGACGCGCACCGACGACCTGACGGGGCTTTACAATCAGCGCCATTTTCACGACCGCCTGCGCGAGGAGGCGGCCCGCTCCCGGCGCCAGGGCGACCCCCTCTCCATGATCGTCTTCGACCTCGACGGCTTCAAGCAGGTCAACGACAAGCGAGGCCACCTCGAGGGCGACCGCATCCTGCAGGCCTTCGCCGGCTGCGTCGGCGACAGCGTGCGCCGCGAGGTGGACCTGTGCTTCCGCTACGGCGGCGACGAGTTCGTCCTCCTCTTGCCGGGCACGACCGCCCTCAAGGGCGCGCGCGTCGCGCGCCGCATCGTCAAGACCGCCCTGCCGCTGGCCAAGGACGGCGTCACCGCGAGCTGGGGCGTGGCCCAGCTGCCCGCCTCGGGCGACGCCTCCGAGTTCGTCCGCGCCGCCGACGCCGCGATGTTCAGGATGAAGGCCGGCAAGGCCGGCGTGCGCCGCCGCGGCACCGACCTCGCCCGCGCCTACGCGACCCAGGGCCGCGGCTCCCGCCGCGTTTAGTCTCGAGTCCTCACCCCGCAGCCTGATTTACACGTCGACTGTTTCCGGAAACAGTTCCGACTCGCACCGGTGCGAGCTGCACGACGGGCGACCAAAATCTCGACGCTGACGGCGCCGTCGTTCGAAGCCTCACCGCGTCTGCGGTTTATTCATCAGGATGCGTTGGGGCCGCGAGTACGGATGCTCGAACCCGAGCAGGTCCACCACCGCGTAGCGGATCCAGTATTGGCCGGGCCGCAGGTCCAGGGCCAGCAGATCGGTCTTCAGGTCGATGTCGGCCATGAACGGGTATTCCTTGTCGAAGAGGACGGCGCCGAACGCGCGGCTCGAGGAGACCTGGACGTGGTAGGAGCCCAGCTGCTCGGGGTCGGCCACGACGCTGTCGGGCACCTCGTCGGCGAGCGCCGCCGTCGCCTGCGGCGGGAAAGCCGCGGGCGCGGCGGAGACGTCGATGACGGCCGCCTCCCGTACGGGCGCGGCCTCGGCCAGCCGGCGCTCGCCGATGCGCAGCGTGTTGAGGACCTTCTTGAGCGGCGCGGGAGACACGTAGCGCCGCGGGCGGTCCGTCGGCAGGGGCGTCAGCTCGTCGGGCTGTTGGGCCCGGGGATCCCCCTCGACGCGCATCTCCTCCGGGGGCGGACCGGGCGGCCCCGGCGCGGCCTGGGTGGACGACTCGGCCCGCAAAGACTCGCCCCCCTCACGCGCCCCCGCCGGCTCGCTCCCGCGGCGCTCGGGCGGCGCCAGACGGCCCCGCTCCGAGGCGGCGATCGGGACGGCCGAGCGCGCCGCGGCGACGGGGGCGGGCTCGGGCTCCTCGTCGCTTTTGGGAGGCGGGAGGACGGATTTGCGCGCGACGAGGCCGACGGGCGGCACGGAGAGGCCGCCCGCCTCTTCGTATTGGACCACGGCCTTCTTGGGGCCGCACCCCGCGAGGAGAAGCGCCGCGGCCAGGAGGGCGCCGGCTGAGCTCGCGCGTGTCACCTCCCCAGTGTAGCCCCGGGGCGGGAATCGTCAAGGCTCGTTTGCTCCCCGAAAATCCGCTATCATGGGGCCATGGCGCGGGTCCTCATCATCGACGACGACTTCGAGATCGTCTCCATCCTGACCGAGATACTCAAGCACGAGGGCCACGAGATCTCCTCGGCCGGGGAGCCCGTCGAGGGCATGCAGGCGGCCCGCAAGGTCAGGCCCGACCTGATCATTCTCGACTACCACATGCCGGGCAACACCGGCTCGCACCTGTTCGAGTCCTTCCGGCGCAACAACGCGACGAAGGCCACCCCCATCCTGTTCATGAGCGGCGAGGCCGACCCGGAGCACATCCTCAGCGAGGTGTCGGACTCCACCGGGGCCCGCTTCCTGCCCAAGCCCGTGAAGCTCGAGGAATTTCGCCGCACCATCCGCGAGATGCTCGCGGAAACGAAGGAGGCCTGACCGATATGGGTAAGCTCGTGCTCGTCCGCCACGGACAGTCGCAGTGGAACCTGGAGAACCGCTTCACCGGCTGGGTGGACGTTCCGATCACCCCGCTGGGCGAGACGGAGGCCCGCCGCGCCGGCCGGGAGCTCAAGGGGATCAAGTTCGACGTCGCCTTCACCTCGGAGCTCAAGCGCGCCCAGCAGACCTTGGACGTCATACTGGAGGAGATAGGCCAGAAGGATCTCCCGGTCAAGAAGGACAAGGCGCTCAACGAGCGGCATTACGGCGATCTGCAGGGGCTCGACAAGGCCGAGACGGCGAAGAAGTATGGAGACGCGCAGGTGCATATCTGGCGCAGATCGTTCGACGTCAAGCCTCCGAACGGCGAAAGCCTCAAGGACACGGCGGCGAGGACCTTGCCCTATTTCGACGCCAACATCCTCCCGGAGGTCAGAAACGGCAAAAATGTTCTTGTCTCCGCCCACGGCAACTCCCTGCGCGCCATCCTGATGGAGCTCGAGAAGCTCACCCCCGAGCAGATCATGACGGTCAACATCGGCACCTGCCTGCCCATCTACTACGATATCGACGCCGCGGGGACGGTGGTCAAGAAGGCCGTTTCCACCGCGGCCTGAGCGTTCCTCTTTTTGTATGATTAGCCCATGAAGAAACTTCTCTCTTTCGCCGTCGTCGCGATCCTGCTCGTCGCGTGCACGACCCCCGCCAAAAAGGGAGCCAAGGACAAGGCCGGCAAGGGCGGCGCCGGCTCGGGCGAGACCGCCGAGTCAGCACCCCTTCCTCCGGGCGCCGAGGTCATCGAGGCGAGCCTGCGCGGCTCCGGCTTCGAGACCGACGCTGAGATCAAGCCCGTGCTCTTCGAGTACGACAGCGCCCAGCTCTCCGGCGAGACGCTCGACGTGCTCAAGGCCAACGCCGCGGTCCTCAAGAGCCGCAGGGACTCCGAGTTCCTCGTCGCCGGCCACTGCGACGACCGCGGCACGGTGGCCTACAACCTGGCGCTCGGCCAGAAGCGCGCCAAGGAGGTCCGCGACTACTACATCCGCCTCGGCGTCGACGGGCGCAGGATCGCGACGATCTCCTACGGCAAGGAGCAGGGCGTCTGCTCCGAGCAGACCGAGGGGTGCTGGTCGAAGAACCGCCGCGCCATCACCGGCGTGCGGGCCAAGGCCGGCGCGTCCGCGGAGTGAGCGCGCGCGCCCGGCGGCGCGGCTTTCCTTTCATAGCGGCCGCGCTGCTGTCCTCCTGCATCGCCACCCAGCGCGACGTGCTCGACCTGTCCCAGCAGAGCGACGAGCTCAAGGATCAGGTTTCGGAGCTCAAGAGCACCGTCGGCTCGCTCCAGGCCAACCAGGCCGACCTTTCCGTCTCGATCAAGCAGCTGCGCGAGGAGCTCAGCGCCTACACCGAGACCGTGAAGGCCTCGCAGGGCGACATGAGCAAGCTCTCCGTCAAGCTCGACGACATCGGCGCGCAGCTGTCGGGCAAGGTGGCCGCCCTCGGGCAGACGATCACCAAGGCCCAGGCGGAGGGCCTCGAGGAGCAGAAGGCCGCGCTGGCCGAGGCCAAGCGCGGCGGCGGCGCCACGGACGTGTTCTACACCGCCGAGAAGCGCCTGCAGGGGAAGGACTACGCGCAGGCCGTCAAAGGCTTCGAGCAGTACCTGCGCGACTACCCCAAGGGCGAGCTGCTCGACGTCGCGACCTACGACCTGGGCCTGGCGTACTACGGCCTCAAGCAATGGGAGAAGGCGGGGCGCCAGTTCGCGATCGTGCTGGATAAATACCCCAAGAGCGGCCAGACGCCGGGCGCGCGCCTGCACTACGCCCTGTCGCTGATCAATCTGAAGAAAGCCGGGGACGAAGCCCGAGCCTATCTCGAGTCCGTGCAGGCCGACTTCCCGAGGAGCCCCGAGGCCAAGCAGGCCGCGGCCGCCCTCAAGCGCCTGGCGAAGCCCAAGAAATGACGCGTCGAGCGCTTCTCGCCGTCCTGTTTTTGGCCGCGTCGGCCTCGGCGCAGACCGAGGTCAAGCTCGCGCTGACCGGCGCCGCCGGCCGGCCGAATCCCGGCCTCGCGCTGCCGCCGTTCGAGGCGGAGGATCCGAAGGTCGGCGCCGACGCGCTGCTCGCCAAGGAGCTGCGCGAGGTCGTCCGCCAGGACCTGATGCTCTCCCGCCGCTTCGAGGTGGCCGACGAGCTGAACGCGTCGGAGCCCGTCGGCGGCGCGACGTGGCGCCTGACCGCCAAGGCCGCCAAGAACGCCGACAAGGTCTCGGTGCGCGTCAAGCTCGCCAACGCCGCGGGCGGGGAAACCGTGTTCGAGCGCTTCTACCGTCAGGACGCCGCCTGGATGAGGGCTCTCGCCCACCGCATCGCCGACGACATCGTCAAGGCGGCGACCGGACGCGACGGGATCGCGCGCACGCGCATCTCCTTCGCCAACAACAAGTCCGGCCACAAGGAAATCTGGGTGATGGACTACGACGGCGACGCGGTCAAGCGCCTGACCGACAACCGCTCGATCTCGCTGCTGCCGCGCTTCTCGCCCGGCGGGCGCACCCTGGCGTACACGAGCTACAAGGACGGCAACCCCGACCTCTGGTTCCTCGATCTGGAGACCGGCCGCTCGACGGTCTTCTCCAACGAGCAGGGCCTGAACATCGCCGGGGGCTTCTCGCCCGACGGGACGAAGATCCTGATGACCCTCTCCAAGGGCAAGAGCCCCAACCTATACATCAAGGACGTCGCCGGCGGCAAGGCGGAGCGCCTGACCTCCCATTTCGGCGCCGACAGCACGCCGACGTTCTCCCCCGACGCGCGGCAGGTCGCGTTCATCTCCGACCGCTCGGGCAACCCGCAGGTCCACGTCCTCGACATCCCCACGAAGAAGATCACGCGCCTGACGAGTCTCAACTGGTGCGACGCGCCGGCCTGGTCGCCGACGGGCGAGTGGATCGCGTTCGCGGGCCGCGCCCACAACAAGGACAAGATGGACATCTTCCTCGTCGACATCACGGGCGGCCAGCTGCGCCAACTCACGCGCGGCGAGGGCTCCAACGAGGACCCGGCCTGGTCGCCCGACGGCCGCTTCCTGGCGTTCTCCTCGACGCGCGGCAAGCGCTCCCAGATCTGGGTGATGGACGCCGACGGCTCGGCCCCCCGCCTGATGGCCGACGTGCCGGGCTCGAGCGTCACGCCGCACTGGTCCCCCGTCGGGCGCTGAAGACCGCCCTAGGACGAGGCGGGCAGCGCCAAGGTGAACCTCGCGCCGCGTTCTTCGCCGGAGCTGTCGACCTCGACGGTTCCGCCGTGCTTCTGCGCGATGCGCAGGGCCGCCGATAGGCCGAGGCCGGAGCCTTCCTTCTTCGTCGTGAAGAACGGCTGGAAGATTCTCTCGAGGTCGGCGCGGGCCACGCCGGCGCCGTCGTCGCCGACGCTCAGCCGGTGGCGCCCGCCGAAGGTCTCGGCCGTCACGCGGATGCGCCCGCCGCGCGAGGAGGCCTCCACCGCGTTCTGCAGGAGCGCGTACAGCGCCTCCTGGATCAGGGACTCGTCGCCGCGCACCTTCATCGGCCGGTCGAGGCCCGCGGGCTCGAGGCGAAGCCGGCGCTCGGCGGCCTGCGGCTTGATGAGCTTCAGCGCCCGCTCCACGGGCACGCGGAGGTCGAGGACCTCCTCGTCCATCTCCTCGATGCGCCCCAGGTCCAGCAGGTTCTTGAGTATCTCCTTGCAGCGCTGAACCTCTTCGCCGATCTGCGTCAGCTCGTTGAGCGTCCGCGCGTCGCCCCCGTGACGGTGCGCCGCCACCTCGGCGTTGACGGCGATCGTCGTCAGCGGACCCTTGATGCGGTGCGCGACCTCCGCCGCGACGCGCCCGAGGGTCGCCAGGCGCTCGACCTGGATCAGGCGCTCGTCGTAACGGCGCTTGTCCTCGTCCTGCGCCGCCTGGGAGTCGCGGGCGAGGATGGCCAGCAGCGCGGCGGAGACGGCGAGGAACACCACGCGCAGCCAGAACACGGGGCTCTGGGCGATCCAGGCCCCGGGCTGCCACCAGGTGATGAAGTACAGCGCGATGGTCATCCCCGCGACGGCGAGGCTCTGGCGCGCGCTGCGAGTCAGCGCGGAGCCGAACACGATCAGGATATAGATCAGGAACAGGTCGGCGCGCGGCTGAATCCAGCTCAGGATGACGGTCGCGAGCACGGCGTCGCCGAGGAAGAGCCCCGCCTGGAACCAGCCTCGCGCCAGCGTCGCGTCGGGAACGGCGCGGATGAGGCTCAGGGTGCCGACCAGACACCCGAGAAGCAGCCCCAAGCGAACGACCCAGCCCTCGTGCCCCGGCCCCTGATACAGGAACAGCAGGAGAATCACCGCCATCAGCAGGCCCTGGAAGGCGAAGTAGACCGCCCGGCGCTCAGGGGGCAAGGCGGTAGCCGACCTTGGGCACGGTCTGCACGATCGCCGCGCGAGCGCCGAGCTTCTTGCGCAGATTCTTGATGTGCGTGTCCAGGCTGCGCGTCTCGACGGCCTCGCCGTATGAAGAGGTGTTTTCGATGAGGAACTGGCGGGAGAGAACCTTGCCCGCGTGGCTGAGAAGGAGGAACAACACCTCGAACTCCCGGGCCTGCAGCTTGAGGGTCCGCCCGTCGATCTCCGCGAGCCGCGCGTCCGCGTCCATCCTGAGGCCTCCCGCCGCCGCCGTCGAGCCGGCCCCCGGCCCCGCGCGCCGAAGAACCGCCTGGACCCGGGCGAGAAGCTCCAGAGCGCCGAAGGGCTTGACGACGTAATCGTCGGCGCCGAGGTTGAGCGCGAGCACCTTGTCGCCTTCGCTCGACATGCCGGTCAGCATGATGACGGGTATCGCGGCCGTCGCGGCGTTGGCCTTCAAGGACTTGAGCACCATGCGTCCGTCGCCTCCCGGCAGGCGGACGTCGAGAAGGATCAGATCGGGCCTGGAGTCGATCGCCTCGCCCAAGGCCCGGTCGGGCTCGGCGATCCAGCGAGAGGTGAACCCGGGTTCCATGGAGAAGGTCTTCTCGACGGCGTCGACGATCTTGCGGTCGTCCTCGATGATGAGCACCCGGGGCATGGCGCATCATAGCCAATTCGCAAATCGCCCACAAAGCCGGAATTCACATTTCGACCACATTTCATACAAGCCCCCCGCCCGAAAAAATCACTATCCTGAGGAGACGCCCCAACATCATCCGGAGGAGCTTGGAATGAACCCCAAAACATGGAGAGAGCTGAAGCGGCCCCAGGCCGGCTTCACGCTCATCGAGCTGCTGGTCGTGGTCCTCATCATCGGCATCTTGGCCGCGATCGCGGTGCCCCAGTACTTCAAGGTCGTCGAGAAGGGCCGTTTCTCCGAGGCCACCTCTTGCTTCTCCACGCTGAAAGGCGCCCAGGAGCGCTACTACCTGAAATACAACGCCTACACCGGCACCGCCGCGCAGCTCGACACCACCTGCCCGACGGGCAAGGCCTTCGCCGCCCCGGGCCTGACCGGAGGCGCGACGTACACGGCGACCTTGCTGCGCAGCCCCGCGGCTCCCGCCCCGTACGGCTCCTACACGGTGACCTACGTCGGTCCCGCCGGCACCATGAGCTGCAGCCAGACGAACTGCACCACGGACCTGCTGCCTTAACGTCCCCCGATCGGGCCCCCGGGGCGGCGCGCGCCGCCCGGGGGAATTTTTCCGGAACGGCGATTGTTTTTGTTACACTAATCCCTGTAGGAATTGTTTTTAGGGGGATTCATGACGATCGCTAAATCTCGCGAAAATAAAGGCCGGACCGGCTTCACGCTCATCGAGCTGCTGGTCGTCGTGCTCATCATCGGCATCCTCGCGGCGATCGCGGTCCCCCAGTACTTCAAGGTCGTCGAGAAGGGACGCTTCTCCGAAGCCACCTCCTGCTTCTCGACCCTCAAGGGCGCCCAGGAGCGCTACTATCTGAAATACAACTCCTACGCGGGCACCCTCGCCGCGCTCGACACCGTCTGCAGCGCGGGCAAGGCCTTCGCCGCCCCCGGCATGACCGGCGGCGCGACCTGGACGGGCACCTTGCTGCGCAGCCCCGCGGCGCCCGCTCCTTACGGCGCCTACACCGTGACCTTCGTCGGCCCTTCAGGCGTGATGTCGTGCAGCCAGAGCAACTGCACCACGGACCTGCTTCCTTAAGTAATTCCCCCGTGGATACCCATATTTTGTTCAATAACCGCTTAAATTAAACGCCGCTCACTTTAGGAGAGACCATGAAAAGAAACACCAAACGGGCCGTGACCGGCTTCACCCTCATCGAGCTGCTGGTCGTCGTCCTCATCATCGGCATCTTGGCCGCGATCGCGGTGCCCCAGTACTTCAAGGTCGTCGAGAAGGGCCGCTTCTCCGAGGCCACCTCTTGCTTCTCCACGCTGAAAGGCGCCCAGGAGCGCTACTATCTTAAATACAACGCCTACACCGGCACCGCCGCCCAGCTCGACGTGACCTGCCCGACGGGCAAGGCCTTCGCCGCCCCGGGTCTGACGGGTGGCGCCACGTATACTGCGACCTTGCTGCGCAGCCCCGCGGCTCCCGCCCCTTATGGTTCCTACACCGTGACCTACGTCGGCCCCGCCGGCACGATGAGCTGCAGCCAGACGAACTGCACCACGGACCTGCTGCCTTAAATCAGCGCGTTCGAGTCCGGAGAAAAGCCGCGCGGGCCGCATGCCGCGCGGCTTCCTCTTTGCGGCCGGCCGCGAGCAGGGCCTCGCTGAGCTGGCCGTGGGCGGGGGCGAAGTCCGGGTCGAGGGCGGCCGCCCGGCCCCAGAAGGAGATCTGATCGCGCCAGTGGCGGGCTTCCCGCCGCGAGCCCGCGATCAGCGTCAGCGAGAGCAGGCACACGGCGGCCAGGCCCCAGGGGCGCCGGACCGCCGCACCGGCCAGCGCGAAGAAAGCGATGCACCCCAGATAGCCGTAGGCGAGGTAGACGTAGACCAGGCCGCCCTGCGCGCCCAGGGCGGGAGGCAGCACGGCGGCCGCGTAGAAGACCCCGGCCAGGAGCCAGGCGGGCCGCCGCCGCCGGAGCAGCCACAGCGCCGCGGCCGCCGCCGCCGCCAGGCCGAGAGCCGCCCACGCAGGCAGGACCGGGGAGGTCCCTCCCTGCAGGCCGTAGGCCGCGAGATAATCCCCGGGCCGGGCCAACGCCCACGGATAGAGCCAGAGGGCGCGCGCGGCCGCGACCGGGGCGAAGGACGGCTCGTAGAGCTCCCGGCTCTTGGCGAGCTGGGTCAGCGAGGCGGCCCCGATCGCGAGCAGGATAAAAGGAGCCTTCTCCGCCCACACGTCCACCCGGTCCCGGTCGAACGGGTCTCCGGCCCGCGCCCGAAGCCGCCCCAGAGGCCAGTAGTCGAGCGCGAGCAGGACGAGGGGAAGGCTGAGGCTTCTCCAGCGAAAGAGCAAGGAGACGGCGTAGAGGCCGAATACCGCGGCCACCCGAGGACGCGCGGTCCCTCCGAGGTAGACGAACACGGCGAGCAGAAAGCAGAAGGTCGAAAGCATGTCGGGCAGCTCGATGGCCCACGCGACGGTGTTGACCTGGAAGGGATGCACGCTGAACAGGAGGGCCGCCGCGAAGGCCGGCGCGGTCGCCTTGGGGTTGCCCGCGAGCCGGAACAGGCGCCGGGACGCCGCGAACAGCGCGACCGAGACGAGCCAATGCGCGGCGAGGTTCGCGGCGTGATACGCCGCCGGATCGAGCCCGCGCAGCGCGAACACCGCGGCGAACGCCGCCCAGCCCAGCGGCATGTAGGTGGTCAGGTAGGTGGTGAAGAACATCCAGCGCA
>JAKFCD010000049.1:0-6924 GCA_036676805.1 Elusimicrobiota bacterium
GCGCCCGCCGGGACGCGCTCCACGAAGGCGTCGAGCGCGTCGCCGATCTCCGTCGCCGCGGCCAGGTAGGCGCTGTCGTCGCCGCCGTAGGGGTCGGCGATGTCGCCGCCGCGCTTGGCGTACTCCGCGAGCGAGAATACCTTGCCCTTGGCCGCGGGATGCAGGGCGAGCACCGCCTGGGCCTGCGCCGCGGTCATGGTGAGGATGAGGGTCGTCTGCGCGACCTCGGCGGCGGTCAGCGCCTGGGAGCGGTGCCCCGTCGAGTCCACGCCGCGGGCCTCGAGCAAGGCGCTCGCCTTCGGATTCATGGCCTGCCCGGCCGAGACGACCGTCAGGCCGCGCGAGACCACCTCGATGTCGGGACGCCCGTGCCGCGCGAGCTTCTCGCGCGCCAGGTGCGCGGCCAGCGGCGAGCGGCAGGTGTTGCCGGTGCAGACGAACATGAGCCGCTTGGGCTTGGGCGGGGCCGCGGGCTTCATCGCCGAGCCCTGCGGCGGCGCGGGCACGGCCGCCGGCTTCTCGGCGCCGCCGCTCGTCACCGAGCGCGACTGCAGGATGTAGAGCTTGCCCGCCTCGTCGAAGCCGAACTCGATGTCGAGCGCGTAGCCGAAGTGGCGCTCGAGCGCCACGGACACGTCGGAGAGCAGCTTGAGCTTGGACGGCGTCATGGAGCGGCGGCGGCGCCACTCGGGCGGCATCTTCTCCTCGACGGTGCCCTTGCCGTTCTTGCCGCGCACGACGGCGAGCTTCTTGTCGGCGACCATGGGCGGCAGGATCTCGAGCCCGGTTTTTTTAGAGAGGACATATTGATCGGGCGCCACGCGCCCGGAGACGACGCCCTCCCCGAGGCCGAAGGCGCCGTTGACGATGACGCGCCCCGAGCTGCCGGAGACGGGGTCCTGGGTGAAGGCCACGCCGGAAACCACGGAGTCGACCATCGCCTGGACCACGACGGCCTGCGCTAGGTTCGCGGTGGACAGGCCGCGGGTCTCGCGGTAGAGCAAAGCGCGCGGGTTCCAGAGGGAGGCCCAGACGTCCTTGACGTGGTCGAGCAGCTCGGCGGGATCGACGTAGAGATGCGTGTCGCCGGCGCCGGCGAAGGCGGCCTCGGCGCCGTCCTCGTCGACGGCGGAGGAGCGCACGGCGAGGAAGACCTTGCCCAGGCGCTGGGCGGCGAGACCCTCCAGAATCTCCTTGCCCACGCCGCCTTGGGCGGAGAGAGACGCTCCCAGGATGAGCTTCCTCGCCCTCTCCGAGCGCTGCTCGGGCGTCAGGCGCTTGTCCGTGCCGAGGGCCTCGAGGCGCTCGGCGATGCCGGCCTCGCGGAGGAAGCGCCGGTAGGCGTGGACGGTGAGCGCGATGCCGGGCGGGACCTCGCCGCCCGCGGCGCGCACGACGGCGGCGATCTCGCCGAGCTTGGCCGCCTTGCCGCCCACCCAGGGCACGTCCACGTCGAGTATGCCCGCCAGCGGCAGCGCCGCGGGCGCCCCGGACTCCATGTCGGCGCGGCGCGAGTCCTCCAAGCGCCGGGCCTGGTCCTCCCATTTGCGGATCAGGTCCGGGCTCACGCCCCGGCGGCGGGCCTGGGCGATGGCGGACTTCATGCGCGGCAGGGCCTCGACGGTCGCCGCGGGGAACAGGCGCGCGTGCGTCTGCAGCTCGGCGAGCTCCTCGGCGAGCAGCCTCTCATGGCGCTCCCGCGCCTCTTCTTTTAGGCCCGCGAGCGCGATCTCGAAGCCGGAGAGCTCCGCCTTGCGGCGGCCGAGCTCGACGGCGACGGCGCGCAGGCCGCGCGCGCGGCGGTCGGCCTCGGCCCCGAGGCGCTCGACGGACTCCGTCGACAGGGACTCGGCGATCAGCTCGCGGCGCTCCTTGAGCTCGGCGGCGGCGTCCCTGAGCTCGGAGGTGAAGCGCGCGTCGAGGACGTCCTGCGCCAGCTTCCCGATCGCGTCCTCCGGTCCGGGGACGACCGACAGGGCGTGGGCCAGCGCCTTGACTCCGCGCGGGTCGACGAGCGCGCGGGAGAACAGGCCCCCCAGCAGTTCGCGGACGAGGATCGCCTTCTGCTCGTCCCCCAGCGCCCGGGTCGCCTGGCGCGAGCGCAGCCAGGAGGCGAGCGGCGAGGAGTCCCCCGAGGCGTCGTAGCGCTCGAGCGCGCCGGCCGCGTCGAGCAAGGCGGCGCTGGCGCCGGGCGGGAAGACCTCGACGACGCCGGTGGCGGGGTCGAGGCGGACCACCTCGCCCTCGAGCAAAGCGACGGCGGGGGCGGGCTTGGCCGGGCGCGCGATCAAGGTCCCGGCGCGCACCGGCGCGCCAAGGTCGAAGGCGCTGAGCGAGGCGAAGCCGTCCTTCCAGTCGACGCCGGGCAGGATCGCGGCCGGGATGCCCATCTCGCGCGTGGTGATCGCGGCGTGGCTGAGCAGGCCGCCCGAGGTCGTGATCACCGCCTTCGAGGCGCGGATCGCGTCGAGGTCGTCGGGCGTCGTGTAGGGGGCCACGAAGATGAAGCCGCCCGAGGCCGCCTTGGTCTTGTCGTAGGTCACGCGCGCGAGCATGGTTCGGCCGTGGCCCGGGCTCGCGGCCATGCCCTGGAAGCCGCGGCCGAAGCCCGCGCGCTCGGGCGCGGGCGCGCGCAGCAGGCGCTGGAAATGTCCCGCCCCGGGCGGGTTCGCCGAAGGCTCGAACTTGGAGACGGGGTGCCCCTGCGCCCGCAGCGCCGTGAACAGGCCGTCCGGCGACAGCGGCCGCGGCCTTTCCCCCGGCTCGAGCGTGTGGACCTCCGCGCGGGCCAGCCCGATCTGCCCGCCCTTCGGGTCGCGCAGGGCATAGACCGTGACCCAGCCGTTGGGGTCGAGGCGGCGCTGGGCCCGCTCGACCGTCAGCGCGCCCAGCGCGCCGATGGTCTCGTATCGGAAAAGCGAGGGGTCGAGCGAGGAGACGACCTCGGCCATGCGCGCGCCGTTGAGGACGCCGTCGGAGAAATGAGCGGCCAGGTTCGAGAGCGGGTCATAGGCCGAGCTGCGCACGAGGCGCCCGCTGAGTCCCAGGCGCAATTGGCCGCGGGCGATGGCGGCCTCGATGGGCTCATTGACGAAGCGGTCGATCGTGCGCTGGCCGAGGCGCTCCGAAGCGGGTATTCCCGGCAGGCCGAGCAGCGCCAGGTTGCGGTCGAGCGCGGCGCGCAGGATCGCCCGCGGCCGCCGCTGCGTCTCGTACTCCTTCCAGCCCTCGACCATCGCGTTGTGGTCGTCGTGCACGTAGAAGGGCAAGGTGCCCTCCCCCATCACGGTGTCGACCCAGTCGTCGATGCGCCGTCCCACCTCCTCGCTCGTCTTCGCCCCTTGCACGAGCATCGGCAGCGCGAAGTCCACGCCGACGGTGGCGTGCAGGGCCTGCACGACGAGGGCGAAGGTGTCGGTCATCTCGTCGACGGTCTGTGAGGCGTGGTCCTTGTCGATCACCGCGGTCAGGAAGCCGTTTTTCTGGTCGACGTGAAAGCCGGCCTTGTGCAGCAGGCGTCCGACGTAATAGAGCCGCGTCTGGTTGTCGTAGCCGGTGCCCCACTCCTGGTAGCGCACGCGGATCATGCCGCCCTCGTCGGGCTGCAGGAAGCTCGCATAAATCTCGGCGGAGTGCGCGCCGAGCTTGAAGTGCCCCCAGAACTGGTGATCCTGCATGATCAAGGAGCCCTGCGGCGTGTCCTGGGAGCGCGCCATCGCCGCGAGCAAGGCCTTGAACCCCGGCGAGACGACGCGCCCGTCCCGGACGAGCGGGTTCTCGGAGAGGTCCACGAGCGAGACGGACTTTTCCGTGGCCCACGAGCCCATGCGCACGGTCAGGTTCGCGGGCGAGGCCGTGTTCGACTTGCCCACGGCCTCGAGCGCCTGCTGGTGGAGATAGTTCAGGTACTTGTGCAGGGCGCGCTTGTCGATGGGCATCACGAGCGCTGCCGCCGCGGGCGGCAGGAGGTCCGAGTCGGACAGGCCGCGCACCGCCGCCTCGAGCTGGACGCCGAGGCGCCGGACCTCGAGCTTGACGCCCAGCGCGTCCGCCGCGCGGCTCTCGTCGTTCTCCCCGAGCGCCGCGTAGGCCTCGGCCATCGCCGTGACGTGGCCGTGCACCGCGCGCGCGGTCTTGACCGTCATCTTCGAGGAGCTTTGCGCGATCAGCTCGAGCGCGGCGAAGTTCGACTCGATGAGGGAGTTGAAGCTCGAAAAGCGCGCGCGCAGGGCCCGGGTCTCCTCCGCGTCCCGGCCGCGCTCCAGGCGCACGCTGACGTCCTGATCGGCCGACTTCACGACCTTCAGCTCCGCGGCGGCCGGCGGCGCGTACAGCACGCGGTAGCCCAGCGCCTCGAAGCGCGCGCCGCGCGCGGCGCGCACGAGAAGCTTGTCGCCGGGCAAGGTCTGGAGCCAGGGCGCGGTCTTGGCGGGCGGCAGGACCTTGATCGTCGCCTCCTCGGCCTCCGGCCGCGCCTTGACGAACGCCGACGCGATCCCGTCCCAGGCTTGGGACGCCGCGCCCGCGACCGATCCCAGCGCGCTCTGAAGCCAGCTCTTCGCGCTCCCGCCCTTCGGCGCGGGCGGCGCCATCTTGAAGGCGCTTTTCGCCGCGTTCTTGCTCGCGGGCCTGAGCCCTGTCGCGCCGGCCGCGGCGGGACCGGCGGAGGCATGGACGCCGGTTTCCTCGCCGGCGCCGGGGGCGGCGCCGTCGTAGAACGTCTTGAGCGCCGCGCCCGACGGAGCGGCGGCCGCCTCCTTGGCCGCGCCGGCGAGCTGGGCGTCAACCTCGCCCGCCGACGCGGGGCTATGAGACGGGGCGTCGATCGCCGGCGGCATGGGCTTGGCGAAGAACTTCACCGCCGCGGGCTTGACGACGATCTTCATCGGCTTGGCCCCGGCCGTGGGATCGTCGGGGTCGGCCCAGGAGACCGGCTTGGCCGGATCGTGGCCCACGTAGCCCGCCGGCGGATTGAGCGCGGCTTCGGCGGGCGCGACAGCGGCCGCGGGCTGAGCCAGCGGCGCGGGCGCGACGGCGCCGCCGAGGGCCGGCGCCAGGCCCAGCCCCAAGACCGGCACGGCGCTCACGCCTCCAGGCGCCCCGGGCGTCAGTCCGCCGACGGCCCCGGCCTGGCCCCCTTGGCCCGAGCCCGCGTTGCCCGGCTTGGGCAGAGAGACTTCCACCGCGGGGGCGGGGACCGCCAGGCAGGCGAATAAGAGGAAGGCGAGGGCTCCCCGGAGGGGATTCGGGGCCATGTCCCGAGTGTAGCCCCTCCTCGAAAAGTTCGCCAGGGGGACGGGGAGGCACGACAACGACGGTCGCGCCTCGCCTGAGCTCGCGTAGTCGCGTCCGGGGGGGATGATCCTCCGGGCCCGGCGACCGCGCGCCGGCTCCCTCCGGATCATCCCCCCGGCCTGATATGGACGAGCCCCGTCAAGGTTCCCGCGCTTAAGTCGACGACGATGCGGCATTGAAGGCCCGTCCCTGGGAAGCCCCGGACCCGGAAGCGAAGCTGAACTCGACGGTCGATCAACCTGATATTCGCGGGTTGCGTCGTCGCAATGACGGTGCCGAGCCGCATGATCATGATTCGTCGGGAGCTGCCTCGATCTACCTTCGTGCGTGGCACCATGCGGGTGTTGCACATAGGCCGGGAAGAGGATTCTCCTTGCCGTTGCTTCGCTTCCAGGACCGCGACTTCCCTGGTTCACTGCAATTTTACCCGCGCACCTCCCGGCTGAGCCGTCCGATGTGCCAGACGAATCCCGCCAGCTCGCGCGCCGTCGAGGTTACCGCCTTCTGGCGCGGCTTGCCGCGTCCCACCATCTTGCGAAACTTCCGGCACAGCCGTTCCTGCGCGCGACGCGCTGCAACCACAGCTTCCGCCGACCCGCCTTCCCGCCGCTTGAGCAATGTCGGCCCCGTCCGATCCGATTGTCCGTACGACCAGGCCGATTCGACTAATATGCGCCGTACGTGCGCGTTGCCGACCCTCGTGATCCGGCCCCGATTTACACTCTCACCCGAGCTATACTCACGACTGACCAAACCCGTGTAGCCCATGAACTGCCGAGCCGACGGAAACCGCCAGAAGTCGCGAACTTCAACGGCTAGCGTCACCGCGCTCAACGTGTCCACGCCTTTAAGGCAGCGCAGGTCCGCCACCATCGTCTTCCAAATACTTTTCTCGGCCAGCACCAGTATCTCGAGATCAAGCCCCTCGAGACGCGCTTCGACCTCTTCTAGGCCGCGCAGGTAGGTCTCGAACGTCCGCGTCTGAGACGGCAACTCAAAACTCAATGCCTTCAGCCACACCCTATGCTTGACGCCCCACGATTTCGTTGTCCGCCACACGAGCCCATGCCTCAGTAGCAACTTTCCAAGGCGGTTTCGCGCCCGCAGCCGTTCGGAGAGCACGGCCTCGCGTGCCCTCACCAGATCCCGGTCCGCTTCGTCTTCGCGCGTCGGCACATTCACCGCCGTCAACTGTCCAGCACGCTGCAACTGCGCCAATTGTTCGGCGTCACGACGGTCCGTCTTGACCTTGTCCCCGGGACGCTTGGGAATCAGGCCGGGCGCTATCACCACGCATTCCTGTCCCTGTGACGTCAGGTCGCGGTGCACTTGGTAGCCGCACGGGCCCGCCTCGTAGACGAACGTCAACGCCCCGCGCGAGCGCAGGCGCGCTACGAATGTTTTCAGCGCGGTGGACGTATTCTCGAACTTCGTTGTCAGCGCGCGATCCGAATCAGGCGGCAGGACCGCGGCGACGATGTTTTCCTTGTGGACATCCAAACCGACGACTGTCTTGGTATAATCGAACATAGAGCCAATACCTCCTCCGTTTGTAGATAGGCGCCCCGACTTTCCAGGCGCAACCTACGAAATAACGCGGGGTATTGGCTCGTCCATTTTATCTACCTG
>JAKFCD010000050.1:0-4283 GCA_036676805.1 Elusimicrobiota bacterium
GCGGTCTCCACGGCGACGGCGCACCGGCCCCGCCGCCGGGCGGCGCCCGCCGCGCCGAAGCCCGACGCCTCCGAGCCGGCCTTCGAGGACGTCGATCCCGAGGAGCCGCGATGATCGGCTTCCTGCGCGGCGTCGCTCTGTTCGTCGGCGCCATGTTCCTGCAGTGGTGGTGGAACACCCACTTCGCCTACTGGGGCGCCGCGCCTCAGTTCCTCCTCGCGCTGACGATCCTCATCGCGGCGCGGCGCGGGCCGGTCCTGGGCATGCTGGCCGGCTTCGGCTGGGGGATCTATATCGACGTCGCGCGCGCGGAGCTGTTCGGCGCGAGCGCGCTCATCCTGACGCTCGTCGCTTACTTCGTCGGCGTCGTGCGCCGCCAGATCGACCTGCGCGCGGCCGGCCCGCTGGCCGCGATGACGTTCTTCTTCACGTGGGGCGGCTTCGTCGTCCTTGGCCTTCTCGGCCTGACGTTCACGAGGAGCTTCGAGTGGAGCGGCTGGATCGCCGTGCTCGCGACTCCGTTCCTGAACGTCGTCGCCGTGACCGTCGCCGCCGTCCTGTGGGACGCGAGGGAGGACAGGTGAGCCGCGGCGGCGCCGTGCCCCAGGAGCGGCTGGAGGTGCTGTGGTACTGCATCGCGGCCGCCGGGCTCGTCCTCGGCCTGCGCCTGGCGCAGATGCAGCTCGTGCAGGCGGAGGAGTGGCGCCTGGCCGCCGAGCGCAACCGCTCGCAGATGATCCATCAGAACGCGCCGCGCGGACGGTTCTACGACCGCCACGGCGCGGCGGTGGCCACCAACGCCCCGGCGTTCTCCCTGATCTTCCTGCCCGGCAAGGAACGCCGCCGCCAGGACCTCAAGCCGCTCGCCGACGAGCTCTCCCGCCAGCTCGACCGCGACCCTGAGAAGCTGCTCGAGTCGCTCGAGCAGGCCGTGCGCGAGGAGAGCGCCGTACGCCTCGCCGAGAACCTTCCCACCCAGACGATGTTCCGGCTCTCCGAGCTCAAGACGATCTATCCCGGCGTCGACCTAATCGTCGAGGCGCGGCGCTACTACCCGTTCGGGCGCTTCGCGAGCCACCTGCTCGGCTACATGGGCAAGATGAACCAGCGGGAGTGGCGCCGGCGCAAGCCTCTGGGCTACCGCGTGGACTCGCGCACCGGCCGCATCGGGCTCGAGAACATCTTCGAGGACGAGCTGCGCGGGCGCGACGGCGGCCTGCGCATGGAGGTCGACGCGCAGGGACGCCTCAAGCGCATCCTGGACAAGATCCCGTGGGAGGTGGGCAGCAACGTCCACCTGACGATCGACGCGGCCGTCCAGCGCGCGGCGGACGACGGCCTGCGCGCGACCTCGACGGGCCGGGGCGCGGCGGTCGCCATCGACCCGCGCAACGGCGACCTGCTCGCGATGAGCTCCCAGCCGGATTTCGACCCGAACGCGTTCCTCTCGACGGACCCCGACGAGGTCAAGAGCACCGTCCGGGAGCTCTCCGAGTTCAACAACGCGATCTCGGGCGCCTACCCCCCGGGCTCGACGTTCAAGCCGATCGTGGGCCTGGCGGCCCTCAGCGAGGGGCGCGTCGCGCCCGACGACTCCGTGTTCTGCCCCGGCCACATGACCGTCGGCGGGCGTACGTTCCTGTGCTGGGATCATAAGGGCCACAAGACCGTCTCCTGGCTCAAGGGCCTGGCGCAGTCCTGCGACGTTTACTTCTACACGATCGGCCTCAAGGCCGGCGGCGCGGCCATCGAGCGCTACGCGCGCGCCTTCGGCCTCGGCATCAAGACCAACATCCCGCTCAAGAACGAGAAGGGCGGGCACCTGTTCGGGCCGGAGTCGCGCAGGAAATCGGGCCGGAACTGGTGGTACGACGGCGACACGCTCAACCTCTCGATCGGCCAGGGGGAGCTGACCGTCACGCCGCTGCAGATGGCGATCGCGACCGCGGCCCTGGCCAACCGCGGAAGCGTCTGGCGCCCGCGCTACACGCAGAAGATCGTCTACGCCGACGGCAGCCCCGATTTCGTCAAGGGACCCGAGCGCCTGGGGATCGTCGAGGCCAAGGGAGCGGCCTGGGACGAGGTCCAGCGCGCCATGGAGGTCGTCGTCTCCTCCGGCACCGGGGGTGCCGCGCGAATCCCCGGGCTGCTCGTGGCCGGCAAGACGGGGACCGCGCAGAACCCCCACGGCCAGGACCACGCCTGGTTCATCGCCTACGCGGCCAAGCCCGGCGAGCCCGCCTCGATCGCGATCGCGATCCTCGTCGAGAACGGCGGCCACGGCGGCTCGGTCGCCGCGCCCGTGGCGCGCTCCATGATCCTCGCCCATTTCGGGATGACGGATCCGGCCGCAAAGCGGCCGAATCCTCCGGCCGTTCCGGCCGGCGCGGTATCCCCTTTGCCTCCTCCTCTTCCTTTGGGGAGGCCTCGATGACGATGGCTCGCGCCGTGCGCGTGCAGTCGGGCCTGTCGGGCCGCGTCGATTGGACGTACGTCGCGGCCGTGGCGGGGCTCATCGTCGCCGGCTCGCTGGCGATGCTGTCGGCGGCGAGCACGACGAGCATGTACTCGGCCATTTTACAGAAGCATTTCATCGCGCTGACCCTCGGCGTCACCCTGTTCACCTTGACCTTGGCCTTCAACTATCAGGTCTTCCAGGACCAGAGCAAGTTCGTCTATGCCCTCGCGATCGCCATCGTCGGGGCGACCTTGGTCCTCGGCCAGATATCGCGCGGCCAGCGCTCCTGGATACATCTCTTCGGCTTCAGCTTCCAGCCCGCCGAGATGGCGCGCACCTTGGTGATCCTGGCGCTCGCGGACTTCCTCGATCGTCGCGCGCGCAAGATCGACGACCTCTCCACCATCCTGACGGGCCTGGCCCTTTGCGCGCCCGTGATGATCCTCGTGCTCAAGCAGCCCGACTTCTCGACGGCCCTGACCTTCGCGCCCGCGATCTTCGGCATGATGTTCGCCGCCGGCGCGAACCTATTCCAGCTCGCGGCGGTCTTCGGGTTCGGGGGCGCGGCGATCTCGGTGCCGCTGATCTACACGATCTGCCAGGTCCGTTTTCCGCTCGCCTCGCCGACGACCTTGCCCGGCATGATCCTCGCGACCTCGCGCATGGGCTGGGCGACCTTGGCCGCCGTCGGCGTGTTCTGCGCGCTCGGCTTCCTCGCCTGGAAGGCGGCGAGCTGGATGCGCGTGCAGGTCAAGCCCATCGCCTTCGCGGCGATCCCGATCCTGCTCTCGGCCGCCCTGCTCTCGGGCATCGTCGTGCACCGCCAACTCAAGGGCTATCAGCGCAACCGCTTCGTGTCCTGGATCGCGCCGCAGAGCGACGTGCAGGGCGCGTCCTACAACGTCATCCAGTCCCAGATCGCCCTCGGGTCGGGCGGGATGTGGGGCAAGGGTCTGTTCTCGGGCACCCAGTCCCAGCTCGGCTTCCTGCCCGAGCGGCACACCGACTTCGTCTTCGCCAACATCGGAGAAGAGATGGGGTTTTGGGGGACGTCCTTGATCCTCGGCCTGTACATGATCCTGCTTTGGCGCATCGTGGCGGCCGCGCGGCAGGCGCGCGACCGCTACGGCTATCTGGTGTGCGCGGGCCTGGCGTCCACGCTCGCGTTCCAGCTCGTTCTCAACGTCGGCATGTGCGTGGGCCTCGTGCCCGTCGCCGGCGTGCCTTTGCCTCTCGTGTCTTATGGCGGCTCGAGCCTCCTCGTCACCTTGTGGACGCTCGGCATCGTCGCCAACATCTATGCGCGCAGGTACGCGCTGCTTTGATCCCCGGAGGACTTGTGTCCAACGACAACGAACAGATTCAAAAGAATGAAGCGCCGGCCGAGACGCCCTCGCGCGTCGAGCCGGTCCGCGTGCACGACGATTCCACCCCGGGGCCGGTCGCCGCGGCGTCTCAGCAGCGACCCTCGGAACCCATGCCGACTCCCGCCGCGGCCGCGCCGTCGCCGGTGATCGAGCCCAGCCCCGCCCGCGAGGACCTCTATCCGCGAGCCGACGGACCGGTCGACGCCGACCGGGACATCCCGCAGGCCGCCGACGCGCCCGTCGAATCGGCCTCGGCCGCGGATGACGACGCCGAGGAAGCCGACGAGGGCCCCGAGGTCTCCGTCGGGATGCCGTTGACGGGCCAGGCTCCCGCGCCCTCGGCGCCGGGCCAGCCCTCCTCCGCCTCCCCCGGCCAGCCGGGCGCGGAGCCGCGGGAAGGCGGGCGTCGCCGGCGCCGGCGCCGGCGCGGCGGCGACGGCCGCCGGCGAGCGCTCGAT
>JAKFCD010000051.1:0-10338 GCA_036676805.1 Elusimicrobiota bacterium
AGCGGTCGTAACCAAAAATCCTTTGTGTCTTGGTGTCTTTGTGGTTTATCCATTATTATTCATACGATCCACCCCACCAAAAAATTCCCTCGCCCCTGCCTCAAAACTCCATGAACTGGGAGCGACGGCATCTTGACAAATCAAGGGATCCGGCTATACTTCATATGTCACAACGGGCGCGCGCGGCGCGCCTGATTTATTGCCCGCTCTTTTTTAATCATGACGACCAAAGAAAGCCTGAACCAATCAGCGGCCTGCGGATGGACCGACCTCGGTCCGTCCCGCGGCTTGGAGGCGCCCGTCTAGAACGCGATATCGTCGCGCGCGAAACGGAGCCCCGGGCCGCCGGCCCGGGGCTCCTCGTTTTAATGATCCGCAAGGAGGTGAGAGAAGTGAGAAAGAAGCACCGTAAGCAGAAGGCGATCACCGCCTTCGACGTGGCGCTGGAGGCGTGCCGGGCGCTGGTCCCGACCGACCTGCGGCCCAAGCCGGACCTGCGGCGCGCGACCGTGCTGGCGCGGTTCGCCGTCGCGATGACGAAGTAAGGAGTCCTCCGCGGCCGCGGAGGGCTCCCGCCTTTTAAGAGGCCGCGATTCGGTCGATCTCGGCGAGGTGCCGGTCCTTCTCGGGGCCGGAGAGCCAGGACGACAGGAAGGAGTTGCGCGCCAGCGTCTTGAGCTGCGCCGGGGTCAGCCCGAGGGCCCGCGCCGTGTCCCGGTAGTTGGCGTCCACGTAGCCGCCGAAGTAGGCCGGGTCGTCGCTGTGGACGGACGCGAGCACCCCGGCCGAGAGCAGGTCCTTCAGATTGTGCTCCTCGAGCGTCTCGAAAACGCGCAGCCTGTGGTTCGACAGGGGGCACACCGTCAGCGCCGTCCGCTCCGCGGCCAGGCGCTTGACGAGCTCGGGATCCTCCAGGCAGCGCACGCCGTGGTCGACGCGCTCGACCTTGAGGAGGTCCAGGGCCTCGACGATGTAGGACGGCGGCCCTTCTTCGCCGGCGTGCGCCACGCAGCGCAGGCCCGCGGCGCGGGCCTTGGCGAAGACATTCTTGAACAACGAAGGCGGCCGGTCTTTCTCCGAGGAGTCGAGGCCGACGCCGGCGATGCCGCCGAACGGCAAGGCTTCGTCCAAGGTTTCGAGAGCGGAGTCCTCGTCGAGGTGGCGCAAAAAACAGAGGATGAGCTTCGACGTGATCCCAAGCTCCTTTTCGGCGCGGCGGCACGCCTGGGTCAGACCGGAGATCACGGCCTGATACGGAACGGAACGGCTTGTGTGCGTCTGCGGGTCGAAGAATATCTCGGCATGCCGCACGTTCATCGGCGCGACCCGCGCGAGGTAGGCCCAGGCCAGGTCGTGGAAGTCCCGTTCGGTGCGCAGGACGTTGGCGCCTTCATAGTAGATATCGAGAAAGCTCTGCAGGCCGTCGAAGGCATAAGCCGCCTTGATCGCCTCCACCGAGGCGAACCGGAGCTTCGCGGAGTTCCTCCGCGCGAGCTCGAACATGAGCTCGGGCTCGAGGGTGCCCTCGATGTGGAGGTGGAGCTCGGCCTTCGGCAGCGCCGCGGCCAAGGCGTCGAGGGCGGGCGTCATGGCCCAAGAATAGCGAGAAATCGGCTCCGGAGGGAAGTCTCATCCGGTACAATACAGGGGTGATCCGCTCCGAGACGATGACGGTGGCCGGCCTCAAGACCAACGTGCTCCGCGGGGGGCAAGGCGAGCCGGTGATCCTGCTCCACGGCCTCGGGGCGTCCTCCTATTCCTGGCGCTACGCGCTTCCCGAGTTGGCCGGGCAATACGAGGTTTTCGCGCCCGATCTGCCCGGCTTCGGCCGCACCGACAAGCCCTGGGACTTCGACTACTCGATCCACGGCCTCCACACCTGGATACTGAAGTTCATGGATCATTGCGGGATCAAGACCGCGCGCTTCGCCGGCAACTCGATGGGCGGGGTCCTGTCGCTGTGGACCGCGATGGAGGCGCCGTCGCGCGTCGAGCGCATGGCGCTGTTCGGCACTCCGGCTTACGTCGAGAACCGTCCCAAGATGCTGTGGCCCCTGTCCTGGCCCGTGATCGGCAGCCTCTACGAGTGGGCGCTGGGCGACGTGACCTTGCGCTATATCGCCAACGCCACCTTCGTCGACAAGACCAAGGTCGACGAGCGGATGGTGGCCGAGTACGGCCACGCGCTCAAGACCGCCGCCGGACGCCGCGCCGTGGCGCAGTTCGTGCGCCGTGCCATCCCTCCCGACCACCTCGAGCGGATCAAGCGCTACCGCGACGTGCTCCACCCGACGCTCGTGCTCGTCGGAGAGCTCGACCGCATGGTCGGACGCGCGGGGGCGGAGCGCCTGGCCAGGGAGCTGCCCAACGCGACCCTGTGCCTGCTCGACGCCTGCGGCCACGCTCCTCAGGAGGACGCGCCCGAGCGCGCCAACGCCCGGCTGCTGGAGTTCTTCCGGTCATGAGCGACAAGGTCGTGTACTCGAGCGATCCGGATTGGGGAAAGCCCGGCACGCCGCGCCAGCCCGAGCCGGTGCGCCTCTCGTTCCGGCGAGGCGCGAAGGGCTCCGGCGTCACTTTCGTCGAGCGCCTGGTGATGCACCCGACCCACAAGGACGCGATGCTGGGCCGGCTCAAGAAGGCGCTCGGCTGCGGCGGGACGCTCAAGGACGGGACGTTTGAGTTCCAGGGCGACCACCGCGACAAGCTCGAGAGGCTCCTGCTCGCCGACGGCTACAAGGTCAAGCGCGCCGGCGGCGCCTAAGCTATAATCGAAGCATGACCGAGCCCGCGTCCGCCAAGCGAGTTCTGCTCATCGACGACGATGAGTCGCTTCGGGAGCTTTTCCAGCTCGCGATGGGCAAGCGCTTCAACGTCGCCGTCGCCGAGGACGGCGTGAAGGGCCTGGCCAAGGTCGCCGCGTTCAAGCCCCACCTGATCGTGCTCGATCTGATGATGCCCTTGCTTAACGGCTTCGAGGTCGTCCATAAGCTTCAGGAGATGGGTCATCAAGATATCCCCGTCGTCGTGATCACCGGCTACAGCGACCAGGCCAACGAGAACATCGTCAGCCAGGAGCCCAACGTGGTCGCCTTCTTCCACAAGCCGCTGAAGTTCGACGAGCTCACCGCCAAGCTCAACAGCCTTTTGGCCGTTTAGAAGCGCTTGGCGAGAGTGAAGCGGTGCGCCGCGCCCAGCTCTCCCGCGGCCTGCGCCGCGTAGTCGAAGCGGAACCCCGCGCGCTCGAGGCCGAGGCCGACGGTGAGGCCGCGCGCCGCGTCGAAGCCGGAGCCCTCGGGGGCCGCGTTCTTCGTCGACCAGCCCAGGCGCAGGAGCGCGCCTTCCATGACCTGGAACTCCCCGCCGAAGCCGCCGTCGGCCCCGCCGCCGCGCGGCGCGGTCTGCACCTCGACGGCGAGGGTGCGCCCGGCGGCGAACGTGTAGGCGGCGCCGCCGGCCAGGCGCAGGGGCAGGTCGTTGCGCTGGTTCTCGTACTTGAGGCCCGGCCCCGTGTTGCGCAGCGCGGCGCCGAGAACGAGCTTGCCGGGCCCCACGCCGTCGAAGCTGCGGCGCGCGCCGAAATCGGCGGCGACGCCCTGCGCCTCGGAGGACGCGATGTGGCTGCGCAGGTACTTGACGCTCACGCCGAGGTCGGCGATATCGGCCTTGAGCCCGTAGGCCCCGGCGACCGCCGCGTCGGAGGCCTGAAAGTCGCCGGTCGGACGGCCGGCGGCGTCGCGTCCGCCGATGGAGCCCTGGCTGAGATAGGTCATCGCCGCGGCGAACGTGCCTCGCGGCGTCGGGTGGGCGTAGGCGAGGAAGTCCTCGCGCGTGCCCAGGCCGAGCTCGGCGTGGCTCACCGAGACCTCGCGCTTCTCGAGGCGCGCGAGGCCGGCGGGGTTCCAGTAGACCGCGCTCGAGTCGTCGGCCAGGGCCGTGTAGGCCCCGCCCATGCCGATGCCGCGGGCGCCGACGCCGATGTCGAGGAAGGCCGCCGTTTCCGCGGCGAGGGCCGCGGACGGAAGAGCGAGCAGGAGGGCGATCATCGGAAGCTTCACTTGATCACCCCGACCTTGCCCGCCTTGCGGATGTCGCCCGCGCCGGCCTTATGCGCCGTGACGATGAAGTGGTAGACGCCCGAGGCCACGCCGGAGACGTCCCAGACGTGCTCGAAGGTGAACTGCGAGCCGAAGCCGCTGCCGTCATCCACGTTTACGCCGCCGCGGTTTTGAAAGTTCGAGGACTCGTGGACCTTGCGCCCCGAAAGGTCGTAGACCCGCACCGACACCGAGTCGGCGAGGCCGGGCTGGACGCGGATGACGACCGGCGCGCCGCCGCGCGAGGGATTGGGGAAGGCGTAGGAGGCGTTGATCTTGAAGGCCGGGTCGTCGGGGCCCGCGGGCGCCGACGCGACGGAGCCGCCGCCGAAGATCTGATAAAGGGAGAAGTGCGAGGTCTGGGCGCGCACGATCTGATTCTGGGAGTCCACGCTCGACGCGAGCTTTTCCCAGTCTCCGAGGGCCGGGTTCCAATAATGGACGGCGAGGTCGCTCTCGGCGACGCCCGCGGGCAAGGACGCCCGGTCGTAGGGCAGCTCGAGCGTGACGGGCTTGGCGAAGCGGGCGCCCGCGGGGCCGTACTGCACGCCCTCGGAGGCGGCCACGAGCCCTTTGCGCGACTCGTTGTCTGCCCGGCGGCGGACCTCTAGAAGATCGCTTTTCTTGGGCGTTGAAACGGTCACGCCGACCGGGCTCGTGACCGCGCCCTCGGGGAAGACGACCGCGGCGCGGTCCTTGGCGCGGACCGCGTGTCCCTCGCTGCCCACGGCCGCGAAGGCCGCGCGGGCCGACAGCGCCAACGCGGGCATCGAGGACTTCACGCGCTTGATCTTGGCGGGCGCCCCGGGCGCGGTGGACGCCAACGCGGCCGGCGGGGGGAGAACGGCCCCGCTCTTGCTCGCCTGAGGCGCGCGGCGCTCGAGGGAAGCGGAAGCGTCGCCCGTGCCCTTCCCGCCTTTTCCGGCGAACGCCGGGCGGGCGGCGGCGCGCTTGCCCGCGTGCGCCGACGGAGGCAGCCCCCGAGTCGAGGGCTGAAGCGCCTTGCCCGCCAGCGTGACGGACCGGCCCAGGAGCCGGCCCGCGAACTGCCCCTTGCCGGAGACGTCCACGCCGGAGCGCGGCGCGAACAGGTTGAAGGCCATGCGGGAGTTTCCGGCCAAAGTCGCGTCGCCGGCGCCGGCGACGAGCCACAGGTCGTCGGCGTCGCCCTGCGCGTTGAGCTCCGCCCCGCCGGCCACCGACAGCGGCCCGTCGAGGAAGACGTTGACGCGTCCCGCGACGCTCAGGTGAGACTGTCCGGAGAGGCTCAGGCCGGTCAGGTAGTAGTTCCCGGCGGGAAGCTCGAGGGTGCCGCCGGTCAGGATGAGCGCGCCGCCGCTGAGCAAAGCGTCGGGGATCACGTCGTTGTCGTTGTGCGCCCGCGCCCAGGCCCGCGCCGCGGCCAGGTCGTAGGCCGGGACGGCGACGGGGCCGCGCGCGATCTCCCCGGAGACGGAGGCCTTGCCGTTCAAGGTCACGTCGAGCCCGGCGACGTCGCCCGTGACACCCGCGCCCCCCGATAGGACGACGGAGTCGAGCCCGGTGACCGCGACGCTCAGGAAGGCGCCGGGGGAGACCGTCACCGCGCGGCGCTCCTCCGCGTTGCCGGCATGGTCGACCGAGCCGAAGCTGACCGCGTGGCTTCCCTCGCCGAGGGAGAAAGGGGCCGTGTAGGCCTGGTCGGGGCCGCCGTCCACGCTGTAGACGATCCTCTCGACGCCGGAGGCGACGCCGCCGGAGACCGGGTCCGCGGCGGACAAGGATATCTCGGAGCCGGCGGACGCGAGATCCTGGCCGAACAAGGTCGTGCCGCCGGCGACCGAGAGGGCGCTCACCGGCGGGGTGGCGTCCACGCGGAAGGAAACGCTCCGCGAGGCCTCGGCGTTGCCGACCGCGTCAAAGCTGCGATAGGAGAGCGTGCGCGCGCCCTCGGCCGCGCCGAAAGGTCCCGCGTAATCCGCGGCGTCTGCGCCGTCGAGCGAGTACTCCGTGTGATGCACGCCCGCCGCCGCGCCGCCGGAGGCCGGGTCGGCGGCCGTGAAGCTGAGCGCGAGGCCGGCGCCGTAGATCGGGCCCTCGGGAGAGGCGTAAGGCTCCGCGGAGAAGGCGAGCGTCGTGACGGGCGCGGTCGCGTCGAGGTGGACGGTCGCGGTCCGGGGGGGCTCCTCGTTGCCGACGTTGTCGACCGCCTTCGTGACGACCTCGTGCGGTCCTTCGACGGCGGGCAGCGCGAACGCGGCGGTCGAGGGAGCCGGGACTTGGCCGCTGACGCCCGCGAAGGTCGCGGCGACGCCGGAGGCCGCGCCGTTGACGACGGGGTCCTCCGCGGAAACGGCGAGCATGGTCTGCGGCCCGACGACGGTCGCGCCCGAAGCCAGCACGGCCTTCGGAGAGCCGATCACGAGCGCCGACACGGGCGGCGTGCCGTCGACCACGGCGGGCTCGGCGCGGACCTCCTCGGCGTGGCCCAGGGCGTCGACGCTGCGGAAGCGGATCCAGTGGGCGCCGTCATCCCGCACCGTGATCGGCGCGGCGTACGCGGAGAAGGCGCCGTCGTCGACGGCCCACTGCGTCTCCGCGACGCCGACGCCGGCGCCGTCGCCCACCTCGCGGGCGTCATCGACGGCCGCGAGCGCCGCCGGGGTGTGAGGCGAGATGAACGGCGCCCCGCCGAAAAACGGGCTGCCGAAGGCGATGGTCGTGCGCGGCGGCAAAGAGTCGGCCGCGACGGGCGGCGCCGGCGGCGCCGGCGCGGCAGGCAGGGGCATCGAGTACACGGTGTCGCGCATCGATTCGAAGTCGATCCCGCCGGCGACGAAGATATGGGTCGGGCTCGCCGCCGACGCGAGAAGGTACAGCGGGCGCGGCAACGGCGTTTCGGCCGTCCAGGCACCGAGGCCTCCCTCGCTTTCGACCAGCGAGGACTGGACGCCCGTGGTGGGAGCCGCCCCGGTCCAACCGCCCAGCACGAAGACCCGGCCGTTGGCCACCACGGCGCCGTGATTGGAAACGGGCGACGGCAGAGGCGTGGTCGCCGTCCAATCGGCGAGCGAGCCGTCGGCGTTGATCTTGGCGAAGTACACCGTGTTCTGGATGTCGGCGCCGCCGTTGACCGTGCCGCCGAGCACATATAAGGTGCCGTCAGTGACGGCGGCGTGCGTGTACACGGCCTCGGGCAAAGACTTCTGCGCGACCCAGGGGCCGAGGCTGCCGTCTTCGCCGACCTCGGCCGAGTAAACTTTGTTGACCAGATTCGTGCCGTTCCAGCCGCCCGTCACGTAGATGCGGCCGTTCCAGGACGCGGCGCTGGGGAAGAAAACCGGCTCGGGCAAGGCCGTCGCGGTCTGCCACTCGCCCGGCGCGCCGTCGGCGCCGACCTTCGAGCGGTAGACGACGTTCGAGACGGCTATGCCGTCCGCGTCCGTATAATGAAAGCCGCCGAGAACGTAAAGGTGGCCGTTGACCGTCGCACCCGCGTGATAGAAAACCACCTCCGGCAGCGCCGCGCCCGCGGTCCAGGATCCCACCGTCCCATCGGCCGCCGCGGCCGAAAAGGTCTTCACGCCGTCGAGTATGCCGCCGTTGAAGCTTAAGCCTCCGGTTTGAAACAGGCGATTAGAGGAATAGACGAGCGCGTGACCCTGGAAAGCGTCCGGAAGCGGAGTCGTCGTCGTCCACGCCGCGGCCGCGGCGCGCGGGGAGAAAACCCCGAGGCAGGCGACGAGGAAGGCGAGTGCGGCGAGGGGGGCTTGGCGTCCGATGCTATCAGGGTAACAGGTTGCCCCGTAAGCACAAGGCCATTATTGTCAGTATCTGTCAGCGATCGTCAGCCGACGATTTCGTAGCCTTCGGCGGTGGTCTGCAGGCGGCGGCCCTCGGCTCCGAGGTCCTCGCGCAGGCGCTGGATCGTCTTCTCCAAGGCGGGCACCGAACTCGAATCGCCCCACACGGCGTGCAGGATCTTCTCGCGCTTGACCGCGCCCTTCGCCTCGAGCAGGACTTGCAGCACGTTGGCCTTCATCGGCGACAAGGTCGCCACCATACGGTCGCTCACCCACACCGTGCGGAATTTGATGTCGAGGCGGACCTCGCCCTTGGCCACCTGCGAGGCGGTCACCGGGTTGCGCGGATACTGGGTGAGCATGCGCCGCACCAAGGAACGGATTTCGCTGAGCTCGAAAGGCTTTCTCAGGTAGGCGCGCACCCCCTGGGCCTTGATCGAGTGCTCGAGCATGTCCGCCTTGTCGCCGTGGGCGGTCATGACGATGATGGGAATGTCCTTGAGCGAGGTGTTGGTCGTGACGAGCTTGAGCACCTCGACGCCGTTGAGGATGGGCAGCATCAGGTCGAGCAGCACCACGTCGGGCTGCATGGCGAGCATCTTATCGTAGCCTTCCTTTCCGTTGAAGGCGTAGTGCAGCTCGTAGCCCTCTCGCTGGAAGACGACCGAGAGCACCTGCTGCAGGTCGCCGTCGTCCTCGATGATCAAAAGCTTGGCCATGCGTCTACTGTAGAAAAAGTGGGAGCGCTTGACCAAATCGTATTATCCCTGTTACCCTTCGGTGACTTTGAAGATATTCCGTCTTGTCATCTTCCTCATATACGCGAGCGCCTCGCCTCTCTCCGCTTGGGGACAGGCAGGGGCGGGCGCGTTCCTGCGTCAGGACGCCGGGGCGCGCGGCGCCGCGCTAGGCGGCGCGTTGACCGCGGTGGTCGACGACTCGACCGCGCTGTCCTGGAACCCGGCGGGCCTCTCCCGCCTGACCAAGCCCGAGGCGGGCGGCAGCCACGCGGTGCTGTTCGAGGACACCACGTTCGATTTCCTGTCCGGCGGATTGGCCACCGCGCGCTGGGGAGGCTTCGCCGCCGGCTACGCCCGCCAGTCCTCCGGCGGCTTCGAGGCCCGCGCCGGCCCCAACGACGCGCCGACCGACTTCTCCATCACCCAAAGCGCCATCATCGGCGGCTGGGGCCGGGCCTTCTCCTTGCCCTGGCTCGCGGGCGCCTCCTGGCTGCGCCGTCCCAAGCCGGTCTCCGTCGGCGTGACGGTGAAATCGGTCAAGGAGTCCATCGGCTCGACGTCCGCCTCCGGAAACGGGGCCGACGCGGGTGCCATCTTCTCGCCCGACGACCGCCTCGCGATCGGCGTCATGGTCTCCAACCTCGTCGCGCCGGAGCTCACCTTCGTGTCCCGCCCGGTGAGCTACGCGCGCGTCGTCGACGTCTCGCCCGCCTATCTCTGGAAGCTCTCGCCCAGCGTGGGCGCGCTGACCGCGATGAAGTTCTCCAAGACCCAGAACGAGAGCCTCGCGGTGTCGGGCGGCGTGGAGCTTCAGTATCAGCGCCTGCTCGCATTGCGCGTCGGCGTGCGCGACCAGGCCCTGTCCACCGGCCTGGGCGTGCGCTGGGGCAATTCGAGCTTCGACTACGCCGCGTCGCTGGGCGACCTCGGCGTGGGCAGCCTGTTCACCTTCACCCAACGCTTCGGCCAGACGGCCGAGGAGCTCGAGGAGACGATACGCAAGGGCATCCGAAAGCTGTCTTATGCCGAGGGCGCGCGCCTGTCCAAGGCCTACCTCGCGAAGGCCGAGGAGGAGCTGCGCCGGGACCGCATCCAGGAGGCTCTGCGCGACCTGGAGGCGGCCTCCTTGCTCGACCCGTCTAACGGCGAGATTCGCGCGAAGATCAACCGCACGACGGCGAAATGGGATGAGACGCTGAAGAAGCAGATGATCGAGCGCAGCGCCGCGCTCGCGCGCGAGCAGGACCGGCAGGGCAACCTGCTCGCTAGCCGCCAGTACTGGCGCGGCGTCCTCGAGCTCGACCGGGAGCACGCCGAGGCCGCGCGCGAGCTCTCGCGCATCGACCGCGACCTGTCCGTCGAGGAGCGCACGCGCCTCGAGGGCCTGCGCGAGGCGCAGTCCGCCGGCGAGATCGCCTTGGCCCTGGCGCAGGCCTCGACCTTCCTGACCCGCGGCCAGCTGCGTCAGGCCCTGCTCGAGGCGGAGAAGGCGCAGAAGCGCTACCCCGGCAACGCCCAGGTCTCTGGCTTCATCGCGCAGGTGCGCCGCCAGGCGCGCGAACTCGTCAAGACCAAGCTCGCCGAGGCCGACGCCCACGCCTCCGTCAAGAATTACTCCGAGGCCCTGCGCAGCGTCGAGTCAGCCCTGCGCGAGGTGCCCGACGAGCCGGGCCTGGCCGAGCGGGCCGCGGCCCTGCGCGCCTCGGTGCAGAAGGGCCT
>JAKFCD010000052.1:0-15672 GCA_036676805.1 Elusimicrobiota bacterium
CGACGCGCAGCGCCTCGCGCGGGGCGGGCTTGGCCGCGGCGGCGGCGACGGGCGCGAGCGCGGCGGGGACGACCGCCGGGGCCGCGAGCAAGGACGGCGTCAAGGACGCGGGCGAAAGAACGAGAGAAGGCGCGGTAATGGAAGGAGCGCCCAGGGCCGGAAGCCCGAAGGCCGGCGCGAGGCCCGCTTGGGGAGCGGCGGAGACCCGCGCCACGGCGGCGAGCGCGGACGGAGGCGTCGCCATCGAGAGGGCGAGGACCGCGGCAAGGCACCGGCGCGAGTTATGATCGATGAGAGTCACTGTTTCTCAAAATAATCCCCGGACTTCCAACGTTGGAAGTCCGGGGATAAAGCCTCCGCTACTTCTTTTTGTCGGCCGTGAAGGCGCCTTTCTTCGCGTCCCAGTCGACCTTGACCGAGGAGCCCTCGCCGATGCGGCCCTCGAGCTCGGCCTCGACGATGGCGTCGGAGAGCTGGCGCTCGACGATCTGCTTGAGCGGCCGCGCGCCGTACGCCTTCTGCGCCTCGGCGCGCTTGAGGATCTCCGTCTTCGCGGCCTTGGTCAAGGTCACGCTCACGCCGCGCTCGGCGAGCTGATCTTCAAGATCTTTGACGCGGAGCGTCAAAATGCCTTCCATCTCGGGCTTGCCCAACTCGTTGAAGACGACGATGCCGTCCTCCCCGATGCGGTTGATGAACTCCGGGCGCAGCTTGGCCTTCAGCGCCGCCAGGTACTTGGCCCGGCGCGCGCCGGCCGAGGCGGCCGCGGGCTCCTCGGCCTTCTCGTCGTCGATGATGAAGCCGATGCGGCGGCGCTTGGGGCTGTCGACGTTAGCGTCCTCGCCGGCCAAGGAGCCGCCGATGTTGGAGGTCATCATGATGATGGTGTTGGAGAAGTCCACCGTGCGGCCCTGGCCGTCGGTCAGGCGCCCGTCCTCGATGACCTGCAGGAGGACGTCGAGCACCTCGGGATGGGCCTTCTCGATTTCGTCGAGCAGGATGACCGCGTACGGGTTCCTCCGCACCGCCTCGGTGAGCTGGCCGGCCTGATCGAAGCCCACGTAGCCGGGGGGCGCGCCGATCATGCGGCTGACGGAATGCTTCTCCATGTACTCCGACATGTCCAGGCGCACCATGTTCTTCTCCGAGCCGAACACGGTCTTGGCCGTCTGGCGCGCGATCTCGGTCTTGCCCACCCCGGTGGGGCCGAGGAAGATGAACGAGCCGATGGGCTGCTTGACGTTGCGCAGGCCCATGCGCCCGCGCTGCACGCCCTTGGCGACCTTGGCCACCGCCTCCGCTTGGCCGACGACCTTGGAGCCCAGCTCCTTGGGAAGGTCCTTGAGCTGGTCCTTCTCCGCCGCGCCGACCTTGCCCGCGGGGATGCCGGTGCGCAGGGCGACCTCCTGGGCGATGTCCTCGGGGAGGACCTCGCGGCGGGCGTCCTTGACGCCGGCCTTGGCCCCCTCGGAGGCCTTCAGCTCGACCTCGGCGCCCGCGTCGTCGAGCAGGTCGAGGGCGGAGTCGGGCAGGTTGCGGTCGGTGATGTAGCGCGAGGCCATGGCGACGACGGCCTTGACCGTCTCGACGCCGATCGTCACCTTGTGCTTCTCCTCGTAGCGGGACTTCACGCCCGACACGATGAGCTCAGCCTCGTCCTTGGAGGGGGCGTTGAGCTTGACGGCGTTGAAGCGGCGCGCCAGCGCGCCGTCCTTCTCGATCTTCCGGTACTCCTCCATCGTCGTCGCGCCGATCACGGAGATCGTGCCGTCGGCGAGGGCTTCCTTCAGGATATTGGCCGCGTCCTGGGAGCCCGAGGCCCCGCCGGCGCCGACGAGCATGTGGATCTCGTCGATGAAGAGGCGGACCTTGCCCTTCGAGTCGCGGGTCTCCTCGAGTATCTTGACCATGCGCTCCTCGAACTCGCCGCGGTACTTGGTGCCCGCGACGACCTTGGTCAGGTCGAGCTTGATGATGTTGACGCCCTCGAGCTCGGGGATTTCCCCGTCGACGATCATCTGCGCCAGGCCGTTGGCGATCGCGGTCTTGCCCACGCCTTTCTCGCCGATGATAAGAGGATTGTTCTTCTCGACGCGCAGCAAGGTCTTCACGATCTGGCGCAGCTC
Source organism: Elusimicrobiota bacterium (assembly GCA_036676805.1). Classification (GTDB taxonomy): domain Bacteria; phylum Elusimicrobiota; class Elusimicrobia; order UBA1565; family UBA9628; genus GWA2-66-18. Next base: position 2,127 of record JAKFCD010000052.1, read on the forward strand.
GGCCTTGCGGCCGATCATCGCGGGCAGCTTGCCCTCGACGGCGGCGCGCGTCACGTTCGAGCCGTAGGTGTTCAAGGCCTTGTAATGGTCGTCTTCCTTGCCGATGAGGGGGAACAGCTGGCGGCGGCGCTCGGCGGAGGGCACCGGCTTGACGCCGTCGTCGGGCAGCGGCGCGCCCTTGTGGAAGGCCTGGATCAGGGCCCAGCCCGCGCCGACGGCGGCTCCGTTGGGGCTCTGCCGGGCCTCGTCGCTGGGCTGGAGCTTCGCGAACAGGCTCCCCAGCCACGCGACGCTGCTCTTGTCGCCGAGGACGGGGTCGGGCTTGCCTTCGGCGTAGAACTTGCCGTCCAGGGCGGCGCGGGCGCCGGAGACGATCGCGCGCGTCTCCTCGACCTCGGGAGCGTCGGCCTTCTGCGCCAGGTTGCGGTCGTACTCGGCGAGCACGTCGCGCGTGAGCTCGAGCGCGGCGTTCTTGTAGAGAACGGTCACCTCGGCGCGGGCGACGTCGTCGCCGACGGACGCGACCAGGCGCAGGGCCGAGCCGAAGGCGGCCAGCGCCCGGGCGCGGGAGTTGAGGCCGCCGGCGTTCATGAGATCGATGCCCTCGATGGTCTTCGCGTTGGCCTGGTCCATCGTCGGATCCTGGCGGCGGGAGCTGTCGCGCTGGACCGCGGCGCTGAAGATGTAGACCCCGCCCGCGAGGCGGACGAGCTGGCTCTCGCCGGCCAGCTTGTCGACCGCGAGGAGCCCCTGCGCGACCGGCACGCCCGCGCCGGTCGCGAGCTGGCCGAGCGTCGCGCGGTCGAGGGCCTCGCCGGGCTTGACGATCGCGACGAGGGCGTCGCGCATCGCCTCGACCTGGGCGGGCGTAGGCCGGGCGGGGACGAGGTCGGAGGAGGAGGCGGCGGGGCGGCGCGGGGTCAGGGCGGAGGGCACGCCGGAGACTTCGCCGGCGGAGCGCTTCTGAGCGTTGCCTTCGAAGGCCGCGGCGGCGGCGGACTTGGACGCGCCGGCGCCGAGCGCGGGGGCGCTGAGCGCCTTGGCCTGCAGCGCGGCGCTTTGCAGGACGGCCTTCGCGGCGAGCGGCACGGGCTTGGCCGCGGCTCCGGCGCGGACGGAAGCGAGGGCGGGCGCGGCGAGGGCGGCGGGCGCGAGCGCGCTCGGGACGGCGGCGAGCGGCGTGACGGAGAGGCTCGCGGGGGACAAGGCCGCGGAAAGGCCGGGAGCGGCCGAAAGGCCGCCGAGCGTCGTCCCGACGGCGCCGGAAACGCCGGCTCCGGAAACCGCCGGCCCGCCTGTGGTCATGGCCTGCGCGAAGGCCTCGCGGCTTCCCGGAAGCGTGACCAGGAAAGCGGCGAGCAAAGCGCGGGACAAGACGGTCGAGGGGCGGCGGTTCATCGTTTTCATGCGCTTATTGTAGTCGCGCCGTGACGGGCGCGCGGGGGCCAATGGGGCCGTGAGGGAGGGGAAAAGGCCCTACTATAGGAGAGGGCCGAGTGCCCAGGCGGCTTAGGCCGTATGGGTCGTTTCGGCGGTCGCGTAGCGGAGGAAGTAGCGCAGCGCCGACGAGATCTTCTCGGGCGTCAACTCGCTCTTGACGAGCACGTGCTGGGCCCCGAAGCCGACGGCTTCCCCGGCCCGGGCGGCGACGGCGGGGCCCGCCAGCACGATCAGCGGGGTCCGCGGAAAGCCGGCGTGGATCTTCGTCAGGGCCTCGATCTCCACCGAGCCGAGCTCCTCGAGCCCCAGCAGGATGATCTCGGCGTCGCCGATGTCCGTGCGCTCCGAGGCGATCTCGTCGGTGACGCTCACGGGAGCGTCGCCCGCGCTGACCAGCTCCGAGATCCAGCTTACGTCGCCGGCCCGCGGTTCGATGAGGGAGATCTTGATCGATGCGGCGTTCGTGGCGTTCATGCCGATAGCATAAGCGCCTGGCGCTGACATGCAAGCGCCGCTTCGTCAGCGAATGTCAGGCCCGGTCAGGCCTCCGACGGCGCCTCCGGCGCGATCGCGGAAGGGTAAATGTCGTCGTAGGTCCGCGCCGGGGTGAGCTTGATGCCGTCGCGGACCTCCTTGGGGATGTCCTCGATGTCCTTGAGGTTGGCGAAGGGGAAGATCACCTCGGTGTAGCCCATGCGGTGCGCGGCCATGACCTTCTGCTTGAGGCCGCCGATGGGCAGGATGTCGCCGCGCATCGTGATCTCGCCGGTCATCGCGAGGCCGGCCGCCACCGGGCGCCCGGTCAGCGCGCTGATGATCGCGGTCACCATCAGGCCGCCGGCGGAGGGGCCGTCCACCTTGCCGGCGGGGGTGATGTTGATGTCGATGTCGTGCTTCGTGAAGTCGAAGTCCTTGAGCCCGAATTTCTCCGCGTTCTGCTTGACGAACTTGAGGGCGTTCTTGGCGGAGTCCTCGATGTCGTCGCCGAATTGCTTGCGCAATTTCAGCTGGCCCGAGCCCGGCTCCTTGCTCACCTCGACGTTGAGCGTGCTGCCGCCGTAGGTGTTGACCGCCAGGCCCGTGGCCACGCCGACGCCGTTCTGCGCCGTCTGGCGCGGGGAGTAGCTCTCGACTCCGAGGTACTTCTCGATATCCTTCTCGTCGACGACGCCCGGGGCCTCCTCGCCGCGGGTTTCCGTCCAAGCCGAGATCTTCCTGAGAACGGACTCCACCTGCTGGCGCAGCTTGCGCACGCCGGCCTCCATCGTGTACCCCTCGATGATGCGGCGCAGGGCGTCCTTGGTCAGGCTCGCCTCCTCGGGCTTGAGGCCCGTCAGCGCCAGCTTCTGGGGCACGACGTGCCGCTCGGCGATGGCGATCTTCTCGAGCGTGGTGTAGCCGTCGAACTCGATGATCTCCATGCGGTCGCGCAGCGGCTCGGGGATATTGGAAAGCTCGTTCGACGTCACCACGAAGAGCACCTCGGAGAGGTCATAGGGCACGTCCAGGTAGCGGTCGCGGTAGGTGTTGTTCTGCGCCGGGTCCAGGATCTCGAGCAAGGCCGCCGTCGGGTCGCCCTGGTTGCCGTTGCGGCCGATCTTGTCGGCCTCGTCCATCAGCATGACGGGGTTGATCGTGCCGGCGTTCTTCATCTGGCGCATGATCTCGCCGGGCATCGAGCCCAGGTAGGTGCGGCCGTGGCCGCGCAGGACGCTTTCGTCGTGCACGCCGCCGAGGGAGAGGCGCACGAACTTGCGCCCCAGCGCCTCGGCGATGGCGCCGGCGATCGAGGTCTTGCCCACGCCGGGGGGCCCCGTGAACGCGATGATGGCGCCCTTCTTCGAGCCCGTTTTCTTTCTAAGAGCAAGGAACTCGAGGACGCGCTCCTTGACCTTTTCCAGCCCGAAGTGATCCTTGTCGAGTATGCGGCGCGCGTCCGAGATATTCAAATTGTCCTCGGTGCGCGCGCTCCACGGCACGTCGAGCAGCCACTCGAGGTAGGCGCGCAGCTTCTGCGCCTCGGAGTCCTTCGCGTTCATCTGCGCGAGCTTGGCGAACTCCGCCTCCGCGGTCGCCTGGACCCCGGCCGGCATGCCGATGGCCTTCATCTTGGCCTTGAGCGTCTCGATCGACTTGAGACTGTCGGCGGAGCTCATGCCGGATCCGGCGGGGGCGCCCGCCTTGGGCTTGGCCTTCGCCGACTTCTCCTTGAAGTGGGCCGTCATCTCGAGGATGACCGCCTCCAGGCGGACTTCGGTGGACGGCTCCGCGAGCAGGCGGACCTTGGTCTCGTCGGAGAACGGGAAGTTCTGCGCGAGCAGGTTGGTCAGGCGCTCGGAGCTGTCCTCCATGAGGGCGTGCTTGATGAGATCCTCGTCGACGGAGGCGTCCAGATGCGCGAGCTGCTCGAGGGTGTGCTGCGCGAGCGAGCCGAGCTCGTCGAGACGCGCCTGGTCGCTCGGGACCGTCTTCGGATAGGACACCTTCGCGATGGAGACGCCGGCTTCTTCTTTATAGCCGGTGATCGTCACGGTCCGCAGGACGGTCATGAGCACCGAGGCGCCGCCCGGATCCATGTCGGGCGAGGAGAGCTTGACGAGCACGCCCGTCGGGCTGTGGCCCTCGGAGTCGTTTCCCAGCGAGGTGGCGATCAGGTAGCCGCCGGTCTTCATGGCCCTGGTCACCATCGCGACGTTGTCGGCGCCCTTGAGCGAGAGGCGGATCGAGTTCACGCCGGGAAAGAAGACCTTGTTGAGCGCGATGACCGGCGCCTCGGCCGGGGCCGGGATCGTCGCGAGGGCGCGGCTCTTGGGGGCGCTTGCGTCGTCGTCGTCATCGTCGGGCGCGGCGCGGCGACGGCTTCCGTCGAAGCGCTCGCCGGAGGCGGACTTGCCGCCGTCGTTCTTGCGGCCGCCGGCGGCGGCGGTCAGGGCGGCCATGGCGGAGGGCGTCGCCTCGGCGGCGGGCTTCGCGGCGGCGAGCACGGCCTCGGCCACGGGCACGGCGGCCATAGGCACGGCCCTCAAGGCGGCGGGGGCCAGCGCGGGCGCGACGGCGCCGGGAGCCGCGGGCGCGGAGAGGGCCAGGTTCATCGGCGCGAGCGCGGCCGAAAGCCCGGGGGCCGCGGTGACGGCGCCGAGCGACGCTCCGGCCGAGGCCGAGACGCCCGCGCCGCCGACGGGACCGATGCGTCCCGCGACCTGCGCGAAGGCCTCGCGGCTTCCCGGAAGCCCGACGAGGAAGGCGGCGAGCAGCGCGCGCGAGAGGATGGTCGAGGGGCGCCGGGTCATCGTTTTCATGCGAGGATGATAACAGCGCATGAACGCCTCCGAAGGGGCCAACCGGGCACGGGGCGGGGGGGAAAGGACCTAACTAGGGAGGGGCCAAACGGTCCGACCAGTCCACGTCCTTGAAGCGCCGGTGCGCCCACAATGCCTGCCCGGGCACGGCCCTCATCCAGCCCTCGACGTGAGACGCGAGGCGCTGGTTGTCCTTCTTGTCGTCGTCGCCCAGCTCGATCTCGGGCTCGATGATGATCCGCACCCGCCCGTCGGGCTCGCGCTTGGGGAGCACGGGCAAAATGGCCGCCCCGGTGCGGCGCGCCAGCGGCGCGATGGCGGCCAGGGTGTAGGCCATGACCCCGAACAGCCTCATCGGCTCGCCCATCGGCGCCGACATGTACTGGTCCATCACGAACACCACGCCGCCGTTGTCGCGCAGCGCCTTCATCACCGTCGGGATGGTGCGCGGCTGATAGGCGGCGCGCACGCCGACCGACAGGCGCACATCCTCCATCCACGCGTGCAGCCACGCGGGCTTCAGGCGCCGGGTCACGATCGTCACCGGCATATCCTTGAGCGCGCCGATGGAGGCGGCGAACTCCCAGTTCGCGATGTGCGAGCCCAGGAACAGCACGCCCTTGCCGCGCGCCTTGGCCTTCTCCCAGTGCTCATAGCCCTCGATGGCGACGTGGCGCTGGACGTAGGCGCGGAAATGCCCGGGGATCGGGGCGAACATGTGCGCCAGCTCCAGCACCATCCTTCCGTAGTGCTCGTAGTTCTCGGTCAGCAGCGCCCGGCGCTCCTCCTCCGACCGCTCCGGGAAGCAGTTCGCCAGGTTCTCCCGCGCGACGCGGACGTGGCGCGTGTCGAGGCGCAGGGCGCAGCGCCCGAGGAAGGCGCCGAGCGCCATCTCCCGGGAGCGCGGCAGGGCGGCGACGAGCAGCCCCGCTCCGTGCAGGGGGATCCTCAGCAGCAGAGCCAAGACCGGGTTCATCGTCGAAGGACATTCTACAAAACTGTCCGCCGGAAACAGTTGACGGCCTTCCCGCCGTAGGGCTATGCTTCATGCATGAGACACCTTTTCCGCTCCGCGCTCCTGCTTTCCGCCGCGGCCCTCTCCTCCTGCGGCCTCGTCTACACCGACATCAAGGTCCCCCGCGGCTACCGCACCTCCGCCCCCTCCGAGGTCAAGGCCGCCCCCGACGACCCCCTCGTCGTGGGCAAGTCCTGCAACCGCGCCGCGGTGTTCCTGTTCGCCTGGGGCGACGCCTCCTACGCGGCCGCGGTCAAGGACGCGCTGGGCGCGCGCGAGGGCATCCTCTACGACGTGCGCGCCGACGTCAAGGTCAACGCCTATCTGCTCGGAATCTACGCGAAGGTGTGCACGATCGTGACGGGGCGGGTCGCCAAGCTGTGAGGCTCCTGCCGGCCGCCGTCCTCCTCCTCTCCCTGGCCTCCGGCGCCGCCGCGCGCGGCGAGGGCGACGGGGACGACGCGGTCCCGGCCTTGATCCCCGCCGGGGGCATCATGCTGTTCTACAGCTCCGAGGGGCCCCTGTCCTTCGTCACGATGACGGCCAAGGACCGTCCCGCCTCCGCGCGCGACCTGGGCACGGTCAAGGGCGTCTCCTGCCAGCACGGCCTGTCGGTGCCGATCGCGGCGCAGTTCCGCGCGACGAGCGTCTCGGGCGGCTACGGCGACGGCAGCTTCAAGAAGGCGCTCGAGATGATCAAGAAAGAAAAGCCCGAGCTGGCGGGCCTCTACGACGTGCGCACCGACCTGCGCATCTTCAGCATACTCGGCATCTACCGCAAGCTCTGCACCGAGGTCACCGCCCGCGCCTTCGCCGCGTCCTAGCGCCGCCCGGCGCTCAGCATCCGGACGATGATGGTCGCACTCGTCCACGCGCTGCGTCCCGCCGCCGCGCCGATCTTCAGGTCCGCCGGCTCCAATTCCTTCTTCCCCGCGATGGCGCGGATCAGCCACAGGCCGATGTCGCCGACGAGCTTCGCGTCGGGAAGGCCCGCCACGGGGGAAAACGAGGGAATCTCGAGCGGTTTGAGGCCGGCGCGGTCGCGCTGAAGCAGGGCGCAGGCGAGCCCTTGGATGACCGGGAGCTGCCGGTCGCGCACCGAGGGGGCGAGCGCCAGCGCCACGCCGCCGTGCAGCTCGGGCGAACCGGCGCCGCGCCGCTCCATCATGATCAAGGTCGAGATGATGATGGCCGCCTGCAGCGTGGTGTTGCGGGGGAGGTCGGCCGGGTAGCCCCTCAGCTCCGGGTACTTCTCGTCGGCGAAGTCGTAGAACGAGCAGGCGTACTTGAACGCGCGCGCGGTGATGACGCCGCCGGGCGTGTCCTTCTTGAAGCGGCTTCCTTGCTCAGGCATGGTTCACGACCTCGCATCCGTTTTCATTCAAGGATTGTTGGATCGAGCAGCCTCGCGCCGTGATACACGGTTAAGAGCACGATCGGTTTCGCTTTGAATACGCTGTGCCGCGCGCGCTACTGGAATTCCTTAAAGAAAGCGCGCCGGCACAAGCGCATGGTTATGCAACCCAGCGTTTCACTTGTAGATCTCCCGTCGATGCCCGAGATCGATGACGATCACGAGGAGTTCGCCATGTCGAACCTCGTATAGAATCCGATAGTTGCCGAAACGGTGTGACATTAACCCCTTGAGCTCACCGTGAAGTGGCTTGCCTTCCACCATGGGATTTTGAGCGATGTCCTTAAGCGCGTCTATGAAGCGCTGATAGAGCTTCTTATCAGACCGAAATATCTTCGCGAGGTCCTTTTCCGCCTGCCGGCTCAGCTTGACCCTATACACCCTCTAATCTGCGCCGAAGCGCTTCCAGGGAGACGGTTTTGCCGGCTCGAGCCTCTTTCCAGGACTTGCGAATCCGCTTGGCGGCAGATTTATCCGAAAGCACCTCTATGGTTTCAAGCAGCCCTTCGTAGTCCTCGGGGCTTATAAGCATCATTACGGGGTGCCCGTGCCGAGTGACGATGTAGCGGTCCAGCTTGGATTCAATTGAGTCCGCGACATGGGGAAGCTCAGGACGAAGCGCTTTGAGAGTAATGGTTCTAATCATATGTTAAGTATACACTATAGGGTATACTTCCGCAAGGCCCACGCAAAGCCGGTCGTTTTGCCGTTTTGCTGGTAGAGATGCCTAACGCAGACGCTCTGCCGACGCCGCTTCAACTATCCACCCAAACGAGGCGGCGGGCGGCAGAATCGAATGGTTATGCGCAGACAGGATCATTCGTAGTGGGTCCAAAGTCGGATGACCTTTATGGTTTTTATTTCAGGCAAAACCTGATAGACCAGGCGATGCTGGATGTTGATGCGCCTGGAGTACGCGCCAGACAGATCTCCAACAAGCTTTTCGAAGGGGGGCGGATTCTGAAATGGGTTCTTCCGGAGCACGGCCAGCAGTTCTTCCGCCTTCGATTTTAGTCCGGCAGATGAGAGCTTCTTGGCGTCTTTATTGGCCTGCTTTGTATAGACGAGTTGCCAGATCACCAAGAGAGCTTTTTGGACAGCTTGCTGACGGGTGCCTTAAGGCCGGCGCGAATTGACTCACGCATCCCCGGAATCGAGAGCAAATGCAAGGTTTCCTGAATCGAGCGCCAATCCTCCGCGGAGATAAGAACAGCGCTCGAGCGCTTTCCGGTAATTTGAACGGGCTCATGGGAGGAAGCCGTTTGATCTAGGAGCTTGTAGAGCTTGGCCCTGGCAGTGCTGGCAGTTAGAGTGGTCATTTTTGGTCTCCCTTAAAAGCGTACCGGAAGTCGTACGCTTTGTCAAGGGCCTCCCGGGTTGGCGCATAACGCAGAGGCTGACCAGCGGCGGCTTCAACTGTCCAACCAAACGAGGCCGCCGGCTGGTCAAGCCGATGGTTAGGCGCCGTCCGATTCGAATTGTGTGGTTTAGTCATTCTAATTCCGTTTCAAACGCATACGTGCCCTGATTCTGCGTATGATGAATACTATGGGGGCCATAATAATAAGGGCGAGAATCATGGCCGCCAACTTGGCCCAAATAGATATGGGGGTTGAAAATAAATTCCAGACTGACCATTTGCCGTGAGCGCGGATCCAAAAGATAAAGTCGCTCCCCCGGACGCCACCATACTGTTCGCAGTTGGATGAATCGAAATTTAGTCGCCCGCGACGAATGATTAGGTTCGGCGCCAACTCATACCGAACCAAATCGAAACCTAGAATTCTTTGGATTTTCTGAATCATCGGTACTTCCCAAGACGCCGGTGAGTACTTCGGCGTCACGATTCTGGCCAAACTGTCATCGATGAGCTCAACCGAGATCTTGCCGCCGGACAAATACTCATTCCAGGAGCCGGCCAGTATGTGTACGGGCGTAGCAATTTCCTTCCACTCCGCGCTATTGCGGCCAATACGCTGGATCAGGAATACCTGTACGTCACGCTGTTCAAGCTTAAGGCTGTTCGCAGAGTCATCGAAATTCGTCTTGATCGTGCGCTCCCGGACCCAGTGAATTAGCGGTAATGGAGTCGCCACATCGAATTGCCATCGCTCGGCGGCTTCGATGCTTTTCGGGACATACCAGCCGTTGGAGTCTGCTGATCGTGCGGCAACGGATTTGATTATGCGCGACCTGAACTTTAAGGAGATTAAATTCGCATGGGATATTCGATGATCAGGCTGCTCGGCAAACACTGCGAACGTGCCGTTGCGGAGAATTTTTCCGCGTGCAGTGTATACGCCCCGTTCGACGAGAGTCTGCTCGGTGACTTCGCTCTTTTGCCAAAGCTCGCGATCAAACCGATAAATTGCAAATGTGCTGGGGTTCGCCCAAACGAATGGCTGAAAATTGAGTTCAATGGGTGCGGCTTGAGCAAAAGCCGCGTCCGCGCCGTTCTTTGCTCTTAGCATCTGGGCAGGTGACACTTGCACCAGACCCTGCATCTCGGCTGCCAGTGCCTGTTCATCCGAGAGTGCTGATTCCACAACATCAAACCCCAAAAAGGGCGTGGTAAAGTTGGCCGCGTTATATGTGATGGGAGCTTCCGCGGCGGACGCAGCCGACGCAATGGAGAGATTGACACATAGGAACATGCATCCCGCTACCAACATTCAGATTTTCTCTCTTCAAATGAAAATCGGAACGCTCCGCGGGCTTGTTCGGCGGCGACGCGTAGTTCGTTTGAAGTCTTCAGGAGACTGGGTCCGTATATGGAAATGCTTTGCACCGATGCGTCGGCGCGACTGAGGCGACGTTTTTCTCGCTGTACAAACGAGATCGATGCTTGCATGCGCGTAGGGCTATACTCGGCTGTATCGCGGTCGGCCGCTATTATCTCCTCTATGTAATTCCTAACAGCTATCCCCAGACCGTTGTCTTGAGCATTTATGTTTTGCATCCCACTGAGCAGCTGCTGCGAGAAGTATTCGATTAAAAGCAAGTTCCTGTATCCTTCAGTAGGATTCGACCGCCCGGCATAAAACTCGCGAAGCCGCCGCTTAGCTTCTAGAAGCCTATACATATGCGGTAAAAGAGCTCTTCGAAGATAATGCTCCGCCCGGCAGTTCAGGCGAAACTGCTCGGGAACATACTTCGCGACGAAATCTAATGGTTGCATGGGCGCGGAATCCATCACTTCTTGACATGAGATTCCCGGGCGGGCCACATCGAAAGCGAGTTCTGGGGGCTTCACTTCAACGATACGGCTATACGCCTTCCTCGCTTCTGCCGACCTACCCATGCTTGCGAGTCTTTTGCCAAGAATGCAAAGCGCATATGTCTTAGAGTATTGGCCTGCTTTAGAATCAGCGACTCTTCGCAGTAATTCCAATTCGTTCTCCGGAGATGCAGCGGCCGCGAGCATTCCCTCAACAGCCAAATACTCGCTTAGGGGATTCACGCCCATCTTGAACTCATCTTTCTGAAAGAACTCCATGCCAGCGATTGCATTCTCTTGCGCTTGGGTTTGAGTTGGCTCCACTTTTCCCTGATCAGCCTTTCTTTCCCAGTCAAACCAAGGCATATAGGATTCATGTATCCTAAACCGGGTCATAAGGGTGCCGACTTCCGCGGTTTGGCTGGACGAATCTATCTCTGTTGTCGTGCCGGACGATTCCCAGAGAAATAGTTTTCTCATCTTGCGTGGGGAGGTTTCACCGTCGCAGCCGTTATCAAAAGTAACGAATCTTCCGAGCCCCCAAATAGCCCCCGTCTTATCTACGCCAAGTCCAGCGATGATGGAGTTTGGTGGCTCGGACTTCACTTGTAGTTCGAAGAGTACCTTCCCATCGATCCCGTAGACTCTGGAAAAGGGAGCTTTTGGTGTGATGGCGCCGCCTTCACCCTCGCCTCTGTATTCGGTGTTGGCAAGAAAGAACGGCGCCTCGAGCGTTACATAGCCCGGAGATTTTATTACGACCCAATCATCGAGTGGGACGATGAGCTTTGGAGTCGGTTCAGTCGGCCGCTTGCATGAGACAAGCCGGACTTCGGGGCTGTATCCCTCTCTATGAGGCAGAGGAGTAATGTCTTCAGCGGCACAAAACGCGAGAGAGCACGCTCCGCCGCTTGCCCCAGGGGCTCGTTGATCTCGAAAGTCGCCCGTTCCTTCCGCGCAGATCACTGCATGGTTTGGGGGAATGTCGAAGAATCTGAGAGATCTCGGATGGTCTGTATGGAGTGCCATCTTGTCCCCATGCAGGAGCATTCGCCCAAAGGTAGGCCTTGGCCGTTCTTCCTCCTCCTTCCGCTTGGCTGCGAGTTCGGCGATCCTTTTTTCTTCCTGGGCCTGCCATCGAATCCGACTGCTCAGCCTGAAATCCTGAAGATCATTAAACTGCGGATGCGCCTTCAGAAGTGACTTCTTTTCATCATCGAAGCCCAGGCATTCCGGCCCCATCACGGCGCGATTGAGCCCGCAGTTAAAGGTGATTTGGTTCAGGATGATATACCCGTCCCGGTCGTCGAGCTTACGGGCCTTGTATTGAGCGTATCGTTCTTGAAGTTCTGCGCGTGTCATATCCTCAACACGCAGCCCCTCGGGCGGATCGCGGACGATGGTTCCTCCAAATTCTGCTTGTGGCAGTCCGCTTTGTGCCAATGCGCGAATAGGGAATGGAACCGATAGGAAGACAAGAAATAGTGCCTGTTTCATTTGAATCAGTCTGGCGTGCTTGCTGTGCGCCTAACGCCACGCTGTGCCGCGCGCGCTACAGGAACTCCATAAAGAAAGCGCGCGGCGGCACAAGCGCTTAGTTAGGTGGTAGTCCATAACCAGCGGATCGTTTACCTAGCCATCGGAGTTATTTGGAAATACCAGTAATTTCCGGAGCTGTCGCGGAAACATACATCAGAGCCTGCAATCTCCATTCTTGCAGTGCCAGTACCTCTCAATTCTGCAACTATTCCTTCCCTAGTCATAAATATCGCATCAGCCTCACTGCGGAATAGACTAAGAGACTTTGGTCTGAATTTGAGAACTTCCCGGACACGCAGCTTCGCTTCCGCTTCTCCCTTCCAATCCGCGGATAGGTATCCAATGCTGATTGAACTAACTCCAAGGCTGAAAAAATCTTCCAATGTCTGCCCATCCTCATTCTTTCGAGTGTAGTTGCCGGAAAGGGAGTGTGTTTCGGGGCAGAGACGCATTGGATTGGACTTAGCCCATTCCTGAAGCGCATTCGACTTCTGCAACAGTGCCCTGTGAATCCGCAGCTCGTAATGAAGACCATATTCAGCAAATAACGCGAATCGGTAGTTGAGGGGATTTCGTTGGAGAAAAAAAACGGATGATTTCCCCGTCACCGTGAGGAAAGAAGGTCCGCCGAGAACTTTGTTGCTTCCATAGAGGAATTCAATGGGGGATCCCCTATATGGGCCCTTAAGGTATTTTTCAACAATAATCGTTCCCGTATCGTAGTACCGTGTTTGCGGGGGTTTCATTCCTAACTCTGTGGTCGAGAATCCGCGTTGCGAAATCTTGGAAATCCGGCCTACGACGATAAATTCTATTTCCTCACCTATTGCCATATCCTCCACTGGAGATGGGGGTCTAGAGCGGCCATATGCGGCCTGAGCGAGAAAAACAACAACTATCATTAGCGTTGAGCTCATAAATCCACCTAACGCCGAGGCTGTGCGGCGGCGGCTATAACTGTCCACCCAAACGAGGCCGCCGGCCGCACAAGCCAATAGTTAGGCGACAACAGTGCTTGCCGGCCAAATCTATTTTCCCTCATATTTTCGCGATAGATCGGCTGATAATGAAAATAATAACGCATGGTGGTGCAATGAGAAATGGAGCTCCTATTCCGTGATCTGTCACCAAGATGCCCCATCCAAGGCCGCCGGCCACGAGGATTAGAGCTATGAGGAGTGTAATTGCGCTTACGAGCGAAAGCACATAACGAGATCTAAATTTGTCTGTTGATAGCGCTTCAATCCCACACAAAATGTAAGTAGCCGCCATCACGATTGCTGCAATGCTGAATGCATTCTGGGAACTGCTCAATTTCACTTTCGTGCCGGCCAACGAAAAGAAGAATGCTCCCGTGAGAATGGCGTAAATGCCAATGGTGCGAAGCCCCCACAAAGGACGATTCTTCCACACGGAATAGCCGATAATAATCGGCATCGCCCATGACAAAGCGACCAGGATAAATACAGGGACTGCTAATAATCCATTCATTTGGTCGCCTAACGCAGGGGGTGAGCGGCGGCCGCTTCAACTATCCACCCAAACGAGGCGGCCGGCCGCTCTACCCAATGGTTAGATGGCCTCATCGCTTTCGCCTTTCTTCAGATTTCTTGCGCATCATT
>JAKFCD010000053.1:0-18009 GCA_036676805.1 Elusimicrobiota bacterium
AGAGCGCCCGCCGCGCCGCCGGGGAAGCGCGAGCCGCCGGCGCCGAGGTCCTGGACCGCGCGATCCGGGCCGAACACGTTTTTGGCGATGCGGCGGCCGCTGATCCGGCGGGCCCGCTCCAGGGACTCGCCCGAGTCCGGCACCGGGACGGCGCCTCGATCATCGAGTCGGGCACTCGGGTAGCTGAAGACCCAAGAAGCCTTGTCCGCCGCGTCGGAAAGGAACGCGGCCGCGGACCGGCTTTCCGCGGTCTTCTTGATTTGGTCGCTTTCGGTCCAGCGAGACAAGGCGGCCCTCAGCCTTGCCTCTTCGGCCGAGCCCGGAGCGCAGACAGCCGTCAGGACCGCGACGCGCACGGCGTCCTGCTTGTCGGCCCAATCTCGCGCCAAGGCTCCCAGGGCGGCCCGGTCCGCGTCGGCGCTCACGAAGCTGCGGCCGGAGGAGTCGGGATTCAAAAGGAAGGCTTCGAGACGCTTGCCGGCTTCCGCCCGCTCCGCGGGGTCTTCGGTCAGCTTTTTGGCGAGGGCTTCCACGGAGGCGCTCGCGACTTGGGCTCGGAGAGGCGGCGCGCCCGTCAGCGCGAGCGCCGCGGCGACGACGAAGGCGAGGGGTTTCATCATGGTCTCCGGGGGAGCGCTCCGCTAGGATTTCGCTCCTTCGCACGTCGCGCGCCAGTCGGGCGGATGCTGGCCGTGCCAGGCGCCCTTGATTCCCCACTTCGCCTCCTCGAGCGACGGCCGGCTCGTGGGACGAACGTGCTTGGTCGCGGTTTTGAACGGGGTCCAGCCCACGGCCATCAGCAGCTGGACGGGCGTGCTGTCGCCCCAGCCGCTCGGCTTGGCCGTCGTCATGTAGGCGTAGAGATAATGCTCCGCGTTGCGCAGATCGAGGTCGCCGGGGTCCGCTCCCGGGGCGTTGCGCGCGGCCAGCGCCTCGCCCCAGGCCGCGCCGGGATCATACTTCGCCTGGATCAGATACCTGCAGATCGAAGCCTGCGTGCCCGCCGAAGACTCGCGATTGAGCGTGTCCTTGCGCGAGAACTCCTCCATGTTGACGACCGAGAGCACCTTGTTGATCACCCGGTCCGACGTCGTCAGGTCGGCCGCCGCCAACGGCGGCACGACGCCCGGCTTCCGGAGCCGGGCGGGAACCGGCGGGCGGAAGGACGCCGCGGACGTTCCGGCGAGATCGGCCTTCCCCGGAGTCGAGCCGGCCGAAGCGGCGCGCGCGTCCCCGATGGCGCCGGGATTCCGATCGGGCCCGAAGACGCCGGCCCCCGTCCCGACGCCCCGCTCTCTCATCCGGCGGGCGCGGTCGACGGCCGCTCCGCCGCCGGGGCCGGAAGCGGAGAGCGCGGCTTCGACCTCGCTCTTGACGCGGGGATCGGCGAGCAAGGCCGCGGCCTGGGCGGCGGCATCCTCGAGAAAGGCGACGGCGGAATCGTTCTCGCGAGAGGCGGCTATGCGGCCGCTCCCCGTCCACCGGGACAGAGCCCCCACCAGGCGGGCCTCGCCGCTCGACCCGGGGACGGCCACCGACGCGAGCTCGGCGACGCGGCGCGGCTGCGACTTGGCCGCCCAGGCGCGGGCCGCGGCCTCCAGGGCCGCCTTGTTCGCCGCGTCGGAGACGAAGCTGGGCGCGCCCGACTCCGAGCGCAGGAGAAAGGCGGCCACGCCGTCGGCGTCGGCGGACGCGGGCGAAGCTTCGGCGGAATAGACGGGGGCGGCGGCCAGCATTATGGCCGTCAACAGCGCCGCGGCGTTCAGAGGTGGGGGCATGAAGGGAGCCTCTGCCCTCAGGGTAACCCCGGGGCCTTGATTTGTCAATAGGAATAAGGCATCTTCCTCGTCGGAGATACCCCCCCTGAAACGCAAGGAGTTCGCCGCCCGCGTCTGGTCCAAGCTCGTGGCTTTCGAGGCCTCGCACCGCCTTCTGAAGCCGGGGCGCCGCGTGCTGGCCGCGGTGTCGGGAGGCCCTGATTCGGTCTGCCTGGCGCATTGGCTGTCGGTCCAGGCGCGCCAAAAGGGCCTTATGGTGACGCTCGTGCACGTGCACCACGGCCTGCGCGGCCGCGCCGCGGACGCCGACGCGCGCTTCGTCGTGAAGCTCGGCTCCCGGCTCGGCCTGCCCGTCGCGATCGTCCGCGCGCCGGTGCGCGCGCTCGCCGCCGAGCGCGGGCTCGGCCTCGAGGAGGCGGGACGCAAGGCGCGCTACCGCGCGCTCGCCGAGCGCGCCCGGCGCGGGCGGTTCACGGCCGTCGCGACCGGCCACCAGCTCGACGACCAGGCCGAGACCGTGCTCCTGCACCTGCTGCGCGGCACGAGCCTCGAGGGTCTCGGCGGCATCCCCGTCCGGCGACCGCTGCGGCCGGGGGTGGAGCTGATCCGTCCGCTGCTGCCGCTGACGCGCGCCGAGGTGCTGCTTTACCTGAAGATGCACGGCCTCGACTGGCGCGAGGACGCGAGCAACGCCGATCCGAAGTTCACGCGCAACTGGGTGCGCCGGGAGGTCCTGCCCCTCCTCGAGAAGCGCGCGCCGGGCGTCAAGGACCGGCTGGCGAAAATGGCGGCCAAGGTTCGCTCCGCCACGGGCCGCGTGTAAGCGACGGCTTGCGCAAACCCCGTATCTCTGCTATCTAAGGTCACATGGAAGAAAACGAGGCTGTTCCCCCGGCGCAATCCGAGCAATCCGATCTTCCCGCCGCCGAGCCCGCGCGCGCCGGCTTCTGGGTGCGCGGCGGCGCCTACGTCGTCGACTTCCTGATCCTAATGCTGTCCGTTTTCCTCCCGATTCGGAGCTTCGGCTTTCTCGTGGGCGCGGCCTACAAGACCATCTTCGTCTCCCAGGGCGGCCAGACTCCCGGCAAGATGGCGGCGGGCATCAAGGTCGTGACCGTCGCGGGCGGCCAGGTCGGCATCGGCCGCGCGCTGGCGCGCGCCCTGTCGGAGTACCTGAGCGCCGTCACCCTCGGCCTCGGCTACCTGGCCGCCGCCTTCTCGGACAAGCGCGCGCTTCACGACTACATCTCCGGAACGCGCGTCGTCTACGTCGAAGGCGTCGGCGCGGGACGCAAGGCGGCCTTTGCCTTCCTCGGCGCGCTGGGCTTCATCCTGCCCCTCGCCGCGATCGTCTTGATGATGACCACCGGAGCCGGCAGCTTCGGGAAGTTCAAGACCCTGTCGGTCAAGTCCGGCGAGGGCGGGACGAAGGGCGGGCTCGGCTCGCTGCGCTCCGCGATCTCGATCTACTACGGCGACATGGAAGGCCAGTACCCCGCCTCGCTCGAGGCCCTGATCGAGCCCCGCTATCTTCAGGCGATGCCGAAGACCAAGCTCGCCGATCACAAGGAGACCGACGTTTGGACCGCCTACGGCGCCGAGGTCTGCACAGGCAAGGGCGAGTACGGCAACGAGATCGACGTCTCCAAGCTCAAGGACACCGGCGGCTGGGGCTACGTGGCGGACGCGACGGCGTCCTGCTGGGGCACGATCTTCGTGGACTGCACTCACAAGGACACGAGGGGAAGGCACTGGCCCGAGTATTAGGGGCGCGCGCGCACGATCCGGAAAGACTTGAGAACCGGCGGATCGTAAGGGCGGTCGATCCCGTCGCGCGTCTCGCGCGGCACGGCCGCGATCGCCCGCGCGACCTCGAGCCCCTCGACGAGCTCGCCGAACAACGTGTGCAGGCCGTCGAGGTCGGGCGCGGGACCGAGCGTGATGAAGAACTGGGTCTGGGAGGTCTCCGGGCCCCAGCTCGCCATGCCGAGCAGGCCGGGCTTGTCGAAGCGGTCGCCGGGGCGGATCTCGTCGGCCACCGGAAGCTTTGGATCCCCCCGCCCGGTGCCCGCCGGATCGCCGGTCTGGATCAGGAAGCCGGGAGCGACGCGATGAAAGATCAAACCGTCGTAAAAAGGCTGAGGACGCCCCGCCAAGGCGCGCAGGTGCGCGATCGTCTTCGGCGCGCGGTCCGGATGCAGGCGCGCGACCATGCGCCCCTTCGAAGTCTCGAGGACCGCGTACGGCTCGGCCTGGCCGCAGCCGGCGGCGATAAGGACGGCCGCGAGCGCAAGCCGCCTCACTTGACGGCTCGGCCTTTAAGCAGCGATAGCGGGTAGCCGATGTCGAGCACCTTGAGGACGCCGACCGCCGCCTTGGCGTGCGACGCCAGCAGGCCGCGCTTGGGCAGTCCCAAGGTCAAGGTCAGGTCGGCGACGACGTAGACGCCGCTGTGGTAGCCGGTGTCGGGATGGATGCCCGAGGGGATGTCCACCGCGATCACCGGCTTCTTGGCGGCCGTCAGCTCGCGGATCATATGATGGACCGCGCCCGCCGGCTTGCCGGTCGCGCCCGTGCCGAGCAGGGCGTCGATCGCGAGATGGCACCAGGCGAGCGCCTTGTCGAGCCCCGAGCCGGGGCCGGCCGAGGTGATCGTCACGCCGGCCGCCTGTGCCCGGGCCAGGTTGACGCTCACGAGCTCGGGATATTTCCCGGCTCCGTCGTTCTTCGGCGGGCAGAGGAACGCGGCGACCGTCGCCCCCCCTTCGGCCAGATAGCGCGCCGCGACGAGGCCGTCGCCGCCGTTGGCGCCGCGGCCGCAGCAGACGACGATATTGGCCTGCTTGACGGACAGGCCCTTCCCGGCGAGGAAGACGACGCACTCGGCGGCGACGGCCTTGCCCGCGTTCTCCATGAGGTCGAATGCATTAAGACCGTGCTTCTCGGTCGCGGCCAGGTCGAGCTCGCGCATGGCCGCGGCGCCGACCACGGGCAGGCCCTCCCAGACGTCGGGAATGGGCTCCTTCATCAGCCCCAGCTCCGCAGCGCGGCGAGCACCCAGCCGAGGGTGGCGAGGAAGGCCATCAGGAGCACGACGAGGATGCACGCGAGGAAGGGCAGGCCCAAGGTCAGCCAGGCCCGGCCGCCGCTGATGCCGTACTCGTCGCGTATGCCGCGGGCCTTGTAGGACAGCGACCAGAGGCCGACGAAGAAGAAGACGAGGCGCAGGCTCCACGCGGGATTGGGGAACGCGGCCTGGCACACCAGCACGAGGGGCACCGCCGCCAGCCAGACGAGCTCGGAGAGGCCGATGTGGACGAACAGGGCGCGGGCGTCGCCGCGCGCGCCTCCGAGCTCGAGGATGAGGTGCAGCACCGCCGTCGCCCCGAAGTTCATGGCGGTGTGCCACAGCAGGGCGAGGGCGAGGCCGGGCCAGCCGAAGGGGAAGCTCGTGCGTCCCGCCAAGGCGTGAGCCACGTAAAGGCTCGTCGCGCCGAGCAGGATGCCCAGCAGGCCGAGCGCCGCGGGGCGCCGCTGGCGGATCAGCGACGAGGCGTGCGCCCTGTCCTCGAAGTAATCGTAGACGAGCTCGACGGCGTCCACCTACCAGCCTCCGGACCAGGCGTAGAGCAGGCCGCGCGGCAGCGACGGCGACGCGTCGACGGTCACGCCCGCGCCGCCGAGCCCGAAGGTCAGGCGCGCGCGCGACTCGAGCAGCTCGAAGATATCGTTGAGCTTCTCCGTGTCCCGGCGCACGCGGGGCTTCTCGTCCTTGATGCCGCCGAGCTGCGCCGCGAGCTTGGTGGCGTCGAAGGAGTCACCCAGCACATCGACGAGGCCCAGCTCCTTCGCCTGATTTCCGGAGTAGATGCGCCCGTCGGCCAGCGGGCGAACCTCCTCGACCGTCATCTTGCGCCCGTCGGCCACCGCCTGCACGAACTGACCGTAGGCGTCGTCGATGAGGGTTTGAAGGATCTCCCGCTCCTCGGGCGTCATGGGCCGCGCCGGCGAGCCGATGTCCTTGTGCTTGCCCGACTTGATGGGCTCGGCCTTGTAGCCCACTTTTTGGAAAAGGCCTTCCAGGTTCGACACGGAGAAGATCACGCCGATGGAGCCCGTGATCGTGCCCGGGTGCGCGACGATCTTGTCGCAGGCCGCGCCGAGGTAGTAGCCCCCGGAGGCGGACACGTCGCCGAAAAGCGCCACGAACGGAATCTTCTTCTCCTTCTTGACGCGCAGGATGCGGGTGTATATCTCCTGCACCGCGCCGACGCTGCCGCCGGGGGAGTTGATGTCGAGGACGATCGCCTTGACGCCTTTCGTGTCGGCGAGCTGCTCGATGCGCCGCGCCCACTGCTCGGCGCCGCGCTCCCAGGGCTTGCCCGACTCCGAGGACATTATGGGTCCCCGGATGGAAACCCAGCCGACGGTGTCCTTGGGCTTCAGGTTCAGCAGGCTTTTCGCGCCGCGGCCCTGGCCCCTCGGACCGTCGCTCTTGGACCGCACGACGAGGATCGTAGCGGCCAGCAGGGCCGCGGCGTGCAGGACGATCAGCGCGCCGATCAGGCGGCGCTTGATGCGGCGCGGGCCGGGCGCGTGCGGCTCGAGCGGGGCGCCGGGGGTCTCGGGAATCGGATCCATGTTTGCTCCTTAACTCAAACGGCGCAGGGCGTCGCTGTCGACGACCCGGTTCCGGCCGCTTTCCTTGGCCGAGTACAAGGCCGAGTCAGCTCTCGCGATCAGCTCCTCCGCGGTCGACGCGTCGCGCGGGAAGTGCGACACCCCGATCGAGATCGTCACCCGCAGCTCCTCGAAGCCGACCGAGAACAGCTCGGCCTCGATCGCCGCCCGGATCGCCTCGGCCTTGCGCAGCGCGCCGGCCGGCTCGGCCCGGGGCAGGACGATAGCAAACTCCTCGCCGCCGTAGCGCGCCACGAAGTCGGTGTCGTAGACCAGGGAATTGAGGACCGCCCCGATGCGCTTCAAGACCTGGTCGCCGAACGGGTGGCCGTAGCGGTCGTTCAAGCTC
This sequence comes from Elusimicrobiota bacterium, assembly GCA_036676805.1. Classification (GTDB taxonomy): domain Bacteria; phylum Elusimicrobiota; class Elusimicrobia; order UBA1565; family UBA9628; genus GWA2-66-18. The sequence continues at coordinate 6,808 of JAKFCD010000053.1, forward strand.
TTGAAATGGTCGATGTCGAGGAGCATCAGGCCGAAGGTGGTCTTGAAGGTCCTGGCCCGCACGAGTTCTTCGCTGATCTTCTTGTCGAAGGCGCCCCGGCGCCGCACCCCGGTGAGGCCGTCGATCTCGGAGAGGCGCTCGACTTCCTGGAACAGCTTGACGCGCCGGAAGGCGACGCCGAGCTCGGAGACGAACGACTGCGTCTTGGCCAGCCAGGCTTCGGGCGCGGCGCCTTCAGGCACGCGCGCGTACAGGTAGCCGAGGAGCTCCTGCCCCTCCTTGATGGGCACGCCGACGGCGCGCTCCGGCTTGTCGAAGGCGCGCGGCGAGGCCGCGGTCGCGCCCAGCTCCTGAAGCAGGCGCTCCACCGTGGACCACGAGGCGCCCGGCGAGGCTCTTAAGCCGCGCACGGCCAAAGGACGTATCTCCCCCTCGCCGCGCAGGCCCGCGACGTACAGCGCGTACTCGACCCGCGGGCCGAAGTACTGCTCGAGGGCGCCTTCGACGCGAGGCCTCGCCTCCTCCCACGACATCGCCTCGGAGAGGCTCTTGACCATGCCGTACAGGGCGGTCGCCTCCCGGTGCGCGAGTTCCGCGTTGAAACCTCTGGCCTTCAGTCCGCGCAGCTCCTCGGCCATGCGCTCGCGCCGGGCGCGCACGCCCTTCAGCCGCTCGACGAGGCCGCTGCGCTCCTCCTCGCCGCGGCGGGCCAGGCGCCAGGCGAGCGCGGCGCCTCCCGCGCCCCACAACGCGGTCAACGCGGCCGGGACGCGGCCCGCCTCGGGCGCCGCGGCGACCAAGGCCGCGCCGGCCGCGAGTGCCAGGCCTAAGACCGCGACGGCGGCGCCGGCCCGCCGGCGCAGGTAGGCCGCCCACAGCCCCAGAGGCGGGAGCAGCGCGACGCCGGCCGCCAGCCACTCCGGGCTCATCCGACCACCTGGTTGCGCCCGCCGTGCTTGGCCTTGTACAGCCGCTCGTCGGCGACGCGGACGATCTGGGAGGCGGTCGTCGCGTCCGTCGGGAAGGACGCCACGCCGAGGCTCATCGTCGCGCGCGTCGGCGCGCCGTTGAAGACGAAGGGCTCCTCGGCGACGCGGGCGCGGATGCGCTCGGCGACCGAGACGGCCTCGGAACGGACATAATTCGGAAGAATCAACGCGAACTCCTCGCCGCCGTAACGGGCGGCGAAGTCCACCGGCCGCGCGAAGGACCCCAAGATCGCGGACAAGGTGCGCAGCAGCTGATCGCCGGCCTGATGGCCGAACGTGTCGTTGTAGCGCTTGAAATGGTCCACGTCGAGCATGATCAAGGACAGCGGCGTCTGGGAGCGGCCCGAGCGCAGGACCTCCTCCTGGAGCCTCTGCTGGAAGGCGCGATGGCTGTGCAGCTGGGTCAGCGCGTCGTGCGTCGCCTGGCGGTGCACGCTCTCATATAGGCGGATGTTCTCCAGCGACAGCGAGGCCATGGTGGCGAACAGGTCGGCGGTGCGCACCTCGTCGGGACCGAAGGCGCCCGACGCGTCGCTCTCGAGCTTGACGAAGCCCGCGGCCTGGCGCATGACCTTGAGCGGGATCGCGACGCCGGAGACGAAGCGCGCGCCCGGCACGACCTGCTTTTCCTGGCGAGCGTCCTTGATCAATACCGGCCCCCGGCGGCGCTGCGCCGCGAGCAGCAAGGGGTCCTCGCCCGCCCCGCCCACCACGGAGACGCGCGCGGCCGGGAAGCGGTCCCGCAGGATGGTGATCAGGCGGGTCTGCACCTCGCGCCCGTCGAGCGTGCCCGACAGGCTCTTGGCCGCGTCGGACAGGTCGCGGCGCAGGCGCGTGTCCACGCCGACCGTTTCTTCGTAGGAACGATAATACTTGAGGTCGCGCTCGTCGTCGCGGATCTGGTCCTGAAGGTTCATCTGCTCGAGCAGCATCTCGCGCTCGTCGGAGAACTGCCGGCCGCGCCGCGCGGCCTGCGCGCCGGCGAGGAGCCACAGCCCCCCCAGGCCCGCCGCGATCAGGGGCCGCGCCTCGGCGGAGCGGACCATCAGCACCGCCGCGACGAGGGTGGCCAGGAAGGTGAGCACGATCGGGGACTCACCGTCGCGCCGCAGGTCCGACCAGAGCAGGCTGAGCCCGAAGGCCGGGACGGCCGCGGGCCCGAGCTCGGGGCGGGCGACGACGAGCAAAGTCAGCCCCGCGAAGAGCCCGTACGACCCCAGCAACGTCACGGCTCTCGAGCGCGAGTCGCCCATTAAAATGGTGGAGGTGGCGGGATTTGCACCCGCGTCCAAACGGCGCCGACCGTAGTCACTACAGGCTTAGCCCATCCTCATTTTCACCCGGAGAAAACCGATGGACGCGTGCTCTCCGGGCTAACCCCGTTCGGTCTTAGGCCCCCCGCCCACGGAATAACAGGGAAGGACCGCATCCTGCTCTTTACACTGGCGACCCACCAGCAGGCGTCGTGGACCAGCGTGTGCTCACTGCGGTTTAGGCAGTGGCCCAGGCCAATTGCGTATTGGCAGTTGTTGTTTGGTCTGGTTTATAAGGGGCCCTGACCAACCCCTGCCTGCGACCAGCGGCTCAACGACATTTGTCGAAGCTAGATCACCCCCGACAAACTAGTATAACAGGGCAGAGGCCCGTCGGCAAGGGCCCGATTCAGCTCATTCGAGGGCCGACATGGGCCCGGTCATCAGGGCGAAGCGTACCGGCTCGGCGGGCGGCCGGTCGCCGATGCCCGGCTCCGGGACCCGCACGTGCGCCGCGCTCGTGTTGCCGACGAGGTCGCGCGCGACGAAGCGGTAGACGCCCGGCGCGAGCGGCACGGGAACGCGCAGCGAAACCGGCGGCATCCCGGCCGCGGGGGCGGACCACTCCTGCATCAGGTCGGCGACCTTGCCGGAGGCGTCCTGTCGCCAGACGCGGATGTGGGCCAGGCCCAAAGCGTTCGTGTCCTTGACCTCGACCTCGTCGACCGCGCCCGAGGCCGCGACCATCATGAGCTGGGGGCCGGCCTCGTCGCCGACGAGCCGCATCAGGAACTCGCGCGGCGTCACCGCCTCGCCCGGGAAGCGCGCGTCGAACTCCGGAAAGCGGCCGTTCTCGAAGAAGGGGCCCGGGTCGACGTGCGCGCGCGCCAGGCCGCGGTCGGCCTCCTCGTGGGTGATCACGTGCGCGCGATCGCGGGGAAGGGCCGTCTCCTTGGCGATGGCGCGGATGAGCCAGGCCATCGAGGCGTACATGCGCCAGTACGCGCGCGGGTCCCAGTCCGAAAGGATGAAGGGGTTCGCGTTGTCGGGCTGGCCCGACTCGGTCTCGATGCCGACCGAGGCCGCGTCGATCGCGCGGTTCTTGACGTGGTTGGCGATGTTCTCGATCTTGACCATGCGGATGACTCGCCCGTCGCGGCAGACCATGAAGTGCGCCGCCGTCTTCTGGCTGAGCAGCCACGAGACCGAGCCTTCGCAGGCTCCCGGCTTGCCCGTCGCGCCTCCCGAGGCGTGCAGCACGACGTACCGGATCGCCCCGGCCTCGATCCGGTCCGCCGGGGTGACTCCGGTTTCGATGCGGCGCTTCTTCTTGTTGCGGCCGATCACCGTCCGGCTCATCTTCTCCATGCGGTCGACCATCTCCGCGTACTCGAAATTGATCCGGCCGTCCGCGGGCGTGAGCTCGGCGGCCGGCGGGGTCGAGACGGACACGAGGAGCGGGACGTCCGCGCCGGCCTCGAAGCCGAAGGCGCGGGCGCTCTCCGCGAGGGCGCGGCGCATCTCGCCGTGCGGGTCGCCGTGAGCGCGCGCGGGCGGCGCGCAAAGCAGCAGGAGGACGGCGAGCGGCCCGGTCATAGGCGGAGGATAGCCGCTTTCCGGGCCGCCCGGCAAGGCCTTAGGACCCAGGGCTCATGGGGCCGTAGGGCCTATGCCGTCTTGCGCGAGCCTCCGGCGGCCGCCGCGAGCGCCGTCACGAACTCCAGCGGCGTGCGGTAGCGCCGGTCGGGATCGGCCTGGAAGGCCTTCAGGAACACCTCGTCGAGCGCTTCCGGCAGCCCCGCGATCGCGCGCGAGGGCGGGATGTAGCTCATGTTGATCTTGTTCATGAGCATGCCCGCGCCGATGCCGATGAAGGGCATCTTCCCCGTCAGCATCTCGTAGGAGCAGATCGCGAGCGAGTACACGTCGGACTCCTTGCGCACCACGCCCTGCTCCTGCTCCGGCGCCATGTACGGCGGCGTGCCGACGACGGTGTTCGTCATCGAGTAGCGCGTCAGGGCGTCCTTGGCCATGCGCGCGATGCCGAAGTCCATCACCTTGATCTGCCCCGCGCCGGTCACCATCACGTTCGAGGGCTTCATGTCGCGGTGGATCACGCCGTGGGCGTGCGCGTAGGTCAGCGCCTCGCCCATCGCGCGCGTCACCCGGACCGACTCCGCCGGATCGAGCCTCCCGGCGCCCTGCACGAGGTCGTGGACGGTCTTTCCGTCGACGTACTCGAAGACGAGGTAGACGTCCGAGCCCTCCTCGGCGATCGCGTAGATGTCTACGATGTTCGGATGATGCAGGGAGGCGACGGTCTTGGCCTCGATGATGAAGCGGTCGCGCTCGCGCGCGTTGACGCGCAGCTCCTCGCGCATCTTCTTGATCGCCACGCGCCGCCCGAGCGAGCGGTCGGTGCCTTCATAGACCATGCCCATGCCGCCCGCGCCGATCTGCCGGGATATCTCGTACTGCCCGCGGATGAGGCCGCCGACGTTCCCCGCGACCGAGGCCGGCTGGTCCGTCGCGACCGCCGTGTTCGCCGCCGGCCCGATCCGCTTCGCGCGCGTGAAGACGGACACCACCGTGTCCTTGAGCGGCGCAAGCACGGTCGACAGCAGGCCCAGCGCGAGCAGCAGGCCGCCCACGATCCCCGCCCCGACGACGAAGCTGAAGCTCCTGCCGCGATCCGCCGGGACGGGAGCCTTCGCCGCGCCCTTGGCCGCTTCGCCCGGAAAGAGGAACATCACGTCCCCGGCGGCGGGAAGCTGGAGATGGGCGGCGTCGGCCGCGGCCTGCTGGAAGCGCGGATCGAGCGCCGCCGCGCGGTTGATGTCGGACAGCATCGCGTCGCGGTTTCCGAGCCCGGCCCAGGCGTGGGCGCGGTTGGCGTAGCCCCAGGGGCCGCGCGGATCCGCCGCGATCATGCGCTCCGAGCTCGCCAGCGCGTCTCGCCAGCGGCGCGTGCGGTTCTCGGTCAGCGCCTTCGTCGTCAGCAATGCCATGTTGCCCGGCACGAGCGCCAGGCCGGCCGACGCGTCCTTGAGCGCGTCCTCCCAGCGGCCCAGCCGTCCGTAGGTCTGCGCCCGCAGGTTGAGCAAGGCGGGATTGTTCGGGTCGTGCTGGAGGGCCTTCGAAAGGATCTCGAGAGCGCCCGCGGGATCGCCCAGCTTCATCGCGTTCATCGCCCCCGCCCGCGCCTGCGCTCCGGAGACGCGCGCCGCTCCGGCGGCGGCGGCTGCGGCGACCTGCGGGGACATCGAGGCGGCCCCCGAGCCGCCCTCGGCGAAGCCTCCGCCCGCGGGCCCGCCGATCGCGGCGGCGCCCGCGGCGGCCGCGCCCATCGCATCGCCCCTGCCCTGCGCGGCATGAAGGACCTCGAGAGCGGAGCGATTCGAGGGGTCGGCGCGAAGCGCGGCCTGCGCCATGGACAGCGCGCGCCGGTAGTCGCCGCTCTGCAGCGCGAATACGCTGCCGCTCGCCAGCGCGCCGCTGCCGCCCTTGGCGACGATCGCCTGGGCGATGTCGGTGAGGACCGATTCGTTGGTCGGCCCGGCCGAAGGCGGATTCCACGGGACATAGCCCCCCGGGTCGGTCGGCATCGGATGCGGCCGCGCCGGGTAGGGCTTAAGCGGCTCGCATTCGGCGCCCATCGCGCATTTCGTGGAATGCACGCCGAGGATCACGACCGGGGAGTTCTCGCCCCGCCCCCTCTCCCACGCCAGGCGCCCCGCCTCATCACCCTCAAAGTAAGCGCCGTTCCAAGGGCCCCGCGCCAGGTTCATCGCGCCGGCGTTCAAGGCGATGCCCGCGCCGACCGTATGAGCAACCGCGGCCGCGCCGTTCGTGATGGCGCCGTGGCCGTCCGCGATTGCGGCATGCGGCACGGCAGGCGCGTCGGCGTTCGCACCGGGCTCCGTGACCGTCCCGGTCAGCGTACCGTCCACGCCTCCCACGACGGTGCCCGCGGCGGCATCCGGAGTGGGAAGCGCGGGGAGGAACCCGTTCTTCACGGCGATCGCCTCCGAAGAGGCCACCGTCTCCTGTGTGATCTTGTTCGTCTCCACCCTGAGATCGGCGGCGCTCATATTCGTCGCGTCGGCGTGCACCAACAGCGCCACCTGCCTTTCGACGCCTTTGATGTTGTTCTCGACAATCTCCTGCATGGTGTCGAATTCTTCCTGCCGATACGGCTTGTTCGGCAGATAGGCGTTCGCCTGCCTTTCAAAATTAGCCCGCGCGTCGGAAACGATCTTGAGCAGTTCCGGCCTGTCGGGCTGATTTTCAGCTATTTGGGTCGCGAGCAGGTCGAATCGGCGGAGAGATTCATCGATGGCTTCCTTCTTCCGGGAGCCTGGCGGCTGGGCGAAGGCGGAAGCTGAAAAGGCCGCGAGGAGCAGCGCGAGGACGGCTTTCGCGTGAGCGGACGGCTTCGGGGAGGGGTTCATGATCTCATTCTCCGTGTCATATCCGGCCGGCCACGCCGCCGAACGCGGACTCCAGCGCGGACGCGAACTCCTGGGGCGTGTGATAGCGCTGATCGGGATCGGCCTGGAAGGCCTTGAGGAACACTCCGTCGAGCGAGCCCGGCAGCCCCGCGATCGCGCGCGAGGGCGGGATGTAGCTCATGTTGATCTTGTTCATGAGCATGCCCGCCGCGACCCCGATGAAAGGGAGCTTGCCCGTCAGCATCTCGTAGGAGCAGATCGCCATCGAATACACGTCGGACTCCCTGCGCACCACGCCTTGCTCCTGCTCGGGCGCCATGTAGGGCGGCGTGCCGACGACGGTGTTGGTCATCGAGTACCGCGTCAGCGCGTCCTTGGCCATGCGCGCGATGCCGAAGTCCATCACCTTGATCTGTCCTGAAGCCGTCAGCATCACGTTCGAGGGCTTCATGTCGCGGTGGATCACGCCGTGCGCGTGCGCGTAGGTCAGCGCGTCGCCCATCCCGCGGGTCACGCGCACCGCGTCCGCGGGGCTCAAACGTCCTTGCGCCTGAACGAGGTCGTGGACCGTCCGGCCGTCGACGTACTCGAAGACGAGATAGACGTCCGGGCCCTCCTCGGCGATCGCGTAGATGTCTACGATGTTCTCGTGGTGAAGCGACGCGACGGTCTTGGCCTCGATGACGAAGCGCTCCCGCTCGCGCGCGTTGACGCGCAGCTCCTCGCGCATCTTCTTGATCGCCACGCGCCGCCCGAGCGAGCGGTCGGTGCCTTCATAGACCATGCCCATGCCGCCCGCGCCGATCTGGCGGAGGATCTCGTACTGCCCGCGGACGAGGCCCGTCTCGCCCGCGAAAGCCGCCTCGGGGCTCTCCTCCTCCTCGAGCGCGCGCACCGACGGGCCATGGCGCGTCGCCTTCGTGAACGCCGAGACGACCGAGTCCTTCAGCGGCGCCAGCACGGTCGACAATAGCCCGAGCGCCAGGAGCAGGCCCCCGAGCAGCCCCGCCCCCGCCACGAGTCCGAAGCTCCGACTCCGCGCCGCGGGCGCGGCGGCGGGCGGGTCGGGGTTCTCGCCGGGGAACATGAACAGGATGTCCGCGTTCGAGGGGAGTTGGAGCGCCGCCGCGTCGGCCGCCGCCTGCTCGAAGCGAGGGTCGATCCCCGCCGCGCGGTTGATGTCCGACATCATCGACTCCCGGTCCCCGAGGCCGCCGTAAGCGTGGGCCCGGTTGGCGTAGGAGTACGCGTTGCGCGCGTCGGCTTCGATGGCTCCGTTCGCGCTTCCGAGCGCGTCGCGATAGAGCTTGGCGCGGTTCTCCGCGAAGGCCTTGTTGTTGAGCAGGGCCGGATCCCGCGGGGACAGCGCGAGCCCCGCTCGGGCCGACGCGATCGCGCGCGGGTAGTCCCGCATGCGGGCGTAGACGGCGGACAGGAAGTTGTGGGCCGAGGCATTGCTCGGGTTGAGCTCGAGGGCGCGCTGGGCCAGGGAGATCGCGGCCTGGACGTCTCCCATGGCCATCGCGCGGCGCGCCTCGTCGAGCTTCTGGTTCGAGGCCAAGGTCGAAGCGGGCGTCAAGCCCGGGATGTCGCGCGTCCGGCCCGGGTCGAACCCGCCGGACGCGAATCCCGCGGGCCGGTGATTCGCGCCAGCGCCGCCCGAGCCGCCCGCGCCGGAGCCTCCGCCGGCCGGCGATGCCGCCAACCCCGGCGAGGTGCGGCCTTCCGCGGATCGCAGTATTCCCATCGCGTTCTTGTCGCCGGGATTGAGCTCGAGCGCCTTCTTCGCGTCTTGGTAAGCCCCGTCGAAATCCTTGTCGTCGAGGCGCAGTCCGCCGCGCAGGGCGTAGGCGTCCGCCGTGCCGCCGTTGGCGATGGCCTTGTTCAGCGCGGAAAGCCCGCCGGCCCGGTCGCCGCTCGCGAGCTTATCCTGGGCGCTCAAGGTCAGCGTGTTCGGGTTCTTGGGATCGGCGTCCAGCATCCCGCCGATGTGTCCGCGCGGCGGCAGGCCGGAGGCCGGAGTGTCGGGCTGCCCCCGATTCTCGCGATGCTCGGTCCAGACCTTTTCGAAATTGGTATGGAAGGAATCCATCACGATGCCGCCGGGAATCGAATTCATTCCCGCCTCGGCCCGCTCCTCGATCTCGGCAAGGGCCTCCTCATACTCGCCGGGCTCGAGTTCTCCCCGGCGCCGCGCCTGGTTCAATTGAAACATCTCCATCTGGCGGCGGAGCTGCAGGTCGAGCATCGGGCCGAACACCTCGATCTGGTTGGCCCCGTACTTCTCGTCCGAGTGGCTGCGGATATCGCCGGCCACCTTCTCGTAGGTCGCCATGATCACGTCCCGGAATCCCCGGTTGGCGGGCAGGTTCGCCTTCGCCTCCGCCTGCTCGCGCAGTTGATTCAGCAGCAGCTCCTTGTCGACGGGTTCGGCGGTCGTGACGTCCGGAGGGGCGGAATGATTATGCCCCGCAGCCGTTAATCCTTCGCCTACGACGTTACCGACGGCATTGACGCCGCTGGCGATCCCGTTCACCCCGACGGCCAGAGCCCTTCCCGTGGAGCCGCCGACGGGGGCTTCACCGGTTATTTTTTTCTTATTGTCCAGCGATTGATCGACATAGCCGGGGCAGCCCTCCGGAGCGGGGCTTATCGGCGTGCAGACCTCCTTCATTTCTCGCGTCGAGTGGTCGGTTTCGTCCGTTTGGCACTTAAGGTTGCATGCGCCGCGAGCCGACGGAGACAGGAAGGCGAGCAGCAGGAGCGGAACACAAAGGGGGAGAAGCTTCATATTCCAAGTGTAAGGGGGGCCCCGCCTCCTGTCAAGGCGACCCGCCTCCTTTTACCGAGCTTTTAACGGTTCGCAATAACCTCGTAAAACGCGCTTAATCAGGCGCGTGACGCGATGACGGCGTCCAGGGCGGCGACCAGCTCGGTGGGCGTGTGGTAGCGCTTCTCAGGGTCCGGGATCAGGGCCTTCGCGATGACCTCGTCCAGGGCCTCGGGCAGTGCCGGATTGCGCTGGCTGGGCGGGATGTGCTTCCCGTTGAGCTTGTTGAGCAGCATCGCCGCTCCCCCTCCCGAGAAGGGCAGATGGCCGGTCAGCATCTCGTACAGGCAGACCCCGAGCGCGTAAACGTCCGACTCCCGGCGCACGGTGCCCTGCTCCTGCTCCGGCGCCATGTAGGGAGGAGTGCCCACGACGGTGTTGGTCATAGACATCTTCGTGATCGCGTCCTTGGCCTGGCGCGCGACGCCGAAGTCCATGACCTTGATGCGCCCGTCGTCGGTGATCATGATGTTCGACGGCTTGAGGTCGCGGTGCACGATCTGGGCGGCGTGGGCGTGCTCGACGGCCTCGGAGGCGGCGTGCAGGACCCCTCGAGCGGCCTCGAGGCTCATAGGCCCCTCGGATTTGATCTGGTCGTGCAGCGTGCGCCCCGAGACGAACTCGAACACGAGGTAGACTTCCTGCCCTTCCTCCACGATCGCGTAGATGTCCACGATGTTCGGATGACGCAGCTGGGCGACGAGCTTGGCCTCGTTGACGAACCGGCGGCGCTCGTGCGGGTCGACGCGGATCTCGTCGCGCATCTTCTTGACCGCCACGCGGCGCTCGAGCGAGCGGTCCTGCGCCTCGTAGACGACGCCCATGCCTCCGAGGCCGATCTCTTTAACAAGATCGTACTGAAGCCAGAAAGCCGCCCCGGGATTGGACGAGGGCGAGGGCGCGGCCGCTTCGACCGCTTCCTCGCTGCCCACCGCGTCCGAGGGCGCCAGCACGCGGCGGATCGTCATGTTGACTTTCTCGCGCCAGCTCGCCGACACGACATGGAGTATGGCGAGGGCGATCAGGATGCCGCCCATGCCCGACAGAAGGGCCAGGCGCGCGAAGCGCTTGGCGGCGGGACGCGGGGGCTGCGGGGCGGCCGCCGCCGCGGCGGCCGCGGTCTCGTCGTCGAAGAGCATGCTCAGGTCCTGATCCTCGGGCAGCTGCAGGGCGCGCTCGAGGCGGTTCTGGAAGCGCGGGTCGATCGCGGCCGAGCGGCGCAGCGCGTCGAGCGCGCCCGCGCGGTCATTGAGGCCCGCGAGCGCCATGGCCTTGTTCTGATAGGCGTAAGGGTTGGACGGGTCGCGCGCCAGAGTGGCCTCGGCGTCCTTCAGCGCCTCCTGGAACAGGCCCTGCTTGGCGAAGGCCCAGGAGCGGGTCTGCAGCGCGGGCGCGTTGCCGGGAGCCAGCGCCAGGGCGGCGCTCGCGTCGGTCACGGCGTCGTTGTAGCGCGCCATCCGGTTCGAGGCGATCGCGCGGAAGTTGAGGGCCTGGGCGTTGGCGGCGTTGAGCGTGATCGCCTGGCTGGCGAGCTGATGGGCGGTCGGGTAGTCCTTGACCCGCAGGGCCGAGGCCGCGTCCTTAGTGATGGAAGCCGAGCGCTGGGCCGCGTCGGGCCCGGCCGCCGCCGCCTGGGCGCGCGCCGCCGCGGCGACCCGCTCGGGCGTCTGCGCGGGAGG
>JAKFCD010000054.1:0-43942 GCA_036676805.1 Elusimicrobiota bacterium
GCTCGAGATCGAGTACGTGCGCCAGGACTCGGCCGCGTCGAAGGCGGGGCTGCTGCGCGGGGACCTGATCATCGCGATCGGCGGCGAGCCGATCGCCGAGGGCGGGCAGGAGGCGGCGGGGCACGTCGCTTCCATCCTCTCCAAGATGATCCCGGGGCAGAAGACGACGGTCACGGTCTTGCGCGGGGATGAGCCCGTCGAGATCGAGCTGACCGTCGACGCGAAGCCGACGCGCGCGCCGCAGCGTTAAGCCGGCGACTTGTCCCCACTACCGCCAGCGCTGGTGGCAATGGGGATGACGCCGCCGAGAGAATTATCCCTGTCGGCGCTTCTTCTTGGCCTTGGGCCCCTTCGCCGGCCGGCTTTCCAGCCGCTTGGCGGCCCGGTCGAAGTCCTCATCCGGCAGGGAGTCCTCCTGGGCCAGGCGCTTGGCCTCGAATCGCTCGTATTGCTCCAGGGCCAGCTTCTTGGCGACCTCCATCGAGACCTTGCCTGGGTGCTCGAGGATCTGGCGCTCGTTAAACTTCAGGAAGGCATCGAGCCTATCCCTCCAATCCTTCATGTAGAGCGGCTGACGGCGCTCGGCCTGCAGCTCGGCGTAGTCCAGATACATGGTCACGATGCGGTTGAGCTCGCGGATCTCCTTCTCATCGAGATAGTTCTTGGCGACGGCGACGTCCTGCCGGCGCACCTTCGCCCCCTTCCAAGTCGTGAGCCCCATGTTCGGCTTGCCCGCGTCCGCGCGCCGGGCGATGAGCTCGGCCGCGGTTTGTCCGGTGACCGCCCAGTGAAGCTTGTTCTGGACGATCTGGAAGAACTCCTGGGCGGCCTCGGCGGCGGGGTCGTAATCGACGGCCAGCTTGTAGATATCCCTCAGCTTCTGATAAAAGCGCTTCTCGGAGGCTCGAATCCCCCGAATACGCTCGAGGAGCTCGTCGAAATAGTCGCTCCCCAGGTTCCGGCCTTCCTTGAGCCGCTCGTCATCCATCGTGAAGCCTTTGACGAGGTATTCCCGAAGCCGCTCGGTCGCCCATTTGCGGAACTGGGTGCCGCGGTGCGAGCGCACGCGGTATCCCACCGACAGGATCACGTCGAGGTTATAGTACGAAGTGGCGTACTTTTTGCCGTCCGCGGCAGTTGTTAAGTAACTCTTAACAACTGAATCGGAATCCAGTTCCCCCTCCTGGAAGGCATTCCGGATATGCATGCTGATGTTCGGGATGCTCGTCTGGAACAGCTCGGACATCAGGGCTTGGGTCAGCCAGACGGTATCGTCCTCGAGCCGGACCTGGATGCGGCTCTTGCCGTCCTCGGACTGAAAAATCAGGATCTCGGACTTGCCGCCCGGCTCGTCCTGGGGGCCGCTCATCGTCATTCGAGCTCGACGGCCGTCCCGTAGGCGAGGATCTCCGACGCGGAGGCCATGATCGAAGAGGTCGTGAACCTCATGCCGACGATCGCGTTGCCGCCCTGCTTCTCGGCGTCGGCGATCATGCGGTCGATGGCCTGCTCCCGGGACTGGGCCATGAGCTGGGTGTACTCCGAGATCTCCCCTCCGATGAGGTTCTTGAGCCCGGCGATGATGTCCGTGACGAAGAACTTGGCCCTCACGCTGTTGCCCTTCGCCAGGCCGAGGACTCTTTTGATCCGGCGTCCCTCCACGGCGTCCGCGGTCGCGATGATCATTCCTTCACCTCCGAGTATTTATCCTTCTCGCCCCATCTCTCCCGCAGCGCGGCCAGGACGATGAGAAAGGCTCCGCAGATGAAAGACCCCGCGGCCAGCTTGACGATGAGCGGGATCTCCGCAGAGGTGAAGAAAGCCCAGATCCCCGCTCCCCAGAACACGGGGATGATGGCCATGCCGAGCAGTATCAAGACGGTTCCGACCTTCATCATGCGCCCTCCGCCGCCGATATGAGTTTACTCCGGGGCTGTCCGAATGACAAGGGATAATAGGCGCGCTCATGGCTCCTGAGGTCGCCCCCGGGAGCGCAGAATACTCTTAAGTTCTTCCGTGGCAATTTTGCAAGCGTCACTTGCAAAATCGACTCCTCGGACCATGGTCCTCTCTCCATCATACGATCGAGCAGCCCGAATTGTTCCCTCGCCGGGACGAAGAATTCCCGGTTATCCCTTTTCAATATATGGCTAATTCAATATTTTCACGAGCACACGCAGCAGGAGAGCGGGAAACAGGCCCTTGCCGTAACCCTTGACGTAAACTAGACGTAAGGCTATATATCCCCATGTACCGGCCCGAGTTGCAGATTACCCCGGAACTGATGGGGCTAGCCCTGCCCGAGGTCGAGGCCTTGGCCCGCGGCGAGGCCACGGGCGCTCCCGTCACCGACGGCAGGAGGATATCATGAGGTTCCTACGGGATAAGGGGCGGGCGAGGGCGCCGGACATCGAAGGGCGGACCAGGGCGACGTTTTACAGGTTGGCCTGATGCTCCGGCACATTTGCGTCGTGGCGCTGTTGCTGGCCCCGCTCTCTTCGCGCGCGGAGGATCCGTTCGCGGCGATGAAGCCGTTGATGGGCACGTGGCTCGTGGACCGGGACTGCAAGGTCTATAAAGACAAGGTGCTGGTCGTGTTCAAGCGGCTCGCTAAAACCGTGTTGGTCGAGTTCCGTGATCCGAAGAAGCCGGCCTCGCGCTGGGGGAAGGCGGATGTGGTCGAGGTCGGGGAGGAGGACAGGTTTAGGGTGTTCACGTCGGTGCCGGGGCATCCGATCACGAAGTTCCTGGGGAGCAAGCCGATTGCGGGGACGCTCACGGTCGCGGATGATGAGGATGAGCCGGAGGGGCCGGGGAAGGACTATATCACGGTCAGCTCGAGGGTGTCGGTGCTCAGCAGCTTGCTCACGGTCAAGCTGAGGGACAATTACAAGCGGGCGACGTTCATATTCAAGGCGGACTCGCCGCTGGGGAGCCAGCAGTGTCGGGGCGCGGGCGTGAAGCAGGCCGCGAAGAAATAAGGACTATCCTTAAGGATAGCCGCAAACGCCCGGCTTCACTTTTCGCCGCACAAAGTCCCCTGATGAAAGACCATCTGCCAACGCCCATCCATTTTTTTCCAAATGGAGCTGCGGACAGACTCGGCAGCCGGCCGGTCATGGGTCGATTCACGAGAGTAGCGAAAAGTCACGAGCGCGACGTCCGGGGCGAGGACGAGCGCCTTGAAATCGGCGATCGAAGCATTGGCCGCCGTCCCGGTTTGGAGCAGCTGGATGATTTGAGCTTTGTCGAACGCCTGCCCCGTGCCGGCGAACTCCCGGAAATCATCGGCCAACAGGTCGCCCACCTCGGACGCGGACTTGCGGATCAGCGGGTCGAGCAGGCGGAGTTCGAGCCGCTTCAACTGCTCTGCGATCGGGAGGTCTTCGTCCGAGGGCGTCATTCGAGCTCGACGGCCGTGCCGGAGTCGAGGATTCTATTCATATTAGTTTCCCGGATTCGCGTTTTTCTTTCGACGATAGCTCCGTATACGGCGAAGCTGTTTTCTCTTGATGACTTCCCCAAGCGTTGGCGCGGGCGAACTCCATTTCTTAACGGTTTTTCTTCGAAAGACGGCTGTGACCTGAACCCCGTAAATCGGACAGTTTGAAAGTTGAGTCCGGCTTGATAATATCATGCACGGAGGACTCAATGGCGCGAAAAGGATTCACTGAAGAACAGATCATCGGGGTGCTGAAGCAGGCGGACGCCGGCGCGAAGACGGCGGATCTCTGCCGGCAGCACGGCATCACGACCACGACGTTTTACCGCTGGAAGGCAAAATACGGCGGGATGAATGTCAGCGAAGCACGGCGTCTGAAGGCGCTCGAAGCTGAAAACGGGAAGCTCAAGCACATGCTCGCCGATCAACTGCTTGACAATAAGGCGCTCAAGGAGCTGCTCTCAAAAAACTGGTAAGGCCCAAGGCCAAGCGCAAAGCGGTCGCGCACTTGGTCGAAACCTTGGGCCTTAAATTAAGCAGGGCGGCGCGCCTGGCGAGTCTGTCTCGGTCGAGCCTCTACTACCGATCGCGGCGGCAGGACGGTCCAGTGCGCCAGCAGATGCAGCAATTGGCCCTGCAATGGCCCAGGTTCGGCTACAGGCGGCTTTACGTGATGCTGAGGCGTTCGGGGCTGAAGATCAACCACAAGCGCGTCCAGAGGCTTTACCGAGAGGAAGGGCTGGCCCTTCGTCGACGGAAAAGGCGCAAGCGGGCCTGCACGCTGCGAGTGCCGATGCCGCTGGCCGCACGGCCAAACCAGAATTGGTCCATGGACTTCGTCTCAGACGCGCTTGCTAACGGCCGGAAGATTCGTGCCTTAACCGTTGTCGACGACTACACTCGGGAGTGCGTGGCGATCGAGGTCGACACGTCGCTCAATGGCGTGCGCGTGGCTCGAGTGCTGGACGGCTTAGCTGAAACGCATGGATTGCCGAAGGTGATCCGAACTGACAACGGGCCGGAGTTCGCTGGACAGGCACTGGATGCTTGGGCTTACCGCCGCGGCGTAAAGCTTGACTTCATCCGGCCTGGGAAGCCGACGGACAACAGCTACGTCGAAAGCTTCAACGGAAAATTCAGAGACGAGTGCTTAAACGAGAACTGGTTCGAGACCCTTCCTGAATCAAAACTAGTAATTGAGAATTGGAGGAAGAAGTACAACGGCAAACGGCCGCACAGCTCACTGGGACAGCTTACGCCTGGGGAGTTTGCGGACAGAAGCCGCGCAATGCTACAAGCTCAGAACGCCGGATGACTCAACTTTAGATCTGTCCGAAGAAGGGGTTCAGGTCAGAAGTATGTGGTGTCCGAAAATCCACTGGAAGAGACCGTGATCGAAGCGATGCCGGAGGAATCCTCCGCGTGGCCGGCAACGCAATAGGTCGAAGGGAAGACCTCGGGCAGGGTTTCTCCCGTTTGGTCTTTATTATCGTTCGATGGACCAGAAGTCCTGATAATGAATCCAGCGGAATTAGTGTTGCCTGCCTGGTCTACAGCGGTGACGCTATATTCACCGTTTTGAAGGCCTCCGAGCCCAGAAAGATCGGCTGAGGTATACATGTAACTTGTAGTGTCTCCGATTTGACCGGCAGAAAAATTTAAGTTCACTGCTTCGAAGCTGCTTCCCTGAAGCTCTAGGCGCAGTGGGCCTGAATATTTATCTTCCACCTTTACGCGAATCGTTGTGGAGCTTGTCGCGCCGTTTGTAATTGGCGTGTCCCCTGAAGGCCCCGCAAACAAAAGCACTGAAGGTGTGTCGATAACGGATTCAACTAGTCGTCCTCTGAGGAACCGCGGAGTATAATGTGCTGCATTACCATCCACGTAATTCATGCTAGCCCGGTCTGTTATCGATATGAGTGTCCCAGACCGTGTCAGATTCGGCCAGCCGTTTGCGGCATAAGTAAATTCGGCAAAAGCGTCTGATCGCATGGCGGTCACATCATTTACCGCAATGCTCGCTCCGCTTCCGCCGGCTGACATATAGCGTCTTTCAACGAGCCCAGCACATTCACCCGAGACCACGGCATAACTGATAAATGCGCTTCTCAGAAGCAGCGATTGTGCGGTTTGAACAATTCCGGACCTAGTCCCCCACTGGCCATTATTGCCTCGCGAGATTGGACCCAGAAGATGCGTGTAGCTCCCATAGTAAACGGGCGAATCGCTTTGGAACGTGCTTAACGCAATGTCTGATATGCCCTGGGTTGCTGTGACGATGACTGGCAACCAGTTATTTGCAGCGGAGGCACAGGCGCTTGCTACTGCTATTCCCGCAAATCCGGTCATTTCCACTGTTCGTTTCTTTGAAGTGGCGAGATCTCCGGGTGAGGTGGTTTGTGAATCCAGCCAATAGTTAAAAATCGCCGGATGATCATTCCACGGGGGGAATTTCAAACGGCGGAAAACGATATCGGCGCGTTCTTCTTGTGCAGAATTGCCAGGCACCTGTGCGAAGGCCCAGTCAGCTACTACAATCGCCGTCAAGACGGCCACAATAAATTTTATTGTTGTTTTCGTAAACGATCCTGAATTTCGCGAAGACTTTTCTTTATGATTGCCGCAGCCTCAACATCTGGCTCTTTTTGAAGGTGCGCGTTAAGGACAGCGTGCATAGAGTCGTCAATAAATGCCCCACGCCGAATCTCGTTTGAAAGATAGTTCAACACGGCTTTCCTATTCCTTGGATTGGAGCTCTCAAGCTTATCGAGGAGGATATGACGACTCAGTGGGGGATGTCCTCCAATTCGAAATAAGACATCCAGGCCTTGCTCCAGGTCTTGATTCTCCGCTTTTGCAATAAATTCGACTGTGGCCTCTTTTGAGATTCCGATGGATGGATTTCCATTTAAACTGGGATCTACAAACTTGAAAGTGCGATATTTAATAAATAGGGCCTTCATTAGCTCGGGTTGCTGCGTGTCCGAAACTATACTGCCTACTTTGTTGAAGTTAAATATGTCAACTGAGCGCTCAATCTTCTTCTTAAGAACTGGCGAGGCACGAGCGGCGTCAACTTTGGCCAATGCGCCGAGCGCCGTATAGGTTAAGTCGTCGCGTAGATCTCCAGATGCGCGATTGGCGATTTTTAGCAGTGCGTCAAATATTTCACGATCCTGTCGAAATGTTCGGCCCCAATACAAACCTATAACCGCTCGTTTAGTCAGGGTTTGCTGCGGGGCATCTCCATTCAGGATGCCGAGGATGAAAGACTTTGCTTGGCGCGTCTCGCCATATCGGAAGATAAAGTCTGCTATCACCTCTCCCCTATCCAACAACTTATATCGTTGGAGATTGAATAGAGGAAGCAATATGTCGGCCGCCTGGTTGGCTTGATTTTGAGAAAGGCGGGAGCTATCCGAACTTAAGCTCCACAATATCTCGCTAAATATATTCCTGCTGTGCGCTAGGCGTTCCGGATTGTCGATATTCTCTGCGAGCGCGAGTGCGGCTTTTTTAACAATCTCGTCGGTTTGTTCCGGATGATTTGCAATCTCTTTGCGAACCATTGCTGGCTCAGGAAACCGGGCGATAAATTTCGAGGAATCGACTTTCTTTCCCGTCTGCCCCGCCTTCTCCTGAGCATTGGCTCCCAGCGCTAAAATTATTGCCGACCCCATTGCGAGCAGTAGATGCCTTCTCATTCGCATCCCTCCAATCAGGCATGAACAGAATTTCATCAGCATAATGAGAATCCTAGCATTCTTACTCTTAGCGACAATTCCAACTTACCAACGGCACAGAATTATCACATACCAAAGTCAAAGGAACATCAAAGTGCCTCAGATATTGGTCATAACGCGGCGAATGCCGCGGACAGGAAGGACCCTACTCGCAGATGTGACAGACCCCGAGTCCGTCGACAGACGTAGGCTTGTCGCGCTCGGAGTTGACCATGCAAAGAAATCCGAAGGGCTCCTTCGCGTCGGCGGGGCAGCGGAACTGGTGGGGGTCCGACGGCGACACGTACACCACGTCGCCCACGCCGACAGTCCAGATGTAGCAGCCGGCCTGGGCTTCCCCTTTGCCCCTCATGGGGATGACGACGTGCTCGTGCTCGTGCTTCTCGAGCGTGGAGAACCCACCGGGGGCGATCTCGAAGTACCGTACGTGGAACTTCATGCTCTCCCCGCGCTTGCCGACGAGCTCGCGGCGGGAGATGCCCTTGTACTCGGCCGTGTCGGTCTTGTACGGCTCGAGCGGCACATCCTTCCACTCGAACTTCCCCGGCTCGCGCCGGATCACCTTGGAGTGATTGCCGTCGAGGGACGGGGGCGGCGGCGCCTGAAGGCCGCCGCGCGTCTTGAGCCCCTCGTCCTCGCCCACTAAGGCTCCGGGGCGTGGGGCGGCGGCGGGGACTTGGCGCGACGCGAGACGCGCACGCGGACCTGAGCGAGGCGGATCGCCGCCTCCATCTGCGCCAGCTGCATCGGATCGAGCCCGGGCTTGACGACCGCCTTGGCCTTCTCGAGCGCCTGGTGGGCGCGCTCGCTGTCGATCTGCGAGGCGTCCTCGGCCGTCTCCGCGAACAGGGAGACGACGTCGTTCTTGATCTCCGCGAACCCGCCGGAGATCGCGAAGTTCTTGACCTCTTCCCCGGTCGTCACGCGCACCTCGCCCGCCGTGAGCTGCACAAGGAAGGACTGGTGCCCGGGCAGCACGCCCATCTCGCCGTTATACGCCGGCAGGACGACGAAGTCCGCCGGGGCGGACCACGCCACCTTTTCCGGGGTCACGAAATCGAGCGTCAGGCGCTTGTCGGCCATGGAAATCCTCTTACTTCATCGTCTCCGCGTTGGCGACGGCCTCGTCGATGCCGCCGCACATGTAGAACGCCTGCTCGGGCAGCGAGTCGTACTTGCCCTCGATGAGCCCCTTGAAGCTCGCGATGGTGTCCTTGAGCTTGACGTATTTGCCGGGCCGGCCGGTGAACTGCTGGGCCACGAAGAAAGGCTGGGACAGGAACTTCTGGATCTTGCGCGCGCGCGAGACGACCAGCTTGTCGTCCTCGGAGAGCTCGTCGATGCCGAGGATGGCGATGATGTCCTGAAGCTCGCGGTAGCGCTGCAGGACCTTCTGCACGCCGCGGGCGACGTCGTAGTGCTCGGCGCCGACGATGTTGGGGTCCAGGATGCGCGACGTCGACTCGAGCGGGTCGACGGAGGGGAAGATGCCCAGCTCGGCGATCTGGCGCGAGAGCACGGTCGTCGCGTCCAAATGGGTGAACGTGTTGGCCACGCCGGGGTCGGTCAAGTCGTCGGCGGGGACGTAGACGGCCTGGATCGACGTGATCGAGCCCTTGTTGGTGGAGGTGATGCGCTCCTGCAGGGCGCCGATCTCGGTGGTCAGCGTCGGCTGGTAGCCGACGGCGGAGGGCATGCGGCCGAGGAGTGCTGAGACCTCGGCGCCGGCCAGCACGTAGCGGAACACGTTGTCGATGAAGAGCAGGACGTCCTGGCCTTCCGCGTCGCGGAAGTACTCGGCCTGCGTCAGCGCGGTGAGGCCGACGCGCGCGCGGGCCCCGGGCGGCTCGTTCATCTGGCCGAAGACGAGGACAGTCTTGGAGAGCACCGGCGCGCCGTCGGAGAGCTTGGCCTCCTCCATCTCGCGGTACAGGTCGTTGCCCTCGCGCGAGCGCTCGCCCACGCCGCCGAACACGGAGACGCCGCCGTGCTCCTTGGCGACGTTGTTGATGAGTTCGAGGATGGTGACGGTCTTGCCGACGCCGGCGCCGCCGAACAGTCCGACCTTGCCTCCCTTCATGTACGGCGCCAGCAGGTCGACGACCTTGATGCCCGTCTCGAAGATCTGTGGCTTGGTGACGAGCTCGGTGAGCTTGGGCGCCTCGCGGTGGATCGGCAGGTGGTTCGCGGACTTGATCGGCTCGAGATTGTCCTTGGCCTCGCCGAGCACGTTCATCAGGCGGCCCAGGCAGGCCTTGCCCACGGGCACCGAGATCGGCGCGCCGGTGTCCTCGACGGCGGTGCCGCGCGTCAAGCCCTCGGTCGCGGCCATCGCGATGGTGCGCACGATGTTGTCGCCGAGGTGGCTCGCCACCTCGACGGTCAGCGTGGCGCCCGAGCCGTTCTCGCCGGGCAGCTTGATCTTGAGCGCGTTGTAGTTCGCCGGGAGCTTCCCGGAGGGAAACTCGACGTCGACGACGGGGCCGATGACTTGGACGATTTTGCCGATGTTCATGTTATCGCTCTCTCAGTTGGTCGTGATCGGGGCGAGCCCGATCTTGTGGAATCGAACGCCGTAGCGCCGCTGCCCGCCGACGGCGCCGAGCACGCTGCGGACCTCGCCGCGGATCTGGAGGTCGGGCTTGAGGCGCAGGTGCAGGGTCATGCCCTTCTCGAGCTCCGCGTCGGTGCGAAAGGTCATGCCGCCCTCGGAGAGGTCGGTGATGGTGGCCCGGCACTTCGCCGCGGCCGGCCCGGCCATATTGATGTCGAAGGTGGCGCCCACGACGGTGCGCGGGTGGCGTCTCTGTTCGGCTCCGGTCTTCTGCTGGGTCAAAGTAGTCTCCATGAAATTAGGCGGCCAGGGCCTCGGCCCCGCCGACGAGCTCCGCGATTTCCTTGGTGATCATCGCCTGGCGCGTGCGGTTCGCGTCCAGGACGTAGCCTTCGCGCATCTCCTTGGCGTTCTTCGAGGCCGAGTCCATCGCGTTCATGCGCGAGGCGAGCTCGGCGGCCTGGGACTCGAGAAGGATGCGGTAAAATTGGGCCTTGATGTGGCGCGGCAGCAGCTCGGCGAGCAGCTCCTGGCGGCCGGGCTCGAAGCCGTAGTCGGGAAGAAGGGAGTCCTCGCCGGCGCCCTCGGGCACCGGGATCGGGAGGACCTCGGCGGTCAGCAGGCGCTGGGTCGCGACCGACTTGAACTCGTTGTAGAGGACGGTGACCTTCGAGACGCCCTTGTGGAGGTAGGCGTCGATGACGGCCTGGCCGGCCAGCTCGGCGTGGGTAAAGGCGATCTTCGGGAACACGCCGACGAGCTCGGCGGCCAGCTCGATCTCCTGGCCCTTGATGCGCCCCACGACGTCGCGGCCCTTGCGGCCGACGGCGACGCAGTAGACCTTCCTGCCCTTGCGCTGGCGAAACCAGTCGAGGGCGGCGCGAATGACGTTGGCGTTGAAGGCGCCGCACAGGCCCTTGTCGCCGGTGACGAGGACGAGCAGCTCCGCCCCCTCGGGACGCTGATCGAAAAAGGGATGGATTTGGACCTCGCGCTTGGCGGCCAGGTCGGAGCGGACCTCGAGCAAAGCGAGCTCGCGGACCATGCGCTCCATCTTGGAGGCGAACGGGCGGGCGGCGAGTATGGCGAGCTGGGACTTGCGCATGCGCGCCGCCGCGACCATCTTCATGGCCTTGGTGATCTGCTCGGTGGACTTGGTCGACTTGATCTTGCTGCGAAGCTCTCTGAGTGAAGCCATCTGTCTTTACACTCCGACCGGCGTCTTGCGGCCGCCGAAATAGTCCTGGATCGCGCGCTCGACGGTCCACGACGCGCGGAAGCCGAAGGCCTTCTGCGCTTTCGCGGTGTCGCCGAGCGTCTCGTTCTGGTAGAAACTGTAGGGGTTCTTGATGTACTCGGGCTGCAGGCTCGTGCCGAGCGTGGAGTTCAGCGCGGCCACGATGCCGTTGAAATCGGTCTTGCGGCCGGTGCAGGCGTTGTAGGCGCCGGGCGCGGCCTTCTCGAAGGCGCGGATGTTCGCCTCGACGACGTCCTTGACGTAGATGAAATCGCGGTACTGCTCGCCCATCTCGAAGATGCGCGGGCGCCGGCCGGCCTTCATCTGCAGGGCCAGCTGCCAGATCATGCTCGCGGACTTGTTCTTGTGCGCCTCACGCGGGCCGAAGACGTTGAAGTAACGAAGGCCCGCGGCCTTGACGCCCTTGGCGTTCGCGGCGGCGGTCTCCATGACGCACTTGGAGAAACCGTAGACGTTCATGGGTCTCAATTCGGAGTCTTCGCGCTGCGGCACGGGCGCGTCGCCGTAAGTGCCCGCGGAGGAGGCGTACACGACCTTCTTGACCTTGGCCTTCGCGGCCCAGGCGAGCAGATCCCTGAAATTCTCCACGTTGACCTTCATCATGAGCGCCTGATCCATGACGGTCGTGTCGGAGATGGCCGCCTGATGGAACACCGCGTCGATCTTCCCGACGCGCGAGGACCAAAAAGAGATGTTCCCGAAGTCGGCGGCGACCACGTCGCCGGGAAAACCACGCAGATTCTCGAATGTCCCCGCGGAAAAATCATCCAGCGCGACGACCTGCCAGCCGCGCGCGGCCAGCTCCCAGGACAGGTTCGAGCCCACGAAGCCGGCGGCGCCGGTGACAAGCGCGCGGGGGCTCACTTATTCCTCCGCGAGACGATATCGTGGAGCTCCATGACGGGCGAGAGCACGCAGTCGTTGAGCGCCTTGAGGCGCTTGGCGTCGGGCTTCTTGATGCCGGGCATGTCGCCGCCCCCGGCGTAGTGGTTGACGAGCGTGGCGCAGACCTCGTGGTCCCAGGCGGTGAGGCCGCCCGCCGCCTTGAGGTCCTTCATCAGCTTGCCCGTGTAGCGCTTCATCGCCTTCTTGTCGCGCGCGATGAGGTCGGCGAAGGCGCGCGGGGCGTTCTGGGTTCCGACGTAGGTGAACACTCCGCCGAGCTCCGGCTTCTCGATGGCCTGGAGCGCCTCAATCAAGGAGCCGCTGAGCATGTCCTGCGCGCGCGCCGCCGTCGCCGCGAACAGCGGCGAGGACAGCAGGGCGGCGGCGAGCAGGAGACGGCGCATTACTTGAACTGCCCCTTGAACTCCTTGAGCAGGGCCTCGAGCTTCGCCTTCAGGGCGTCGTCGATGACCTTCTTGTCGCCGAGCTCCTTCATCGTCGCCGCGTGGCGGGCCTCGGCGTAGGCGAAGAGCTCGCTCTCGTAGCGGCGCACGTCCTTGACCGGGACCTCGTCGACGAAGCCGTTGGTGCCGGCGTAGATCGCGAGCACCTGGCGCTCGACGGACAGCGGCACGTACTGCCCCTGCTTGAGGATCTCGACGAGGCGCTCGCCGCGCGCGAGCTGCTTCTGCGACGACGCGTCGAGCTCCGAGCCGAACTGCGCGAACGCGGCCAGCGCGTTGTACTGCGCCATGTCCAGGCGCAGGCGGCCCGCGACGCCCTTCATCGCCTTCGTCTGCGCCGCGCCGCCGACGCGCGACACGGACAGGCCGACGTTGACGGCGGGGCGGATGCCCGAGTAGAACAGGTTCGACTCGAGGTAGATCTGCCCGTCGGTGATGGAGATGACGTTGGTCGGGATGAAGGCCGACACGTCGTTGGCCTGGGTCTCGATGATGGGCAGGGCGGTGAGAGACCCTCCTCCGTTCTCCTTTGACAGCTTGCAGGCGCGCTCGAGCAGGCGGCTGTGCAGATAGAACACGTCGCCGGGGTAGGCTTCGCGGCCCGGGGGGCGGCGCAGCAGCAGCGAGAGCTGGCGGTAGGCCGCGGCGTGCTTGGACAGGTCGTCGTAAATGACGAGGACGGCCTTGCCCGCCCACAGGAATTCCTCCCCGATCGAGCAACCGGCGTAAGGAGCTATGTACAACATCGGCGCCGGTTCGGAGGCGCCGGCGGAGACGACGATCGTGTAGTCCATGGCGCCCGCGTCCTGCAGCTTCTGCACGACCGCGGCGACGGTCGACTGCTTCTGGCCGACGGCCACGTAGATGCAGATCGGACGATTGGGCTGCCCCTTCTGGTTGATGATGGTGTCGATGGCGATCGCGGTCTTGCCGGTCTGGCGGTCGCCGATGATCAGCTCGCGCTGGCCGCGGCCGATCGGGATCATCGCGTCGACGGCCTTGACGCCGGTCTGGAGGGGCTCGACGACGGGAGCGCGCTCCATGACGCCGGGAGCGACGATGTCCAGGGGACGGCTCTTGACCGTTTTTATAGCGCCCTTGCCGTCGATCGGGCGGCCGAGGGCGTCCACGACGCGGCCGATCATGGCCTCGCCGACGGGCACCTGGGCGACCTTGCCGGTGCGGCGCACCGGATCGCCTTCCTTGACCAGAGTATCGGTTCCAAAGAGCACGCAGCCGACGTTCTCCTTCTCGAGGTTGAGCACCATGCCGATGACGCCGTTGGGGAACTCGAGGAGCTCTCCCGACATGGCGTTCTCGATGCCGTAGACGCGCGCGATGCCGTCGCCGACTTGCAATACTGAACCTTCTTCCTTCAGCTCGGTGGATCCGGAGAACCCTTCGATCTGCTTTTTAATTACGGCCGTAATCTCTTCCGGTCGAATAGCCATGTTAGTTCAAGCTCTCCTTCAGCCGTCGCAACTGTCCGCGCAAGCTGGAATCCAAAACCCAATCTCCGATCTTCACGGCGATGCCGCCGATGAGCTCGGGATCTTCTTTCACGTCGAGTTCGATCTCTTTTCCGGTGAAATTCTTCAGCTTCGCCGCGAGCTCCCGCTGCGCGTCCGGCGAAAGAGGCGCGGCGGTGCGCACATGCGCTTTGGCGGAGCCGCGCTTGTCGGCCGCCAGCTTGGCGAATATGGAGGACACCATGACCATCAAGTCGAACCGCTTCTTGTCGACGAGCAGGTCGAGGAACCGGAGCGTCGTGGGCCCGACCTTGCCGTCCAAGGCGTCATGGACCAATTTCTTCTTGCTCGACGGCGGCACGCGCGGGTGTCGCAGCACGCCCATCGCGTCAAGCAGCAGCTTGTGCGCGGAGCCGAGGTCCGCCTGGACCTTCTGCTCCTCGGACTTGGCGGACGCGGCCTGGAACAACGCCGCCGCGTAGCGGCCGGCCAGGACGCGATCGGAGGCCTGCATCCTAGTTGCTCCCCGCCTTCTTCGTCGACTCGAGGTCCTTGAAGAAGCCGTCGAGGACGGACTTCTGCACGCCCGCGTCGACGGACTTGTGGAGGAGCTTTTCGGCCGCCAGGACGGACAACGACGCGACTTCCTTGCGCAGGTCGCCGACGAGCTTGTCTTTTTCCGCGGCAAGTTCAAGGGTCGTCTTCGCCTTGATGGCGGCGGCGTCGGCCTCGGCCTCGGCCTTGAGCCTGGCGCGCAGCGCCTCGCCGTCCTTGGTCGCCGAGGCGAGCAGCTCGCGGCTCTTGGCCTGCACGCCCGCCATCTGCGCCTCGAGCTCCTTCTGGATGCGTTCGGCTTCCGCGCGCGCCTTCTCGGCGCCCTCGCGGTCGGCCTTCAGGCGCGCCTCGCGGTCCTCGACGGCCTTGAGCAGGGGGCCCCAGGCGAAGGCCTTGAGTATGCCCACCAGCAACAGGAAGGTCACGATGGTCCAGACGGTCAGTCCGAGGTCCGGTTTGAGAAGATCGCCCATGTTGTTCTTTCGCTCCCGCGTCGTTTACGGAAAATCGGTGCTCCCGGGCGGCGAGTCCGCGCCGCCCGGGAGACTTTTTATTCTTAGTGCGCGGCCGAAGCGGCCGGAGCGGAGGACGAGGCGGCGACGGGCACGCCCGCGTTGAGCGCCAGGGCGGCGAGCAGGACGCTGACGAGCGCCAGCAGGCCGAGGCCTTCGATCATGGCGGCCGGGATGATCATCATCGTCTGGAGCGCGCCGGCCGACTCAGGCTGGCGAGCCGCGCCCTCGAGGGCCGCGCTGGCGAGCTTGGAAATGCCGTACGCGCCGCCGATGAGGCAAAGGCCGGCGCCCAAGAAAACTCCGAAGTAAGAAAGTCCGAGGTATTCCATGTCTGTCTCCTGATGCGTCATGATCCCGGCCGTCAAAGGACTTCCGGGGCGCGGCCTCCGCGCCAGGTCCGGCCGCAAGCGGCCGGACACAGCTGCCAATCGAAATCCTTATAGCAGCTAGTGCGGGTGAACGGCTCCGCCCACGAACAGAGCGGTTAAGAAGGTAAAAATGTAGGCCTGCAAAAACGATACCAGGACGTCCATCGTGTAGATGAAAAGGGCGAGGCCGAGCGACGGGGCGATCATGCCGGCTCCGGCGAGCTTGCTCATCTCCGAGAAGATGAAGATCATACAGAGGAACGCCAGCGAGACGACGTGGCCGGCGAGCATGTTCGCGAACAACCGGATGCACAGCGAGATGCACTTGGCGAACATCCCGAACACCTCGATGACGAACAGCAGGGGCCACAGGATCAAAGGCACGCCGCCGGGGACGATGTGCACGACATAAGAGACCAGCCCCTGCTCCTTGACTCCGGCGTACTGGATCAGGCCGAAGGTGCAGATCGCCATCCCCGCCGTGACCCACGGGTTGGCGGTCACCCCCTTCATCGACGGCACGAGGCCGAGGAGGTTGCAGGTGAGCAGGAAGAAGAACAAGGTCAGGAAGTAGGGCAGGTAGTGGCCGGCGTGGTGGCCGAAGATCGGCTCGAGGACCTGATCGCGCACGAACAGGGCGAGCGGCTCGAAGAACGAGCGCATCACGCGCGCCAGGCTCGACTGGGAGCGGGCCGCGAAGGTCAGGGCGACGATGGCGACGGCGCAGGCGATCCACATCGTGCGGATCAGGGGAGATAAGCCCATGTCGACGGGAAGGCCGCCGACGACGGCGACGACGTGGCTGGACGTCTTGTGATCGACGAGATGGTGCGCGAGTATGCTTTCGAAATTCATTGGATCTTCAGGTGCCTCAGCTCGAGCGTCAACAACAGGGCCAGCAAAGCGAACACGTACGATAAGAGCAAAGCTTCAAACGACACCGACTCGCGACCGTAGCCCCACACCGCCAGGGCCCCCAGGACTCCGGCGCGCAAGACCATCCCGCCGCCGAAGGCCCGCCAAAAAATCTTCATCGGGCTTCCCCGCGCCCACAGCAGCCAGGCGACGCTGACCGACGACGCCGCCCACGCGGCGGCCGTCCCGATCAGGAGGCTCTTGCGGTCCGCCTGCGACGACCAGATCCGACCCGCCGCGAGCACGCCGAGCGCCGCGACGACGGCGCCTTCAAGGGCGGCCCGTGCCGCCGTTTTTCGGAGGGCTGAACGTTCGGATGAGGCGGTAGAGTCCAATCACGATTCCAAAGAGCGCGCCCGCGAGCGTTCCCCACGGCGAGGATTGGAAACGCTTGTCGAGCCAATATCCCAGACCGACGCCGAGCAGGGAGAACGACGCGAGCTCCCAGCCGACGCTCAACGCGAGAGCCAAGGCGTTTTTCTGGCCTTTCTTCGGCGGCTCGGGTAAAGTCGGCATTTTCGGCGGCGACGGGGCATCATACGAATTGTCGGCGCGACCTGTCAATTTTCGGGAAAAAGGGCTATCCTTGCCGCATGAACGGCCCCGCCCTCGCGCGCGGTCCGGCGAGCATCCTGATCGCCGACGACCTACCCGACCTGCTCCAGGCCCTCAAGGAAACCCTTGAGCGGGAGGGGTTCGTCGTGACAGCCGTCGACAACGGGCAGTCGGCGCTCGAGGCGATCAGAGCCAACCCCCCCGACATCGCGGTCCTCGACCTGAAGATGCCGCGCATGACCGGCTTCCAGGTCTGCGCGGCCCTGCGCCAGGATCCGCTCCTCGAGAATCTTCCCGTCATCATCCTCTCGGCCTCGGGCACGAGGGACAGCAAGGTGGCCGGCCTGGATCTGGGCGCGGATGACTTCATCACCAAGCCCGTCGACGTCCGCGAGCTCCTGGCGCGCATCCGCATGATCCTCAAGCGCAGCCGCCAAGGCATCGACGCGAATCCGCTCACGCGGCTTCCCGGAAACCTCGCCATCGAGACGCGCATCGAGCGCGCCGCCGCCGACAACCGCCCGTTCGCCGTGCTCTACATCGACCTCAACCAGTTCAAGGCCTACAACGACGCGTACGGCTACGACGAGGGCGACCGGGTGCTCAAGGCCACTGCGCGCGTGCTCGTCGACCAGCTGCGCGGCGGGGCCGGGGCGGATTTCGTCGGCCACATCGGCGGCGACGACTTCATCGTGCTCTCCACTCCGGACAAGATGGAGTCCCTCGCGCAGGGCATCTGCGACGCCTTCGACGCGGTCGCGCCTTCCTTCTATAATGAGGAGGATCGCAAGCGCGGGATGATCGTCGCGCGGGACCGTCAGGGGAACACGAAGGAGTTCCCCCTCCTCTCGGTCGCCATCGGCATCTGCCACAACCGCGACCGACGGCTCGCGGGCTTCGCGCAGGTGGCCCATCTCGGCGCCGAGCTCAAGAAGGTCGCGAAGGGAAGGCCGGGGTCGGCGTACGTCGTCGACCGCCGCAAGGATTAACTGTTTCCGGAAACAGCTCGGCGGGACGGCGCGGGGCGGCGGCAAGGCGGCTCAGCCTCTCCCGGGAAACAATAGCAGACGGGTGATTTCTCCCCGGCCTTCGCTTCGGTCCTCCCGTCACGAAACCGCGTGGACGCGGAGCTCACCGAGAGCCCCCCGCCCGACGGCGCGTCGGGCCTCACCACGTCGGCGATCATATCGATGAACGACGGATGGTCCCCGACCGTCGCGCAGCGGTGCAGGCGCACGCCCGCGGCGCCGGCCGCGGCCTTCGCCTCGACGTCGAGATCGTAGAGCACCTCGACGTGGTCGGCGACGAAGCCGATCGGGATCAGCACCATGTCGCGTACGCCGCGCGCGGCGCCGGCGGCGACGGCCCTGGAGACGTCCGGCTCGAGCCACGCCGAGCGCGGGTCGCCGCTGCGGCTGGTGAAGGCGAGGCTCCATGACTCGAGCCCCAGCTTCGCGGCGACGAGCGCGGCGGTCTCGCGGAGCTCGGAGACATAAGCGGATTCCTTTGCCATCGCGCACGGGATCGAGTGGGCGGTGAACACCCATTCGACGCCCGCGGGGAAGGTGTTCTCTTTTATGCGCGCGGCGATCGCGTCGATGAAGGACGGGTGGTCGAACCACGGCCCGACGAACGCGATCTCGGGCGCGCCGGCGCCGAGCTCGGCGCGCGCGGCCTCGACTGCCGACACGTAGCGCTCGAGGCTCGCCTCGCAGCGATAGGGAGCCGTGATGAAGCCCGTCGCCCGGCGCACGCCGTCGTCGCGCATCTTCGACAGCGCCTCCTGCAGGAACGGGCGCCAGTTGCGCTGTCCCAGGTAAATCGGCCGGCGGTCGCCTTTCTCCGCGAGGACCCCGCGCAGGGCCTCGGCCTGGCGGCGGGTGATCTCGTTGATCGGC
Source organism: Elusimicrobiota bacterium (assembly GCA_036676805.1). Classification (GTDB taxonomy): domain Bacteria; phylum Elusimicrobiota; class Elusimicrobia; order UBA1565; family UBA9628; genus GWA2-66-18. Next base: position 18,622 of record JAKFCD010000054.1, read on the forward strand.
GAGCGTCCGCCGATGCGCCGGTAATGCTCCGCCACGCCGGCCAGGCGCTCGCGCGGTATGCCGCGGCCGCGGGTCACGATCTCGAGGAAGGGCATGACGTCCTCGGGCTTGTCGGGGCCGCCGAAGGAGACGAAGAGGATCGCGCCGGTCATGAGGCGCGAGGAGCCGAGGCGAGCCGGTACAGGCCGCCGCGCGCGGTCTCGATGCCCCCGCCCCACGGCGCCAGCGCCTTCTTGAGGGCCGCGAGCCGCCGCGACACCGTGGCGGCCTCGCGCTCGCGGCCGGTGGCCGCGGCGAGCGCGTCGCCGAGCGCGGCGCGCGAGACCCGCTCGCCCTCGCGCTCGAGCAGCCGCCACAGGAGCGCGAAGCTCCCCGCGTCGAGCGCGAGCTCCCTCCAGCGGCCCCGCGACTTGACGTGGACGCGGTGCGCGCGGCGCTCCGCCTTGAGCGCGCCGTCGGCGCTGAGCCGCGTCATGGAGAACAGAGAGCGGTCGCGCAGGGCCCCGAGCCTCAGGGACAGCTTCGCGTCGGGCCAGGCCTTCCCGACGACCTCGTCGGCGCCGCAGGAGACGGCGGCCGAGACGCCGTCGCAGTCGAGCTCGCTCGCGTCGAAGGACACGACGATCGCGACGCCGGGATAAAGCGCGCGCAGGGCCAAGACCGCCTTGCCGGGAATCGCGCCCGCCAGCGCCCGGTCGAGGACGGCGAGCGCGCGCTCCGGCGGCGGGGTCCGTCCGGCGGCGGGCAGGGCGGCGCGCGCCTCGAAAGGCCAGCCTCCGCGCCGGGCCATGAGCTCCAGGCGCGTCAGCCAGGCGCCGTCGCGCGACAAGACGAGCATGGGCCTAGACCGCCTCCCAGGCGGCCGCGAGCCCCTGGCCCACGCCGATGCACAATGACGAAACGCCGCGCTTGGCCTTGCGGCGGCGCAGCTCGTGAAGCAAGGTGACGACGATCCGGCAGCCCGACGATCCGAGAGGATGCCCGAGAGCGATCCCCCCTCCGTTGACGTTAAATTTAATGCTGTCGATCGAGAGCTCCCTCTGACAAGCAAGGGCCTGCGCGGCGAAAGCTTCGTTGATCTCGACGAGATCGACGTCTCCGATCTTCCAACCGATTCTTTTCGTTAATTTGTTTATCGCCGCGACCGGACCGATGCCCATGTACGAGGGCTCGACGCCCGCCGACGCGGAGCCCGCCCAACGCGCGAACGGCGCGAGGCCGAGAGAGTCGGCCTTCTTGCGTTCCATAAGAAGAATCGCAGAGGCACCGTCGTTTAATGTCGAGGAGTTCCCCGCGGTAACGGATCCGTCCTTACGGAAGACCGGCTTGAGCATGGCCAATTTGTCCAGACTTGTATCCTCGCGAATGGTCTCGTCCCGAACGTAGTCGACGGCCGCGCCTTTTTTTTGCGGCACCGGTATGGGCACGATCTCCTCGGAGAACACGGTGTCGCGGGCCTTCGCCGCGCGGCGATGGCTCGCGAGGGCGTAGGCGTCCTGATCACCGCGCGAGATCTTATACTTCACGGCGACGTTGTCCGCCGTCTCGCCCATGCCCTCGAGCGGGAACAGCTCGGCCAGGCGCTTATTCGGATAGCGCCAGCCGAGCGCGGTGTCGTAGGCGGTCAGGTTGCCGAAGGCGTAGCCGGCCTCGGCCTTGGGCAGGGAATACGGCGCGCGGCTCATGCTCTCGACGCCGCCGGCGACGTAGACGTCCCCCTCGCCGGCGAGTATGCAGCGCGCGGCGGAGTTGATCGCCTCGAGGCCGGAGGCGCAGAGGCGGTTGACCGTGGCCCCGGGGACCGAGAACGGCAGGCCCGCGAGCAAAGCGGCCATGCGCGCGACGTTGCGGTTGTCCTCGCCGGCCTGGTTGGCGCAGCCGAGGTAGACGTCGGCGATCTCCGCGGGGTCGAGTCCCGGCGCCTTCTTCAAGAGCGCGGCGATGACATGCCCGGCCAGGTCGTCGGGGCGCACGGACGCGAGCCCCCCTCCGAGGCGGCCGACGGCGGAGCGGACCGCGGCGACGGCGACGACTTCATGAGATCCCATCGAAATCCTCCATCTTCCTGCGCCGCTCGTCGCTGACGCGCACGGGGCGGTTCAGGGCGTAATCGAACGACACCGCCACCGACTTCGCCTGCGCCACGAGGCGGCCGGTGGCCTTGTCCTCGAGCCGGTACTCCATCGTGACGCTCGCCCCGCCGATCTCCGAGACGCGGCAGCCGACGAGGATCTTCTCGTGATGCAGGACGGGGCTCTTGTAGTCGATCTCTATGCGGGCGATGATGATCCCGAATTCCTCGATCTTGACGAGGCCGAGGACCTTCTGCAGATAGTCGACGCGCGCGACCTCGAGAAAGCTGAGATAGTTCGCGTTGTTGACGTGCCCGAGGCCGTCCGTGTCGGAGAAGCGCACGGGGACCTCGCTGACGAGCCGGTAGCCTTCCATCAGCGCGCCTCCTGGATGAGCTTGGCGAAGCGGGCCCGGGTCATGACGATCTGCAGCACCGAGCCCTCGCCGATCTTGCGGCCGCGGCTGTGCACCTCGGTGCGCGCGAAGACGCGCGGGCCCTTGATCTTGACCAGCTTGGCGAACACGTGCAGCGGCGCGCCGATGCGGGCCGGGCGCAGATGCTTGACGAGCACGGCGCCGCCGACGGCCTCCTCGTCCGAGTCAAGATACGGCGCCAGGAGCATGCGCGCCGCCGTCTCCATGTGATAGACCATGGCCCACGTCGCGTACAGCGGGTGGCGCACGAGCCCCTCGAGGTGCGGCTTCATGTGGCGCTCCACGCGCGCGGGCAGGTCCACGGTGATGCCGACGCGCAGGCCGGGCTTCACTTGAGCAGCCCCAGCGCGGCCAGGCGCACCGCGTCGGCCGCCGCGGAGAACGGCATCGCCGACGCCGCGGCGCGCGCGGCCTCGCCCATCGTCTTGAGCCTCGCCCGGTCGGCGAGCATGACCTCGAGCGCGGCGGCCAGCAGCGGCGGGGCCTTCTTCGGCGACGGGTAGTGGACGAGGCGCCCGGCGTCGGTCGGCAAGGTATCGCGCACGCCGTAATGGTCGCTGGCAAGTATCGGTAATCCGGCGTTCATGGCCTCGACGACGTTTAATCCATAGCTTTCGTGGATGGACGGGGACACGAATAAATTTCCGAGCTGAAAATAAGCCCGTTTGGCGGCTGCGTCCAGATAACCGGGAAACACGACCTTCACCTGCTTAAGCTTCGCCGCGGCCGCCCGCACCTTGCGCCCGTAGGCTTGGCCCATCATGAACGCGGGCTCCCCGCATATGAACAGCCGGACATCTTTGCCGGTTACTTTGCCGTTCACTTCCAGCAGTCGTAATGCTTCCAAAAGCAGATGCACCCCTTTTTCCGGTGATATCCGCGACAAGGTCATCAGCACGGTCGTGTCGTCTTTTATCTCATGATACTCCCGCAGCTCGTTGGCCCGGTTCTCGTCGGCCGGGCCCGGCTGATCCGACCACACGCCCCAAGGCACGACCACGATCCGGCGCGAGAGCTCCTCATAGCCGATGAGGTCGCCGTAGCAGCCCATCAAAGTATCGCCCATCGCGCGCGAAGGCACGATCATCCGCCGGGAATGATAGACGGTCTCCCTCTGCTTCTCGAAGACGAGGTCGAGGACGTCGGGCAGGATCCAGTCGGCGCCGATGGAGCGCATGCGCTCGTGCAGGCGGGTGAGCCTCTCGGGAGCCACGATGCGGCGCAGGTAGAGCTTGTTGAAGTAGTCCACCACGTCGACGTGCCAGATCGAGAGGATCGGGTAGCCGGCCTCGGCGAGCCTCGCGAGCGACGGGCCCTCGGACACGTCGTTGACGACGATGACGGTGTCCTGCGGCGGGAATTCCTTGCGCCGGGCGAGAATCCAGTCCGTCGTCTCCGCCTCGAAATCCCGGCAGAAGCGCGCGTAATCGAGCTCGCCCAGGTCCACCAGCCCCTCGGGACGCTCGGCCAGGCGGTGGTAGTCGCAGCCGCCGACCGGGGTCTCGGGCCCGGAGCCCAGCACGCTCAGGGACCAGGACGCGTCGGGCCGCCAGTGGCGCACGAGCTGCAGGCCCACCATCGCGCCGCCGCCCAGGGGGGTGCGGTCCATGGGATAGCCGACATGGCTGGCGACGAAGATGAGCCGCTTCACGGGCGTTATTATATGATGTTCCGGAGCACTCACTTTTGACGGAGGACACCATTATGAACGCGAAATCCGAGACCATCGTCATCGCCGGCGGCGCCCGCACGGCGATCGGGCATATCTCCCGGTCACTGGCCGGGATCAAGCCCGAGGAGCTCATGGTGGACGCGATCGCCGCGACGCTCGCGAAATCCAAGCTCAAGAAGGACGCCGTCGACGGCGTCATCGTGGGCTGGGTCGGCCAGGCCTTCTCCGCGCCGAACATCGCCCGCGTCGCCGCCCTCAACGCCGGCCTGCCCGAGCGCGTCCAGGCCGTCACCGTGCAGAACAACTGCGTGTCCTCCATCGAGGCGATCGCCTCCGCCGCCCGCTTCATTCTGGCCGGCGAGGGCGAGGTCTATCTCGCGGGCGGCGTCGAGGTCATGTCGCGCATGCCCTACTCGATCGACGGCAGCCGCGCCGCCAAGCCTCTGCGCTCGCTCACGGTCGTCAAGGAAAAGTGGGCCGAGCTGCTCGCCTCCCCCGACGTGCAGGTCTGCGACGCGATGGAGCAGGGCCTGACCGACCCCGTCAAGCGCATCAATATGGCCGCGACCGCGGAGGTCTGCGCCCAGATCTACGGCGTCGGCCGCGCCGAGCAGGACGAGTACGCGAGAGAGAGCTTCCGGCGCACCCTCGCCGGCTGGAAGTCGGGGTTCTTCGACTCGAGCGTGGTCCCCGTCGTGCGCGAGGGCAAGACCATCCTCGAAAAGGACGAGTACCCGTTCCTGCGCGAGGATCTTGTCGACAAGCCCCAGATGTTCGCCAAGGCCCCCGCCGCGTTCGACAACTCCGCCTACCCGATGAAGAAGTTCTATGAGGACAACGCCGCGTTTCTCGAGGGGAAGACCTATCAGGAGGGAGCCAAGGGCACGGTCACCTTGTTCAACTCCTGCGGCCGCTCCGACGGCGCCGCGGCCGTGGTCGTCACGACCGCTGAAAAGGCGAGGGAGTTGGGCCTCGAGATCCTGGCCGAGCTAAAAGGGTGGGGCTTCGAGGGCAACAATCCCGCCCACATGGGCGTCTCCCCAGCCTTGGCCGCCCCGACCGCGCTCAAGCGCGCCGGGATCGCGTTCGAGGAGCTCGACCAGATCGAGCTGCACGAGCCCTTCGCCGCGACCGTGCTCTCCATCTTCAAGCTCGGCAAGGACAAGTTCGGCCACGACTGGGAGGCCAAGAACAAGTCCGGGGCGCTGAACCCCAACGGCGGCTCGCTGGCGGTGGGCCATCCTCTGGGCGCCACCGGCGCGCGCCTGATGCTCAATTTAGTACACGCCCTCAGGAACAACCCGAAGGGCCGGCACGGCATGCTCGCGGCGTGCGCGGGCGGCGGGATGGGCGGGGCGATGGTCGTCTCGAAGATCAGCTAGGAACGCTACTCCGAGGCGCTCTTCTGGCAGGAGGGCTTCATCTCCTGGAAGTAGCGGTTGCCGGCGCTGGCGCCGCCGCCGCGCTTCTCGGCCACCCAGGCCATCAGCGGATCCGACTCCATCAGGAAGTAGTGCTTCCGGGGCGGCTTGCCCTTGGGCCGCATGATCACGATGTTGAGGGAGAACTCGCACATCAGCTGCTCCTCGGTGCAGTTGCCTTTCAGCTCGAGGTATTCCTCCTCGTCGCCCTCGATCTCCACGTTGCCCATGATCAGCTTCATGAGGCGCAGCCCCTCGGGACCCTCGTAGATCTTGGTCTGGCAGGCCGCGGGGAAGCGGAACGGCCCCTTCTTCTTGCCCTTGTGGATCTTGACGACCGCGTCGACCTCCAGCTGCTTGGCCCGCGCCTTCTCGCGCAGCTTCTTGGGCAAGGCGGCCGTGTCGAGCTTCATGAAGCCGGAGACCAAGGTCGGGTTGGCCTCGTCCAGCGGCGTCTTGAGCATGTACTCGGCGATCTTGACGCGCGTCTCCTCGTCGGGCCCGTCGTCGGCGGCGAGAACGGGTCCGGCGAGCAGGAGGATCAAGGCGAGGGCCTTCATGCGCATAGTGTAGCCTACGTTTCGCTTATCCGCGAGGGTGTACGAAGCATCATCCTCGCGGATGATGCTTCGCGTGCGCGGCCTTCAGGGCCGAGGCGTCGAGGTGGGTGTAGATCTGGGTCGTGGCGAGGTCGGCGTGGCCGAGCATCTCCTGCACGGAGCGCAGGTCCGCGCCCCCTTGGAGGAGGTGGGTCGCGAAGGTGTGGCGCAGAAGGTGGGGATGCAGGTGCTGCTTGATGCCGGCGCGCCGCCCGAGATTCTTCAGGCGACGCCAGAATTGGATCCGCGATAATTTCTTACCCGTGCGCCCGAGGAAGAGCTCGGCCGAGGGATTCTTGAAGCGTCGTTCTCTCTCGGCGATGTAGACCTTGATCGCCGCCAGCGCCCGCGAGTGCACCGGCACCATCCTTTCCTTGTTGCCCTTGCCCAGGACGCGGACCCAGCCGTCTTGGAGGTTGGCCGCCTCGGTCTTCAAGGACACTAGCTCGGAGACGCGCAGGCCCGAGGCGTAGAGCAGCTCGAGCATGGCCCGGTCGCGGACGTCCTCGTACTCCGCGGTGTTCGGCGCGGCGAGCAGGCGGGCCGCCTCGTCCTTGGTCAGATGCTTGGGCAGGCGCGCGGGGATGCGCGGGGTGCGCAAGGTCTCCGCCGGACTTTCGGGGAGGCCCTCCTCGAGCATCTCGAAACCGAAGTAGGACTTCAAGGCCTCGACCTTGCGGAACAGCGAGGCGGGCTTGAGCCCCTTCTCGCGCTGTGCCCACAGGAAATCGTCGAGGTCGGATCTCGTCGCCTTGCCCGGGCTGAGCTTCCTCTCGCCCGCCCAGGCGAAGAAAGCGTCCATGTCGGACTTATACGCCGACACCGTGCGCGGCGAAAGCCCGCGCTCCAGGCTCAGGTAGCGGCAGTACTCCTCGAGCCGGGCCGCCGAGTCCTTGTCGTTCACGGGTCTATTCTACCGTTACTCGCGCCGGTGCGAGCCGCCAAAAAAAGAAAGGGCGCCGGCCCCGCGGGGGACCGGCGCCTTTCTTCGGTTCGTTTAAGCTTTCGACTTGCCGGCGGCCTTGGGCTCGGGCTTGGCCGGCGCCGCGGCTTCCGCCCCGGCCTCCGGCTTGGACTCCACGGGAGCGACGAGGTACTTGTCGCGCAGCGCCTTCTCGAGCTTCTCGGCGACGGCCGTGTGGTGCTTGAGATAGGCCTTCGCGTTTTCCCGGCCCTGCCCGAGGCGCTCGCCGTCGTACAGGTACCAGGAGCCGGACTTCTCCACGATCGCGGCCTCGACTCCGAGGTCGACGAGGCAGCCCTCGCGGGACACGCCGAAGCCGTGGATCATCTCGAACTCCGCCGTGCGGTAGGGCGCGGCGACCTTGTTCTTGACGACCTTGACCCGGGCGCGCGCGCCGACGACGACGTCGCCTTCCTTGATGTTCTCGATGCGGCGGATCTCCAGGCGCATCGTCGAGTAGAACTTCAGCGCCAGGCCGCCGGTCGTCGTCTCGGGGTTGCCGAACATGACGCCGATCTTGTTGCGGATCTGGTTGATGAAGATGAGCGTGCACTTGCTCTGGGCCACGACGGCGGTGAGCTTGCGCAGGGCCTGGCTCATCAGACGGGCTTGAAGACCCATGTGGCTGTCGCCCATCTCGCCTTCGATCTCGGCCTTGGGCACGAGGGCCGCGACGGAGTCGATGACGATGACGTCGAGGGCCGAGGAGCGCACGAGCTTCTCGGTGATCTCGAGGGCCTCCTCGCCGCAGTCGGGCTGGGCGATGAGCAGGCCGTCGATGTCGACGCCGAGCGCCTTGGCGTACGCCGGATCCATGGCGTGCTCCGCGTCGATGTAGGCGGCGGCGCCGCCGAGGCGCTGCGCCTGGGCCACGGCCATCAGCGCGAGGGTGGTCTTGCCCGAGGACTCGGGCCCGTAGATCTCGATGATGCGTCCGCGCGGGAAGCCGCCCACGCCGAGCGCCAGGTCGAGGGACAACACTCCGGTCGAAATCGCGTCGATCTTGATCTTGGCCGCGCGGTCGCCCAGCATCATCACCGCTTCCTTCCCGTAAGCCTTCTCGATCTGAGCCATCGCCAGCTCCAACGCCTTCGACTTGCCCGTGTCCTTATTGTTGTCCATGAGTGATTTCTCCCTCCTCGAGTCCCCCGTCACGTCCGGCGGCCCAAGGAAATTAGTATAGCAGAAGTCCCGTTCGAACACAAGTTCGAATTTTGTTCGACGTCTGTTCGAACATGTTCGAGAGCCCCTCTTACCATACGATTGACCCCCCCAAAAAGTTCCCTACAATATCGGGCATGAAGCGTCTTCTACCTCTCGTCTGCGCTTTGCTCGCCGCCTGCCGCGGCGGCGCTCCCGTTCCGGCCGCCTCCTCCGTTTCGGGCCCCGTCGTCGAGGTGCGGCGCTCCTTCGCCTGCCCGCTGCCCCCGAGCCGCGGCCTCATCACGATCGCGCGCGACGGCAAGGCCGAGCGGGTGATCTTCGACGGGCTCGACTTCGAGCTCGGCAAGACCCGGACCACGCGCGAGACGATGACGCTCGCGCCCAAGGACGCCGCCGCGGTGTTCCGTCTCGTCGCGGACTCGGCTTGGCGGAGCATGCCGGAGAATCCCGACGAGTCCGCCCTGCGGGGACGCCCGTCCTGCGCGGACTGCTGCTCAGGCGCGCTTTATCTCAAGACGGCCGAGGGCGGGCGCAGCCTGAATTACTTCGGGGACCGCGTCCCGGCCAGGCTCGAGGCGCTGCTCAAGGGCATCGACGACGTCCTGGGGCGCGGGACGTGGGAGCGCGTGGTCCACCCTTGGGAGCCCCAGCGCGAGCCCTAATCGGTGCGCTTCCAGAGGCCTTTGTCGAGAATCTGGATGGACGTGCGCCGCGCGACGCCGCGCACGCCGTCCTCGAACGTGGGCACCTCGACGGGGAACACGCGCATGACGGTGCGGCTGTCGGTCCACCAGAACCGGGCGCCGGTGCGCTCGCCCTCGCCGTAGGTCAATGAAAGATCGCGGGCCAGTTCTTCGAACGTCTTGTCTCCGGAGCGCTTGGCATTGTAAATCACCTGAATATCCACGAGACGGCCTCGCTTGAAGCCGAGCATCAAGGTCTGCGTCCAATTCGGGAAGTGCTTCGCGTAGGCGCGCTCGACGCGATAGCGCGTCACGCGCCCGCGCGGCTCGACGTGGGAGGGCCAGTCCTGCGCCGGGGCGTAGATGCGCTGGACGTCCTCGAAGCTGTCGCCGAGCTGGAGCTCCGCGAGGTAGCGCTGGATGGGGGGCGGATCCTCGTAGCCGTCGTCGCCGGCGTGCGCCGCGACGGCGAGGAGCGCGGCCGCCAGGAGCGCGCGCACGACCCTACCGCGCCGCTCGCGCCTTGCGGCGCGGGGCGGCCTTGGCGTAATACCGGGGGCCGGCGTAGTGGGTGAAGGTCACCTTGGCGACCTTGGTGATGAAGTCCTTGGCCTGCGAGTAGGAGCGGTTCTGGCCGGTGAGCACGGTCACCGCGTAGTCCCCGTTGGGCGTCATGAAGATCGCGGAGTCGTGGCAGGCCTGGCGTAGCAGGCCGGTCTTGTGCGCGATATCCCAGCCCCGGGGCATGCCCTTGGCCAGGCGCGAGGCGACGGCCTTGGGCTTCTTGAGGATCTCGAGCATGACCTCGCTCGACACCTTGTCGACGGCCTGGCCGCGGTAGATCTTGTCCATCAAGGAGGCCATCTCGCGCGCGGTCGTGTAGTTCTCGTGCATCACGCGCCCGCCCTTGATGCTCATGCCTTCCTCATAGATGCCGGTGTACAGCAGGCCCATGCGCGGGAACTGCTGCTGCACGTAGCCGATGCCGAGGTGGTCGAGGACCATCTTCGTCGCGGTGTTGTCCGACTCGTTGATCATGTGGACGAGCAGCTGGCGCACGGTGAGCTTGGTGCCGTCGGGGCGCCACTTCAGCGAGCCCGAGCCGCCGACGCGGTTGCGCCGGGTGATCGCGATGCGCTCGTCGAGGTCGAGGCGGCCGTCGCGGATCTTGTAGAAGGCGGCGATCATCACGGGGACCTTGATCAGGCTCGCCGAAGGAAACAGGTCGTCGGCGTGATGCGTCCACGTGCGCCCGGTCTTCATGTCCTTGAGGTAGATCGCGACGCGCCCGGGATAGCGCTCCGCCATCCTGCCGAGCGAGCCTGTCATCTTCTCCCACTGGACGTCGCGCGGATGCGGGGACATCGACGGGGCCGGCGCGGGGCCGATCGACGTCATCCCGCGCGGGGCGATCGTGGGCGGCGGGGGCAGGACCGGCGGCGCGAGGGCGGCGGGAGCCGGAATCTCGAGGCCGACCTCCTGGTCCTCCTCGGGACGGCCGCTCTCCTCGCGCCAATCGAGGCGGTAGCCCAGGCCGTAGGACAGGCCGATGACGACGAGGGCCGAGACGAGGAGGAGGTCGACGCCCTGCGCGCGCAGGTGCTCCCAATTGAGGCGCCGGTTGACGGGGATCTTGGTCATGGGACTGTCGCCTCAGGATAGCAGGCGGGAGGCGGCTTCGCCAGCCGCTTTTCGCTGGAAGACCATGTTGTCGAAGTCGTTGATCGAGTCCTGGATGGTCCGGTAGCGGATCCGCAGCGCGGCGAGATGCTCCTCCACCCCGGCGTACTCGAGGGCCCGCAGGCTCCCATCGTCGCGAATGGCGAAAGGCTCGTAGCCGAGCTCGCGCAGCAGCTTCAGCGAGTTCCGGTCGGACTCGATCGGAGGCGCGAACACCTCGAGCACGATCACCGGCGGCCTCTCACGCAGCACCCCCTCGGCGCCCTTGATCACCTCGTCCTCGACCCCCTCGACGTCGAGCTTGATGATGTCGGGACGCGCTCCCGAGGCGCGACAGTAGTCGTCGAGGCTCGTCGCCTCCGCCGTGATGAGCTCGGTGCGCGTCTGCCAGCCGGCCCGGATCGAGGAGGTCCCGATGAAAGGCAGCGGGGCCACGTGGAACTCGACGGAGCCGGAGGCCCCGCTCACCGCCTTGTGCACGACGTGCACGTTGGGCCTTCCGCCGAGGTTGCCGCGGAGAATCGAGATCAAGGTCGGGTTCGGCTCGAAGGCGTGGACGGCGCCCTTGGGTCCGACGAGCTTCGCGGCGAGCAGGCTGTAGTAGCCCAGGCACGCGCCGACGTCGAAGAACGTCATCCCCTCCTTCAGCTCGCGCAGGAGGAACTTATTGAGCCGCACCTCGGCGTCGGCGTCGACGGTGGCGCCGTATAGATAGACCTCGCCGTAGCCCGAGGGGACGATCACGGTCATGCGCTCGCCGAAGAACGTGTCCGCCTCCCGCTGGCTGGACTTGCCGGCGGCGAACAGGAGGTTGAGCGTCCTGATCGCCGCCGAGTTGACCGCCGTGGCGAACGGGTGGCGCGCCAGGCGCTCGAGCCTGGGCATGCGCCGCACCGCCACGAGCCGGTCGAGCTCCCGCAGGAGCGCGGCCCGCTGGTCAGTCGCGGTCACTGAGCCTTGACGGCCGGGTTCTTCGAGAACGAGAGCTTGTCGTTCGCCGCGTCGACGTCGACGTATATGGTGTCGCCGCGCTCGAACTTCTTGAGCAGGATGTCCTCGGACAGGGGATCCTCGACCGAGCGCTGGATCGTGCGCGCCAGCGGCCGGGCCCCGTAATTCACGTCGAAGCCGTTCTTGACGAGAAACTTGTCGGTGTCCGGCGTGAACTCGATCTTGAAGCCCTGGGCCTCGATCTTCGCGCGGACCTTTCCGAGCATCATCACGAGAATCTCGGTCATCTCCTTCTCGTTGAGCGGATGGAAGACGATGATGTCGTTGAGGCGGTTGATGAACTCGGGCGAAAAGACGCGCTTGACCTCGTCCATCACCGTCTCCTTCATCTTCTTGTAGTCACGGACTTCCTGATCGGCGGTGTCGGCGGCGGCGAAGCCGAGGGACTTGCCCTTGGAGATCAGGCGCGCGCCCACGTTCGAGGTCATCAGCACGACCACATTCTTGAACGAAACCTTGTGGCCGAGGTTGTCGTTCAGCACGCCGTCGTCCATGACCTGGAGCAGGATGTTGAAGATGTCGGGGTGGGCCTTCTCGATCTCGTCGAGAAGAACAACGGAGTAGGGTTTTCTCCGGACGGCCTCGGTCAGCTGACCGCCCTCTTCGTAGCCGACGTAGCCGGGGGGCGCTCCGATCAGGCGGGAGACCGCGAATTTCTCCATGTACTCGCTCATGTCGATGCGGATCATGGAGTCCTCGTTGCCGAACATGAACTCGGCCAGCGCGCGCGCGAGCTCCGTCTTGCCGACGCCCGTCGGTCCGAGGAACATGAAAGAACCGATGGGTTTTTTCACATCCTTGAGGCCGGCGCGGCTGCGGCGGATGGCCTGCGACAAGGTCTTGATCGCCTCTTCCTGGCCGATGACGCGCTTGTGGAGGTTGTCCTCCATGTGCACGAGCTTCTCGGTCTCGGTCTCGGTCAGCGCGGTGACAGGCACGCCGGTCCACTTGGACACGACGGCGGCGATGTCCTCGCCCGTGATGGTCGGGGTCGACTGATCGCGCTTCTCGCGCCACTTCTTCTTGTTCTCCTCGAGGGCCTTGCGCAGCTCCTTCTCCTTGTCGCGCAGGCGGGCGGCCTTCTCGTACTCCTGGCCGGAGATGGAGGAGGACTTCTCCTTGACCACCTTCTCGATCTCGACTTCCTTATCCTTGAACTCGGGCGGCGTCGCCGAGGACTGCAGGCGCGCCCGGGAGCCGGCCTCGTCGATGAGGTCGATGGCCTTGTCCGGCAGGAAGCGCTCTGAAATATAACGGTCGGAGAGCTCGGCGGCGGCGCGCAGCGCGGAATCGTCGTACTTGATCTTGTGGTGCGCCTCGTACTTGTCCTTGAGGCCCTGCAGGATCGTGAACGTCTCCTCGACGGAGGGCGGGTCGACGATGATCGGCTGGAAGCGGCGCTCGAGGGCGGCGTCGCGCTCGATGTACTTGCGGTACTCGTCGAGCGTGGTGGCGCCGATGGTCTGGAGCTCGCCGCGCGACAACGCCGGCTTGATCATGTTGGAGGCGTCGATAGCGCCCTCGGCCGCGCCCGCGCCGATGACGGTATGCAATTCGTCTATGAAGAGCACCACGGCCCCTTTCGAGCGCCGGATCTCCTCGATGATATTCTTCAGACGCTGCTCGAATTCACCGCGATACTTGGTGCCCGCGACGACCAGGGCCAAGTCGAGCGTCAAAAGCCGCTTGTTGAGAAGGATTTCGGGCACGTCCGCGGTCGAAATCTTGGTGGCGAGCCCTTCCACGATCGCGGTCTTACCCACGCCGGGATCGCCGATGAGCACCGGATTGTTCTTCGTGCGCCGGGCGAGGATCTGGATCATGCGCTCGATCTCGTCGTCGCGGCCGATGACGGGATCCAGCTTCCCTTCGCGAGCCATCGCCGTCAGGTCGCGGCCGAACTCGTCGAGAGTGGGGGTCTTGGACTTCGTGCGCGTCGGCGAGCCCGAGCCCTGCTGGGCGCCGCCGGAGGCCCCCGCCTGCTGGGACTGGCCCTCGCCGAGCAGGTTGAGGACCTCCTCGCGGACCACGTCGAGGCGCAGCCCGAGGTTCTCGAGCACGCGCGCGGCCACGCCCTCCTCCTCGCGGATGAGGCCGAGCAGGAGATGCTCGGTGCCCACGTAGGAGTGCCCCATGTGCTGGGCTTCCTCGACGGCGTATTCAAGAACCTTCTTGGCGCGCGGGGTAAAGGGGATCTCGCCGAGGAGCATCACGTTGTCGCCGGTGCCGACGATCTTCTCGATCTCGGAGCGCACGCGGCGCAGATCCACGCCGAGATTGGCGAGGACCTGGGCGGCGACGCCTTCACCTAGAGCGATCAGGCCGAGCAGGATGTGCTCGGTGCCGACGTAATCGTGATTGAGGCGCTTGGCCTCCTCCTGGGCGATCAAGATGACGCGCTGGGCCCGCTCCGTGAATCGGTTCGACATAAGAATTCTCCTGGGAACGCCCTTCGGCTTCCCTATATTACGCGCTTCCCGTCGAGGCCATTCTACATATTTTGAGAGGTCAAGGTCTTTACCGACTTTTTAGCCGAGTGTAATGACTTTTTGACGCGCCGGGGCTATACTCTTGAAATCTTCGGGGGTGCCATGAAAAGCCTCATCATCGCCGTCGTCGTGCTCTCCGCCCTGCCGGCCGCGGCGGAGCGCCGGGCCAACAAGCCCTTTTCGACGGCCAACGGCCGCACCGTGGTCGGCGCTCCTGCGGCCCCGCGGATCATCACGGTCAAAACCCCCGGAGGCGGCGCCGCGGCGAACGTGCCCCCCGCCGCGGGGCGGGCCCCGGCGGTGACCAACGCCATGATCAACGGCGCCCCCAGCGACGGCGGCCGGGCCTTCATGGGAGGCGGACGCCCGGCGATATCCCGCTCCGCTCCCGGCCGAGCGGCCCGACGCGACGGCAAAGCGTTTAGGACCGGGGCCGGGCGCAGCGTCGCCGAGGAGGCCCCTCCCCACTACAGCAAGCCCGGCGCCTTGATCCGCACCACCGGCCAGCAGCCCCTCTACGAGAAGGCGCAGACCGGGACCCACACCGTCGACGCCGGCGAGATCGTGATGAGCAAGCGCAAGGCGTTCAACGTCGGCCGCGCGCCCAGCGTCCAGCAGGGCCCCAAGGACACCCTTCCGCCCCCGAACCCGGGCACGGCCGGCGGCGGCTACGCCGGCGGCGCGGCGGCCAACGCGCCCGCGCCCGTGACGAAAGAGAAGGACAACAACGGCAGCGGCAACAACGACAAGGACATCCCCGGCGACGACTTCGACCAGCACGGCGGCGACAAGGCCATGACGACGAGCTTCTACGACGCGTTCTGAATCCGCTATGATCCCCGCATGCGGCTCATACCGCCGGCGGGCATCAATCTTTTCCAGCTCATCTACGTCCTGATCCGCGAGTATCGCGAGCGGACGGGCCTCGAGCCCCTGAACCTGTCCTTGGGCAACCCCGACGGGGTACCCCCCGCCGCGATCCGCGCCCTCAAGGCCAAATACGCCCAGGATCCCGGCTACGACTTCCACACCTACGCCGAGGACAAGAATTTGAACCGCTTCGCCGAGGGGATGGTCGCCCTTCATGGGGGCATCGACGTCGAGAAATACCCCGGCCTGCGCGCCTTGCCCGTCGCCGGCATCAAGACCGCGAGCGCCTTGATCCCGCTGGCCTGCGCTTTGCACCTTCCCGACCGGTCGCGGCGCGACTCGTTCCGCGTCGCCTCGAACCTGCCCGCCTATGACGTGATCGGCACCTGGAGCGCCGCCTACCTGGGCGCCAAGCGCACGGTGTGGCCGCTTTCGAGCACCGACAACATGCGCCTGAACGTCGCGCGGCTCAAGCATGCCCTTGAAAAGGACGGCTCCGACCGCGCCGACCTCGTCTTCGTCATCCGCCCGGGCAACCCCGCGGCCGTCGGCGCCTCCGAGGCGGACTGGAAGGAATTGATCGCCTTCTGCCTCGAGAAGAAAATGCGCCTCGTCAACGACGGCGCCTACGCCGGCCTCGCCGCCGCCGGCACCCACGCCACCTTGGCCTCGGTCGCCAAGGACTTCCCCGCGCTCGAGTGGCTCGAGCTGTATTCGGTGAGCAAGTCCTACAACGACCCCGGCGCGCGCCTGGGCGCGCTCGTCGGCTCAAAGGACTTCGTCGAGGACTTCATCCTGGTCAAGGGCAACACCGACTCCGGCCCGGTCCCCGGCGTCATGGCCGCCTACGGCGAGTTCCTAAGCGACCGCGCCGCGGCGCGCGCCGCGCTCGATGAGATCCGCGGGCTGTACGAAGATCGCCTGGCCTACCTGATCCCGCGGCTTACAGCCGCGGGCTTAAGACCCGCCTGCGCGACCGAGGCCGGCTTCTTCACCCTGTGGAAGACCCCGCGCGAGGCCTTCGGACAAAAGCTGCCCGAGGAGAATCGCCACGAGGCCTTCAACCGCGCCGTGATCACCGAGACCGGCATCGTCGGCGTGCATTTCTCGGCGCCCGGTGATTCGGGACCCGAGCCGCTGATCCGCTACGCCGTGTGCGCCGACGTGCTCGACCCGAAGTTCCGGGAGCGCCTCGAGGCCGGGCTCGCGAAGATCAAGCCGGTGTATTGAGCCTTCTCCTACACCTTGAAATATAGAATGTCATCTTCTATAATACAAGCATGCTCAGGCGCTCGGCCAAGACGCGGCTGGCTTTCCTTCGGCGGATATTCCCGGCCGTAACGGTCATCGGCCCGCGCCAATGCGGGAAGACCACTTTCGTGCGCGGAGAGCTCCCGAAGTGGCGCTGCCTGGACCTGGAGAAGCCGCGGGACTGGAACATCCTGACCGCCGACGCGGAGGGATTCTTCGCCGACAATCCCGGACGGGTGATCATCGATGAGTCTCAGCGCCACCCCCCGCTTTTCCCGCTCCTGCGGCACGTCGTCGACCAAGACCGCCGGCCGGGGCGCTTCGTGCTCACGGGTTCGGCTCAGCCGAGCATGATGAGGCAAGCCGGCGAAAGCCTGGCAGGCCGGGTGGGCATCCTCGAGCTCACTCCCTTCACCAGCCTGGAGCTCAGAGCGCGCCCGGCGTGGCTGGCGCAGCGCTGGTTCTGGGGAGGATTCCCCCCTCTCTACGAGCTGAGGACCGCGGCCGCCAAGCGCGAATGGCTCGAGAGCTATATCTCGACGTTCCTCTCGCAGGACCTGCCCGGCCTGGGCGTGACCGTGGCGCCGGCGCGCCTGCGCAAGTTCTGGACCATGGCCGCGCACCTTCACGGCCAGATCCTGAGCCTCTCGGACCTGGGACGCTCGATGGATCTTTCCTACCACACGATCGCGCATTATCTCGACATCCTCGAGGGGGCATTCGTGATCAGGCGCCTAAAGCCCTACCACGCCAACATCGGGAAAAGGCTCGTCAAAAGCCCGAAGCTCTACATTCGCGACACGGGAATTCTCCATTCTCTTCTCGGGCTGCGCGGCCCGGAGGATCTGGAGGGTTGGCCCGGCCTCGGCGCCTCCTTCGAGGGCTTGGTGGTCGAGGAACTCGCCGCGCGCATGGGGATGGTGGGCGGCGGCGAGATATTCTATTGGCGCACCCAGGCCGGAGCCGAGGCCGACTTGATCTTGGAGGTCGGGAGAAAGCGGCTCGCGGTCGAGATAAAATCCGGGCAGGGCCTCGATCCCAGGCGCTTGGCCGGGCTCAAGAGCTGCATGGCGGACTTGGGGCTGCCGCGCGGGGTCGTGCTCTATGGAGGATCCGAGCGGATAAAGCTCGGGCATGGGATCGAGGCGATCCCCTGGCGGGAGATACAGCGCGGGGGGAAGCTTTGGCCGGGCGTGTGTTAAAACCGGGCCGATAGGGTATCCTGTCCGCTTTAAATGCGACGCAATCCACCGGCGGGATGATCCTCCGGGCCCGGCGACCGCGCGCCGGCTCCCTTGATTTGAGCGCGACGCCGGGGCTATACTTCCCCGTGCTTCGCCCCCGGGGACTGGCCGCGGCCGTGTCGGTGGCGTTCGCCTGCGCCCTCACTCCCGCCCGCGCCGCGGTCAAGAATCCCGGCGTCTACACCCATCTGGTGGCGGCGATGGCCGACTCCGTCGGGCCCTACGGCGGCAATCAGGACCTCCTGATGAACGTGTACGAGCCGCTGTTCGCCTACGACGGCCCCGCGGGAGCCGCCCCGACGCCCTTGCTGGCGAGCGCCGTGCCTACGCGCTCCAACGGCCTGGTCTCCAAGGACGGCCGCACGATCCGCCTGCCCATCCGCAAGGGCGTCAAGTTCCATGACGGCAGCGAGCTGACTCCCGAGGATGTCCGTCACGCGCTGCTGCGCCAGCTGCTCCTCGAGCCGCCGGAGGGCGGCGGGCTCGGCGCCTACCTCCGCCCGCGCATCCTCGGGCTCAACGGCACGCGCGACCCCGACGGCCGGCTCCTTGCCGGCCTCATGGCGAGCGCCGAGCGCGCCGTGGCCGTGGAGAAGGGCCAGGTCGTCCTGCGCCTGCCCGCTCCCGACGCGACCATAATCCCTCTGCTCGGCGTGGGGCCCGTCGTCGCGCCGAGACGCTGGCTCGCCTCGAAGGGCGACTGGGACGGGACCGCCGATACCCTCCCCCGCTTCAACGCCATGAAGGCGGGCGAGCTGCCGGAGCTCCTCGACGCGAACGGGACGGGGCCCTTCCGGCTCGAGCGCTGGGACCGCACGTCGCGCCAGGTGGTGCTGGCCCGGCACGACGCCTATTGGCGCGCGCGCGCCCGCATGGAGCGAGTCGTCGTGAAGGTCGTGCCCGAGTTCCTCACCCGCCGTCTCATGCTCGAGGCCGGGGACGCCGACAGCATCGTCGCCTATCGCGCCCACGCGCCGCAGCTCGCGGGGCTTGCGGGCGTGGTCCTGATCGACGACCTCCTGCCGATGTCCCTGAGCCCGATGGCCTTCTTCAACCTCGGCCTGAGCACCTCGGCCAACCGCTTCATCGGCTCCGGCGCGCTCGACGGCGAGGGGATCCCGCCGGATTTCTTCGCCGACCGCGAGGCGCGGCTGGGCTTCGTGCGCGCGTTCGACTACGAGGCTTTCCTGCGCGAGGTGCTGCGCGGCAAGGGCGCCAGCCCGGACTGCGTCGTGCCCGCCGCCTTGACGGGGCGGGCCGGAGGCGACACGCCGTTCCGCACGGACCGGACCGCCGCCGAGGCCCACTTCCGCCGCGCCTGGGGCGGGCGGGTCTGGGAGAAGGGGTTCAAGTTCTCCCTCGTCTACAACAACGGCAACGACCTGCGCCGGGACATGGCCGCGGTCCTCAAGCGCAACGTGGAGAGCCTCAACCCGCTCTTCCGCGTGGAGGTGCTCGGGCTGGATTGGCCCGCCTTCCTCGAGGCGATGTCCTCCGGGCGCCTGCCGATCGAGGTCTCCGGGGTCAACGCCTCCTACGCCGACCCCGACGCCTTCGTCTCCTCCTCGCTGCACTCGGCCGGGGTCTTCGCGCGGCGGCACGGCTATTCGAACCCGGAGGCCGACCGCCTCATCGAGGCCGCCCGGCGGGAGATCGACCCAAGGCGGCGCGCGGAGCATTACCGCCGACTGCGGGCCGTCGAGCTTCATGACGTCCCCCATATCATCCCCGCGGAACCGACGGTCTTCCGCGTCCACCGCTCCTGGGTGAGAGGCTGGACCTTCCAGCCGCTGTTCCCGAACGCCCCCCACAGCGGCTCCTTCTACGCCCTCGACAAGGGCGGATAGACCGGCGGGCGCGGCGAATTCGAGGACCGGGCCGATCAGGTTTCGCGCGAACGTCCACCGCAACGATTCTATCGGCCCGCCCGCGAATCAGCGCGTGATCCGCTCCCTCGTCTGCTCCGACATCGGCACCGGCCGCAGCACCCGCGTGCCGAAGCGCGCCCCATAGGCCGCCGCCAGGCAGGCGCAGGAGAGTATCAGGAAGGCGAGCGCCCCCGCGATCCCCATGTTCCCGGCCTCCGTCGCCCTCTCGAGCGCGTCCAAGATGCCGAACGCCCCGCCGATCCCCTGCGCCGTGCCCACCGCGCGCGGCACGATTCCCAGCGCCCCCGGCCCCGAGGTGAACGCGAAGGCGAGCGCCGCCGTCGCCGCGGCCCACGACGCCAGCCCGTGGATCACGCTCTCGCTGACCCGCGAGATATCGGTCAGCCGCCCGGCGACCCAGCCTCCCGCGTAGAACGACGCGATCGCCGAAGCCACCATCCAAAGGACCTTGCCCGTGCTCAGCGTGTTGATCAGCGGCTGCCCCGGCCGCGCCGTTTCGCTCAGCCCCAGCCCGGTCCCGAGCGCCGTCAGGACCATGAGCGCCGACAGGCACGTGATCGCGCCCGCGAAGACGGCCCCCCAGGAGATCCTCCGGTAGCCGCCCGCGTAATAAGACGGATAATCGAGCTCCTTGATCATAAGCCCTCCCAGCCGGACGGTCCGGCCCTTAATGGAAGGATAGCCCCGCCCCGGAGACGGGGCACAGAACGGCCGGGTCAACCTTGTGTGAAGGTTATTGGGCGGAGACGGCGAGGGCGGCGTCGCGGCGCAGGCGCGCGCGGCGGGCCTTGTTCGCCGCGGCGATCTTCGCCTCGCGCGAGGCGGTCAAGGCGCGCTCGGCCTCGGCCCGTCGCGCGGAGGGGCTCGCGAACCAGCCTTGCTCCGCAGCGGCGGAGGGAGCCGGCTCGGCCACGGCGTCGCGCACATCCTCCGGGGGCGACGCGGCGCGGCGGGCCAGGACGCCGAAAGCCAACGCCAAGGTCATGGCACCGGCGACAGTCCAGGCGCGCGCGCTCATGAAAGAAGGATACTCCGCCCGCCCCCGCGCCAAAAGGGCCTTTGGTCCCAGGAGGGCCGGGCCCCCGCCCGATAATTCCGGATATAAAAGTCTGGCAATTATGTTGCTACACATCGGTCACAGGCCGTTAACGAGGAACTTACATATGAGAAAGCTATGGGCCGCCTTCACCGTCGTGATCGTCGGGTCGTTCGCCGTGCTGGGCTGGGTCGGCGTGGAGATGAACCACCACAAGCCGCCGATCCCCGTCTCGGTCGTCGACGAGGCCGGCGTCGCCTTGTTCCCCGACGGGGCCATCGCCGAAGGTCAGAAGGTGTGGCGCGCGCTGGGCGGCATGCAGGTCGGCTCGGTGTGGGGACACGGCGCCTATGTCGCCCCCGACTGGACGGCGGACTGGCTGCACCGCGAGATTTCCGTGGTGCTCGACGGCTGGGCCAAGGCGGAGAAGGGCGTCGCGTACGCGGCCCTGGAAACGGAGCGGCAGGCGGCCCTGCGCCAGCGAGCGGAAAACTTGTTCCGCACGAACCGCTACGACGCGGCGATCGGACGCCTGACGGTGACCGCGGAGCGCGCGGCGGCGTTTCGTTCCAATCTCGAGCACTACAGCGACGTCTTCGCCAACGGCCGCAAGGCCTACGCGATGCCCAAGGGGGCCGTCAGCGACCCCGACAAGGCGCTGAAGCTGTCGGCGTTCTTCTTCTGGACCTCGTGGGCCGCGTCGACGAACCGGCCCGGCAGCAGCAACACCTACACCAACAATTGGCCGCACGAGCCCCTGATCGGAAACCGCGTCACCGGCACGGCGCTGTTCTGGACCGGCATCAGCATCATCATATTGCTCGGCGGCATCGCCGCGATGGTCTGGTACTACGCGGGCGGGGGCCACGGCGATGAGCATAAGAAGGACGCGCCGTCCCGCGACCCGCTGGTCGGCCTCACGCTGACGGCATCGCAGAAGATGACCATCCCGTACTTCATCACGGTCGCCGGCCTCATCCTGGCGCAGCTCGGCGTGGGCATCGTCACCGCCCATTACGGCGTCGAGGGCGACGGCTTCTTCGGCGTGCCGCTCGAACGCTGGCTGCCCTACGTCGTGACGCGCACCTGGCACATCCAGCTCGGCCTGTTCTGGATCGCGACGAGCTGGCTCGCCGCGGGGCTGTTCATCGCGCCCATCATATTGGGCCGCGAGCCCAAAGGCCAGGCCCTGGGCGTGGGCGTGCTGCTCGGCGCGCTCGTCGTCATCGTCGTCGGCTCTTTGGCCGGCGAGTGGATGAGCGTCTTCCACAAGTTCTCCGGGACCAACTGGTTCTGGTGGGGCCATCAGGGCTATGAGTACGTCGAGCTCGGGCGCGTCTGGCAGATCGGCCTGTTCGCCGGCCTGCTGATCTGGCTGGCGCTCGTCGGGCGCTGCGTGATCCCCGCGATGATCGAGGCCAAGCCCGGCACGTCGAAGCTGCTCGGCCTGTTCCTCGTATCCGCGATCGCCATCGCGGGCTTCTACGGCGCGGGCCTGTCCTGGGGCCAGCACACGCACCTGACCATGGTCGAATACTGGCGCTGGTGGGTCGTGCATCTGTGGGTCGAGGGCTTCTTCGAGGTGTTCGCGACCGTCATCATCGCCTTCCTGTTCTCCAAGATGGGCCTCGTCGACGACGCCAAGGCCGCGCAGGCGACCTTGCTCGCCGCGACGATCTACCTCGCGGGCGGCATCATCGGGACCCTGCACCATCTGTACTTCTCGGGCACGCCGACCGCGGCGCTCGCCCTGGGCTCGGTGTTCAGCGCCCTCGAGGTGGTGCCGCTGGTCCTTATCGGCTACGAAGCGTGGGACACCCTGCGCGTCTCGAAGGCCGCGCCGTGGGTGCAGAACTACCGCTGGCCCATCATGTTCTTCGTCGCCGTCGCGTTCTGGAACATGGTCGGCGCGGGCCTGTTCGGCTTCATGATCAACCCCCCGGCCGCGCTGTACTACATGCAGGGTCTCAACACGACGCCGCTGCACGGACACGCCGCGCTGTTCGGCGTCTACGGCATGCTCGGCATCGGCCTGATGCTGTTCTGCCTGAGGCTGGCGACGGCGGGCCGCGTCTGGAAGGACGGGCTGATCAAGTTCGCGTTCTGGGGCCTCAACGGCGGGCTGATGGCGATGTGCCTGCTGAGCCTGCTGCCGATCGGCCTGCTGCAGACCGCGGCGTCGATCGACACCGGCTACTGGTACGCGCGCAGCCCCGAGTTCCTGCAGACGCCGCTGATGGCGAACCTGCGCTGGCTGCGCGCGCCCGGAGACACCGTGTTCGCGCTCGGCGCGGGCGCGCTGGTGCTGTTCATGCTGGGGCTGGCGAGCGGCCGCTCGTTCGCCGCGGAGAAGAAGCCGGCGACCCTCCCCGTGAGGGAGCCGGAGCTCGTCTAATAAGGACTTACGCGGCGCGCGGGCCGGCCTTCGAGGGCCGGTTCGCGCGCCGCGGCATTTTCAGGTCGGCCAGAGTCAGGGACCGCAGCTCGGAACGCATGCGCTCGTCGGCCTCGACGGCGGCGGCGTGCAGGGCGCAAGTTCCCCCGGCGGAGCAGGCGCGCTCCTCGAGCAGGCAGCGTCCCCGGCGGCGGTCGCTGCCGCCCAAGGCCTCGATGACCTCTGCGAGCGTGACCTCGCGCGGAGGGCGGTCGAGGCGGTAGCCCCCGTTGGGGCCGCGGCGCGAGCTCAGCACGCCCGCGCGCACCAGGGCCTGGAAGCTCTTGGCGAGGGCCGACTCCGGCAGCTCGAAGCGTCGCGCGACGCCCGTCAGCTCGAGGGCCTCGCCGGGGCGCGCGGCCACGACCGCGAGCGCCTGGAGCGCGTGGCGCAGCGGCTGGGAAAGCCCGACCAGATTAAGATCCGGAGTCTTGATTCCGGCATTGTAGCTGATTTGATTCCCGACGGTGAATGCTTTACACTATATTCATGAACCACGCCGAGCCCGCCGTCGCCGAGCCCTCCGCCGACCTCAGGACCAAGACCCTCCTCGTCATCTCCTCGCCGAACCCGAAGAAGAAGTTCATCTACCTGCGCCTCAAGGAGCTTGGGTTCGCCAAGATGATCCTGATGTCGTCCGAGGCCAACTGGGTCAGCAAGCTCACCGACGGCTTCGTCGAGTGCGACCCGCTCGACGAGGTCGCGTGCACGGCGAAGGTCGAGGAGCTCGTCAAGACGCAGAAGATCGACGGCGTCATCACCTTCTGGGAGAACGCCGTGCCGCTGTGCGCGACGCTCGCCCAGCGCTTCGGCTGGATCGGCCACACGCCGCAGGCCGCCCTCAACGCGCGCAACAAATACCTGACGCGCCAGACGCTCGAGAACGCCAAGCTCTCCAGGTATCAGCCCGCGTGGGCCCTGATCAAGAGCCACGGCGACCTCGAGAAGGCCGCGGCGCGCATCGGATTCCCGCTCGTGCTCAAGCCGGCGTGGGGCGTCAAGTCGCAGTTCGTCGTCAAGCTGGATGATCTCGACGAGGCGAAGAAAGCCCTCGACTACATCAAGACCAACATGACGCCGGCGTTCGATCCTATTTATAAGTACGGCACGGACATCTTGGCGGAAGAATTCATGGATGGGGCCGAGATCGACGCCGATCTATTGGTGCAGAACGGCGAAGTAAAGTTTCACGCGTTCAACGACAACTTCCCCACCAAGGAGCCCTTCTTCGTCGAGACCGGCGACGCGATGCCCTCCCGACACGAGGACAAGGACCTCTCCGACGTGCTCAAGATGGCCAAGGAGGTCGTCAAGATTCTGGGCCTGACCAACGGCGCTTTGCACCTCGAGGCGAAAATAACCCCCTCGGGGCCCAAGCTCGTCGAGATCAACGCGCGCATGGGCGGCGACTACCTCTACGATTGGATCAAGACGATCTGGGAGGTCGACGTCATCGAGGAAGCCGCGCGCATCGCCGTCGGCCAGGAGTGCCGCCCCAAGCGCCTGCGCGACCCCCGCTGCCATCTCGTCGGCAAGTACCTCATTCCGGAACACTCCGGCGTCGTCACCGGCGTCAAGCTCCCGCAGGAGAAGCCCGACCCCGCGAAGGTCCTCGAGATCGCCGTGCAGAAGGAGCCCGGCGACGCCGTGCTCGTGCCGCCGGAAGGCTTCGAGACGATCGGCTGGGTCGTGGGCCGCGGCGACACGTACGCCGAAGCGGAGGAGAACCTCGACGAGGCGATCAACGAGGTGTCGATCAACATCGTTCGTTTTGATTCAACGTCGTCGTTAGGCAAGACGCGCCGGAAAAACAGGTTCGGGGCCGCCCAGGTGTCTCGCCGCCGTATTCTGCAATCCGCGAGGATTGAAAAAGTGCGTGGTACTGGGTTTGATAAGAAATCTCTTCACGTTGGGATTCTCTGTAATATCTTCGACGCCGAAGGCGGCGAAGAAGGCGCGGTCCACAGCGACCTGACATCGGTGGGCCGCAATATTCAAAAGGCGGTCGAGTCGAAGGGTCACAAGGTCACGTTCTTCGACATGAATGAAACACCCTTGCCGTTCGATAAAATCGCCAACGCGAACGTGGACATGATCTTCAATGTTTGCGAACGGATCAACAATTCCTCTCTTCTCGAGCCCCACGCCGCGGCCATCCTCGACTGCCTCGGCATCCCCTACACGGGGTCCAATCCTTTGACCTTGGCCCTGTGCATCGACAAGATCAAGGTCAAGAAGATCCTCGAGCAGCACGGCCTGCCGACGCCGAAGTTTGATTATGTATTCGAAAAAAACGAGCACATCCGCGAAGATCTCCGGTACCCGCTCATGGTCAAATTGGCCAATACGGATAATTCGATCGGCATCTCGAATCAGTCCGTGGTGACGAGCCTGAAAGCGTTGAAG
>JAKFCD010000055.1:0-17864 GCA_036676805.1 Elusimicrobiota bacterium
CGGCGGGGCCGGGGCGCCGTCGCCGTGGAGACCGCGGCGGCCGCGGGCTCGGCGGGAGCGGCGACGGGCGCGAGCGGGGGCGGCGGCACGTACACGGGAGGCTTGGCCTCCCCTTCGAGCGGCTTGGCGCGAAGAATCATGAGCTCCTGGAGCGAGGAGGCGTCGGCGGCGGGCGTCACCTCGACGGACTGGAAGGTCAGAAACGGGTCGCGGGGGTTGACGCGCGCCACGCGGCCGATGAGCACGTCGGGCGGAAAGGTCGCGCTCGTCGGCGAGGTGTACACCGAGTCGCCGTCGGACAGGCGGGCCTCGGCGTTGAGGTAGTTCATCCGCAGGCGCGGGCCGTCCTGCCCCTGCACGAGGCCCTCGAGGGTCCCGGAGGAGAGGTAGGCGGCGGCGGCCGAAAGCTCGTCGGTCAGGAGCAGGACCGTCGACACGTTCGGCCGGACGTCGACGACGCGTCCCACGGCCACCAGCTTGCCTTCGCGCGGGCCGAGCACCGGATCGTTGAGGGAGATGCCGCGGTCGGCTCCGGCGTCGACGACGACGCTGCGGTACCAATGGATGGGGTCTCGCTCCATGACGCGCACCCAGGCCGGGGAGCGTCCCGCGGGGGCCTTGAGCACGAGCGCGCGGCGCAGGCGGTCGTTCTCGAGGGCGAGCGCGGACACGGTGGTCGACAGCCACTCCCCCCGCCGGAGCTCCGCGCGCAGGGCCTCGTTCTCGATGTCCGCCTGAAGCAGCTGGCGGATGCGCTCGGGGAGGCCGGACAGGCGCCGGTAGCCCGCCTCGCCTTGATATGCGAGAGGGTCGAGCAGATACCCCGCCCCGGCCTTGAAGGAACGCACCGGCGTCGACAAGGGCAGGGACAGAAGCAGGAGCGCGAGCGCCGATAAGGCGCCCAGAACGATGTTGGCGATACGCGTTTCGCGTTGCATGTGTGCCCGGCTGAGGCCGGGGACTTAATCCGCTGGACGAGACGGTTTTGGGCTTCGGACGGCCGCTCTTACGAGCGGTCTCGATAGGACGTGACGAAGTCCGGGCGCCGATCATCGATATGATCGAGCTCCTCGAGGAACTTCCCCGTCCCGAGCGCGACGCAGCTCAAGGGGTCCGCGGCACGATGCACGGGCAGCTCGGTCTCCTGCCGGATGAGGTCGGGAAGACCTCTCAGCAAGGATCCGCCGCCCGCGAGCATGATTCCGCGATCCACCAAATCCGCAGCCAGTTCCGCCGGAGTCTCCTCCAGCGTGTTCTTGATCACGTCGAGGATGAGCTGCACCGGCTCCATCAGGGACTGGCGCACCTCTTCCGACGTGATCAGGACCGTCTTGGGCAGGCCGGTGGCTTGGTCCCGGCCTTTGACCTCCATCGTCTTCTCCTCTTTCAAGGGGAACACGGAGCCGATCTGGATCTTGACCTCTTCCGCCGTGGTCTCACCGATCAGGAGGTTGTACTTGCGTCTGAAATGCATGATGACGGCCTCGTCCATCTCGTCGCCCGCGATGTCGAGGGACTTCGAGACGACCAGGCCGCCGAGGGAGATGACGGCGGCTTCCGTCGTGCCGCCGCCGATGTCGACGATGAAATTGCCGTGCGGCTCGGAGATCGGGAGATCGGCGCCGATGGCCGCGGCCATGGGCTCCTCGATCAGGTACACGCGCCGGGCGCCGGCCTGCTCCGCCGATTCCTGAACGGCGCGGCGCTCGACTTCCGTGATGCCGGAAGGAATCCCGATCACGACGCGGGGATGCAGAAGCGAGCGCCTGTTGTGTACTTTACGGATAAAGTACTTGATCATCTCCTGCGTGACTTCGAAGTCCGCGATGACTCCGTTTCTCAGGGGGCGGACCGCGATGATCGACGCGGGAGTGCGCCCGAGCATGCGCTTGGCCTCCGCGCCGATGGCGAGCACGCGGCGCGTCTCGCGGTCGATGGCGACCACCGAGGGCTCCCGCAGCACGATTCCCTGACCCTTGACGTAGACGAGGGTGTTGGCCGTGCCCAGGTCGATGCCCATGTCGTTGGAGAACAGGCTGAAGAGGAAATCAAGCATTGATTTATCTTACCTTTTTCGCGACCGTACCGCAGTACTCGCACCGGTGCGAGCCGACTGTTTCCGGAAACAGTCCCGGCCCGTAAAGCCGTGTCTTGTCTTGCGTTAGGACACGAGCATGATCAAACCGAGCTTGGCGTTGTCGCCGACGCGCGGAGCGATCTTGAGGATGCGGGTGTAGCCGCCGGGGCGCGTCGCGTACCGGGGAGCCAGGACCTCGAACAGCTTCTTGTAGACGACCTTGTCCTGGATCTGGCGGCGCACCATGAAGTGCTCGCCCTTCTTCGCGTTGGTGATGAGCTTCTCGGCGTACGGCCGGAGCTCCTTCGCCTTGGCGATGGTGGTTTCGATGCGCTCGTGCTTGAACAGGCTCGTGGCCATGTTCCGCAGCAAGGAGCGGCGGTGAGAGCTGGTGATGCCGAGCTGACGACGACCGAGTGCTTTAGACGCCATAAATTATTTTACCCCTATGAAACGGATCGAACGGATTATCCCAGCTGACCCACCTGCATGCCGAGGGACAAGCCCATGTCCTTGAGACGATCCTTGATTTCATCAAGCGACTTCTTGCCGAAGTTCTTGACGGCCAGCAGCTCCTCGTCGCGCTTGCCCACGAGCTCCCCGATGGTCCGGATGCGGGCGACCTTCAGGCAGTTGGAGGCGCGGCTGGACAGCTCGATCATCTCGATGGGCTGGTTGAGGATCTCGCGCAGCTTCGGGTCGAGGCCGGCGAGGGAGACGACGCTGTCGGAGGACGAGCCGTCGACGAGACCGCCGGCGGCCGCCTCGGCCTGCTCTTCCTCGGGGATGAAGATGTTGAGCGACTCGCGCAGGAGCTTCGAGGACTGGATCAAAGCCTCGGCGGGGTTCAGCGATCCGTCGGTCCAAATTTCAAGGATCAGGCGGTCGTAGTCGGTCACCTGGCCCACGCGCGCGTTCTCCACGTCGTAGTGCACCTTGACGACCGGCGAGAAAAGCGCGTCGACGGGCAGGAAGCCCGCGGCCCACTGGTTCTGCGCGCGGAGCTCCTCGGCCGGAACGTAGCCGCGGCCCTTGGAGACCTCGATCTCCATGTCGATCTTGCCGCCGGACTCGAGGTGCGCGATCACGAGGTCCTTGTTGACGACCTCGACGTTCGCGTTGCCCTGGATGTCCTTGGCCGTGACGACGCCTTCTTTAGAAACGGAAAGATAAACCGTTTCGGGGCCGTTGGAGAA
Organism: Elusimicrobiota bacterium; assembly: GCA_036676805.1. Lineage (GTDB taxonomy): Bacteria > Elusimicrobiota > Elusimicrobia > UBA1565 > UBA9628 > GWA2-66-18. The sequence continues at coordinate 3,274 of JAKFCD010000055.1, forward strand.
AAGCTTCACGCGAAGCTTCTTCAGGTTAAGAAGAATGTTCATCACGTCTTCCTTCACGCCCGGAAGCGCCTGATACTCGTGCGTCGCCTTCTCGATGCGCACGGCCGTGACGGCCGCGCCCTCGAGCGACGACAGCAGCACGCGCCGCAGCGCGTTGCCGACCGTGTGCCCGTAGCCGCGCTCGTACGGCTCGGCGACGAACTTCGCGTAGCTGTCCGACATCGACTTCTCGTCCACGGACAGCTTCTGCGGCAGGATCAGTTCTTTATAAGCCATATTCTTTTATTCTCCGAGGGGTTAGCGCGAATAATACTCGACGATCAGCTGGTCGTTGATGGGGAAGGACGTCTCGCCGCGCTCGGGGATGCGGAGCACCTTGGCGGAGAGAGCCGTCTCGTCGAACTCGAGGAAGGCGGGCCGGTTGCTGAGCTTCTTGGCCGTCTCGAGGCTCAGCTTGACGCCCACGTTCTCCTTCATCTTGACGTTGACGGCGACGACCGTCCCCGGCTTGACGGGATATGAGGGAATGTCGACGACCTTGCCGCCGATCTTGACGTGCCCGTGCAGGACGAGCTGGCGCGCCGTCTTGATCGACGTCGCCACGCCCATGCGGCGGATGATGTTGTCCAGGCGCAGCTCGAGGTTGCGAAGCAGCAGGTCGCCGGAGGACTCGCGGGCGACGCGGGCCTTGGTGACCGCCTGCTCGAAGGGGCGCTCGTTCATCTGGATCATGCGGCGAAGCTTCTGCTTCTCGCGCAGACGGATGGAGAAGGCGGAGGGCTTGCCCCGCTGGGGCTTGGCCATGCCGGGGATGCCGGGGCGCTTCTCGAGGACGCACTTCGTGTAGCACTTGTCGCCCTTGAGGAAGAGCTTCTGCTGCTCGCGGCGGCACAACTTGCAGACGGCGTCGGTATAACGGGCCATAAAACTAGACTCTCCTCGCTTTGGGCGGGCGGCAGCCGTTGTGCGGCATCGGCGTGACGTCCTTAAGGCTGATGACCATGAGACCGGCGGAACCGAGCGACCGCACCGCGGTCTCCCGGCCCGGTCCCGGGCCCTTGATGAACACGGCGACCTGCTTGACGCCGAGCTGGACGGCCCGGTCGGCGACCTTCTTGGCCGTGACGCCGGCCGCGAAGGGCGTGCCCTTCTTCGTGCCGCGGAAGCCCGAGCCGCCGGCGGTGGCCCAGATGAGCACGTCGCCGCGGTCGTCCGTCAAGGTCACGATCGTGTTGTTGAACGAGCACTGGATGTGAACCTTCGCGAAGGTCACGGACTTCCAGGCTTTCTTGCGGGATGCCGTCGAAGGGGCTGCCTTCGCCGCGGCGGGAGTCGTTTTTTCGTCAGCCATGATTCCTTTCTCCTAAATCCTTAAGCCTTGCCGGTGGGTGAGGACGCCTTGCCCACGCCGACCGTCTTGCGGCGGCCGCGGCGGGTGCGGGCGTTCGTCTTCGTGCGCTGCCCGCGGCACGGCAGGTTGCGGCGATGGCGATGGCCGCGGAACGAGCCGATCTCGGTGAGGCGGGCCATGTTCGCGAGGGTTTCGCGGCGCAGCTCGCCTTCGACCTTGAAATCCTTGAGCAGAAGGTTGTTGATGAGGACGACCTGCTCCTCGGTGAGGTCTTTGACCCGGGTGTCGGGCTTGACCATGCCGTTGAGCTTCGAGATCACCACCTTCGCGCGGGTCTCGCCCACGCCGTAAAGGTACTGAAGCGCCACGTCGATACGCTTATTCTTGGGAAGGTCGACTCCTGCAACACGCGCCATTCTGTTTCTCCGTTCTCTGTGTCTTGGTGGTTAAATTTCGCTTCTAGCCCTGCCGCTGCTTGTGTTTCGGGTTCGTGCACAGCACGCGGACGACGCCGTTGCGCTTGACGATCTTGCACTTCTGGCAAATGGGTTTGACGCTCGCTCTGACTTTCATGGCTTTACTCCCTATAGGTAATGCGCCCCCGCGTCAGGTCGTACGGGGACAGTTCGATGCGGACTTTGTCGCCGGGCAGGATCTTGATGTAGTGCATGCGCATCTTGCCGGAGATGTGCGCCAGGACGATCTTGCTCGGGGCGATCTCGACGCGGAACATCGCGTTCGGGAGCGCCTCCAGAATTCTTCCTTCCACTTCGATCTTCTCTTCTTTGGTCATCATCTAAATCGTGGGCAAGGTGAGGATGTCGTACCCCGTGTCGGTGACGGCGACCGTATGCTCGAAATGGGCGGAGAGCTTGCCGTCCTTCGTGACCGCGGTCCAGCCGTCGCCGAGCGTGGCGACCTCGGGGCCGCCCATGTTCACCATCGGCTCGATGGCGATCGTCATGCCGGTCTTAAGGCGGCCGCCCGTCCCGGGCTTTCCATAATTCGGCACGGGCGGCTCCTCGTGGAGGGCTCGGCCGATGCCGTGGCCGACGAACTCTCGGACCAAAGTGTAGCCGTTCGATTGGGCGTGGGACTGGACCGCGAAGCCGATGTCGCCGATGCGATTTCCGTTCTTGACGGCGGCCAGGGCCTTCTCGAGGCACTCGCGGGTGACCGTGACCAGGCGCTGGGCCTCCGGGGAGATCGTTCCGATCGGAACGGTGATCGCCGAGTCGCCGTACCAGCCCTCGATGATCGCGCCGAAATCGAGGCCGACGATATCGCCGTCCTTGAGCGCGCGCTTATCCGAGGGGATCCCGTGGACGATCTCGCAGTTCACCGAGACGCAGATCACGCCGGGGAAGCCGTGGTAGTTCAGGAACGCGGGCGCCGCGCCGCGCTTCTTGAGCTCCTCGCGCGCGATCTGGTCGATCTCGCCCGTGGTCATGCCGGGCTTGACGAGGCCCTTGAGCAGGACGAGGATGTCGCCGACGACGCCGCCGGCCCGGCGCATGAGCGCCAGCTCCTCGGGGGTCTTCACCTCGACGGCCTTGTTCATCAGCATGGTCAACGCGCGTCCCGGTGCGAATCGATGATGGCCGACAGCGCGGCCTCCACGGCCTCGGGCGTCTGGGCGGCGTCGACTTCCTTAAACTCCGCCTCGGACTTGTAGTAGGCGACGAGGGGGTGCGTGAGGTCCTCGAACACCATGAGGCGCTTGGCGGCGGTGGCCTCGGTGTCATCCTCGCGCTGGAGCACCTGGCCCGAGCACTTGTCGCAGACGCCGTCCGCCTTGGGCGGGCGGCTGATGACGTTGTACACCTCGCCGCAATTCGCGCAGGTGCGGCGCGAGGCCATGCGGCGGATCGCCTCTTCCTTGGGCAAGGTGAGGAAGACCACGAGGTCGACCGCGGAACCGACGCGCTGGAGCATCTCGGCGAGGCCCTGCGCCTGCTCGATGGTGCGCGGGAATCCGTCGAGCAGATACCGGCCGCCGGTCTCGATCTTGCCGGCGACCATCTCGATGACGATCGAATCGGGGACGAGCTTGCCGTTCTTCAGGTAGTCCTGCGCCTTGACGCCGATCACGGTCTTCTGCGCGATCTCCGCGCGGAAGATGTCGCCCGTGGCGAGGTGTTGGAAGCCGTATTTCTCGGCCAGGCGCTTGGACTGCGTGCCTTTGCCGGAGCCGGGCATGCCGAGAAGGATGACGATCACCGCGACGCTCCGCTGCCGACGTTGAACCAGCGTCCCTGGATGCGCCCTTTCTTGAGGAAGCCCTCGTAGTGGCGCATGATCAGGTGCGCCTCTAGCTGGCCCATCGTGTCGAGGGCGACGCCGACGGCGATGAGCAGCGAGGTGCCGCCGAAGAAGAAGGGGACGCTGAACTCCCGCTTCATGACGTCGGGCATGACCGCGATGATCGCCACGAACAGCGCGCCGCCGAGGGTGATGCGCTCCAGGATCCACTCGATGTGCTTGGCGGTGGGCTCTCCGGGACGGATGCCCGGGATGAAGCCGCCGGACTTCTTCATGTTCTCGGCCAGGTCGACGGGGTTTATCGAGACCGAGTTGTAGAAGTAGCAGAAGAAGATGATGAGCGCCGCGTAGACGAGGTCGTAGACGTAGTTGCCGCCCTGGAAGAAGCGCATCAGGCCTTCGCCGGTCGAGGAGTCCTGCGGCATGAAGGTCGCGACCGTGACCGGGACCGACAGCAGCGACAGCGCGAAGATGACCGCGATGACGCCGCTCTGGTCGACCTTGAGCGGAAGGTAGCTCTGCGAGCCGCCGTACATCTTGCGGCCTACCATGCGCTTGGCGTATTGGACGGGAATCTTGCGCTGAGCCGTCTCGACCCAGACGACGATGACGACGACCGCCGCGAGCGCCGCGACGATCGCGAGCGCGGCGAAGAGGTTGAGCTCCTCGAGGCGGACGAGCTCGAAGAGGCTGTAGCTCGCCGCCGGGATGCTCTCGACGATGCCGGTGAAGATCAGCAGCGAGACGCCGTTGCCGATGCCCGACTCCGTGATCTGCTCGCCGAGCCACATGACGAAGATCGTGCCGGCCGTCATCGTCAGCACGGTCACGCAGTAGAACATCCAGGTCGGGTCGATGACCGTGGGCATGCCGCCCGGCGCCTGCATCTTGGTGATCGCGATGGTCAGGCCGAAGGACTGGAAGACGGCGAGAAAAAGGGTCAGGTAGCGGGTGTAGCTGTTGAGCTTGCGCCGTCCGAGCTCGCCGTCCTTGGCGAGGCGGTCGAGGAAGGGCAGGACGTGCGCGCCCTGCAGCAGGCTCATGATGATCGAGGCGTTGATGTAGGGCACCACGCCCATCGAGAAGATCGAGAAGCGCGCGAGGGCGCCGCCCGAGAAGGTGTTGAGGAACCCCAGCAGGCTGCCCGCCTGCGCGCTGAAGATGGCGCGGATCGCCTCGCTGTTGACGCCCGGGATCGGGATCGAGGCGCCGACGCGGAAGATCGCGATCGCGCCGAGCGTGAACAGCACGCGCCTGCGCAATTCCGGGACTTCGAAGATGTCGCCGAGTCCGCGCATCGCTTAGGCCTTCACGGCCTTGACGACCTCGGCCTTGCCGCCGGCCTTCTCGATCTTTTCCTTGGCGCCGGCCGAGAAGCCGTGGGCGCTGACCTTGATGGCGCGCTTGAGCTCGCCGTCGGCGAGGATCTTGACGGGCTTGCGGCCCTTGATGAGGTTGTGGATGCGCAGGTCCTCGAGCGTGATCTCGGCCTTGTTCTTGAACACGCGGTCGAGCGTGGCGAGGTCGAGCACCTGATAGACGACCTTGAAAAGGCCGTTGGTGAAGCCGCGCTTGGGGATGCGCCGGATAAGAGGGGTCTGACCCCCTTCAAAACCGATGAGCTTGCCGTCGCCCGAGCGGGAGCGCTGGCCCTTCTGGCCGCGCGTGGCGGTTTGGCCGGTGCCGGAGCCCTCGCCCATGCCGAGACGGATCGGGCGGCGGCGCGAGCCGGGGACGGGCTCGAGGTTGGACAGGGAAATGGTTTCCTTGGGCGCGACGGGGGTCTTGGTCTTGGCCACTTTATTTTCCACGGAGCTTGAAGATGTCTTCCTTCGTGCGAAGGAGCTTGAGGGCCTCGAACGTCGCGCCGACCATGTTGAAGGCGTTCGACGAGCCGAGGCTCTTGGTGAGGATGTTCTTGACGCCGGCGGCCTCGAGGACCGCGCGCACGCCGCCGCCGGCGATGACGCCGGTGCCGGGGGTCGCGGGCTTCATCCAGACCTTGGCGGAGCCGAACTTCGCGACGACCTCATGGGGAATCGTGCCTTCCGGCACGATCGGGAAGCTGATGAGGGCCTTTCGAGCGTGCGAGTTGCCCTTAAGGATGGCGGCCTGCACGTCCTTGGCCTTGCCCATGCCGTAGCCGACCTTGCCGGCCGCGTCGCCGACGACGACGAGCGCGGAGAACGAGAAGCGCTTGCCGCCCTTGACGACCTTGGCCACGCGGTTGATCGTGACGACGGTCTCCTTGAATCCCCCCTCTTCGCGGGGATCGTTGCGCCGCGGCCCGCGGCGCGGGCCGCGGCGATCGCCGCCCTGGCCGCCGCGGTCTCCGCGCTCGGGGCGTTCCGTCGCCGCGGGCACGATGGGCTGGGTGGGAACCGTCGTCGTCGCTTCAGTAGCCATTAACAAATTCTCCGTTGGTTAAAACTCGAGTCCGCCGGCGCGCGCCGCGTCGGCCAAGGCCTTGACGCGGCCGTGGTACACGTACTGGCCGCGGTCGAACATGACCTTGGTGACGCCGGCCTTCTTGGCCTTCGCCGCGATGCTCTCGCCGACCTTCTTCGCCGCGTCGACGCTCTTGTGGGACTTGAGCGTATCGCGCAGATCCTTGTCGAGCGACGACGCGAACGCGAGCGTCACGCCCTTGTTGTCGTCGATGACCTGGGCGTAGATGTATTTGAGGCTGCGATGCACGCTCAAGCGCGGACGCGCGCCGCGGTGCTCGAACAGGCGCTTGCGCGTCGCCGTCTTGCGGAATTCGGCCCGAACCCATTTGTTCTTCATTTACTTCTTGCCTCCCGCCCCGGCGCCGGCGCCGGCCGCGGTCTTGCCCGCCTTCTTGCGGACGTATTCGCCCTGATAGCGGATGCCGGTGCCCTTATAGGGCTCGGGCTTGCGCAGCTCGCGGATGTCCGCGGCGGCGGCGCCGACCGCGTCCTTGCTGATGCCGGACACGGTGAGCAAGGTCTTCTTCGCGTCGACCGTGATCGTCACGCCCTTGGGCGCCTCGAACACGACCGGGTGGGACTTGCCGAGCGCGAGCGTGAGCTTCTGCCCGGCGATCTCGGCGCGAAAGCCGAGGCCGTGGATCTCGAGGATCTTCGAGTAGCCGACGGCCACGCCCTGCACGAGGTTGTGCAGGCGCGCGCGGGTCATGCCCCAGATCGCCGAGGCGTCGCGCGCGACCGTGATGTCGGTGGAGAGGATGACCGCTCCGTCCTTGATCTCGGCCTTGACGTAAGGGTGAAGAGCCTCTTTGAGCTCTCCCTTGGGGCCCTTGGCGGTGACGACGTTGCCGTCGAACTTCAGCTGGACTCCGCTGGGGATGACGACGGGCTGCTTTCCAATTCGGGACATGTTATATCACCACACCTGGCAGAGAACTTCGCCGCCGGCCTTTTTCTCTCTCGCCATCGAGTCGCTCATGACTCCCTGCGAGGTCGACAGAATCGTGATGGAGAAGCCGGCGCGGGATCGCGGAATCTCGCCGACGCCGCAGTAGTTGCGCAGGCCGGGCTTCGAGACGCGCTTGATGCCGCGGATGACGGCTTCCTTGGTCGGAGAATACTTCAGGAACACGCGGATGGTGCCCTGCTTGTTCGTTCCATTATAAAGGGTCTTGAAGTTGGCGATGAAGCCCTCCTCCTTCAGGACGCGGACGACTTCCATCTTCAGCTTCGACATGGGGACGTCGACGCGGTCCTTCTGTCGGATGCTGGCGTTGCGGATGCGAGTCAGTAGATCGGCGATGGGGTCCATGATTACCTTACCAGGAGGATTTCTTGATGCCCGGGAGTAGGCCCTGGTGGGCCATCTTCCGGAAGCACATGCGGCACAGGCCGAAGTCGCGGTAGAACGCGCGAGGACGGCCGCAGATCTGACAGCGGTTGCGATGCCGCGTGGAGAATTTGGGCGCCTTGGTCATCTTCGCGCGCCATGCTGTGGTGGCCATATCAGTTGTTCCCTTTCTGAATCTTAGAATCTTTCGTATCAGCCACTTTAAACGGCATCCCGAGCTCCTTGAGGAGGTCGAGGCTGAGGCTGTCCTTGCCGCCGCCGATCACGAACGAGATGTTCATGCCGCGCTGGGCGGGAACGCGCTCGGCCTTGATCTCGGGGAAGATCAGCTGTTCCTTCAGGCCGAGGTTGAAGTTGCCGCTGCCGTCGAAGCCCTTGGGCTCGAGGCCGCGGAAGTCGCGGATGCGGGGGATGGAGACCGCGATGAGGCGGTCCAGGAACTCCCACATGCGGTCGCCGCGCAAAGTGACGCGCACGCCGATCGGCATGCCCTGGCGCAGCTTGAAGTTCGAGATCGACTTCGTGGCCTTGCGGACCTGGGGCCACTGGCCGGTGATCAGCGCGAGCTCCTCGCGGGCGTTGTCCAGCGTCTGGACGTTGTCGCGGGCCTCGGAGACGCCGACGTTGACCACGATCTTGCGCAGATTGGGGACCTCGTGCTGGTTCGAGAGGCCGTGCTTCTCCATGAACGAGGGGATCACGTTCTCGCGATAGTGGGTCTTGAGGCGCGGGACCGGATGCTCGGTCTCGCGGCCGTCCTGGTTCAGCTCGAACGCGGGACCGGCCTTGGAGGCGGCCTGCTTCTCGAGGCCGGCTTTCTTGGCGGCTTGGGCGGCCTTGTGGGCCGCCGCTTTCGCCTTTTCGTCTGTCGTTTTCTCAGCCATAGTTCCTTGCCTTAGGCGATCGTCTCGCCGGACTTCGCGATGCGCGACTTGTCGCCGCTGGCGGCGATCTTGATGCGCACGCGCGTCGGCTTGTTCGTCTTCGGGTCGAGGAGCATGACGTTGCTCATCGACAGAGGGGCTTCCATCTTCGTGATGCCGCCGGGATCGGTCTGCGTCGGCTTCTTGTGCTTCGTCACCATGTTGACCTTGGAGACCACCACGCGGGTCGGCGTGAACTTGTCGCCGGCGATGAGCTCGAGCACCTCTCCGGTCTTGCCCTTCTCCTTGCCGGAGATCACGATGACCTTATCGTTCTTCTTGATCTTGAACTTCATCTTAGACGACCTCCGGAGCCAAGGAAACGATCTTCAGGAACTCCTTGTCGCGCAGCTCCCGCGCCACGGGCCCGAACACGCGGGTGCCCTTCGGCTCGTTCTTGTCGTCGATCAAGCAGGCGGCGTTGTCGTCGAAAGAAACGTGGGAGCCGTCGGCGCGGCGCAGGTTGCGCTTGACGCGCACCACGACCGCCTTGACGACCGTTCCCTTCTTGACCGCGCCGTTGGGGAGCGCGTCCACGACGGAGCAGACGATGATGTCTCCCAGGGACGCGTAGCGGCGGTAGGAGCCGCCCATCACGTGGAAGCACTGCAGGCGGCGCGCGCCGGAGTTGTCGGCGACGTTGACCATCGTGCGAAGCTGGATCATTGGGCGTTGGCCTCCGCCAGGCCCTTGGGCGCGGCCTTGACGATGCGCACGATCCGCCAGCGCTTGAGCTTGGACAGCGGGCGCGTGCTGGCGATCTCGACGATGTCGCCCTCGCGGGCCTCGTTGTTCTCGTCGTGAGCATGAAACTTCTTGGATTTTTTCATGATCTTCTCGTAGAACGGGTGCCGGACGGTTCGCGAGACGCGCACGGTGCGGGTCTTGTTCATCTTGTCGGACACGACGACTCCTTCGAGGGTCTTGCGGTTGCCCCGGTCGAGCTCGAGCTCGGCGGCGGCGGGAGCGGCGGCGGTCTTCGTCACTTCGCGGCCTCCTTGCGGGACATTTGCGTCTTGAGGCGCGCGATCTCGCGGCGGAGATGGCGCAGCTCCATGGGGTTCTTGAGCGGGGCGACGTTGTGCTGGAACTCGAGCTTGGCGCGCTTCTCGAGCGCGTTGCGGAGCTCGTTCTTGAGCTCGGTCGGGTTTTTCAGCGCGGCGGCGCCGGAGTCCTTCTTGGTCGTCTTCTTGTCGGCCATATAGTTAGATGTGCTCGCGGGCGACGAACTTCGTGAGGATGGGCAGCTTGTAGGAAGCCATCTTGAGGGCCTTCTTGGCCTCGTCCTGCGTCAAGCCGCCGACCTCGAACAGCATGCGGCCCGGCCGCACGACCGCGGCCCAATGATCCGGAGCGCCCTTGCCCTTGCCCATGCGGGTCTCGGCGGGGTGCTTCGTGATCGCCTTGTCGGGGAAGATGCGGACCCAGAGCTTGCCGCCCTTCTTGAGATGACGGGAGATCGTGACGCGGGAGGACTCGATCTGGCGGGCCGTGACCCACTTGGGCTCGAGCGCCTTCAGGCCGAACTCGCCGAACGCGAGGCTGACTCCGCGCTTGGCGGGACCCTTGATCCTGGGATGAGAGTGGGGCTTGCGGTACTTGACGCGCTTGGGCATCAGCATGTCAGCGCCCCCCCTCTGACGGCGCCGCCGGCGGGGCCGGCGTCGCGGGCTGCTCGCCCGATTCGATGGACATGGCGGCCGCGACGAGCGCCGCTTCCTTTTTGGCCATCATTTGCAGCTCCTTGAGGGACTTCACGAAGTGCTGCTTCTTGAAGATCCAGACCTTCACGCCGATGAGCCCGGCGTGCGTCATGGCCTCGGCGGTGCCGTAGTCGACGTCCGCGGCGAAGGTATGCAGGGGCACGCGGCCCTCGCGCTGCCATTCGCGGCGCGAGATCTCGGCGCCGTTGACGCGGCCGGAGATCATGACCTTGATGCCGAGCGCGCCGGACTGGATGGTGCGCTCCATCGCGCGGCGCATGGCGCGGCGATGGGCGATGCGCTTCTCGAGCTGGACCGCGATCGAGTCCGCGACGAGGCGGCTGTCGAGCTCGGGATCCTTGATTTCCATCACGTTCACGTAGGTCTTGCGGGAGGTCATGGCCTCGACGTTCTTCCGCAGCGCCTCGATGTCGGCGCCCTTCTTGCCGATCACGACGCCGGGGCGGGCCGTGTGGATGTTGACGCGCAGGTAGGAGCCGGCGCGCTCGATGCCGACCCAGCTGACCGCGGCCATGCGGAAGGCCTTGCGGACGAGGTTGCGGATCTTGAAGTCCTCGCCGATGAGGGCGGGGGCGTCCTTCGTGGAGAACCACTTGGACTGCCAGTCGTGGATGTAGCCGAGGCGAAGCGCGTTCGGATGGATTTTATTGCCCATGGTGTTACTTTCCCTTGCCGGTGACGCGCTCGTCGGAGACGATGACGGTCAAGTGGCAGACTTTTCGCTTGAAGGTGTAGGAGCGGCCCTGCGGAGCGGGCAGCATGCGCTTCATGTTTCCCATCGGGCCCATCGTGGACCAGCAGGACTTGATGTAGACCTTTTCGGGGTTGATCGTGTGGCCGTTCTTCGCGGCTAGGTTGACGAGGTTCGCCGCGGCGGAGCGGACGGCCTTGCCGACCATGACCGAGCAGATGCGGGGCATCATCGGGATGATCCGCTCGGCCTCGAGCACGGACTTGCCGCGGATCTCCTTGAGGACCTGGCCGACCTTGCGCGTCCCGTAGCGCTGAAACCGTGAGTGAGCTGTCGCTTCCATGTTATTTCTCTTTTATCCCTGTATGTCGACTTAGGTCTTGGCGTCCGCTTCCTTGTGCGTGCCGCCGTGGCTCTTGAAGAAGCGGGTGAACGAGAATTCGCCGAGCTTGTGGCCGACCATCTGCTCGTTGACGTAAACGGGCAGGAATTTCCGGCCGTTGTGGACGGAGAAGGTATGCCCCACGAACTCCGGGGTGATCGTGCAGCGGCGCGCCCAGGTCTTGATGGGCTTCTTCTCGCCGGCCGTGTTCTGCTTCTGAACCTTCTTCAGAAGGCTCGCTTCGACGTACGGTCCTTTTTTAGTAGATCGGCTCATAATTCCTCTTTACGCGTGCTGCGCCGAGCGGCGCCGGTCGGAGACGATCATCCAGCCCCAGACCTTCTTCTTGTTGCGCGTCTTGAAGCCCTTCGCGAGCTGGTTCCAAGGGGAGCGCGGGTGGTTGTTGCCCTTGGACTTGCCGCGGCCGCCGCCGAGCGGATGATCGGTCGCGTTCATGGCGCCGCCGCGGACGGTGGGGCGGATGCCGAGGTGGCGGTTGCGGCCGGCCTTGCCGAGCGTGATCGTGTTGTGCTCGAAGTTGCCGACCTGCCCGATCGTCGCGTAGCAGGTGTCGGGCACCATGCGGACCTCGCCCGAGGGCATCTTGATCTGCGCGTAGCCGGCGTCCTTCGCCATCAGCTGGGCCTGGGTGCCGGCCGAGCGCATCATCTGCGCGCCCTTGCCGGGGTTGAGCTCGAGGCAGTGGATGAAGGTACCTTCGGGAATCTTGCTGACGGGCAGCGCGTTGCCCACCTTGATCTCGGCCTCGGGGCCGCTCATGATGGAATCGCCGACCTTCATGCCGGCGGGCTGCACGATGTAGCGCTTCTCGCCGTCGGCGTAGTTGACGAGGCAGATGCGGGCGGAGCGGTTCGGGTCGTACTCGATGGAGACGACCTTGCCCGGGACGCCGGCCTTGTCGAAGCGCTTGAAGTCGATGGCGCGGAACGCGCGCTTGTGGCCGCCGCCCTGGTGGCGGACCATGATCATGCCGGTGTTGTTGCGGCCGCCGGTGCGCTTGAGCTGGGAAACGAGGCTCTTCTCGGGGACGTTCGTGGTGATGTCCGAGTAGTCCTGGGAGGTCATCCCGCGGCGGGAAGGCGTGTACGGCTTGTAGGATTTGATGGCCATATATTTATCTCTTAGGCGGCGGGGGTCGCGAAATCGATCTTCTGGCCTTTCGTCACCGTGACGATCGCCTTTTTCCAGTCGGGGCGCATGCCGCCGCCGCGTCCGAAGCGGCGGAACTTGCCGGGGACGACCGACGTGCGGATCTTCTCGACGGTGACCTTGAACATCGTCTCGACGGCGCGCTTGATGTCGGTCTTGGTCGCGTCGGGAGCGGCCTCGAAGAGGTACTGGTTGTACTTCTCCTGGTTGCCCGTGCCGCGCTCCGTGAGGAGGGGCCGGACGAGTATTTCGTGAAGAGCTTTATCGGACATCGTCGTACTCCCTAGTTCCAGCGCGCGCCGAGCTTCTCGAGCGCGGGCTGCGTGATGACGAGCTTCTTGCAGTAAAGAACCTCGTAAGCGTTGATATCCGCCGCGAGGCGGACCGCCACGGTGGGGATATTGCGGGCGGCCAGAACGAGGGCCGGGTTCGGAGCGTCGAGGACGATCAAAGTCTTCCCCTCGCAGCCGAGCTTCGCCAAAGTCGCCGCGACGAGCTTCGTCTTCGGCTCCTTCAGCGTGAAATCCTTGACGCAGACGAGGCCGCCGTCCTGCGCGCGGGCCGAAAGGGCCTGGGCGAGGGCGAGCCGGGCCTTCTGGCGCGGGTAGTCGAGGCGAGCGCCGCGGCCCATGCGCGGTCCGTGGATGATCGCGCCGTGGCGCCACAGGCCGGAGCGGATGGAGCCCGAGCGGGCGCGGCCGGTCCCCTTCTGCTTCCACGGCTTGCGGCCGCCGCCGGACACCGTCGTGCGGCTCTTGGTGTTCGAGGTCCACGCGCGCTGGTTGGCGAGGTAGATGGTGACGAACTCGTGCAGAAAACGCCGTTCGGGCTTGTGCCCGAAGATGTTCTCGGCCAGGGAAACGGTCCCGGTCTCTTTGCCGTTGACGTCGATGACTTTAGCGTCCATGTCTTTGATCCCTTACTTCTTGGCGCCGGGCTTGGCGGCGGCCTTGATGATGTTGCCCATCTTGTCCTTCTTGACGGTGGACTTGACGGTGTCGACGCGGGACTTCTTGTTCTTGACGGTCTCGTAGATCGTCACGAGCCCGCCTCGGGGGCCGGGGACGGCGCCCGCCACGTAGATCAGGTTCTTCTCGGCGTCCACATCGACAACTTCAATTTTTATGGTAGAAGTCACGACGCCGCCCATGCGGCCGGCCATGCGCTGGCCGGGCATGACGCGCCCGAGGGAGCGCCGCGAGGCCAGCGACCCCGGCGAGCGCTCCTTGTCCGACGCGCCGTGCGAGGCGGGCAGGCCGCGGAAATTGTGGCGCTTCATGACGCCGGCGAAGCCCTTGCCCTTGGTGACGCCCTGGACGTCGACGTAGTCGCCGGTCTTGAACGTGTCGGCGAGGACGGTCTGTCCGGCCTCCATGCCCGCGAGGTTCGCGTCGCGGATCTCGCGCACGTACTTCTGCGAGGCAACGCCGGCCGCCTTGAACTGGCCGCGCTGGGCGGAGTTGCGCGACTTGTCCTTGATCGTGCCGAAGCCGAGCTGGACGGCGTCATAGCCGTCCTTGGAGCCGGCGGTCTTGACGCGGAGCACGGGACAGGGGCCCGCCTGGATGACCGTCACGCCGTAAAGATTCTGATCCTTGGGGTGGAAGATCTGCGTCATGCCGATCTTCTCGCCCAGGATGGCGCGGAACGTCGCGGGAGCCTTCTTGGCCCCGCCGTTCGCCGTCGTCGCTTCAGTCGTCTGCTGCTCGCTCATAATTTTTTACCCTAAAATGACAAAAGACGTCCCTACAGCTGGAACCACCCGGAAGGGGACGGCCCGCTTCAGCCCTGTTCGACTAGAGCTTGATTTCGACGTCGACTCCGGCCGGCAGATCGAGCTTCATCAGCTCGTCCACCGTCTTGGAGGTCGTCGAGTTAAGCTCGATGAGGCGCTTATGGATGCGCATCTCGAACTGCTCGCGCGACTTTTTGTCGACGTGCGGAGACCGCAGCACGGTGTACTTCTTGATGTGCGTCGGCAACAAGATGGGGCCGGAAACGACTGCTCCCGTTCGCTGGGCCGTCTCGACTATCTTTCCGACGCTGGCGTCGAGGACGCGGTGGTCGTAAGCGCGAAGGCGGATGCGGATTCTTTGCTGCGGATTGTTGGTCTCGGCCATATTATACCTTATCTTTGGATCGATTTTACGCGTTATTTTAAGCGACGATGTCGGCGACGACGCCGGCGCCGACGGTGTGGCCGCCTTCGCGCACGGCGAAGCGCAGGCCCTTCTCCATCGCGATCGGGGCGATCAGCTCGCACTCGATGTCGATGTTGTCTCCCGGC
>JAKFCD010000056.1:0-82789 GCA_036676805.1 Elusimicrobiota bacterium
CGGCCGCGCGGGCCTGGGCGAAGCGCTACGGCGAGTCCGCGCCGGCCGCGCTCGCGGCGCTGCCCGAGCTGGCCGACGCCCTCGGCCTGACGGTCCCCGCGATCCCGGACGAGGCGCCCGCCCTCGTCGCGCACTACCGCGCCGTGGCCAAGGTCGCGGCGATGACGGCGCCGGATTTCGGCGTCAAGGCGGTGCAGCCGGTGCCGCGGCCGGCCCCGCTTCGCCCCGTCGCGCTCCCCTATCCCGGGGGCCCCGCCTCCGAGGCCGAGCTTCGCCGACGCCTCGGGCAGAGCGGCGACCTGTCCGGCGGCTCGGCCGACGCCGAGGCGATCGCGCGCCTCGACCGCCTCCTCGAGCGCGTCTCGCCGCTGCTGCCCGAGGCGCAGACCGGCTCCGGCGCCGAGGACGCCCGCGAGTCGAAGTGGGCCTCTCTCGAGGCCCTGCGCCGGATGTTCGACGACATCACGGCGGACCCGTCGCCGGCTCCGGCGGTCAAGCCGGACCTGGCCGGGACCCCGGCCGAGGCCGACGTGGAGGAGAGCCTGGCCCGCGTCGAAAAGCTGAACGCGGAACTTCAAGGCCAGCTCGCCCTGCGCGACGGCGCCGAGGCGATGCTCTCCGTTTATGACCGCTCGCGCGCCGACGCCTTGCGCGAGCGCCGCGGCGGCCGCGACACCCTGGAGTTCCGCAAGAACTTCGCGCGGCTGGCGATGGTGATGGACCTGTCCTACAGCCTCAGCCTCCTTAATTCCGCGGACGCCGCGCTCGGCAAGATGCAGGCGCTCGTCGATGAGAAGCTCAAGCTCATCGAGCGCCGCCGCGGCGCCAACGCCGGCTCCGCCGAGGACGCCGCGGAGCAGGCGCGCCGGACCGAGGAATGGCGGCGCGAGGCCGAGGCGCAGACCGCCGAAGACGCCGCGCGGCGCGACGACTTCGCCTCGCTCGCCGTCCGCGTGGGCGGCCTGTCCTCCGCGGTGGCGCGCTTCCGCGCGGACGTGTCGGGCCTGCTGGCCGCGATCGACGCGCGCGACCGCGGGCGCAGCGCGGACGCGGTTTCCGAATACGAGCGCCGCCTCGCATTGCTGCCGTCGCTGATCGACGCGCTCGCGCACGGCTCGTCGTCCCCCTCGGGCGTCTCCGACCTGTCGCTCGACTACCTCAAGGCCAAGTCCGCCGAGGTCGCCGGCTACCGCGCCAAGGTCGCCGAGGCCGATGCGCGCCTCAACGCCGTGCCGCTCGAGTTCGCCGGGGTCCTGGTCGTGGCGGTCCCCGGCGTGCCCTCCGAGAGCGTGACGAACCCGACGCTCGAGGCCACGCGCGCCCTGCTCGCGCGCCGCCGGGACTTCTGGCGCGGCCAGCGCGACGAGCACGCCGACATCCTCGCCGGCGTCGAGCGCGCGCTCGACCCCGACGGGACGACGCGCGTCGCCGACGACTTCGGCGGCTCGCGCCTGGAGTCCCTCGTCGCCTGGCGCGAGGAGCAGCTCGAGCTCGAGTCGCGCCTGGGGGGCTCGAGCGACGCGCTCGCCGCCTCCGCCGACGAGCTCTCCGCGCTGATCGAGCAGGGCGCCCCGGGCGCGGCATTGCCCCGCCTCAAGGGCCGCTCCGCCGACGAGCTGCGGACCTTGCTGCCCGACCTGCTCGACCGCCTCGACGCCGCGTCCTTCCCCGACACCGACGCCGGCTTCGACGCTAAGACCAAAAAGATCGATCTGTCCCGCCTTATTCCATTCCTCGGCGACCTGACCGTGCGGCGCCTGGAAGCCGAGGCCACCGCCAAAGCTCTCGAGAAGCCCATCTCCGAGGTCCTGCCCAAGGCGAGGACGGTTTTCACCCGCTCCGTCGCCGCCCTCCAGGGCGTGCTCGACGACGTGTCGCTCGACGAGACCTATATCAACGCCGGCGCGCCCGCCGCGCAAGGTCAGGCGCTGATCGATCGCAAGCGCTCGCTTATCAAGCAAACGTTGGCGCCGATGCTCGTGGAAGTGCAGGACCTTCTGGACAATACTTTGGTTCCCTTTCAGCGCGATCGGATCGCGCAAAGCGATCCGAATGGAAACGATGATGGTTACGCGGTTCTTTATAAGGAGAAAAAGAACCTATACGAGAAGATCTCGGATGGATTAAGGAAGGCTTTGCCCTGGGGCCTAGCCTCGAATGGCGCCAAGGCCTACGACTCCGGCGCGGCACGCGCCGGGATAGCTCAAGTCCGCAAGCAATACGAGGACTACAAGAAAATCGTCGTCGATTATCAGGATTCCATGAGACGCCGTAAAGATCCCGCCAATTCCGAGATGGAGGATCTTTACGGCGAACGTGTGCCCTACTCGCTGGTCCGCCGCGCCGCCGTTTACCGCGAGGAGCGCCGGATAAGGGCCGTCAAAATGAACGCCTCCGCCGTTGTCGTAAATTCCATTCTGACGGAACTTGACGGTCTGACATCGAATCACCACTCTTTTGCCGTTAAGTATAAGCTCCCCGTCGACCTCGATCCCGATTCTCCGTCAACCGGCCCACGCCTTACTTCTATGGCCGACGCCCGGGTGCTCCAGAACATGGCGTCGGCCATAAAGCAGGTCGCCGACGCGGCCCTCGCCGCTTCGGGAGGGACCGAGCTGGGCGTCGGCGGCGGCTCCGGCATCCCCACCGGCACCCAGCCCCCTCTCGATGTCTCGACCAATCAGCGGATCGCCCTCCTCGGCCTCGAAGCCATCAAGCGCCTCGTCCCCACCACCGCCTCCGCCGCCTCCGGCGATTCCTACGCCGAGTGCCTCGCCCGCTTCCTGTTCTCGGACGCCCTCGTCACCACCTCCGACGACTATTTGAAGGATCGTATCCCGGTTTTCGAAGCCTTCCTCGCCCGCGCATCGGCCGGCCTCAGCTCCGGCCTCGCCGACCTCGACGCCGACCTCGCCTGGGTCGGCGGCGACCTTTCCGGCGGCGAAGCCGTCCTGGCCCGTAAAGTCGCCGCCTTCGACATGCTCTCCGGCGTCGCCCGCGAAGGCGCCGACCTCTTCGGCCAGAAGACCCAGTGGAGCCAGGAAGGCGTCGGCACGGTCGGCCGCGTGCAGACCTACTACGACACCTTGGGCGAAGTCTACTCCTCCGGCGACGAGGCTCTCGACGCCGAGCGCAAGGCCGCCCTCGAGTTCAAGGACGCGCTCGCGAAGTCGCGCCAAGGCATCCAGGAGCAGCGCACGACCGTCGTCGGCTGGCTGCAGCAGCTCGACAACCCCAACGAGACCGCCCTCTCGCGCGTCGCCCAGAACATCTCGGCGATCCAGGACAAGACGCGCCGCGTCCTCGAGACCAACATCGAGGCCCGCCGCGCCGAGCGCGCGCGCGACGCCGCCGCCAAGGCCGTCGCCGACACACTCAAGGCCCTTAGCGCGGAGCGCGCCGAGCTCGACCGCGTCCTCGCGCCGGTCGGCGACCTCGGCCGCCTGTCCCCCGCGCTCGCGGCCCGCGTGAGCGCCGTCGGCAGGACCGGCCCCGCCTGGCTCGCCGAGAACCGCGGCGGCCCCCAGACCATGGTGATCCCGAAGTCGCAGTTCGAGCGCTTCCTCTCCCAGCTGTTCGGCGCGCTCTCCACCGACGCCGCGGCGCGCGACCTGGCCGCCATTCGCGAGCGGATCTTGAAGGACCCGCGCGCGCTGTCCCAGCTCCTGCCCGGCACCAAGATGGTCGAGGTCGGCGAGGGCACCGACGGCTTCTACCTCGTCTACCAGAGCGAGTTCTCCACCCCCGGCGGCCTCGAGACCGCGCAGCAGGTCACCTTCGGCAACGCCCTGAAGCTGTGGGGCCAGAACGTCAGCGTCATCGGCCACCGCTTCGCCAGCCCCCCGTCGGCGGGCAACGCGCCCTTCGGCGACCAGGGCGTGACCGTGCGCGTCGAGTCGCTCGACAGCGACCGCATGGTCAACTACCTCGACGTGACCTTCCATAAGTTCATCCAGGACATCCCGCCCGACCTGACGGTCGGCTCCCAGGCGCGCGAGGCGCGCATGATGGTCTTCGACGACTTCGCCTTGATGGTCGCCGACGGCAAGGTGTACTTCGGCGCCGCCGGCTTCGCCGATTTCGCCGCCACCGACGCGGGCGGCAAGCCTTCCTACTACGGCGGCAACCTCAAGTCGAAGATCAAGTTCAGCAAGGTGCTCTCGCTCAACGCCGAGCAGACCGCGCTGTTCGCCAAGGACCCGCGCCGCTTTCTGCAGGAGGTGAACCTCGACTTCACCGGCTACGATCCCACCCTCGACCAGAGCTTCCTGATCGAGGGACGCGGCCAGGACCGCGAGTACACCCGCTCCAAGCTCGGCCTCGGCGTGGACCTCGCGGCCGCGCTCGGCCAGGAGGACACGTTCAACCTCGAGTTCTATTACGCGAAGACCGGGGGCACCGACCCGCTGACCCAGCAGGCCGTGGGGGCCACCATCCTCAAGGGCTTCACCTTCGACGTCGGCGGGCACGAGACGCGGCTCTCGGTCGGCGGCGGCGGCGAGCTCGGCGAGCGGGTGAACTCGCTCAACGGGCGCATCTCCTACGAGATCCCGGACATGGGCTGGACGATCAACGCCCAGGGCAAGCTCGCGGGTTCGGCGGCGGCGTACTTCGCCGAGATCCGCAAGCGCACCGGCGAGAACTCCGAGCTGGCACTTTCCTACGGCAGCCGCTACATCGGCCTCAACGACCGCCTCACCGTCTCCTTCGAGTCCACCTACACTCTGGGCGAGCTGTGGCGCTCGGTGACGGGCGCGGCCGCCGAGGACCTGCGCGGCGGCAAGACCATGGCCGAATTCGACGCGGCGCTCTCCGACTTCTTCGCGCGCGACAACGCCGACAACCCCGCGCTGGCCGAGCTCGCGCGCGCCTTCGACGCGGACGCGGGCCGCCGCCTCATCGTGCTCGAGATCGGCCGTCTCTCTCGCGAGATCGGCGAGCTTCAGAAGGCCGGCGCCTTCCTCGACAACGTCCGCCAACGCGCGATGGTCGGCTTCGTCTCCGGGCCCGTCGGCCCCGGCACGGCCGAGCGCGCCACGGGCGGCGGCTTCCAGGTCGGCACCCAGACCGAGCTGACGATGACCAAGAGCCAGCGCGAGCTCGTCGAGTCCCGCGCCGCCGCGCTGTTCACCTTGGGGCTCGATCTCGAGGAGCAGCTGCTCGACACCGCGAAGGCCTGGCAGTCGGCGCTGGCCGCGATCGCCCTGGCCAAGTGGCGCCGGCATCTCGCGATCTTCCTCGCGGCGCACGCCGAGGACCAAGTCCTGCGCGCGGAGGCCGAGGCTCGCGTCATTTCGGCGACCGACGACCTGCGCCGCGCGTCGCTGCGCTACGCGTCCCTGACCGGCCGCGGCCCCGAGGAGGCGCTGCCCTTCGACGGCGTCAACCCCAACGACCTCGACCGCGTCCTGCGCCTGGTCGCGCGCGCGCTGGCGTCGCCCGAGCGCCTGGGCGAGCTGTTTTCCCGCGCGCGCGGCTCGATGAAGATTCCCGAGGCCTCGAAGGCCGTTCTTGACTGGGTCCCGTGGATCGAGAAGCTCACGATCTCCGTCGGCGCGCAGCTTCCGGACCTCATGTCGAGCCAGGCGCTCGGCGTCGCGGTGACGGTGCGCCTGCCCATCTACGACCCGACCAAGGGTAAAGTCAACGCCGCCTACGCCCTGCAGTCTCAGGCCGCCGTGCTCGAGATGGCCGCGCGGCTGAAGTCCACGCGCCTGCGCGCGAAATCGGAGCGCATCGCCGCGCGCGGGTGGCTCGAGCGCGCGCGCGAGGCCGAGAAGGCGGCCTCCGAATCGCGCCTGGAGCTCTCCGACGGCATCCGCCTGTACCGCAACGCGCTGATCGGCGCGCCCGAGCTTCGCGCCCGCGCGCGCCGCTGGCTCGACGCCGCGACCGACGCGCTGACCTTCGCCGTCGAGGGCTCTTTGCACGACGCGTGGGCCTCCCTCGACGCCGCCGGCCAGCCGCTGAGCCCCGTCGGCGAGACGTATGACGAGCCCAAGGACATGAACGCCGCCTTCGACCAGGCGACGGCGCGGTCGGCGTCCTGGGAGGCCCTCGCGCGGCGCTCCTCGGCGGCGCGCGAGCTGCTCGAGGCCTCGGACCGGCGCATCCGCAAGGTGGACGTGGACCTCTCGGTCGGCGCGAACATCACCGCCGCGGGCGTGGCACTGATCCCGGCGTTCGGCTTCACGGGCCTGATGGTGCTGCCCGTCGTCGGCATTGAGCTCGCCCCCGAGGAGCTGCGCCAGCTCGACGCCGGGCGCCGCGGCGCCGAAGCGGACCTGTACACGCGGCTCCAGGATAAAGCGGCGGCGGATATGGCCTTGAACCTGACGCGGGCGCTGCTCGAGGCGTCCTACGCCGCCAAGCAGATCGCGCTCTATGAAGGAGAACTGATCCCCGCCCTCGAGGCCGCCTTGGACGGCACCCCGGGAGCCGCGGAGAAGCTGAGGGCCGCGCGGTCAGCACTGAGCGATCTGATCGCGCGGCGCCGCGAAGCCGAGGTCGCCGCCAATCACCTGCTCGGCCGCCCCCTCGACTCCCGCCTGCAGCTGAGCGTGGACGCCGAGACGGCGCTCCGCGCGCTCGCCGCGCGCTCCGCCGCGCTCAACCCCGCCGCCGCGGCGCGCGAGGCGCTCGAGTCGCGCCTGAAGATCGCGCGCGCCGTCGAGGCCGCCGTGGACAAGGGCCTGCGCGTCGACCGCCTGCGCCTCGACCCGATCTCGATGGTGGGCCGCTCTCTGGGGCGCCTGATCGCGGCGCTGTCCGGCGACGGCGTTCCCTCCCCCGAGATCGTCGCGATCGCGCGCGAGCGCACCTTGGCCGCCGAGCGCGCCTTGGAGGCTTTCGACGAGGCCCTGCCCGCCGCGCGCGCGCGGCTGGGCTCCGAGCTCTCCCGCGTCCGCGCCGCCCGCGCGGCGCTCGAGGGGCGCGGCGACCCGGAGTCCCGGGCGCGCGCGCTCGAACTCTCCCGCCAGGAGGCGATGCTCCGGGCCCAGATCTCGATGTGGGGCTCCTCGCTCGCGTCCCAGGCCGGGACCATGCCGACCAGCTACGCCGAGCTCCGCGACCGTTTGCGCGAGGCCGCTTTGCGCCAGGCCCCCCCGAGGTACGATCACGGCGATCTCGGCGCCTTCGAGACCGCCCCGCCGCTCGACGCGACCGGCTCGATCCGCTTCTACGATCACCGCCAGACCCTGTCGGGCGAGCCGGTCGGCCGCTCCTTCGTCGAGGGCTGGCTCGAGGCGCGCCTGCGCAGCCCCTCGACGCCGCCCGAGGCGATGCTGGCGCTCGCCAAGCTGCGCGAGGAGCGCGCCGACGAGACCCGCCGCTCCGGCGCCGCCGCCGCCCGGGCGCGCGCCGACATGGCGCTGGCGCGCCTGCGCTTCGACGCGGCCCTGATGCGCTGGTCGGAGGGCGTGGGCATCGGCGCCGAGGCGCGCGCGCGCGTCGCCCGCGACCTCGCCGAGACCGCCGCCTTCCTGCACCTTCCGCCCGGCACGCCGCCGGAGGCCCTGCTCGCCCTGCTGCCGGCCCCGTCCGACGGGGACCTCGCGGCGGCGGCCGCGCGCGAGGTCGCCGAGGCCGAGGCCTTCGACCTCGAGCTGCTCAAGAACACCTTGTTCACCGCGGGCCTGCCCGAGGAGCTCGCCGGCCGCGACCGCCTGCCGCAGCTGCGCGCCGACCTGCTCGCCGAGAAGATGAGCTCGCGCGGCTTCACGCCGATGGCGGCGGTCGGCCTGTTCCGGGGGACGTGGGTGCAGGGCGCCTTCCTCGAGGCGCCGGACCCCGAGCGCGTGCGCGCCGGCCTCGTCGAGGTCATCGACGACGCCCTGCGCCGCGAGCTTGAGGACTCGCGCCGCCTGCAGGGCTTGTCCTTGCTGCTCCACACCTTGATGGCCTCGGTCGCCGAGAAGACGCGCCTCGTCGCCGCCCTGCGCCTGCGCGAGCTCGCCGCCCGTCGCGACCTGCTCGGCGCCGTCGAGCGCGTGCGCACGAAGCTCTCCCCCGTCTCCGAGATCGCCTCCGCCCAGGCCGAGGCCGCCCGCGCGCAGTTCGAGTTCGTCGCCGCCACCCAGGCCCTGGCCGAGGACTTCGCGCGCCTGACGGGCGAGCTCTCCGCGCTCGGCATCTCCCCCGCGATATATCGGAAGCCTTCCGCGCGGAGCGCGGGAGGGCGGGACCCGCTCGAGCCCGCCGAGCGCACCGCCCGCGCCCGCCTGCTCGCCTGGTGGGCCGACCGCCTGCTCGACGAGGGCTTCGAGCGGCGCAACGACGAGCTGCTCGCCGACGCGCCGGAGTCCATCCGCGCGGAGCTGCGCGTGCTCGTCGAGCGCTACCGCCTCGCCGCCAAGGACGCGGCCGCGGTGAGGAGCAACGACTACGACCCCGCCGAGCGCCTCGACCGCTTGATGAAGGTCGATCTGCAGGGCCGCCGGCGCCTCATCGAAGCGACCTTGTCCCGTATCCTGTCCGAGCTTCAGTCCTCCGACCCCGCGCGCGGGGCCTCCTGGACCGGGCTGATGGGCTTCCTGCGCCAGGAGGCCTCCGCCTCGGCCGAGCTGGAGGGCTCCGTGCTCGCCCGCGAGGGCGGGGTGAACGCCGAGCTCTCCCGCGTCTACTGGTCGGCCGTCAAGGCGCCCCCCGCCCTCGACGGGCCCGTGCGCCGCCTCATCGACCTCGACGCCCGCGTCGCCGGGCTGCGCCGCGAGGCGCAGGCGGCGTGGCTGTCCCGCTCCGCCTCGCCGCGCGACCACCTGCTCAAGGACAAGGCGCTCGACGCCTACGTCGTGGCACTCGACGCGTTCGACGCCGAGCTCGCCGCCGTCCTCGAGCTTCCGGAGGCCGCGGCCGACGCGGGCTGGACGCGCTCGCTCAACGGCCTGTTCGGCGTGCGCGAGAGCCTCGCGCGCCGCCGCGACCGGCTCCAGTACGGGCGGGGCATCCTCACGCTCGAGGCGTCCATCGCGCTCGGCGAATCGCGCCTGCGCGCGCTGCGCTTCGACCCCTCCGAGACCCGCGAGATCGCCCCGGCCTCCGAGACCGTCGCCTTCCTGCGCGCGATGAAGGCCCGCTGGGTCGGCCGCACCGAGGCGCTGCCCGCGCTGATCGCCCTGCGAAGCAAGGACGGGATCAGCTGGTCCTCGTCGGCGGAGGTCCGCCGGCTCGAGGCCGCGGGGCGCGTCAGCGACCTCGCGGGCCGCCGCTTCGTCGCCCCCGAACGGTGGGTCGGACGCCCGCCGGAGACGGCCGCGGAGGCGGTCGCCGTGGGCTGGACCGAGGTGGTCGAGGGCGATGACGCCGCGCGCGAGCGCCTGGCCGAGGTTCGCGCGCGCCGCGACGAAGCGGCCCGCCGCGCCGCGCTCGACCGGGCCCTGCTCTCCTCCGAGGTGGTCCTCGAGGGCGGCGCCGGCGGCGCGTCCTTGACCCTGGGCGACCTGCGCCGCCTCGAGGGTGAGGGCCGCGTGCTGTGGTTCGAGGCCCGCCCCGATCCGCGCACGGGCCTGCGCAAGGCCCTGCCCGTCCCCGCCGCGCGCCTGCGCGCCCCCTCCGAGCTGGCGGCGTTCGTGCGCGTCGACGGCCCCCCGGCCGACCCCGAGAGCTTCCCCTCCCTCGAAGCGCTCGAGTCCTCGGGCGCCTCGTCCTCCTACCGGCGCGCCGACCTCGGCCGCGCCGGCCTCCTCGCTCTCATCGAAGAAGCGCGCGCCCAGGCCCTCTCCGCCCGCCGGGCGGGCTGGCTCAAGCTCAAGCTGTCGTCGTGGGGCTTCGCCCTCGACGCGGCGGGCGAGGTGAGCGCGGTCTACCTCGACGAAAAAGAAATGAAGAAGGCGGCCGAAGAGGCCGAGGACCCCAAGGACCCCGCGCACAAGTGGACGTTCCATAAGAGCGCGGACCTCTCCGTCGGGCTCGGCAACGACGGCACGGTCGTCTCCGTCCGCGTCGGGACCAGGACGATCTCCCTCGGCGGCGCGGCCGTGACCTGGCTCGGCGCGGCGCCGCTGGCCCTCGAGACGGACGCGCAGGGGCGCGTGCGGCGCGTGTTCCACGATAAGGACGAGCTGGCCGGAAAGGCCGGCGGCTGGTGGGTCGAGGACGCGTCCGGCCGCGTGTGGAAGGACACCGGCGCGGAGTACGCCCCGACCGCCAAGCCCAAGCGCTGGATCGATCCCGATAACGGTTTTACCGTGCACCTGGGACGCGAGCTCAACGACGCGCGCCTCGAAGCCGCCCGGTCGGCGGCGCGCGCGGCGCGGCACTGGGCCTACTCCCCCGGGCAGTGGCCCGACCTCGTCCTCGAGATTCCGCGCGGCGTCGTCCAGATCCCGATCGAGCTGATCACGGGCCGCGACCCGAACCAGCACGGCTACCTGGGAGGCGCCTACGCGCGCCGCGGCGAGGGGGGTGCCACGATCCGCCGCGGCCCGGGCGGGACCCTGCTCCACGCGATCGACATACTGGGCATACTCCCCGATCCCGTGCAGCGCTATTTCGACCCGAGCCAATTCCCCTCGGTCGTCGACGGGGACGGCCCGCTCAGCCCCGGCGACGCCGCGAGTTCCAAGGACCCGCGCACCGTCGACGGCCGCCTGAACCTCGTGTTCGGCTCGGGCGCGCTCCTGCGCGAGGCACGATGGGCCCAGGAGGAGCGCGAGGCGGCCCGCGCCGAGGCCCTCTCCGCCTTCCGCGGCGGCGCCCGGCGCGAGATCCTCGAGACGGTGCGCGGGCGCGCGGGCAATTACGCCGAGGCCTACACCCGCACCGAGACCGGGCGCGCCGCCTTCCTCGCCGCCCTGGCCGAGCTCGGCCTCGGCGCCGGCGCCCGCGGCGGCTCGCTCTCCGCCGACCCGCGCCGCTCGGCGACCGACCGCGTGGTCCTGAGCTTCCTTCTCGAGCTCGGCGCCGAGGGCCAGGACGCGCGCCTGCGCCTGTACGAGGAGGAGCTGCGCAAGCTCGAGGCGCGCCCCGAGGCCAAGTCCGACTTCGACGCCGAGGTCGCCGCCGCCGAGGCCTCCCTCTCCGCCGCCCTCGCCGCCCGCCGCGCCGCCGAGGAGGCGGTCAAGTCCCTCGCCTCCAACATGCCCGGCGAATCCCCCCTCGCCCGCCGCCTCGCCTCCCTTTAGGGGTCAGACCCCGCCCGGGCGAAATACTAGAATACCGCATGGATCTCGCCGCGCTGTTCGGGCCGGAAGGCGCCTTGGCGCGCGCGCGTTCCGGGTGGGAGCCCCGGCCTCCGCAGGAGGCGATGGCGGGAGCGGTGTGGCAGTCGCTCGAGCGCGGCGGGGACCTCGTCGTCGAGGCGGGCACCGGCGTGGGCAAGAGCCTCGCGTACCTGCTGCCGGCGGCGCTGTGGGCGGCGACGCGGGATCGAAGGGTGATCGTGTCCACGCATACGCGGGCATTGCAGGAACAGCTCTTGAATCACGAGCTGCCCACGGCGGCGAGGGCGATGGAAGCGCTGGGATTGCCTCTGAGATACGCCATGCTCATGGGGGCCGACAACTACCTCTGCGTACAGCGCCTTGCACGACTGCGCGCCAGACCGGACTCCGTTTCCGAGACCGGCAAAGAGACTTTGGAGCGGCTCGACGCCTGGGCGCGCGACGCCCAGTCGGGGCACCGCTCGGCGCTGCCGGAATTGATCCCGCAGAACATCTGGGACCGCGTCGCGCGGGACACCGACGTGTGCATGGGGCCGGGCGGGCCGTATTGGGACCGCTGCCTGTGGCGGCGCGACCGCGAGCGCGCCGACCGCGCTCACATTCTCGTCGTCAACCACGCCCTGCTGCTCTCGGGCGCGCGCCTGCCCCCCTGCGACGCGATGATCCTCGACGAGGCGCACAACCTCGAGGACGCGGCCTCCGCGCGCTACGGCGTGAGCGCGGGGCTGCACCGCGCCGTCGAGCTGACCGAGGAGGTCAAGGTCTCGGCGCTGCTCTACGCCGACGAGGCCCTGGCCGAGCGCGCCGCGCAGGCGGCCTCCGAGCTCGGGGCCTTCTTCGTGGAGCTGGCCCGCGAGAACGGGCTGAAGGAGCCTGATGAGGAGAACCAGGGCAAGCTGCTCGAGTCGACGCCCGACGCGCCGCCCGCCGCCCTGCTCGCGCTCGACAAGGCCCTGGCCGAGGCCGCCGCGGCCGCCGAGGGCCGTCCCGATGAGACCGAGATGCGCATGCTCCACGCGCGCGCGGCCCAGTTCGGCCACGACCTCATGGCCGTGCTCAAGCCCGACTCGTCGGCGACCGCTAGATGGGTGGCCTGGCCGCGCACCGGGCCGGAGCTGCGCGCCGCCCCGCTCGACGTCGGGCGCCGCCTGGCCGAGGGCCTGTTCTCCCGCGGCATACCCGCGATCCTGACCTCGGCGACCTTGTCGACGGGCGACGGCCTCAAGGACTTCAAGGCGCGCGTGGGCCTGCCCGAGGCGCGCGAGCTCGTGCTCGATTCGCCTTACGACTACGCGGCGCAGGCGGCGTTCTGGGCCGTGGAGGGCCTGCCCGATCCCAAGGACGAGGAGGCTCACGCCGCGGCGATCACGCAGGCCTGCGCGGACATCGTCGCGCGCGTGCCGGGCGGGGTGTTCCTCCTGTTCTCGAGCTGGCGGCTGCTGCGCAAGGTGCATGGGCTTCTGCGCAAGAGGATACCGGACCGGCCGGTGTGGGCGCAGGGCGCCTCGGGGCACGACGCGCTCGTGCGCGAGTTCGAGAACGCCGGCGACGCGGTCCTGCTGGGCGTGGACACCTTCTGGCAGGGCATCGACGTTCCCGGCGAGGCGCTGTCCTGCGTGGTGCTGGTCAAGCTCCCTTTTCCGAACGTCTCGTCGGCCCTGGAAGAAGCGAGACGGCGCTGGCTCGAGGAGAACGGGCGGGACTACTTCAAGGACTGGTCTTTGCCGCGCGCGGTGATGAAGTTCCGGCAGGGATTCGGGCGGCTGATCCGCACGGGGACGGATCGGGGAGCGGTGGTCTGCCTCGATTCCCGCGTGCTCAAGAAGGGCTATGGAAAAGTCTTTCTGCGCTCGCTGCCGCCGTGCAGAAAAATAAACGGCCTCGACGAGCTCGCGGCGTTTTTCAGCCCGGCCGCAGGCGCCGCAGGTCCTTCGTCAGGAGAAGGATCTCCGCGTCCATCTCTCCCCGAAGCGTGAGCCAATACATACGGAAATCCGCGCGCAGCGACAACAACGGATAAGTAAAGGTCGCGGGGCGGTTCTTCTCATAGAAGAAATGGCCGGCCCAGGCCAATGCATAAGCGACGCCGACGCCTGAAACGGCAACGGATGGGGCGCGCCATATGAGACCTACGGCGGCGAGGACGAGCCCTAACGACGTGCCGGCCGCGTGAAGACGGCGATTGACCGGATTAAGGTGTTGGGAGACATAGTAAGGCCAAAATTCGGCGGCGGTCATCCTTGAGATTCTATAATAACGGCGTGAAGCGAGTGTTCTGCGCCGCCGTTTTTATACTTCTATCCATACCGAGTCATGCCATCTTCGTGCGCTCGCTGATGGACCGGACCGACACCGAGCCGTTGTTCGACTCCGAATATTTCCTTGACGTAAAATCCTTCGGCTGGTCCCGCGCCTGGGATGATGCTTGGTCCGCCTCGTCCGGAGGTTATCGCGTCAACGGCGCGAGCCTCGATTGCTGCGACCTGTACCTGGACCAGACCATGCTGTTCACCCGCCGGCTCACGCCCGGGCTCGAATTCCGGTTCCGCTTCGTCGAGCTTTCCGACAAGGATCGCCAAGAGACTCACGCCTGGCTCGAGTTCGAGAAGGACCTCGGGGCGGGTTGGTCGGCCGAGCTCTTCGGCGAGCCCATGTACCGCAAGGAGAACGCGGACATCGGCTTCGGGGCGCGGTGGCGGCGCGGGGGCTGGGAGGCGCGGGCGCGGCGGCTGATCGTGGACTGGAACCTCAACGCGCGCGGCAGCACGACCGAGAGCTACACCCTTTTTCCCTACACCGACGAGGTCTCCGTGCGCGCTCCGCTGGGCGCCTGGAGCCTGACCTTGTCGGCCGACCTCGACGAGCCGACGCGGCGGGAGGTGCCCGACGAGCGGCGCGCGTTCTTCTACCGCCGCGCGCGCGCCTCGGCGCAGGCCGGCACGGCGGAGGGCTGGGCGCCCTTGCTGCGCTATTCCTTCGAGACGCAGACCAAGATCAACAGCGTCGGCCCCGGCGGAACCGGAATCTCGGAGGAGGCGCGGCGGAAGGTGCACGAGCTCTCCGCCTCGGCGCGCGTGCGGCCGGGGCCCGACGACGAGCTCGAGCCGGGGGCCGCCTTCCTCCTGCGCGCCGCGCGCACCGACCTGCCGGGCGCGCCTTCCGCCGGGACGTTTTACCGGCGTTGGGAAATACAGCCCTATCTTCGCTGGCGCCGCGGCCTGAACGCGCGCCTGACCTCCGAGTTGTCCCCCTCGTTCACGCTCGGAGAGAACCGCGTTCGTCATCCCGGCGGCTCCGGGCCCGAGCGCTACGACACCGTGGGCGAGGCCAAGCTCGGCGCGTCGCTCGAGGTGAAGTTCGGGACGGCGGGGCTGCTGACCTTCGGCGGGGTGCTCGACGTGGATAAGCCGGGCAAGGCCTGGGACGGCGGCAGCGTCAAGGCGATGTTCCTCTTTTAGAAAAGAGACGGCCGGACCTCGAGGGAGATCCGGCCGTATTGAGAACTTCGGAGAGGGAGGGATTCGAACCCTCGGTACAGCTTTACGCCGTACAACGGTTTAGCAAACCGTCGGTTTCAGCCGCTCACCCACCTCTCCACTATCTTGATAATCGTTTAGTTTAAACGATCATTCTTAAATCGGGACATCCACGTCAAAAACAGTTTCCGGACAATAGTGTGCGGAAAAGTGTGCGGTTTCAATATCGAGGTCGAGCGCTGCGGATGCCAGAGCTGATTCTAGCACAAATATCCAAACCGGATTTTGAGTTGCGAAAGATATTACCCCATGACGTCCGCGTGTAAGCCAGAAGCTCAAACCCTTCGCTACAACGACTCCCCCGTCAAGAAATCGACCTCATCGTCGCTGTCTAAACCAGGCCGGCGCAACACTAGTTCAACGCCGCATGCCTGTCCGTCGTCGACGCTATCAGAACTTGGACTCGGATCGATGCAGGCATCCCCGTCCTCGCCTTCCATCGTGGCCGGGACGCCTTCGACAGCCCGCAACCTACTCCGCGAGCTCCTTCAACCCCTCGGGCTCTTGGCCGCGACGCCGCTGAACCTGCTTCTCGTCCGCCTGCATGACCCGCCTAATTCGCGTCTGTAGGTCATCGATCCGCTGAAGCAGAGGCTGCGCGACCTCATTGAAGTAGTGCTCCAGGTAGTCGCGCGTCGAGTCTAGGGCGTAAAGCGCCACTGGACCGAAGTCCCTCTCGTCCGTGGGAGAGAACGCGGTCTTGACCTTGAACCCCTCCTCGCCCTCGGCCGGGGCTTCAAGATGCTGGGTCACCAGGTCGACCCACGTGCCGTGCACGGCGTGCGAGGGGTATCGCTGGAGCGCCGAGTAGGCGTACTCCGGCAGGCCGAGCTCCGTAATGTTCTGGCGCATCCCCCCGCCCCAGCCGCCGTTTGGAGGAACGTCGTCGATCCGGAGACCGGAGGCTGCGCACATCCCCATCGTCATCTCCAGCATGCGCTCCTCGATCGGCTCGGACTTTCCGCCTCGCGCCTTGATGTTCTCCGTAATTTTGTCGAACGCCTCGCGCTGTGGACCGAGCCCGCTGCGGATGAAGGCGTCGTACAACGCATTGTCGTTCTTGTGGATGAGGTACCGTAGGTTGGTGGCGGACTCCAGGATGCACCGGGAGAGCGCCGTCACGACCTCGCGGCGGTCCTCCTCTAAGGTCAGTTGGGCGATTGCGATCATGAACTTGGTGATGCGGACAAGTAGGCCGGCGCAGATGGCCTGATTGCGAGGAAGCCGTCCGGTCGACGCGACTGCGCACGAGGACACGCAGATCACCGCGCCGGCCTCGCGATAGAGGCCATGGGCAAGGATGGTGAACTCCTGCTCCTCTTTGCAGGCCGCAACAGCCTTCTCGGACGCGTCAACGAATGGCGTAGGAAGCAGGGAGTCCAGGTCGTCCGTAATGCCGGGGGCGGGAAGCTCTCCGGTCATCTTAGCCCTCAACCTGGTCCAGGCGGCGAGCAACATCCGGCAGAACGTGGAGATAAATCGCATCAAAACCGCCTCCCTGCGTTGAGAGGGCGCCGGCGTTCTTGATCATGCCCGAGCCCCAGGTCCGGTCCACCACCACCAGCAGGACGATCCTGGCGGTGGATCGCCGGTACGCGTCGAGCCGTCGCCTCTTGGGCTCGACTACGGCCTCAAGGGCCGCTCCGGAAACGCAGGTCACCCATGCCATGCGGTCAGAGGCAATCTGCCACCTCTTGTAGCCCGGGACCTCGGCGGGCAGTCGTAGCAGATGAACGACGATGTCGTCGTCCAACTCCAGCCTCTTGGACTCCATCGGCTTGAGCTGCCCGACGGCAACGGCCATCGCCTCGGCGGTTCTACTCAATGCGGACTCGTTGAACCGGACAAACTTGGCGTGCACCGGCACGTCGGTGATGCCGTAGTACGCGTCCGCGAGCTTGGCCAACTTCCCGATGTGCCGCATCTCCTGCTCTTTTAGAGGACTAGCCGCCATGCCGTCTTGCCGGTCCACGAAGAGCTGGGTGATCTCGACGCCGACGACGCCTTCGGGCGTCATCACGAAGAAATCGGGCTCGTCCTGGTCGTCCCCGGCACGCTCCACGGACCAGGGCAGGCCCATCGCCTTGATGAAGGACTCCAGCTGGAATTGCTCTACCTCTTTCTTGCGCCGCCGTTGAGGGTTCAACCTTCTCTCCGGTCACTCAGGCCATAGGTTCTTGGGCTTCTTCGCCTCGATTTTGTCCTCCCGGTCGTCGGGCAGGTCCGCCAGGAAGTCTAACCCCGTCACCCGCTCGATCGCCTTCATCTCGGTGATGAAGGTCGGCAGTTGGTCACGAGGTTCGCCAAGGTGATGTGCGCGTAGGTGTCGGCCATGGTTTCATTATACCCCCACTGGCGTACATTTTGTCGACGAGAAAATGTGACATTTCCGTGCTTGACCGGCGTCAAGCGACGGGGTTGACGTCCATCATTTGCCAAAAGTGGCGTTTGCAGTACCATTTAATCCTGCGTAGTGCCGGTGCCGTCTCCCTCGACCACACCCCCACCCGCTGATGTCGGACCCGAGAGGAGTTTCAAAGTGGCAAAAGATAAGGCACCAGAACCGATCACCCCGAAGGACCCAAGTCAGGAACTTCTTCTCGCGGCTCAGGACTGGCCGGACTGGCAGCGCGACGCTCTTCGGCGCATCGCCGAGCAGGGCGCCCTCCGTGATGAGGACCGCGCGGACATGCTCAACGCCATCAAGGCCAAGCACGATCTCCCGGCTACGCCGCCGCCCGCCGCGAAGCCCTTGGGAGCCGAGCATCTCACGAACACGACGGCCAACCAGCCTCGGCTGGTCATCGAGTCGTTGAGCGACGCGCAGAACGTCAACTCCCTCAAGCCGGGCGAGAAGTTGGACTTCATCCCGGACGGGATCACCCTGATCTATGGGGCGAACGGCAGCGGCAAGTCCGGCTACACGCGCATCTTCAAGAAAGCCTGCGCCGCGCGCAAGGCTGAAGACATCCTGGCCAACGTTTTCGACCCCAACTACAAAGCCAAACCCGCCGCAACGGCCAAGTTTAGCATCTTGGAGAAAACCGCTGCCGCTGAGGCCAAGGAGGAGCTGACGTGGGCCGCGAACACGGATTGTCCGGCAAAGCTCCGGCAGGTCCGCGTCTTCGACCGCAAGGCCGCCGCGATCTACGTCGAGGAAAACGCCGCTCTCGCCTACGTCCCTTACAACCTGGACTTGCTCGACAAGCTCGCCGACGCCTGCGATCGAAGCCTCAAGGCATCCTTGCAGACGGAGGCCACCGCCGCCGATACCGAGTTCTCTACGCTGAGCACGAGCGTCCTGAACAAGGGCAACGCGCAGACCATCGCCCGCACGATCACCGCCACGACCACTCAGTCGTCGATCGACGCACAGGCCAAGTGGGACCAGGCGGATGAAGCTAAGCTCGTCGAGGTGACCGAACTGCTCGACAGCCCGGGCAAGGCGATCGCCGAGGTGCGGGCCAAGAAAACCCGCTGCGACAGCTTGCTCGGTCGTATCAGCCGCATCGAGACCGCCCTCTCGCAGGCGAAGGTCGACGAATTGGCGCAGTTGAACGCGCAGGCTCGCGACACCCAGACGGCTGCGGCGGCAACGTCCAAAACTTCGTTTGCAGCCGACACAAACCTTCTTCCTGGTGTCGGCGGCGGACCCTGGCGCGCGCTTTGGGACGCGGCTCGTCAATACTCAACGCAGGCAGCCTATCCCGGCGCCGACTTCCCTGTTGTTATCGAGTCGATTGGGAAGGAGCCCCACTGCATCCTCTGCCACCAACCCCTCTCGAAGGATGCCTGCGACCGGCTCCAAGGATTCGAGCAGTTCGTGCGCGGCGATGTCGCAAACCAAGCCGTCCAGGCCCAGACCAAGCTCGTCCAGGCCGTCAAGGCTATGGATGCCGTGTCACCGCTGCTGACCAGCGACGACCAGGCTCTTCTTACCGAGTTGCAGACGGATGCCCCCGAGATCGCGGCCAAGATTCCGAAATTCTTCGCCGAGGCCACGACGAGGAAGAACGACATCGTCACCTCCGAGGCCCTCGGGCTCTTCGCGGGCCTCGCGGCCGAGCCCGCCGCCTGCTCCCCGGACCTGAAGAAATACGTCGAGGCCCTGGACGCGAAGATCAAAGAATTGGAAGGTTCCTTCACCGTCGAACGCAAGGCGGCCCTGAAGCAGGAGCTGACCGACCTCTTGACCAGGAAGACCCTCTCCGAGCACAAGGCGACGCTGGTCAAGCTGATCGCGAACCGGCTTTTGAAGAAGAAGCTCGATGAGTGCATAAAAGATGTGGGCACGCGGGCGATCACCGAGGCCAAGAAGAAGCTAAACCGGCTCTTCGTCGACGATCGCTTCAAGTCGACCCTGCAAGAGGAACTGGACGCCATCGGCGTCACGCGCAAGGTGACGCTGGACTTCAGCATCAAGAGCGGCCTCGCCTACCAGCGAACCGTCTTCGGGGACTCGGCGTTCCCCAATCTTGACCTCGTGCTGAGCGAGGGCGAGCACCGGGCCGTCGCCATCGCTTGCTTCCTGGCCGAGGCGAGGATGCTCGGCGACAACCATCCCCTCGTGGTGGACGACCCGGTCTCTTCGCTCGATCACATCAGGCGCCAGAAGGTCACACGGCGCCTCATCGCGGAGGCCCTGAAACGTCAGGTCGTGATCTTCACGCATGACATGGTCTTCTGGGCCGAGGTGGTCAGGATCGCCCAAGAAGCGCACGTCCGGGTCCAAGTGCGCGACATCAGGCCCGAGGGCGAACTGTGCGGCAAAGTCGGCGACGGCGATACGCCGTGGTAAAACCTTACCGTGCCGCAGAAGCTCCAATATCTGGAGGGAAAGCGCCTACCCGCTCTCAAGGCCCTGGACCCGAACACCCAGGAATACGCTGATGGAGCCAGGGCTGTCGGCGAACGCTTACGGGAGACGTGGGAACGCCTTGTCGAAGAGAACCTGTTGCAGGCGACGGTGATGCGTCTGCGGCCCAGCGTCGAAACCAAGAACCTCGACCAGGTTCGGGTGTTGGACGAGGACTGGGAACGGGTCCATCACGGCATGACGCGGATGAACGTATGGTCGCACGACACCGCTCGCGCGACCGGGGCCCCGCCGCCGTCCACGGACGACTTGAAGAAGGAGATCGACGAGATTCGCTCTCTGGCCGACAAGCTGAAGAAGGACGCCGACAAGGTCCGCAAGGACCGCACCGCCCGCCTCAAGAACCCCAGCATCCCTAGCGTCGTAGGCGTCGAGGGCGGCGTAGGCCTCGTGACCGCCGTGGTCCCTGTGGAGGGCGCTGCGGCGCCGGTCAATGGCGCCGCCGAGGCGGTGAAGTAAGCTCATGTCCATGCAACGCCTAGAGGCGAAAACCGTGCAGGACCGAAGCGACCTCCTCGAAGAGGTTTTCGTCACGTTCTTGAACCGAGCCGAACTCGTCGACGCCGAGCAGTTCGCGATCGACCACCAGGACAAGATCGAAGCCTACGACTCGCTCCTGCGCGATGGGACACTGAACCAATCGGGCGGCAAGCTGGAATTCTCTTTCCGCAGCTACGTCAAGAGCAAGTTCTGGCCGAAGGACGAGGCCCTGCTCAATCGCCTGATCCCGACCATGAAGGAGATGTATTCGGGAAAGAAAGGCGCCTTGCACGAGGTGTCCGACTTCGTCGAGAAGCTCAAGGCCAAGGGCATGATCATGGTCAAGCCCATCGACATCGAGCGTGCGCTCCGCCTCTTCAGCCGCGTCGGCCTTCTCGGCGGCCACAACGACGTGCAGGAGGACGGCGCGACGAGGATCAAGAGTTTCAGCATCTCGCAGTCCATCCTTCGGTGCAAGACGATCTCCGACCAGGTGAAGCACTACCTCGGCGCCGCGCAAGCGCTCTCTTCGGCGATGACGGTCGGCGCGGACATGACTGCAGCTCTGGCCCCAGCGAGGGACAACAAGAAGATATTCATTGTCCACGGCCACGACGGCAAGGCGCGCGAGGCCGTGGCCCAGTTGATCAAGAAGCTCGACATGGAGCCGATCATCCTTCACGAGCAGGCCAACCAGGGCGACACGGTCATCGAGAAGTTTGAGCGGAACTCCAACGTGGGCTTCGCGATCATCCTGATGACCTCGGACGATACCGGCAAGGCCCACTCG
Source organism: Elusimicrobiota bacterium (assembly GCA_036676805.1). Lineage (GTDB taxonomy): Bacteria > Elusimicrobiota > Elusimicrobia > UBA1565 > UBA9628 > GWA2-66-18. Next base: position 20,845 of record JAKFCD010000056.1, read on the forward strand.
GAGGCGGTAGCCCGGCCCCGCGCCCGACAGAACGTGGTGTTCGAGTGGGGCTACTTCGTTGGCAAGCTCGGCCGCAAGCGCGTCTGCGCGCTCTACGAGCAGGGTATAGACCTCCCGTCCGACCTCAATGGGATCGTCTACATCCCCTTGGATGCGACCGGTAACTGGCGCCTCGGACTCCTCAAGGAGTTGAAGGCGGCGGGCTACAGCGTCGATGCGAATAAGCTGCTGGAATAGCCCGCCGGCGCTCGCGGCCTAAGCACTCGGGCGGCAGTTGCGGCTTGCGCCCGGCCTCACCGGATGGTGGACTGGTGCACACTGCTATAATTTGATCATGAGCGCGTTTACCTTGAGAGCCTGACGTCAATGAGCCAACGAATTTCCCCCGCGGCTATCAACGCCCTCAAAGAGGCCTTGTGCTCGGTGTACTGGTACAAGAAGGAGCTCAGATCTTTCCTCAGCAACGCCCTACCTAACGTCTCACTATTGGGCAAGCTGAACTGGGACGATTACAAGCGCAACATCGTCACCAGTCTGGTTGAAACGTTGGCGAGGACGGACGGTCATAAACACCTTCTCGTGCTCATCGAGGAAGTTTGTCGCATCGAGGATTTTTCCCATATTGAGCAGGTTGAGGATGGGAAGCGGAAGGCCGCAGCCGCCTCAAAGGCCGTTATTTCCCTACGGAAGCTCTGGCTGAATCACTCTGACGTCATCGCCTCTCGCGAACGCGCTGAGGCAGCCCGCGTCGCATCCGGCGCCCGTCTCCGGAAGAACGACGAAGTCGCGACCCGCCTCGGCGATCTCAACAAGAGGTTCATGGCTCTCGTGACCTCAACCGACCCCCATCGCCGCGGCTACGAGCTCGAGATCATCCTCCGCGACCTTTTTGAACTTTTTGACTTGGACTCCAAGGCTTCCTTCAAGATCGAAGGCGATCAGGTTGACGGCGCCTTCGTGTTCGAGAGTACTGACTACCTGCTCGAGGCACGATGGCGTGCGGCCGCCGCCGATGCCAACGACCTCGATGGTCTCGCGGGCAAGCTCCAACGGCGCCTCGACAATACCCTTGGATTGTTCATCTCCATGAATGGATTCTCCGACGGAGCGATCACTGCTCACTCCGGCATGGGCCGTCGTACAATCATCTTGATGGCCGGTGCTGACCTCGTTGCCGTGCTCGAGGGGCACCTCACCTTACCCGCCCTCTTGGGCAGGAAGCGCCGCCATGCCGCGCATACGGGGCAAATCTTCCTGCCCGCAGCGGAAATCCTCCGCTCCTAGCGGCTGTCGGAATACAACCGATTAACGACTGACGAATCTCACGGTAGTGAGCCCCAGGATAACGGTTATTCAAAAATATCAGGCGAGACGGCGCGGCGCTTTGACCTTGGCTCCGGTGCCGGAATGGTGGCGCTGAGAGGGCTACGCTGTTTTAGCAATCTCCTTCGTCGGTGCCTGCTGGTGAGAATCGAAGAAGATGGAGTCCTCAGGCCGGAATCTGGAGGCCTCGTCCAAATAGCTTTGAATAGACATGGGGCTAGAGTGTCCCATTTCAGTCTGGAGCTGACGGAAATTCCGGACCACCATCGCGCGGTGCATGGCGAAGGTCCCCCGGAGATCATAAGGTTTTACATGCGGGACGCCCGCCGCGCCGCGGATCTTCGCGAACAGCCGTCCGGTCGGCTGGCAGAAGTATAAGCCGGTGACGGGATGGGGCTTGATCCGGTTTAGCAGGGCTTCGAACCGCGGGCCCAGGCTCTTGATGGAGAAGTAGCGTTTGTGAATCCTCTTCCCCCGTTTTTTGAGGGTCTGGAGCCAAATCTCCCCATTATCGCGTTCGACATTGTCTTTACTGAAGAGCAGCGCTTCTGTCGGACGCGCGCCGGTCAGAATCCGGAACTCAAGGAGGTCCTTTACCGCCCCGTAGGGCATGGCACATGTGAGCAGGCTCTCGATCTCGGGCTTTCGGAGCCAGACTTCCTGGCGGGACTCGTTCTTTAGCCCCTTAACCCCGAGAAGCGGATTCCGCTTGATCAGACTTAACTGGACCGCATAGTTGAACACGCGGCGTAGGCAATCGAACTCCTTGTCCACGGTGGAACTGACGCAGCGCCGCCGCGAGAACGAGAGAGTTCCGTAGAGTCGTCCGGTCTTGTAGTTCTCCCACATCTCCAGGTCGATATCGTGGAGATTGTGCTCGCCGAAGAAGTGTTTGAGCGCCTTGGCCGAGTCTTCCTCGCGCTCGTAGCTGTTTGATTTGAGGTTCGGCTTGGCGCAGCGCGCGAGATACTTCTCATCGACGAAGCCGGCGAATATGACGGGGGTTTTGCCGTCGGGCAGATTTGATTCCTGGCGCTGGCCGCCTTCGAGAAACTTTGTCAGATCCGCCAATGGGACGACGCGCCGAATGTACCGGTTCTCGAATCGGTACTCGAAGCGTACAGCGTCTCCATGGCGATCAATTTTCATGTCTTATACCTACGATCCAGCTGCCGTTTTGTTTCATCTATTTTCGGACGTATTCGAGCTAGAAGTGCCGCATCCTCGGCCGGCCGGAGATGCCGATTTTCAGCCTCTTGATGAGATGGTCTACTTCTTTGCGCTCAAAGAGGAGCTTCCCCCCGATCCTGCTGGGCCGGAGGCCAAGGCGCCTGTAGTTCCGAGAGAGCCAGAAATAGCTGTGATCGAGCCGCGCGGCAGTGCGGCGGAGGTTTAGATAGTCGTCGTCGATAAGCGGATGATCCGCGGGCGCGGCGTCGTTTTGAATGAAAGGCAGAGCCCAGGGCTCCTTCCTCATGACTTGCGTCGATTCAGTGTCTGGCTGCAATAGATTCCCTCCGTGCCGTCTAATATTCGAAACGTTGCGGGATATAGACCCGCAGGCCGGTTTCGGCTTCGATCGTGATGCTCTGCGTCACCTCCTGGCGTTGGACGTCCAGCTCCTTGACCGCTTCCTGAGTGAGTCCCTGGGTTGCCGAGGAGGCGATGGGGCTGACTCCGCTCATCTCTAAGGCGGACTGGGTCCCGTTGACGAAGGAGCGCAGCACGGTGTTGGCGACCGCCGCGTCCTTGTGGGTCTCGACCTTCCCCTTGAGGCCGGCCGCGCCGTCGAGCGACAGGGCCATTCCCGTGAACTTCACCTCGTCGCCCTTCTCGAAGACGAGCGTGTGGAAGTTGACGAGCACGCGGTCGTGGCTCTTGAGAACCGCGACCGTGCCGATGGCGCGCGTGCCCGCCGGGATGACCACGCGCCTCTGATAGACCACGTCGCGCTCCACGGCGGCGATCGCGGGGGTCTCGACGTTGAAGCTGAAGATCGCGTTCTCCAGCCGGACCGGGAAGGTGAACCCGGTCGGAAGGAAGTAGTTGGTCTTCGTGGGCGTCTTCTGCGTGACGCCCTTGAATCCTTCGGGAGGTCCCGAAGTCTCCTTCTTCTCCCGGAACGCGCGGCGGACGACCGTCTCCTGGGCCGAGACGGGCATCGACGCGAGCAAGACCACCGCCAGCAGCTTAGGGAAGCAGGTCATTGAAGGCGAAGTGGAAGTAAGCTTTGCGGTACACTTCGCGGGCCAGCGCGTCGCGGTACTCCTCGGGCTTGCTCAGGCGGGCCAGGGCGACCGGATGCTCGAAGGCGAAGTCGAGCGCCGCGTTGATGATGTCCGAGGCGCTCAGCGCCGGCATCAGGCGCGGACGCTCGCGGTTATAGTCCTTCATCACGCGCTTAAGCTCGTCGACGTGCTCGTCGCGCAGCACGAACCGATCATGCCGGTTGGTGAAGATGCCCTCATAGCGCCGCTTGTAGTCGAAGCGGAACAAAGGGACGACGACCGGCTTGGCCTGTCCGCTGGGCGGCAAGGGCCTGAGCGCGGGCATGGGCGGAAGGTACGGCAACGGCGGCAGTGGTGCGTGGTTCATGTTCTAGAACGGATAGGGGACGGCCAGCTCGACGATTCGTCCCTTCTCCTTATCCTCCTTGAGTGCGACATGGACGGCGGCCCCGGTCCGGGGCTTTTCGAAGACGACAAAACCTTCCCGCGTGCGACCTGGCTCGACGAAGAGCCGGACGAAGGATTTCGAGCCGATCACCTCTTGGCCGGAGCGCAAGGCGAGCTCGCGCACGAAGAAGTCCTCGCCGCCGCGATTAGTCACGGTAACCTTGAGGATGCAGCGTCCATCGGAGCGGCTCAAACCCCGCAGGCGCAGGACTATCGAGCCCTGGGCGGCGCTCGCGTTCAGAGAGTATTTCGCGGGGTCCCTCTCGTAGGTATCGCCCACTGAATCTAAAGTTTCAGGCGCGGGAGTCGCGGCTTGAGGCGGCGCGGGCGCCTCCGGCTTGACCGCGGCCGAACTTGCGGCCACTACCGCCGGATCGACCGGAGAGCCAACTCTTCGCGGTTTTACGTACGCCTTTTGCGCGGTGGGCTTCTCGACGGGTTTCTTGGGCGTGCTCAAAGACTCGACCCGGCTCAGGAGGGCGTTGGCCTCGATCGGCGTATACCTCTGACGCACGGCCTGGGCCACCAGTCCCCAGGTCTCGGCACCCGTCATGCCTGGACCTTTCACTGCCGAGGTCGATGCCTGCGTCGCCTCGAAGGCGCCCACGAAGCCTTCCAACCGCTGGTACTGCGTCCGCGCCAGGCGCTCCGCGCCTATAGGCAAGCTGAACGCGACCGCGAGGATCACGCTCGCCAGCACCAGCAGGAACGCCGGGGCGTTATCAGCGCTTAAATACGCTCTCATGGTAGTCCTGGACGAGGATGCCGTAGGGCGACTCCTGGGAGCGAGGGACTTTGAGGAGCACGATGTCGTGCTCGAAGACCACCTCGCTGGCCGCCGCGTCGGGTTTGTAGGAGCCCACTTGGCGGTAGCCCTTCACCTTGCACTCGAAAACATCGGACGTGTCCCGAATGACGCGCAGCTCGGTCAGGAACAACGTCGTCTTGGTCTGGTTCGCCTTCAGGTTCTCGACCGTGTTCTCGCGCTTGAGGAGGTCGTTGGCCTTGGTTTGGAACTCGGGAGTCATCATCGTGAAGGCCAGGCGCAGGTCGGCGTCGTAGGTGTAGGCGTTGAGTTCGATGAAAAAGCGCTCGAAGAGCGCCAGGAAGTTGCGGACCTCGGCTTCCCCCACCGGCGGCTGACGGTCGATCCCGGACAGCGTGACCGACTGCCCATTGCCATCCACCTTGATGACGACGGGCGGCCGGCGCGACTGGACCCGCAGCAGGGCCAGCGCCAGAATCGCCACGGTGATCGCGAGCCACAGCGCGGTCCACAGAGCCTTATTGGCGCTCTCCAGACCGCCCCAGACCTCGTAATAGGCCGGACGGCCGAGCAGAAGCGTCTCTGACGCGGGAGTGTTGGTCGTCAAGCGCCTTTACCTCTCGATGCCGTCGCAGGCTTGACGGGCTTGGCCGCCTCCGGCGTGGCCGGCTTGCGGCGGCCGAACATCGTCTCGTAGGTCCGGCTCATGGTCGCGGGAATCGGATGCTGGAAGTAGGGCTCCTTGCCCTTCCCATCGGCCTTGGCCTTGCGGTAGCCGTTGATCTCCTTGCTGAGCATGGTCGCCGCACCCATCTTGCGGGCGACGACCACGGTCTGGACCGCGCCCATCGCGGCCTCGCCGAAAGCGGCGATGTTCTCGCCGGACAGCAGGCGCGCCGTCAGGATCGGCGTGCCCAGGATCAGGATGAGGAAGGTCACGTTCACTGTCAGGACGCCGATGTAGTCGTCGGCCATCCCGGCCCCGGTCGAGCCGCTCATGGGGGCGAGGGTGAGCCACACGCGCACGGCCAAGCGCAGAAAGAAGCTCCAGAACGCCACCTGGAAGGTGTTGACGAGCCAGCCGCGCGTCACCTGGAGGGTCTTTTCATTGACCGCGCAGGCGAGCGCCAACGGGCCGAACGCGTAGAGCAGGCTCAGAAAGCAGACCTGGAGCATGATGACGACCTCTCGCACGACCATCGTTAGGAGACTGCTCAGGAATAGGAGCATGCCTTGGATCGAGGCCACGTTCTTGATGAGAATCATCAGCGTGGGGTAAGTGGAGTCGCTTCCCTTGAGGCTCTGCGTGAGGAAGTTCCCCCATTGCTGTTCGCTCAGGATGGCGAATGACATGACCTGGGAGAGCTTGAGGATGAAGCCGAATAGGCCGTTATATGCGATCAGGCACATGCACGCGACGAGCACGCGCGTCATCAAGCCGCTATAGCTCGGGAATTCTTTGCTCTGGAGCGAGCGGACGTTCATCTCGAGGATGGTGAAGGGGATGAGGAAGCCCAGCCCCGCCACGGCGAGCGTCTTGCTGACCGCGGCCAGGCCCGAGAGCTTCATCGGAATCTGGGTGATGTCGAGCAGTAGTCCCGTGTTCACTTGTCTCCTCTCTGTTCGGTCTGCCGGGGCAAGGCCCCGGGCGCGCGCTTCTCGACGCTCTTGCGGATGCTCTCGATAAGCCGCTGCTCGCCCTGCTGCTGGCGCACCTCGGTCGCAAGCCGCATGGACGAGATCTCGATGAGCCGGAGGTTGTCCTCATGGAGCTGAGTCATCATCTGGATCTGCAGACCCGCGGCCTTGGCCGAGAGGTTCGCGGCGTCCTTGGGCGAGAGACCGTTCGCCTGCTTGGCGATCTGGATGCCGACCTTGCGTCCCGAAATCACGTCGGCGAGCCCGTCGCCGGCGTAGCGCATGTTGTTGGCGATGCTACGGTCGACGCTTCCGAAGAAGCGGTCTACCTTGGTATCGGTGTTGTAGGTGTTGATGAAGTCTCGGTCCACGTTGCTCTTGAGCTCGTCGCCCATAAGCTCGGCGGTGTTCTTGAGCATGTCCCCGACGTTGTGAAGGAGTCCCTTGCCGCTGTTGAGGCGCTGGAATTCCTTGTAGTAGCGCACGGAGGCGTCGTAGTTCTGCTTCATCATCCTGATCTGCTCGATGACCTTGAGCTTCATGAAGGCCTGGTAGGCCTTCTGCTCGGCATACTGAAGGCCGGACATGGCCGTGTCGAAGATGAGCGCGTGCGCCGGCTGCCCCCACAAGAGCAGCAGCGCCGCCGCCAAGGCGAGCTTGTTCCTCACTTTCCCTCCGAGAGCTTGAGCAGGATGTCCGTCTCAGACAGGCCGAGATTCTCCGCGCGGACCTTTTCCTCGGTCACGTGGTCCTTGGCGTCGGTCGTGCAGATCCAGTAGTCGAGCGGGCAGGGCTCAACGCGGGCGACGACGGCGCGGCCTCCGAACTTCACGAACAGGTCGGAGAAGACGCGGGGCTTGGACTGCAGGAGCTTGACCGCCTCCACCTCGTTCTCGTTCAAGTCGAACTGAGACAGCAGCTCGTGGCCCTTGGCGAGCTTGAGGACGTACTTCACGTAGGAGTTGGCGATGATGGCGTTGGCCGCCTTCGTGTCGAGGAAGTCCTTGGGCGACTGCGAGATTGAGAAGATCGCTCCGTTGAACTTGCGCGCCGTGCGGTAGAGGTTCTCGATGAGCTCCGAACCCACGTCGTCGTTGAAGAACTTCCAGCCCTCGTCGATGGCGATGATCTTCTTCAAGCGTCGGTTCTGCAGCTTGGCCCATATGACCGAGCGGATGACGAAGAAGTACACGCCTTGCAGGTCGGGGTGGTTCTCGAGGTTCTGCAGGTCGAAGACGACGAGACGGTTCTTGAGGTCGAGCCGGCCCTTGCGGTCGAAGAGCCGGCCGTACATGCCCGTGGTCCACAGCTCCAAGGCGTCCGCGTAGGCCTTGGCTTTCGGACGCTCGCCCGATAGGCGCGAAAGCTCCCGGCGCACGTCCGAGAGCGTGACCTCCTCTTTGCCCGCGTAGGCCGCCTTGATGGCGGTCTCGAGGAAGGCCTTCTCTGTGGTGCTCACGCTCTCCCCGGCCTTAAGGCACATCCGCGAGATGAGCAGCGAGAGGTAGGCCACGGCGTCCCCGTCGAACTCCCCTTCCGGCGCGATCTCGAAGCGCGGCGGGAAGGGGTTGAAGCCGAACTTCTCCGACAGCTCCACCTCCAGGTACTCCCCGCCGAAGGCGCGGGCGAGCTTGCGGTAGGAGCCGCCCACGTCGATGACAACGACATGATTCTCCGGCGACTCGGCCAAGTAGGCGCTCAGGATGTAGTTGGTCGTGAAGCTCTTGCCCGAGCCCGTGGTCCCCAGGATGAGCCCATGCTTGGCGGGAAGGTCGTCGTCGAAGGGATCGAGGCCGACCAGCTCGCCCAGAGGGGTCTCGAAGAGCATCTTCTTCTGCCGGCTGCCCCGCCAGGAGCCTGACAACGGCAGGAAACCCGAAAGGGCGTCGGTCTGGATGTAGAACTGCCGATTATTGAGCCGCGCGTGGCCCGGCACCGAGCCCAGGAAGAGGCGGAAGTGGTTCATATCGTCTGAAAGTCCTTCGGCCGAGGCGAAGTCATGGAAGGAGCCGAGCACCGCCGCGGTCTTGTCGCGCAAGGTCTGGGGGTCTTCCGCGCGCACGAGCACCGAGAGTGAGAAGCGGAACAGCCGCTGGGCCGTGGCGCGGATCTCGGTCAGCAGCTCGTCGAGCTCCTGGTGCTTGCGCTCGGCCTCGTAGTTCTTGCTCATGGCCGAGAAGGCGAGCGTGCGGGTAATGTTGTTCTTGAGCTTGAGGCTTGAGACCGCCTTCTCCGCGTCGAGCGTGTGGACGGTGAGGTTCAGGTCGCAGTCCGGCCACAGGCTGTCGAGCAGACGCCAGGCGTAGCCCGGGTGCGCCGTCTCCGGGAGGCGCAGCAGGCTCACGCCGCGGTAGTAGGCGTCGCCCACGCGCACGTGGTCGAACTCCTCCCTCAGGGGCGTCGCCGCCGCCTGCTCGCGCAGCGTCCGCAGGGGTGAGACGCACGAGAGGGGCAGGCCTTCGGCCTTGGCCGGGTTTAAGTGCCGGTAGGCGAGGTCGAGCAGCTCCTGCGAGTCGAGTTTCCGGGATTTGAGGCCGAGGTTGTGCAAGCGCTCGGAGACGACCTGATCGAGCGCCGCGTGCTCCTTGCGCCGCAGTGCGTCGAACTCGGCCGTGACCTGGCGCATCGGGCGCTTGAAGCGCGGAATGATGGGCGAGACGGGCACGAGCCCATCCTTGGGATGGCTGGTCACGAAGAGAAGGCAGCGCCGCCGTTGGAGAAACTTACGCTCCAGCGCCTCGCACTTCTTCTCGATGACGAGGCGAGACAAAGCGTCAGCGTCCGGGTGCGCGTTCGACCCGCGGAAGGCCCGGATCGTCTCCGGGTCGCCCTTGCGGACCTGGACGACGAACTGGAGCGTCACGTCGGCCGGCAAAGCGTTGAGGAAGGCCCGCGCCTGAGTCTCGAAGAGGTCGGCGCGCGCCGGATCGGCCAGCCGCAGGCTGTCGAGCTCCAGCTCGTAGGCCGAGGACATGGAGAGGTCCACTCCGATCAGGACGCCGTCGCCCAGGCTCCAGAGGTTGAGGAACTGGGGCAGCGGCGGGACCTTGGGCCCGCGAATCGCCTGGCGCAGCGTGGTCAGTCCCATTTCAACTCGGTTCAAGCCTTATCTCCTTTCATGCTCTCGGCGTCGTCAAACGCGCAGACCGCCTTGAAGCGGCTCGCGAGTACGTAGCGCGTCAGGTCCAGCACGTAGCCCTCCGGCTTGTTGCGCTTGAGCGCGCGGATGCCGAAGTACGTCAACAGCAGGACGACCCCGTTTGCGAACAATCCCTCGCGGTTGAAGCTGAACGCGAGGAAGAAAACGAGCAGGAGCAGCACCCCGTCGGCCAGTTCCAGGCCGAAATATTTGTCTGGCAAGTTGACGTTGCGGTACACTTGAACTGCGTTCATATCGGAAGCTCCGGAGTCATAAATGGATCCAATCGAGACCTATATCGCCAACGTCATCGGCATCAATATCGCCGGCCATAAAGATATGTACGAGCTTTCAAATTCATTCGGGGCCGCGCCCGTGTCGTCTACGAAGATCGATCCAGCACTTAACGGCGACCCTATGAGTCGCTTGAAGTGGAGCCGTTACAACGTGCTCCTTTGCTTTGCTCGTGCTCGCTACTACTGCATCGACGTCTTCCGGCCTCTCTTGAACTCCTCCGAATTGCCTGACGGTCAAATGCACTTTCGTCGCCTTACCGCGCTGTTAGATTTCTTCCGCGTGATAGGAACGTTGCTTGATTCATTGGCAGAGGAGGCGAACGTTATCTATGCGTTTGGGATTCCGAAAGACAAAGTAACGATCACTTATCTGCGCACGAAGATGGCCGACCTTCAGAGAACAGGATCATTCGCCTCCCCTCAACAAACTGACTTCATCGCAGCCATCCTTTCTACGATTCAAGATCCGCAGTTCGAGCGAATCTTCCAGTTCCGTCACCTCGCCACCCATCGCCCGAAGCTAAAGTGGATTCCAGGAGATGGTCGCTCGATGTTTCTCCCAGTCGATCCAACTCTTGATCCGGATAACGAGTCACTTTGGAGCGCATCGTCATTTCAGCCCAAGAACTGCCCAGCGGACACAGATCTTATTGGCATGCTGAGCAGAATCTCCGATCTCATTGACTCCTGGTATGTTTTGACGAACCGCCACTTCGCGGAGATGTACGTAAAGCCATAGTCGAAGCATCCCGCCCGGCCCGCGGCTGCTCTCGCCGCGGACCGGCCGGGACCGTGTTCAGGCGGCCGCCGCCTCCTTCTTCGGCTTCGGTTTCGGCGCGCGCACGTCCGACGGCGACTCGATGCGCTCGAGGACTTCGAGCACCTCCGCGGCCACCTCCCAGCGGAAGTTCTTGCCCTGCGGGTCCGACCAGGTGCGCAGGTAGCCCTCGACGAGCACCGCGCTGTCCTTGCCGAGCGACTCGACCTGCGCGGCCAGCCCCCTCCAAGCCACGACCGGCACGAAGGCCTTCTGCCGGATGACGTGGTTCGCGCTGTCGCGGTAGCTGCGCGTCACCGTCAGCGTGAAAACCGCCTTCTTGTGGCCCCCCGTCACCTCCACCATCAGCGGCTTGCGCGTCAGCCGCCCGATCAGGCGCGCCGAATTCTCCTCGCCGATGGGCGCGCCGCCCTCCTGCATGCTCGGCACCGTCCCCCCGTCCGTTCCTTCTTTGTCCATGCGTTCCCTCCGTTCGTCCAGTTTCTTCATCCAAGGCGCCAAGATATCCCCGGCGCTCCGGTACTCAAGGCCGGCCATCAGAAGCCTCCGGCCAGCCTCTTCATCAGCGCCATGAGCGAAGGCGCCAGGAAGATCAGCGCGCCCCCACCGACTACGAAGCCGCCCTTCCTCATCGCGTCCTGGTCGCCGGCGGCGAGGCTGATGCCGACCCAGATGATGCCGAGCAGGAACACGCCCGGCCCCAGGATCGTGATCAGCCAGTTGGCCGAGCCGTTGAGGAAGTTGCCGAGCTGACCCTCGTTGCCGCCGTACTGCGCGAAGGCCTGCGTCGCCGTCATGACCAACCCCGCGGCCGCCAAGGCCGCGCCCGTCGTCTTCTTGTTCACTGTCCACCTCCGTTATCGTTAAACGTCTCATAGACGGCTCCCGCCCGGACCATCGCGTCCATGAGGGAAGCCGCGTCCGCGTCGGCGGCGTCGCGCCGCCGCAGCTCGTCGAGCAGGTCCCGTGCCCGCTCCGCGTCCTTCTTCGTCCAGGCCACGGCCGCGAGGTAATAGAGCTTGCGGACGTAGATGCGGTCCTTGGGACTCAGGCGCGAAACCGCCGCGTAGTCGCGCCGCGCCGTGTCCAGGACTTGCGCCGCCGCCGCGTCGTCCGGGTAGGAACGCGTGAGCGAGAACGCCGCGAGCAGCGCGCGGCCGTGCTCCCCGGCCTTCCGGGCTGCGTTGATGGCCCCTTCGAGTCTCGTGCGGTGCTCCTTAGAAGAGCGGTAGGTCTCGACTTTCAACTTGCGCGCCGAGGCCACCGCCTGGGTGCTCGCCGCCACGGACTCAAGCCATTCAATGTCGAGCGCTGCCTCCGCGTCGAGGCCGCGAGCCAAGGCCGCGCGGACATCTTCCGTACCGGCGGAGACGATCTCCGCCGAGACGGCCTTGCGGGCCTCGGGGTCGAGTTTCCCGGCGATGCGCCGCGCCAGGTCGAGAAGGTATTCGTGGTCCGGGGTCTTGTAGCGCAGAAGCATGGCGAGCATGCGATAGGTCTCCGCCGTATCTCCGGCCATTGCCTGTTTGTCGAGCTGCGCCCGCAGCCGGCGGATGTCCTCGCGCCGGCTCACTTCCAGCGAGCGGCGGTGCAGTTCGCGCGCTTCTTGGTCCTCCGGCTTGAGCAGCGCTGCCGAGGCCAGGCTCTCGACGGCCTCCTCGTAGCGCTGGTCTTTGAACAGCTCCCGGCCGCGCGCGAAGGCCTCGCCGCCGAGCGCCTCGGAGCGCCCCTTGGCGCGGGCGTACTCATCGTCCTGGATCTCCGCCGCCGGCGCGGCGGGCGCGCTCGCGGCCTTGAGGAAGCGGTAGGTGAGCGTGAAACGGTGGTTCTTGGCGAGGGGCCGGTCCTCGAGAGCGTAGTCCACTCCGAAGCGTCCGTCGGCGGTCTTGAAGCCCACGCCGACGGCGAAGCCCTCGTCGAGACCGAAACGCAAGGTCAGCACGTCCTGCAGCGTATAGGAGGCTCCGAGACCCATGCGTAGCTCGGTCTCGCCGACGAGCTTGCTCAGGCCCACGCCCAGCATCGCCCGGTCCTTGCGGATCGAGCCTGCGGTGAGGGACACGCGCGAGAAGCCGTCGAAGGAGACGCTCACGCCGCCGCGCAGCTCGCGCGGCAGGACCTCGGGGTCCGAAGCGAGCTTGAGGCGAGGCGTCAGGAGGTTCTTGATGACCGCGCCCGCCGACCACAGGGGCCGTCCCAGCCACCACGCGTCGTCGCTTGAGGACTCGAAGCGCGCTCCCGCGTCCGCGCCGAAGCCGCGGTCCTTGTGGCCCGCGAGGTTCGAGCTGAGCATGTTGAAGGTGCCCCCCGCCGCCCAATGGTCGCCGAAGCTCCTGGCGAAGCCCGCCATGTACTCAGCCTGCGAGGCCGCGACCTCATAGCCGGGGTCGTCAACGGCGGTACGCGCCGTGATCTCTCCGCGGTAGAGCTGAAGAGCGCCCAGGCCGAAGGTTCCCAGGCGCGAGGGAACGGTGAGGCCGATGAAATCGTAGCGGGCCCCGTCATAAAGGAATTGGTGCTCGCCGGTCACCGCCCCGCCCGCGCCGGCCAGGCCCGCCGGGTTCCAGTGGAGCGCGGTCGGGTCCTGGACCACGGACACGGCGGCGCGGCCCAGGGCCGCGCCCTGCGCGCCGGGGCTCTGGCTCATGATCGTAGGCGCGGCGTACAACGGCAGGGCGCCGAGGTAGATCATCAAGAACTTGTAGAGGAGGCTCGTCATCATTTCACCACCAGGAGGAAGAAGGTCGCCGTCTCGGAAGGCCCGTCGAAGCGTACGCGGCCGACATAGCTGCCGTTCATGAGGGCGCGGCCGTGCCGGTCGCGGCCGTCGAAGCGGACCTCGCTGATGCCGGGCGGCACGCGGCCGTAGTCGCGCTCGTAGAGCGTCGTGCCGAACTCGGAGTAGATCGTGAGCACGGCGCGCTGGTAGCCGGAGGACGGCGCATTGAAGACGACATTCGTTCCCCCTCGGGCCGGGTTGAATGGGTTGGGGTAGTTGTAGACGCGCGGGAAGCTGTCCGCCGCGGCCAAGGTGAACAGCTGCAGCGGCGTCTGGCTGGACGCCCCATACGGGTTCTCGGCCGTGACCTTGAAGTAATAGCTGCGGTAGTAGTCGAGGCCGGTGAGGCGAAGGCGCACCGTGTTCCCGTCCTCCAGCGCCTCGGCCTGGGGTTTGGCCGCCAGGGCCGTGGTGTGCAGCGCGCTCGCGCCGGCGGCCTGCTCGACGCGGGCGACGGCCGACAGCTCCAGCGGCGAGCCGCCCAGGTAGGCCGTGTAGGAGATGGGATCGCCCTGCGGGTTCGTCACGCGCTCCCAGGAGACCTCGACGCCGTCGCGCATGGTCTTGACCGTCGGCGCCGCCATGAAGGGCGCGGTCAGTCGCAGAGGGTCGGGCGGGTCATTAAGGAAAGTCGCGATGAAGGTCCGAGTCCCCGCGTCGGACACGCCGCCCACTCCGTCGACCGCGACGACGCGCCAGTAGAGGGTCGTGCCGTAGCTGAGGTCGAGCGGGTAGAAGGTGAACACGCCTTCTTGGACCAACACCGAGGCGGTGGGATCAGTCGAGAGGTAGACCCGATAGCTCACCGGGTCCTCATCGGCATCCTCCGATTCGAGCCAGCGGAGGTCATAGCGGCTCGCGCGCGTCGAGATCGCGCCGGTCGAGAGATAGAGCGGCGTGGTGGGCGGCGTGTTGCGAAACAGCGGGGCGTAGCTCTGCTCAGCGCCGCCGTCCATGAGGCTCTCGGCCTGATAGTCGTCCCGAGCGCGGACCGACCAATAATAGGTCGAACCGAAGGCGAGGCCGGCCACGGTCATGGCGGACGCGGTCGTGGTCGCGATCGCGGGCTGGGCCTGATCGTGGCGCCGCCAAGACACTTCGTAGACCGGCACGTCGCCGTCCGGGTCCGTCGCCCGGGTCCAGGAGAGGACCACGGAGGCGTCTCGCGTCACCACGCTGCCCGTGCCTTTCATGACGGTGAACGGCCCGGGCGGGACATTCGTGAGCCCGAGGACGAAGTTCTCGACCGAGGAGGCGCGGCTCTGAAGAGGCAGACCAAGATACGAGTCCCGCGCGGTCACGCGCCAGTAGTAGGTCGTGCCGAAGGCGAGCGGCGCCGTCACGAAGTCCGCAGTCTCGGAGGTTCCGGTGCTGTTGAGGACGAAGGGCTTGGTGCCGATCTCGAGCGCGTAAAGGATGGGGTCGCCGTCGTTATCCGTGGAGGATTGCCATCGCAACCACGCGGCGGAGGAGTGCTGGATCACCGCGCCGAGCGGCGCGGACGGCGCGGGGACGGTGGGCCCCTCGTTGAGGACCATGCGGCGCAGGGGCGCACGGCCCGCGGAAGTCAGGTAAAGAATGCGTCCATCCCACGCGGAGCCGATCGCGGAGTCGGCCGTCAAAGTCGTCACCGGGCTGCCGCCGGATGTTAGCTTGACCACGCCCTGCGGGCAGCCGCCGGGACCGCACGCCAGTTGGCTCAAGTAGAGCGAGGAGTCTCCGTCCAGCCACATGCCCCGCGGATTCGCCAAGCCGCCGAACCAGGAAGCGGGGGTCTGGCTCTCAAGGGAGCCGTCGCTCGTGAACCGCAGGATCTGTTGGCAGGAGACGTCAGCCACGACGAGCTCCTGCTGGAGGCCGACGGCGATCTTGGAGGGCGTATAGCAGCTGGTCGGGGTGGCGCTGATGCCGGGCAGCTCGACTTGGCTAAGAAGATTTCCCGCGAAGTCGTAGGCGTTGACGTAGCCCTTCATGCCGCTTGCCGGACAAGGACAACCCAGACATTGGACGCAGTAGTAGCTCTTCTGATTTTGGAAGCTCAGGTGGAGGCGGGCCCCGACCTTATCGATCGCGGCCGACATAAGGCTCGCAGTGCTGATATAGGCCCCTAGCGAGTATGTGGATTGGCCAAGGGAGTAGCCGGTATTGAGGAAGCGCTTGAGCGTTATGCCGCCGCCCCCCTCCAGGATATCCACGACGCCCGAGGGCTCCACGGCGAAGGCCAGCGGCGCGCTGACGCCCGCGGCGAAGCTGAACAGCGGTTCGAGACTCGGCGTCCGGAAGGCCGTCACCGAATAGCTTGTCGCTCCCGGGGCCAGCATGAGGGCGTAGAGATTGCCCACCGAATCGCGGTCGAGGCCGGCGATGGTGGAGCCGGCCACGCTGAATGTCGCCTGTTCCACATAGGACGCCGCGCGGGCGGACGCGGCCGCCGCGGCGGCCATGACGACGAGGATGAGTTTCTTCACGACTTCACCTCCGAAGGTTCGCCTGATCCGTAGTCCGGGACGGCCGCACGCAGGTCGAGGCCGCTTTCCGCCTCGGCGTCCACGGGCCGCAGGGGCGGCACGGCGAGGGTCCGCGCGACCTCACGCACGCGCGCGGTGCGGACTAAGCACTCGGCCCGGCCGGGCGAGAGCACGAGCGCCGTGCCGGGCTCCAAGGACTTGAGCTGGTTGGGGTGGACCTTGAAGCGCTCCACCTCGCGGCGCGAGCGGTCGCCGGTGCGATGGTCTCCCAGGAGCGCGCTCTCCACGCGCTCCGTGTCGCTCGTCGTCGTGCGCGTGCCGAGGGTCGTCGCCCAAAACTCGGCGTCCTCCGGGTTCGGCGAGCGGAAGCAGACCTTGCAGCCGGAGGTGTTATTGAAGACCACGGACTCGAAGGCCGCCACGTCCATCCCCTCCACGCGCTTGAGCTGCCCCAGGTCCTGGTGCGAGAGGATCGTGCGCAACCTGGCCGAGCCCACGGTCGCCACGAAGGAGGCGAAGACCGGCGTCGCGAACTCGGCGAACTCGTCGAGGATCACGGTGGCGGGTCCGGGCTTGGGCTCGGTGCGCTGGCGCGCGGCCGCCACCGACAGGAGCCCCGAGATCACCATGCGCCCGAGCGGATTGGCGAGCACCTGGAGATGTCCCACGGGGACCGCGAAGTAGGCGGCGTGGCCGCGCTCGAAGATGTCCTCGAGGCGGATCTGGGGCGAGTAGCTGTTGAGGATTTCACCCAAGGCGCCGGTCGTCCATGGCCGGAAGGCCGAGATGAGAGCGCTGCAGTCGGGGTTGGCCGTAAACTCCTCGCGAGCCAACTTCACCATGCGCTGGTCGCGGCAGAGCCTGAACGCCTCCGTGCGAGCCTCAGGAAAGGCGAAGTAGCAGTAACAGTCGCGCAGCGTGAAACCCCGGCCGGTCGAGCAGAACACCTCGGCCATGCTCTGCACCTTGGCGTAGTCGACCGCGCGGTAATAGTCCTGCCCCTCGCCGGAGGAGGTGGGTTCGCGGCCGATGGCGCGGGCGATCTGGTTCGCCACGGCGGTCGCGTCCTG
Organism: Elusimicrobiota bacterium; assembly: GCA_036676805.1. GTDB lineage: Bacteria > Elusimicrobiota > Elusimicrobia > UBA1565 > UBA9628 > GWA2-66-18. Next base: position 37,777 of record JAKFCD010000056.1, read on the forward strand.
GCCGGAGACCGGCCGGATCGGGTTGAAGGTCATGGAGCGGTCGTCCTGAGGGTTGAAGTAGCGCACCGAGTCGAGCCGTCCGGCGACCCCGGCGGTCTTGAGGAACTGGTCGAAGTCGCCGCGGTCACCCTTGGCTTCCATAAAGAAAAGAGGCAGGCCCGCCTTCATGTCCTGGGCGGCGAGCGCCAGCAGGAGCTGGGACTTGCCCGACCGAGTCGGACCCACGACCTGCATATGCCCCTCGCGCTCGCGCTCGGTGAGGTTGATCCGGCGCTTGGAGCTGGTCAGCCCCAGGAAAGTCTCCTCGCCCCGCCCCGATTGCAGCCGCCGGCCGAGTTCCTCATCCACGATCTTGGAATCCGCGGGCGTCTCCCAGTCCTCCTCGTCCTGAGCCGTGGCCTTTCGTCCGGCGGCTCCGAGCCCCACGGCCGCGCCGAAGCAGGCTGACGCCGCCGTCCAGCCGAGCCGAACGACGCTCCGGCGCGGCTCGTACCAGCGGCCGAAGTCCCGGTGAGCGCCGCTCAACCAGTCCACCGTCCGCCACGGCATGAGGGCCACGAACAGGGCGGCGGCGAGCCCCGTCAGCGCCCCGCCGAGCGCCCGGCGCTCGCTGCGCAGGCCGGTCAGGCCCGCGAGCATCACGGCCATGACGGCGAGGAAGGACCAGGGGCTCATCGCGCGGCCTCCGCCGCGCCCAAAGTGATCGCGCGGCTTTCCACCGCCCCCTGGAACACGCCGCAGCCCGCGGACCGGCGGAACTCGTCCAAGCCGCAGGCGTAGACGAAGGGCGCGCGCTGCGCGCGGGCGTTCTTAAGGATGATGGCCGCCCCTCCCGGCCAACCCGTGAGGTATAGGACCGCGCCACCGCGCGTCAGGCGGCGTCGGTAGGTCTCGAAGATGTCCTCATAGCGTCGCTTTGACTTCTGTGTCAGCTCCACCTCGATCGCCTTGGGCTCGGGCGACTCGATCCAGAGGTCGGAGGCCCCCTCGACCACGAGGCGCCGGCGGCCTCCCGTGTGCGTCCAGACGGCCTTAGGGTGCTGGCGGGCGGCGGGCAGGCCCAGGACTTCCGTGAGGACCAGGCCCACGGCGGAGACCTTCAGCTCGTGGCGGATCATGGCCTCGCTCACGAAGTCGCGGATCTCGGGACGACGCTCCACCGGCTCGTCGCGCAGCGCGTTAAAGCCCCGCTCGGTCAGCGTATAGGCCTTCGGCTGGCGCAGGAAGGAGTGCCCGTTGATATAGCCTTGGGCCTCCAGAGCGTGGACGCGGTTGAAGACGCCGAGTTTGTAGTCCTCTCGCTCCATCTTATTGAAGAAGCGCTCGATGAGCTCGGCCTCGCCCAACTTCGGCTCCAGGCCCAGCCCCACCATCTGGCCGATGCCGAGCACGATCCACTTCTCAAGCGCCGCGAGCATCTTAAAGTCCCGCGCCGTGAGCTGGATTTCCCCGCGCCGTATCTCCGCCGCCGTCTTCGTCATCTGTTGAGTTCTCCCTCTGTTGCCGCTGCTGTTTTTCCGTTCCCTGTCTTTCCCTTCCGTCTTTTCTCTTTTGTTTCCGTTGCTGCTGTTGTTGCCGTTGCTGTTGTTATTTTTCTTTCTCTTTCCCCTTTGCTGCCTTTTGCCCTCTGTCCTCCTGACCCCTTCATCCCACACCACTCTTTTGTGGTTGGGAGGGAGGGGTCAGGAGGCGAACGCGCCAACGGCGCGGACGAAGAGGGCAAGGTTTGGCAGCAATATCCGTGACTTCCCGCCCACTACCTTTCTGACTCCCCCCTCGGACATGCCCGAGGACCCGCCCGAGGGGTCCTTCTCCTACTCCGTCGCGCTGAGGCTCTTGGCGTAGTGCTGGATCGCCTCCGAGATCAGCCGGTCACGCGGAACGTCCTCGCCCGTTTGCCGCATCTTCTTGATGCCCGCCTTGGCGAGGGTTTCGTGGTCCGCCACCGGCAGGTTCACCATGATCGCCACCGTCTTCGGCGGCCGGCCGCCGCGCGGGGCGGTTCCGGTTTCCGTGGGCTCATCCATGCTCGTTTTCTCCTTGCGCGCTGCGATCTTGAGGACCAAACTTGCAGGGCAGGTGGGGAAGCTTGCTCCCCGGTTTCGTTCGGACTGGCTACCCGTCTGCCCGCAAATCGGCCCGGCACTTACCTATCGGACGAGCCGGTCAATTCCGCACATTTCCCAACAGCGGAGCGGCCCAATCCCGCCGCTTGATGTAGCGCCAGCGCGGGTCCTGTTTGGCCGCCACCACCGTTCGGCGGCGGACGGTTTCATCCTCGCGGGCGATCAGGATATCGAGCGGGTCCTGGTCTTCGAGGCGGTGGGACAGGGGCTCGAACGACGGGATTTCCCCTTCGCCGCCTTCCACGTCCGCGCCGCCGAAGCTCGGGCCGAAGGCCTCGTCCACCAGCACGAACTTGCCGCGTCGGTAGGCCTCCCCCTCCATGTAGTCCCGGGCGTTGCAGACCAATGCCGTAAAGAATCCCGGGATGTTCGCTGCTCCCTCAAGGAGTTCCCGGTAGGTGTCGGAGGCGACGATCTCGGACGCCGCTGAGTCACCGATGATGGCCCGCGCGAACCTCACTATCTCGCGATGCCTGGACTTGTAGAAAGCCGCGGCTTCCTGGTAGCGGCGCAAGCGGTCCTGTCGCGCCTGGCGGACGATCTGGGCAAGGAACTTCGGGGAGTGTTCCTCCCAGTGATTCAGGCCGCGGAACTCGCGCGCCAACTTCTCGACTCGCTGCCGGGAGAGCAGTTCGAGGACGACCTTCTCGGGATCGAGGCAGGGTTTGAGGCGGACCAGGAGCGCGGCGGCGCGGTGCGAGAGCTCGACGTCCCGGCTGATGGAATCAACGGAGGAGGCAACGGCGACGGCATTGTGCATGTGGGCCACGAAGGCACCATCCCTTCGCTTGGCGTCCGGTTCTCGGTGGGCTCAGCGGTTATTTGAGGCGTCCGGCGTTGCCGGATTCACCTTGTCCGGACCGCGCTCGTGGCCGTTCCCGCCAAGCCTGGGAGATCCAGGGGGCGGGCGGCGCCTCCCTTTTCGGGAGCCGGGGGACTTCACCCCCGCTCTCATCGGGCCGGACGACTCCCGAAGCGCGTCACCCTGACGCCATCAGGGATCAATTTTCATGCAGTTGAAGCAGACAGCTCGGCCGCAGGAGGGAGCGCGATTGAAGGGAAGCGCCGGGGCGCTTAGGCGGACGCCTGTCGGCGCTTGCGGAGGTTGCCGAAGCCTAGTTCGGTGCGATACTGCGCGATGGAACGGAGTGAAAGCCGGACCTGGTAAAGGCGGTCGATCTTGCGGCCCAGTTCTTCATCCGTCGCGTCGGGATATTGGCGAACGAGATCGTGGAGGCGATCCCGGATCAGGGATTTACGGCTGGGAACGAGCGTCTTCATCGGCGCCTCAAGTCCCCACGGAAGCTGGATCGACTTGTTCGAGATCAGGCGGTTGAGGACGCTCGGCGTGATGTCGAGCTTGTCCGAGAGCTCACGCTGGGTCAGGGGACGGCGTTGTCCCGGTTCGCCGCTGACGAAGAACGGCGCCTGGGCCGCGATCAGCGCTTCGAGCACCCGGTAGAGCGTGCTCTTGCGGCGGTCCAGCAGGCCGAGGTCCCGGAGAAACCCCTCCAGGCGACGCGCCTCCGGAGCGGGAAGGTCTTCGAGCATTCTGCGGCTCTTATCCTCGTCTACCTGATAGTATCCCTTCCAAATCTGGCGATTAAAGAAGGCGAGCCCAGGTTTCCCCTTCTCCACGGTTATCCCCGCGACCGCGCTGTAGGTCTTCGCGGGCGCGGCGGACGACGCGGCCCCATCGAACTCGGCTTGGACGTACAGTTTGTTGACCAACTCCCGCAGCCGCCCGGCTTCCTCTTTCGAAATCCGGCATACGCGCGCGCGCTCGTCGTCCGTGTAGCCCTCGTCGCTCAGGAAGAACTCCTGAAAACGCTTCTCTCCGACCTTCTGGAGGAGCCGGGCGAGGTCCCCTTGCCCGTCGAGCGCCGGGACGCCGTCGCTGGCCGTGCGAAGGCCCCAGCCCCCGAACCTCTGGGCCATGAAGCCCGCACCGGCATAAGGCTGGACCGAGATCACCTTGGCATGAATGAGGCGCCGAAAGAGAACGTCGGCCTCGAGTTCGCGCACCCGGCCCGCGAAGTCCGCTTCGGGCAGCTCCAAGAGGCGGGCCAGCTTGATGCCGACCTGGACGCTGCCCCGGCCCGAAGTCGAGGCCCGGAACGTCATTTCCGGCGGCCGCCGCGCAACACCGACGCGTAAGAGGCGATGCGCTCGGCCACCGAGCGCGCCTGCTCCTCCATGAGCCGCACGAGCTCAAGCTCCCTGTCCGTGGGCACGCCGTGCAGCTGCGTCGCGGCCCGTTTGAGGTTGGAGCACTTGGCAATGACGTCGTGACACAAGTCCACCAGTTCGTCGGCAGGATTAGTCGCCATCGTTCTTGCTCCGATGCTTTCCGGTCCGCTTGAGCGACTTGTAGAGCAGGCCCGTGTCGATCTTCAAGTCGGCCATGACCTTGGTCTTGCGGCCCTCGTTGTCCGTCAAGCTGCGCTGGATCGCCCCGTCCTCGAAACGATTGACCGCGGCGTAGAGGCCGTTCTCGAGGATATAGCTGTATTGCTGCTCGGTCAGGAACTCGTCGGAGGACTGGCCCGCGCGGGTCGTCGCCAAGATTTGACGCGCCGCATCCGCGGTGACGCGCCCCGAATCGCCGCCCGCCGCCAAGTCCACGAATTTCTTGAGCTCGCGGACGTTGCCCTGCCAGTCGTGACGCAATAGCAGCTGTTTCGCATCCGCCGTGAACGACAGTCGCAGCCCGCCGCGGTTGAAGAAGGCGATCAGCGGGAGGATGTCGGCCTTTCGCCTGGCCAAGGGCTTGAGCTCGATGGTCAGGCCTTGGACACGTTGGAGGAAGTCGAAGCGCAGGCACCCCTTCTTGACGAGGTTCTGGAGGTTCTCCAAGGTCGCGCTGATGATCCGGAAGCGGGACTTCACGGCACTGTCCGCTCCGAGTGGATAGAAGGCCTTCTCCTCGATGGCCTTGAGAAGCTTGGTCTGCATCGCAAGGCTCATGGAACCGATCTCGTCCAAGAAAAGCGTTCCCCCGTCCGCCAGGAGGAGCTTGCCCTTGCGTCCGTCCGCGGCGCCGGTGAAGGCGCCCTTGCGGTAGCCGAACAACTCCGCTTCCAGCAGATCCTCCGTGTAGGCCGCGCAATTGATCGCGACGAACTGCCCTTTCCGTCCGGACCGGCCATGGATGACTTCGGCCAAGCTCGTCTTGCCGGTGCCGGAGGGCCCCAGGATGATGACCGGCAGTTCCGAGGCTGCGTACTTGAGGGTTTCGGCGACGTTGGCGCGCGTGGCCGCGTCCTCAGTGACGAACAGGTCTTGGAACAGGCGGTCCTCGCCGCTCTGCGGGCTCTTCCGGAGGAAACGCGCGATGACCGCGCCGACGTTCTCCTCCTCGTTTCCCTTGGCGTAGAAGTCGTCGCAGCCCAGCTCGTAGGCGCGCTCAACCACCGCCTCAGAGTCATGGCCGGACATGACCACGCAGTAGGCCCCCGCCTTGGCCGCCATGGGGACCAACTCCAGGCCGGACTTGTCGTCCGACTTGCCGCTGAGCTTGAGGTCGATGAAGCAGATGTCGTTGCGGCGGGCGCCGATCTTCTTGCGGCCGGCCGCCAAGTCCGAGGCGAATTCAACATCATGCTCGCTCAGCTCCCCCTTCACGAGTTCGCGAGCGAGCGGATCGTCCTCAATGACCAAGACCTTGAGCTTTCTCATGAGATTGTAATTCTACAGGAAATTCGCCCCGTTTAGCGATCAAGGGTGATGGATGCGACTTTCTCCTTGGGAATCCGAATGGCCGTGCAACAGCATGAAAATTGATCACTTGAGAGTTGACGCTAGACACAACGCGAGGAAACGATGATCGAGACCAACCCCGAAGCGAAAGTCCTGCTGGTCAGCATGCCGTTCGGCCCCCTCAACATGCCCTCGATCGGTCTTTCCCTGCTCCAAGCCTGCTTGAAGGACAAGGGCGTCGCGTCGCAATGCCTTTACATGACCATCCCCTTCGCCAAGGCCATCGGCGCCGACCTCTACAACGAAATCACCTCCGGCAAGCCGGACTCGGCCGACATGCTCGGCGAGTGGATCTTCGCCGAGACTTTGAGCCCCGGCCGCACCGACCCGGACGCCTACCTAAAGAACGTCCTACACGCCGGAGGCAAGAAGCCCGCCGACATCGATGCGATTTTCGCCAAGGCGCTTGGGGCCCGAGATCAGGCCGCGGCTTTCATCGAGCGCTGCGCCCGGGAAATCCCCTGGGGCCAATACCGCGTCATCGGCTTCACGAGCATTTTTCAGCAGAACGTCGCCTCTTTGGCGCTCGCCAAGCGCATCAAGGCCGCGCACTCCCAAGTCACCATCGTATTCGGCGGCGCGAACAGCGAGGGCGTGATGGGGCTTGAAATGCTCCGCAACTTCCCGTTCGTCGACGCGGTGGTCTCGGGCGAGGGCGAGATCGCTTTCCCCCAACTCGTCCTGCGCCTTTTGGAAGGCGAGTCCATTGAGGCCGTCCAGGGCGTCTTCACGCAGGCGAACTGCCGGCAGGCGTTCCCCCCGAACGCGCGACTCACCGCCCCGTCGCCCAAGACGATGGACGACCTTCCCATCGTGGACTACGACGACTACTTCGGCCAGCTCCACGCCAGCGGCCTCGACATCACGCACGATCTCCGCCTCCTCTTTGAGACCTCGCGCGGCTGCTGGTGGGGCCAGAAATCCCACTGCACCTTCTGCGGCCTCAACAGCTCCAACATGGCCTTTCGCGCCAAGTCCCAAGAGCGCGCCTTGTCCGAGCTCGAAGGCATGCTCGCCCGCTATCCCGGCATCGAGGTCTCGGTCGTGGACAACATCCTCGACATGACCTACTTCCAGCGCTTCCTCCCCGCTCTGCGGGACAAAGGCGGAAAGTCCGACCTGTTCTACGAGGTCAAGGCGAACCTGCGCAAGGAGCAACTCCAGCTCATGCGCGAGGCCGGCATCACCAAGATTCAGCCGGGAATCGAGAGCCTGAGCAGCGCCGTGCTCAAGTTGATGCGAAAGGGCACGACTGGCCTCCAGAACGTGCAGCTCATCAAGTGGTGTAAGGAGTTGAACATCACCCCCTACTGGAACATCCTCTGGGGCTTCCCCGGCGAGGACGCGGCGGAGTATGAGAAGATGGCGCGCTGGATCCCCCTGCTGACTCACCTGCCGCCGCCCGGCAGCACCGCGCAGCTCCGCCTGGACCGCTTCAGCCCCAACTTCGACCAATCGGCGGCGCTGGGCTTCAAGAACGTCCGAGCGCGGTCCTCCTACGGCCATCTTTATCCGACCTTCAGCGAGGAGTCTCTGCACAAGGCCGCCTATTACTTCTCCTTCGACTACCAGGACGGCCGCGACCCGCGAGGCTACGTCCGCTCGCTGCAGGACGCCGTCCAAACCTGGATCGGCGATTACCGCGAGAACGAGATGCTGTCCCTGGAAACCGAGGATGGGCTGCTCATCTGGGACCAGCGCGGCGCCGGCGAGCCCCGTCAATGGCTGCTGAAGGGCCGGGCGCGCGAGGTCTATGAGTCCTGCGACCAGATCCAGAGCGTGCGCGGCGTCGCCGCGCGCCTGGAAGCCTCCGGTAACGCGGAGTACGAGGCCGACATCGCCCGGCTCGCCCAGGCCATGGCGCGAGAAGGCCTGCTCCTCGAAGACAACGGCTTCTACCTCGCCCTCTCGATCCGCTTCGGCAACTACGCGCTGCCTGAGACCGTCCTGAGCCGTATCGCGACCGCGTTCGACCGCATGGGCAGCGGCGAACTCGATCTCTCTGAAGAAGCTCCGGGTCTGTACCACGTCCGGACGGCCGCCGCCGAGCCGCAATCGGCGCCGATCTGCGCTACGGCGTAGGAATAAAAAAACACGTCGCAAAGGAGAACCCCATGAACCCGTCCCTTCCCGAGAGCAAGACCAAGATTCGCCTCAACAAAGAGGAGCTGCTCGCCAAGCTCTCGTCCGGCCCCGCCTCCGTCAACGGAATCGACAAATCGGGCCGCAACACCATCCACGTCAGCGTCGGCGTGGGAGCCTGAATTAAAGATGGTCGGGGAGGCTGGCCTTCGCGGGCCGGCCTCCCCGATCTCTTCCCCAAATTAACTATCTTATGAACCTGAGCTACCGTCAAGAATTTCGGCGCCTCGTCGCGGGCTACGCCCTCTCCACCCTTGGGGACGCGGGCGTAAGGATGCTCCTCGTCTGGATCACTTTGGAGCAACGCGGAGCCGTGGCGATGAGCGGCGTTTTCATCGCCGCCGCCGGGGCCTCCGTGTTCGGGCCCTATGCCGGGCGCAGCCTCGACCGCTACCCGGCGCGGTACATCCTGAGCGCGACCTGCGTAATACGCTTCGCCCTCATACTGGCTCTCGTCTTCATGGATTCGCAGTCGATCGCGCGGTACGCCGTACTCTTCGCCTTCTTGAACGCGTTCTTCACCCTCGCCTTTGGGCCGGCCGTCGCTAAGACGATTCCCGCCATGTTCACCCCGGATAAAATGCCCGAGGCAAACGCCTCATGCGGCGCCTCATTTCTCATCGCTTCGGCGGCAGGACCGGCGCTCGGCGGCGCCGTTCTTGCGCGTTTCGGGCCAAGCGAAGCTTGCGCGGTCTTCGCCGCGGTCCTCCTAGTCACCGCGCCTCTCTCGTATTTCATCGCCTTCCCGGTTGCAGCGGCGCAAGACGGCAAGGAGAAGATCGCGAGCGGCTACGCGGAAGGGTTCCGCATATTGGCGACGATGCCGGTCGTCCTCGTGCTCCTGGTCCTCGGCACAGCCCTGAACTTCGCGTTGGCGCCGATCAACGTGGCTCTCGCCCCGCTCATGCTCTCTCTCGGGACGGGCCCTCAGGGTTTCGGTTTCGCCATGGCCCTTTTCGTGGCCGGCGCCGTGGGCGGCAACTTCCTCGCGGGAAGACTTCTGAGGTCGGCAAGCTGGGAACAATCGGTCTTCGCCAGCCTGGGAGCCATCGCGTTCGGACTCGTCGCCGTCAGCGTGAGCCAAACTCCGGTCCAGGCCGCGATCGCCATCCTGGTCATCGGGACCGCCATTCCCTTCTTCCAGATCCCCGTCGCCACGCAGCTTCAGCGATTCGTTCCGTCCGCGAACGCGGGCCAGGTGTTCGCCTCGGTCAACTCCGTTACCCTCTTCGCGGCGCCGTTGGCGGCGGCGGGAGCCGGAGCATTGCTCAAGTGGTTTTCCCCGCCGCTCCTGTTCTCCGGGGCGGCGGTCTTATGCGCCGTGCTGTGTCTGGGTTGGGGGCTTTTTAAGCGACAGCAGGAAAGGGCGGCGCCTTTGCTTGACTCCAATTTCAGCTAGTCGGGAGTCGACGCGTTTACGGCTTCTTCAGGTTGGCGCGATAGTAGCGCAGCCAGAAATCGAGCTGTTCTCGGTAGCCGGCCTCGGCTTGCGCCAGTGGAACCGACTCCGAGACGTATGCTTCGTTCTCTTTCCGCGTCACTGCCGCGCCGAGAAGTCTCCCGTCGGCCGATATCAAGTAATACCGGAGCTGTTTCTTGCCGTTGACCCTGACTAAAGTCACCAGGATGATGTCGGTTTTTCCCCGTGCCGCGGTGACTGAAAATAGATTTGTCGAAGCCGCATCCGTCGCTTTGATGTTTTTGGCGAGGAAGGATTCGCCGTCGAAAGCAACGCCCAGCTTCCTCAAGACATCGCCGATGGACTGCATTTCCGCACCGGACTTTTGAACGACCTCGATCAAGGTCGCGATAGCTTGAGTGGTCTCATCGGCAGGCGTCGATTGCGGCGCGGCCGGCACGGCGCTCGGAGCTTGCGGCATCGGGATGCCCCGCATACCGGCAAATCCGGCCTGCTCCAGGGCCTCGGTCTGTCCGCGCAACAGCGTTCCCGCATCCCGGACCTGGGCCGTCGCCGTCAACGGGAGAGATGCCAGAGCAACGATGAGAATAAAATGGTTCATGGTCGATGAGACTCCTTACACCCATTGTACTCGCCCCCAGGTTTGATCGCCTGGGCCGCAAGGGCACCGAGACAGCGCTATGGGCCCGCCCACAATGAGGGCCCTTTGGACGCCCTTTTCATTGCGAATTTCCGTGGCCGGGGTTATACTGCCAGGGATGTTCAGAGCGGCCTATCTCCTGATCTCTCTCTCCATTTTGACGGCTTCTCCCGTATATTGTCAGAGCAATGTCATGGAGGAATCGTTATCTTCGAATACGCCCCGCCTACAGGACATGCTTGAGGAAGACGACCCGCCGCAAGCGACGGAGCCCGCGCCGCTGAGGTCATCGGATCGCGCGACCGAGCCTGATTCGACGCAGGCCAAGGTCCAAAACACGGGACAGGCGGCCGCGCTCGGGGTAGCCTCGGCCGCCGCGGCGATACGGGCCGCCCCGCCCGCTTCACGCGCTGCGGCCGTCAAGCCGCAAGCCGTCGCCGCCAAACTGGCGATTCGCGACGCTTTGACCCGCGGAGACGCCCCCGCCGCCGAGCGTCTTTTCATGGAGGCGCTCGACCGTTTTCCCCACGATCGCGATCTGCGCGAGCTGAGAAACCAACAGACTCTGCGGCTGCACGACGAGAAAGTGCGAGCTATCTTTGGTCGAACGCTTACGGAGAGCCGGAAGCTGTTTGGCAGGCAATGGCTGCCGGGACAGTCCATGGAGGAAGGCGAGTGGAACATCGAGCTCCGAAAGGAACGTGTCGGCGTAGGTCGCGCGCTTAGGCCCGGTTCCAGCGCGGGGACGGCGCTCGTCAACGGCTATGCCTTGATGGACCGCGGCGACCCTATCCGGGCAGAACAGGTCCTGAGCGGAGCCATCAAGAAGAACGGCAATTCGGCCCCGCTCTATTACGCGCGAGTGATGGCGCGCGGAATGTCCGGAAACCTCGAGGGAGCGGACGAAGATTCGCTCAAAGCCGTCTCCTTAAGCCGCAACGAGCCTGCGACCTTGTCCCAAAGGGCGCTTTTGATGATGCTGGCGCGCCGCCGGGAGGAAGCCTTTGCCTGGGCCGACCGCGCCCTGAAGAGCGACGCCGGCGACGCGGACGCCCTTGCCATCCGAGGCCGATTCCTGTGGAGAGATCGCGGCAGCTACGACCTCGCGCTCGCGGATCTCAAGCAAGCCGCGCGGATCTCCCCAGAACGATACGGAAACCTTTACCAGGAGGCCCAGAAGCGGTTCTACGGCCAACGGGCGCGCGGGGCCCTGGGCAAAGGCGACGACAAGCAGGCCCTGGAGGACGCGGACCGCGCCCTGGCGAGCGACGCCGGCGATGCGACGGCCCGAATGGTCCGAGGCGCGGTCTTCTCGCGGGCGGGCAAGCTGGAGGAGACGATCAAGGAAACGACTCTGGCCTTGAAGGCGGACCGTCGGTCGGCGGAGGCTTTGCTCTACCGCGGTATGGCCTACGAGACGATGGGCTATAGAGGGAGGGCACTGGCCGATTTCAAACGCGCGGCGGAGATTGAGCCGGTCAAATTCCGGCGGTTCTACGAGCGGCTCGTGCAGGCGCAACGCGAGGGTTCTCCTCCGCTCTGGTCGCGAGGTGGCGGCACAGCCTCGAAGTGACCTTGGGCATCGAAGGTAGGGGGCCTATCCGCGAATAGGCCAATAGACCCTCGTCCAACAAGGAACTCCAGGCTAAGCTTCTATATCGCCTTCAAGGCGACTCTGTAGCCCGGGGGATTGGCCCCGGGGTATCCACGATCCGACCGCAATCGGATGAAACCAGAGGCTTGGCACGCAGTGTGCCCAGGCCTTTGGTTTTCATATTTTCCGTACCGGCGAATTTTGGTAGACTCATAACTTCACGGAGGTTCGATACAAACATGAACAAAAAGCTCCCGTTCCTCATCGTCGGCTATCTGCTGGGCGCGTGCGCTCTCGTGGCGTCCATTTCCGCCATGGTCTACACCAAAGCCTCCGTGGAAGTCGCTTCGAGTTCCGACAGCAACTGCAAGAACGGCGGCTCCGGCCTTTAAACCGTCGTATTCTTGTTCCGCCGATCCGCCCAGCAACGGCCATGGGGCCTATGCTGGGCGGCTATTTTCAACAGCCCCTTTGCCAGTGTCTCTCCCATGAACCCAACGATGCGTCGTTACGCGCTTCTCGCATTCGCGGTATTGGGCGTGATTTTGGTTTACTCATGGCATGGCATGACCCATTCTAAGACCCTCCGAGTCGGCTTTCCCCTCATTTTTCTCCGGCAAGACCCGACGATCCTGGACCCGCGAAATACGGATACGGTCTATGAGTATTATCTGCTCGAGAATCTTGCCGTCGGCTTGGTCCGCGACTCGAGCCAGTCGCCGTCGGGCTACGGGCCCGGCATCGCGGAGTCTTGGGAGCGTCTCTCACCGACGCGTTGGGTATTCCATTTGCGGCCGGGACTGGCCTGGAGCGACGGCACCCCTATCGACCCCGCGCTGATCGCGAGTCATGTCGTGTCGTTGAGCCGGGAGAAACATAGGCACATCGTCTACCTGAAGAAGCTTCTGAGCGCGACGGTGGAGAACCGCGATCTCGTCCTCGAGTTCTCCGCGCCCACCAACGACGGCCTGATCCATGAGCTGAGCCTGGCGGACTCGGCGTTGCTCCATCCCGACAATCTTACGAAGGACTGGCTCGTGACCTCGGGCCCTTTCTCGGTCGAATCATACGAACCAGGAAAGAGTCTTCACTTGAAGAAGAATCCCCACTATCGGGTTCAAGACGGTTACCCGGACCAAGTGGAGCTAGTGGGCTTCACAAAGGATACCACCGGAAACTTCTTCGACACCGTCGACATCGACCTGCTGAAGATACCTCTCCCTTCTTTTCGAGGATCGAATCCGAAGGTCTTAGCCAAGGCGCCTCAGGTGCTTCGCGGCTACCCCACGTCGATTTACCAGCTGTACTTCAATACGGAGAAATCCCTTTGGCGCGACGTCGAGGCGCGTCGGGAATTGGCCTTCATCACCGAGCAGGCGCTGAAGGGGTTCACATATGCCGATCTCGCCCGTGAGCGCCAATTGATCCCGAAAGGCTATTCAGGCCGTCTCGATGACGGCGCGGTGCCGAGTGGCTCATCGCGGGGTCTCCTCGCCGGCAAACGCTTGAAAATCTACCTTTGGCCTTCATTCTCCGACGGCCCTCAGATCGCCGCGGCCCTCAAAGCAGGTTTCGAGAAGGCGGGAGTCCCGCTGGACATCGGGTACGCGTGGGAGCTGCCCGAGATGGCGCCCGATTCCGACCTCCAGATGACATTATTCGCGGGCAATCAGCGCGAAGCGATGGGAAGCTGGCAGTTCATGTTCTCCCCGGATCATGGGCACCTCCGCCACTTCCGTCCGAAAGTGGAGCCTTTTTTCGACCGGATCATGGCCTCCGACGACAAGGAGGACCGCGAGACCAACATCCGCGCCCTCCACAGTCACGTGTTGAAGGAAGCCTACGCCGTGCCCCTTTTCATCGAGGCGGACATCCTTGTGGCAAGCGATCAGGTCGACCTTTCACGTCTAAATCCCTTCGACTTGCGTCTGCGGTTCTATGAAGTCCAGTGGAAGTAGCCGCTGGTCCCTCGACCTGAATCTCATCCGCAAGGGCGGCGCGCAGATAAAGTCCCCGCTGACCGGCCGCACTGAGCAGTTGAATTGGTCGGTCATCAAAGTTCCCGCGAAACTCCTTCCGATCTCCGTGGTCGAATGCCGTCTCGTAGGCATGGGCCGAACAGTCTACGGCTACGGCGACAGCCTGCTCTATACGGACTCCCTCACCCAAGCCTTCGCCGAGGCCTGGGAACGCCTATGGTTCGACCTTCATTGCGACGACCCAAACGGAGTCAGCGGCCCGCTTCGCAGTAGCAACGGCTTCGCCTGCGGAGCAACGCCACAAGAGGCCGAGGCGGCCGCACGATCCGAACTGATCGAGCGCGCCGTATATTTGACGGCCTGGAACGCGCGCAATGGCTGGGTCCCGATCACATCGACCGGACTCTTGAACCGGGTTCTACTCGCGTCCCTCGATGTCCTCGGCTGGGAAATCGCGTTATTCCGCCTGTCAGAGGAAACATTGGGCGATGTGATTTGCGGGCTGAGCACCCGAAAAACCGGCGGAGTGCTCTTCGACTGCGTCTATCAGCGGCAAGGCGTCGCTATGGGGCAGGCCCAATCGAAGGTGCTGCGTTCGCTTCTCAGATCCGCCGTCGTCCTTGGCAATTCCCCCGCCTCTTATGCGCCGCTTCCCGAGCGCGGCGGCCCTTCCTCGCATAGAGACTTCTATATGGAGCCGGCTAACCTCGTCGCCTTCGATTTCTTGAAGGAGCGGCTATCGATGGCCGAACGAGTTAAACTAGACGGCTGCGATCATACCGAGACCCGTATCCTTGTCGATATCGAAGGATTCCCCTGCGTCGCGGCGGCGACGAATCCACATTGGCCCGTTCTGAGCTGGGGCAAAGAATCGCTTAAAGAGGGAGGCAATCCATGGCCGCATCCTCTCGCCTGACTCTCGTCTCGCCGCTGCGCGTCTGGCTCATTTTCAACGCGTTGTTCGTCGCCTTGGTCGCCAGCAGCTGGTATACCCTTTATCGTCAAGCCCAGGCCGACAACCAGCGCCTTGTCGCCAGCCAAACCATCACTTTGACCAAATCTCGCTTCGACGACATCAAGAACCGCCGGTTCCGGGATTTCGTCGAAGGCGTCGGCCGAGAGTTCTCGGACCTCCATGTCCGGCTAAGCATCGCCGAAGAGACATACCAATTCGGCAAACTCCCCTCTCCGGGACACTGCAGCGACCTGGTCTACCCGCTCGGAGGTCGCGGCGCGGCGAGCGAGGCCCGCATCACGATGTGCCGCCCGTTCCGGTTCTCGAGCGCTCCGATCTTGGCCGTACTTCTCGTCTATCTCCTGATTTCAGGCCTGTCCCTCGTATTCGTCAGGCGGCTGGAGCGCCGCACGACCGCCGCGCTCGTCGAATTCCTGCGGGCCTCGGGCGTGGAGATCGATTCGGGTCGAGACCTTATCGGCATCATGGCGGACATGCGCGACATTCGTATTCGGCTCGATCAGGCCCAGGCGCAGGAACGCCAATTGATCGACACCCGCGCCCGCGCCGAACTGGCCGAGCAGGTGGCGCACGATATCCGGTCTCCGCTCACCGCCCTGGAGGCCACGGCCGGCGACATGGACTCGATGCCTGAGAAGAAGCGTCTTCAGATCCGAAGCGCCCTTTCCCGCATCCGCGATATCGCTAACGGCCTTCTCGATCGACGGAGAGCCGACATAGGGGAAAGCGGCTCTACAGTAAAAAGGGCGGATTCCTCCCCACAGCTGCTGTCCAGCTTGATCGAACCCATCATCTCCGAGAAACGCCTGGCGCTAGGACCCGACTCAGGCATCGAGGTCATTTCTCCCGATGCGGCCGGCTCCTACGGGCTCTTCGTCCTGGTCGATCCAGTGGAGTTCAAGCGGGCGCTCTCGAATCTTATCAACAACGCCTTGGAAGCTCTGGACGGAAACGCGGGAAAGGTGCGCGTAACCGTCTCCAAGTGTGACAGCCAAATTCTCGTCGCCGTGAATGACGACGGCAAGGGCATGCCGCCGGACGTGCTCGCGAAGCTCGGACAGCGCGGCGCCACCTTCGGCAAGGCCGGCGGCTCCGGGCTGGGGCTCCATCATGCCCGGGCCAGCGCCAAGGCCTGGGGTGGACGCTTGGACATCGCCTCGGAGGTCGGCGAGGGGACGACCGTGACTTTGGCTCTTCCCGCGGCCTCCGCGCCTGTTTGGTTCGTTCCTGAGGTCGCGACGGCTCGAAGCGGCCTCGTCGTGATTCTAGATGACGACGAGGGCATCCATCAGGTCTGGCGCGATCGTCTGAACTCCCTGGGTGCTGATGGACAAACCGTCGAAGTACGCGGCTTTTTCACGCCGCAGGACCTTCGGGGGTGGGTCAAGGCGAACCCCCTTGACGCTTCGCGCGCGCTCTATCTCCTGGACCACGACCTGGCAGGCTTCACGGACACTGGTCTAAGCCTTGCTTCGGAACTCAGTCTTGAACGGCACGCGATTCTTGTTACGGGACGGCATGAAGACGCTAAAGTCCTGGAAGAATGCCGAATGCTTGGCATCCGCATGCTCCCAAAAGAGTTGGCCCCGCTGGTCCCCATCCGAGTGTCTGCTTCCGCTCCGACCAACGCCTCCGCGACTAGGCTGCTTGACGCCGTGTTGATTGACGACGACCCGCTGACCCGAATGACCTGGGAGAATGCGGCTGCCGAATCTGGGAAGGAGTTGCGCACCTTTTCTTCCCCAGCGGAGTTTATGCG
This sequence comes from Elusimicrobiota bacterium, assembly GCA_036676805.1. Classification (GTDB taxonomy): domain Bacteria; phylum Elusimicrobiota; class Elusimicrobia; order UBA1565; family UBA9628; genus GWA2-66-18. The sequence continues at coordinate 54,172 of JAKFCD010000056.1, forward strand.
CGAATATGGAGAGATCGACCGGCGGACGCCGATATACATGGATGTGAATCTGTCCACGGGGACGGACGGGGCCGCGGAGTCGCTGTGGGTTCACTCTCTCGGGTTCAGCGAAATATACCTCGCGTCGGGGCATCCGCCTGAGAGATTCGCGAACCTTAAGCACCTACGGGCAGTGGTCGGCAAGGAACCGCCCTGGAACGCATGAACCTATCCCGCGCTTTCATATGAACCGGGCCCCTGCGCTCTATCACATCGTTCCCGATGATCTAGTCGGGGATACGCTATACCCCCTGAATCGCCTCGCAGAACTCCATCCCAGGGTCGCCTCGGAGCATGCCCGGAAATACACAGGCCGCGAGCGCCTGATGCAAGTTAGGCTGCCGATACTGGATTGCCTGTGGAACGACGTACTGCACTTGGCCCCGCTCCATCCGTCGATTACCAAGGCGGCGCTGCTTGCCTCGGGCTTCCAGGTCAGCCCGCGACGTTTCTTCGTGATCTCGCCGGAATTGCTTAATCCCCGGCACACGGTGCATTTCAAGCATTCCAGGGACACGCACGGGGTATATGATTTCCTGGCCTCGGACTTTTCAGCGTTTGAACCGGAGTCATACGAGGAACTTGAGCATGTTCCGGCGGAGCAGTCCGCTTACTTCCTGCGCATGAAAGCAACCGGAGAAAAGCCGCTCCTATGGGCAAGAACACCTCATGTATTCTATCTTGGCGATCTTCCCATAAACAACCTGCCGCGCATGGAGTGGTGAGACCGATGAAGAAGCGCACCTCACGATCTGCCGCTCTCCTATTCGATCACTGCTACACGACCGACCGCGATCATAAGTTTCTCAAGCGACTCGCCAGAGCAGGTTTCACCCTTGACTCTTCGGTCGTCGAGCATCCGGGCCGGCATGTCTGCCGTTTCATTCTATTCTCGTCTCCTCAGCTAAAAACGCGCCATTACCTGGAATTCATCTCCAAACCAGTCCGTCAAGGCGTCAAACCGGGTCTCTCTTTCAGATGTGCCGACAGGCTTGAAGATCGATTCAAGGCGATTAAGCGTGACCGCGTCCTGAAACCGACTTTCGAGCACCGCAACTACAATTGGAAGAAAACGGGACAGGGAGTTCACGCGCCCGGCTGGAACTTCGTTCACTTTCGCCGCAAAATCGCGGCCGTGGAAGTGTGGCTGACCGAATACGAGCGGACGGGCGGAAAGAAGCGTCAGGTTAAATCACGACTATGGCACGATAACGGCGCCCTCGGCATCATCGGACTCGTCTTCGAAGCGACGGCATCTGGCCGCCGCTATTTCGAGAGAATCCTCGGGAGAAGGATTGATGGATCTCTTCGGCTGCCTTGCGGGACACAATTGATCTTGGAGCCTGCAGCCAGAACAAGGTTTCGCGGCGTCCTCATCAAAACCTCCAACTTCAGGAGATTCTGCGCGCGGGCGAAGCCCGACGAGATTTCGTCCCACGGAGGCCGCATGACCGCGGTGATTAAGAATCCGTCGGGCTCCTGGGATATCTTGGCCGTCTGACGGCGGCTTTACGGCCCTGCCCGCACCAACCGCTTAAACCGTCGCCCGCCTTCGCTCGTTTTCGCGCTTATCGGCCGGCCGCGATTGAACCGCAGCTCAGCCAAGCGGCCGTTGCGAACACGACCGCTCAATATCCGCAGCGCATCCCAGTATTCGTCGAACACAGGAGCGGCCGGAGTGCCTTCCGCCACGGGGCCAAATGTCAGGCTGCGTTGGATGTTCTCGCACGAGACGATGTTCCCATCAACGATGTTGACGCCGTACATCGTGCAGTAGGCGTACTCTGAGCAGACCAGCGCCAACAGATAGCCCCATTGGCCGCTGCCAACCCCGGTCACGCTCGGAACCCCTGCGCGCTGGAGTACCTGATTGAACTGGCGCGCCTCGGCCCCCTCAGCGGACCTTGAATGCCCTGTTGCGGGGTGGCCGGACGGGAACGATTCGGAACTAACCGTCTCCGACATACCACGACGATCCATAGGAACCTCCCACCTGCTCCCCGTTCTTTACACCCGGCACGGCGCCAGGCGATAAAAAACGGGAAACGATAGTAGTCGTTTCCCGTGGTCGCATCCCGTTTCGGCGGGATCGTGGATACCCCGGGGCCGATTCCCCAGGCTACACAGGTCCATTTGCGTCTAATCCTAGTGTAGGCTGGGAACCGCACGCCTTACAGGGGCATTGGTCCTCCATAGGTTGGGGGCCAAAAGTCCTACCTAACAGCATGAAAATTGATCACTGGATGGCAACGCTGCGATTCCGCGGCGACAAGAGAGGCCATCCATGCCGAACGACTCCCCCTCCCAGGAGGGCGAGATACGCCGCCGCATCCTGATAGTTGAAGACGACGCCCTGATGCGAGTTTTCTATGAGCGCCTCTTCAAAAGCCACGCGCACGACCTGGACTATCACTTAGAGGGGAGCGCTGAGGGCGCGCTGGATTACCTGCGAGGGGCCAGCGTTGACGCGATCATCACGGACTGGGATCTACCGAGCGTCAATGGGATCTACTTATTGAAGGCTCTGCGTTCCCATCCATCCACCAAATCTCTGCCCGTCGTGATGGTAAGCGGGCGCACCGGTCCCGGCTATATGGACATCGCCCTCAAGAACGGGGCCAGCGACTACTTCTCCAAGCCTTTCGAGGTCACGGCCTTTCTCGATCGCTTGAGGTGCCTTCTCCGCCGACCCGGCGACCCCTAGCCCATTATGGCGCCAGTTCCCACTCCCCCCATTTCGCGCGCCTGAATAGCCCCCGATTCGCGGTGAGGATCGCGCTGACGGACGGCGGCTTGTAGCCCTTCGCCTTCGCCGCCGCGTACATTTCCTGGAGCGTCGCTGGGCCGTCCTTCTCGCGCAGGAACTCGACCAGGAAGTCCTTAAGGCTCTTCACGGCCCGCTCTTCCCATTCCGGCAGGCCGAAGATTCCGCCATGACGAGCCCGCACGAACTCCTCCTTATGGATGGCGAGCATCGTGTGGACGCTGACCGGGTTTACGGGCGCACGGTGAGGATAGAGCTCATCTATTTTCGCGGCGATCTTCTCGTGGTGCGCGGGCTTGCCGATCGCGGCCAGCGCCGCATGCGCCATAGAGTGAAGGCTGTGGGCGTTGAAGTAAGACCAACTCCGCAGTCCGACCGCGCCGTTTTCCTCGATGCCAAGCTCACGTGAGAGCTCAAAGCACCGGCGGAGGAATCCTGGCGTCGTTTCGATGAGCATCTTTTTTCGGAGCCAGGCTCCGAGTTCGTCGAGAGCCATCGGCCGACCTAGGTTCAGGAGCGCGGTCTTGGTGAGGTCCATAATCTGATCGTGGCGATATTTGATCGAGGCGCTCTCGTAGCACACATCATCCAGACCGATAGTGACCAGGAATTCGGGTTTGGATTCAGAGACCCGGCAGAGAAAAGCGAAGGCCAAGCCCGCCGACTCCTTTCCGCGGCAAAGAACGGAGGCGGTGTCCTTCCACTCATGGATTCCGGCCATGCCCTGGCGCGCGGCGAGAAGCTTGAGGTAAATCGAACGGAGCGCGTGCTTGAACTCCTCGGATTCAGGCTTAAGCAGCCGTCTTAAATCAGCTGTTCCCCGCTCAATGTCACTTTGGACAGTACGATTGGCGAGATTCAAAGCCCTTGAGATTCCAGCACGATCCATAGGATGCCCGTCCCAAAGGCCGTAAGCTTTTTCGAGGACGGCGCGGCAACGAAACTCTAGCCGCCCCAACAACTCGCAGATGCGATCGGGCAATTGAGCGGGGTCTGCATCCCCCAGGATTCCGGGGGCGAAGTCTCCTGCAATGGCCAGAAGCAGCGCCTGCCTGGCGCGACGGATTTGAAAGGGACCAAGCGCGAGACTCTCTAACGGAGCGACTGCCAAGTCATTGACGGTCCGCAATCCCTTCGCGGCGAGCGCCTTCAGTAAGAGGCGCTGAAGAGGCAGGTGATCCAGAGATTTTTCCGCCACGCGCGCGGCCTCGGCATCAGTTAAAGAACGCCTGAGAATGGTCGCTTCCGATTCCATGTGTCTGAATGTGCGGCGTTAGGCGAGGATAATCCGATTTCGGCCGGCAGTCAAGACTGGCGGTCGAGAATCCAGCAGCATAAAAATTGATCGCCAAAGCAGGACGCCGCTGACGTTAAGGCATCGGCGGCCAGCGAGGAGTTCAATGGCGACCAGATCTTCACGGCAAGTCGGCGCGCGTCCTCACCGCATCCTGATCGTCGAAGACGACGACATAATGCATGTGTTCTACAAGGCGCTGTTCCGCAGGCACAAGGACGAGTTCGTCTGCCATTTCGAAAGGAGCGCGGCAGCCGCCCTGGTGCACCTGCGGTACGGGAACATCGAGGCAGTGGCTTTGGCCTGGGATCTTCCCGGCATCAACGGGATCGACCTTCTAAAGGGCATGCGCGTCAATCCCGAAACCAGGGACATCCGCGTGATGGTCGTCAGCGGTAGAACGAGGACGGAGGATCAAGTGCTGGCCCTGGCGAGCGGCGCCGACGACTATCTCACCAAGCCGTTCGAGGTCGACATCTTCCTGGCGCGCCTGCGCACCCTGCTCCGACGTTAGCCCTGGACGTAGCGAAGTGAAGAACGATGACGCGTTCCTTAGTTTCCTCGTAGCTTAGGCTGAGGTATCGAAAAGCGGCTCAGCAGCCCGTCAAACAACGGGTCCGCGGCGTGAGGACGAGATGCCTCCTTCTCGTCCAAGATGCGGTAAACGGCGACCCAGCGTTCAGGATAAACCTTGACTTCGAATTCCCGTACGGCGTACCGCTTCCAGAAGGCTGCCAACTTCAATAATGTGGCGGGCGGCACGTTCGTCCATAAGCGTCTTCGTTCCATCTCGCTGAGGTTGATCAGGACGTAGTCAAGCCTCTCAGCCTTCAACTGGCTCCTCAATTCCTCCGGAGTTGCGCTGCGGCCGGCCCAAAGCTCGAGCAGGGATGGGTTATCGTCTGACGCGGTTCTGTATCGACGGCGCAGATAAAACCCCCGCGGGTCGCCGTAAAGGATGACGCCGCTGTCCTTCGGCGTGTGCTCGTTGATGTACTCGATCCCGGAGTAGGGCGGGCTGACGTAGGAGACGACGTAGTGGGTGAGATACTCGCCGAAGCCCTTCTTCCCCATGTAGACGCCGAGTTTGGCCTGATCCACGGCGAGGCCTACCCACAGCAGGCCGTAGACCGCGCAGCAGGCGCCTGCGACCCCCAGGAGGGCGGTCCTGAAGGCGGGCGGCCGCATCTGCGCGATGACGCAGGAGACGAGCAGCGTCGCCAGGGCGAGATGCGGGATGAAGTAGCGCGTGATCTCGGTCAGCAGGCTGAGGGACAACCACGAAAGGAGCGCGGCCCACGCCAGCACGCGCTCGGTGTCCCGGAGCTTCGCCAAGAACACGAGCGGCGTCAGGCAGGCGACGAATAGTCCCGTGGATTGGAACATGTCCTTCAAGAAGAGGAAGCGCGCGGGGAACGCGGCGTAGCTCATCCAGCCCGAAAGACTGAGCAGCGAGTAGTTCTTGCTCATGCCGCCCGCGGCCATGCCGCGCCAGTTCGGGATGAAGTCCGCCTTGCCGACGATGAAATCGTGGAAGAAGGGATAGAGCGGGTTCTTGTAGAACCAGACGTTCTTCAGGCCCCACGGGGCTAGGACGGCGGCGGCGACTCCCAGGACCCAAAGGAGTTCCTTGACGCTCGCGCCGTGCAGGCGGCCGGGCTCGGATGGGGCGTCGGACGGCGGCGGAGAAAAGCGCAGGAAGAGCAGCGGGACCATCGCGACGGGAAGCAGCCAAGCTTGATATTTCGTCGCCATGGCAAAGCCCAGGAAAGCGCCGGAGACGATCATCCAAGCCCTCCTGCCCGCGCCTCCCGGGGGCTCGGCGAGCGCGTAGACCAGCGAAGCGAACCAGCACAGTTCGAGCAGCGCCCACTCCATGCCGACCGAGACGCTGAAACTTTCCGTCAAAACGACCGGCACGATGAAAAATGCCGCAGCCGCCAGGGGGCCGGCCGCAGCGCGCCCGACCCGGCGCGAATAGCCGATCATCCCGATCCCTACCCATAGGGCCATGCTGTGATGGAGCAGGTAGGCCGTGATGCCCCAGGAATCCAAGGCCAGCGCCCATCCGTACAGCATCTGCGGAAGCCCCGGAATTCCCGAATAGGAGATCTCAGGGGTCGGGAATATCTTCCCTTGCTGGATGAACATGGAGGGAAGGCCGAGGTGATATTGGAGGGCGTCGTAAAAGGTCTCGGGAATCAGCGCGTAGCGCGCCGTGCAGAGCCAGACGAAGATCACACCGATGATCGCGTACAGGCTGGGAATGTCGAATCGTTCGGCTTCAGCGCCAGCGGAAGCGGGCGCGGCGCGTCGATAGAGGCTCCAGCCGTCGAGCGCGGCCAGGATGAGCGCTGCCGCCAGCAGGCCCAGCAGCACGCCGCGCGACCAGAGGCCGGCCAATCCCAGAAGGAGCAAGACCGTGCCGGCCGCGCCGTAGCCCAGCCCGAAGCTCAACGCGAGCGCTTCCCAAGCGTTGTGGAGCCTGACGCCGGCCAGATGCAGGAGACGGCGGCCGATTCCCAGGAGCGCGATCGTCACGCCCGCCAGCGCCGCAAAATATTTCGCGTGGCGCAGAGAAGCATCCAAAGTCGGAAGCACAGCCCACGGTGAGTTCAGCCACTGATCGAGGATAGGCCCAACGGGAATCTTGGCCTGCTTGAAAAACCAGACCGCGACAAACCCTGTCCAGGCAAAGACGACGACAATTCCCCATAGAGGAAAATCGGGGACGGTCGCGGTTATCTCCGTGAGTCTTTGCTTCTTGGAGCGCTTCACGTTGTGAGTTTATAACATTGAGGTTGATCGGGCCGAAGGCGTTCGCCGGAGTTTGCGGGCGCGCTTAGAAGCGCGCGCCGAGGCTGAACCGGTGCGAGCGCCCGAGCTCGCCCGAGGGCAGGACGGCGTAGTCGAGGCTCCACTTCTCGTTCCGGAAGCCCAGTCCCAAAGTCAGGCCCCTGGCGACGTCGAAGCCCGAACCGCCGGTGATGGCCGTGCGCGTCGTGTACCCGGCGCGCAGGAACACGTTCTTGACCGCCTGGTACTCGCCGCCGAAGGAGGCGTCCGTCCCCGCCCCCCGTGGCCCGTTCACCGCCTCGGCCGCCGCCGCATGGCCGCCATTAAACCGGTAGGCCGCGCCGACCGTGAGCCGCAGCGGCAGGTCATTGCGCTGATCCTGGTACTTGAGGCCGGGGCCGAGGTTTCTCAGCGCCGCGCCGACGCTCACCCGGTCGAAGGCCCGCTTGGCGCCGATATCGGCGGCGACGCTCTGCGCCTGCGTCCCGGCGATGTGGCTTTGCAGGTACTTGACGGTCGCGCCCAACTCGGCGATATCCAGCTTGCGCGCGTAGCCGAGGCTTAACGCCGCGTCCGAGGCGTCGTAGCCCGCCGTCCGGCGTCCCAGGCTGTCGCGGCCTTCGAGCTTGCCCTGGCTCAGGTAGGTCAGGCCCGCCGCGAAAGTCCCCTGGCTGGTCGGATGGGCGTAAGCCAGGAAGTCGAGCCGCGTACTCTCGAAGAGCTCGGCGTGGCTGGCCGTGAACTCGCGCTTCTCAAGCTTGGACAAACCGGCGGGGTTCCAGTACAGCGAGTTCGCGTCGTCGGCCAGCGCCGTGTAAGCCCCTCCCATGCCGAGCGCTCGCGCGCCCACGCCGATGTCCAGGAACGACGCCGTCTCGGCGCCGAACACCGAACTCGCCAGCAGCAGGACCGCCAGGAGGGCTCTCACTTGATCACCCCCACCCCGCCGGTCTTGCGGACGTCCGGCTGTCCCGACTTCTTGGCCGTGATAACGAACCTGTAGACGCCCGAGCCGACCCCGGACACGTTCCAGACGTGGTCGTACGTGTTCTGGGCGCCCTTGCCGTTGCCGTCATCGACGGCGCCCAGGAACCGGAAGTCCGAGGAGGAGTGAACCTTCCGGCCCGCCACGTCGTAGACGCGCACCTCGATCGAGTCCGCCGAGCCCGGCTGCATGCGGAAGGTCACCGCCGAGCCGTTTCGGGAGGGATTCGGGAAGGCGTAGCCGTCGCGCAGGCCGAAGTCGTCGACGGCGGCCACCCCGATGCCGCCCAAGGCGCCCACCTGGTAGGCCGAGAAGTGGGTCGTCTCGGCGTTGACGGTCTTGGCCTTCTTGTCCACCGTGGAGGGCATTGCCTGCCATTCCTGGAGGGTCGGGTTCCAATAGTAGACCTTGAGGTCGTCCTCCCGCAGACCCCGGGAGGCCATAAGGTTGGCGTCGTAGGGTATTGTTAAGGTCACCGGCGCGCTGAAGGTCGTTCCCTCGGGGCCGTACTGAATCTCGTCCGAGACGGCCGTTATCTTCAGTTCCCGGCGCTTGGCCTCCTTGGGCTCCTTGTCGACGTTCTCGTCGCCCTTCTCGACCGTGATTTCGAGGTCGGCGGCGAGCGCGCCCTTGGGCACGCGCACACCCGAGCCGTCGTCGCGCGAGACCGCGGCGCCGTCCTTGTGGTCGACGACGCGGCGCGCCGGCTCCTCCGACTCGGAGGCGAATTCACCGCCTCCGCTGGAGAGGGAGGCCAGGCCGCCGTCCGCGGGCGGCAGCGCGTAACGCACGATGCGATCGCGGCCGGTGTCGGTGACCCAGATGGAGCCGTCGGGCGCTACGGCCGCGTCGATGGGCTGTGTCAGCCAGCGCTTCGCCTTCTTGTCGGCAAGGCTCAGCCCGGCCTTCGTGCCGAAGGCGAGCAAGCCCTTGCCCCGCGGATCGAACTTCTGCACCCGGTCCCGGTTGGGCTCGACGACGTACAGCGCTCCGAGGCGGTCCGAAGCCAGGCCGCGCATGCGCGAGAGCTCGCCTACCGCCGAGTCCGCGCCGCTGATGGTCTTGATCAAGCCCCCCGAGCGGCTGAAGAGATGAATGACTTCGAGCTCCTTGTCCGTGACCCACAGTCCCTCGGACGTAAGCGCGAGGCCGCGGATCTCCGAAGTGGACAGGAACACTGCCGCTCCGAATTCACGCAGGAAGGCGCCGGAGGCGTCGAACACCGCGACCCGGCGGTTGCCCGAGTCGGCGGCGTAGACGTCGCCGTTGGCGTCCACAGCCACGTCGAAGGGACGGCGCAGCTCCCCGAGGCCCGAGCCGGACCGGCCGAACTGGAGCAGCAGCGTCTGCCCGTCGGGCGAGAGCTTGACCACGCGGTTCAAGTCCCGGTCGGCGACGTACAGGCTGCCGGCCGCGTCGAGCGCCAGGCCCTGCGGGGTCTTGAAGAGCCGGTCGCCCTGACCCCGCTCCTCGTCGTCGCGGTCCTTGTCCTTCTTCCCCTTCTTGTCTTCTTTGTCATCCCCGCTGTGTCCCGGAGCGCGGCCAGCCGCGCCGAGCAGGACGCCCGCGGGGCTGATCAGGAGAATCTGGTCGTTCTCCGTACTCGCGACCCAGATCGACCCGTCCGAGCGGACCGCGATGCCGGTCGGGCCTTTCAGGTCCGAGACGATCGCGTCCGAGTTCTTGCGCCCGATCGCGAAGGTCATGACCGGCGCGCCCACGAAGACGGTCGCCGTCGCCTGCGCGGCGTTGCCGAAGGCGTCGACCGCGCGGAAGCGCATGGTCTGATAGCCGGACAAGGCGGCCGTGTTCCAGGCGGCGATGAGGCCCGAGAGATTGCCCGCGCCGGAGGCGATCGCCGTGAAGCCGCCGGCCGCCGCCGCGCCGGGCGCTGCCTCGAGCGTCCAGCTCACGGCGCTCGCGTCCGTGACCGCCCCGCGCACGTCGACGACGCCCCCCAACGCCTGCTCGATCCCGGAAGCCGCGGCGCCAGGGAAATCCAATCGAACGAGCGGCGGCGTAGTGTCGGTGACCGGGCTCGTGACGGTGATCGAGACGACCTGCGCCGTCTCCAGGTTTCCGGCCCCGTCGCGGCTGCGGAAGGCAAGCGAATGCCCGCCGGGAGAAAGCGACAGGGTCGAGACGAATACCGCCTCGGCGGTGCCATCGAGGGAATACAATGTCTCAAGAACCCCAGTACCCGCGTCGATCGCGGCGAAGGCCACCGAGTCCGTGGAGGCCAGGATCAAGCCGCCGTTGCCGGCGGCTTGGCCATTAACCAGGAGCGTCGTGACCGGGGCGATCGAGTCCAGCGTGAAGGTCGAGGCCGCCGAGGCCTGATTGCCCGCCAAGTCGGCGACCTGGACCGCGACGACGTGGGCGCCTTCGGAGAGGGGAGCGCTCGAGGTGAAGACTGCCGAGGAGGCGGTCACGACAGCCTGCGCGGTCACGTCGACGCCGTCGAGACTGAGACGGATGGAGGCGGCGTCCACGCCGCGACCGGCGTCGGAATAGACGGCCGCGATCTGGGGCGCCGTCGTCGCGACGGTGCTGCCGACGGCCGGCGTCAAGACGACGGCCGGAGGCGTCACGTCATAGAGCAGGACGTCGAGGGCGACGTTCTTGGGCGCCTCGGCATTCCCCGCGTCGTCGACGCTGAAGAACACGAGGGAGTGCGCCCCGGCGGCCAGGCTGAACGTCGAGGTGTAGACGGTCGGAACGCCCCCGTCCAGCGCATACTCCGTCCGCGCGACCCCGGTCCCGGCGTCGGCCGAAACGAAGCCGAACGCATCGGTCGAGACGACCACCAAGGCCGTCGTCGCAGAGTCGAGGCCGTTCACTTGGAGGATCGTCTCCGGCGGTAGGGAGTCCACGAAGAAGCGCGCCGCGGCGGACGCCTCGTTGCCGGCAAGGTCCGCGAGCGAAATCGAGACGACGTGCGCGCCCTGCGCCAGAGCCGCGGAGAAGGCCGCCGAGGACGCGGAGACGGCGGCCCGCGTGGTCACGTCCACGCCGTCGAGCGCCAGGCGCACCGAGGAGACGTCGACGCCGCGTCCCGAGTCGCCGTAGGCCGCGACGATCAAGGGCACGTCAGTCGTGATCGTGCTCCCGTCGATGATGGAGAAAGACGCCGTCGGGGGCGCCGCGTCGTAAAGCAGGACATCGAGCGTGACCGACCGCGCGGTCTCGACGTTGCCGACGCGATCCACGCCGCGGAAGGAGATGACATGGCTGCCGGCCGGCAAAGTGAACGTCGAGGCATAGACCTGCTCAACGGTCCCGTCCAGGGCGTAGAGGATGTGAGAAACGCCGGCCCCTGAGTCGGAGGCGGACAACCCCAGAGTATTCGTCGAGACCAGGACGGCGCCGGAGGCCGTCATAGGTACGCCGTCTACGAGCAGGACGGACTCAGGCGCCGCGGCATCGACGAGAACCGGCAAGCTTCCCCGCGTCTCAGCGTTGGCGACGTTGTCTTTGGCGAAGTAGTAGACGACGTGCTCGCCCGCCGGCAAACTAAAGGACCCCGCGTAGCTTGGATTGGCGCAAGTGCCGTTGGGAGCTCCCGCGTCGGGCGTTGCGCCCGCGCAAGCGGGAAGCGCCGGGTCCGCGTCGACGACGTAGAAGACGCCGCCCAGTCCCGACGCGACGCCGTTCGAGACGGGATCGACGGCCGATAGGGAGATCGCCGCCGCCGAGGAGACCGCAAGGCCGCCCGAGACGCCCGCCACGCTCGAGCCGAGAACCTGCGGCGTCGTGACCGGCGCGGTCGTATCGACCGACACGGCGCTCGAACGGACGACCTCGACGTTCCCGGCGTTGTCCGCGCTGAAGAAAGCCAGCTCATGCAGGCCCTCGGCGCTCAGGGAGAATGTCGACGCGAAGCGCGAGAAAGGCGCGGTCGAGGGGCCGTCCACGCGGTAGTTCGTATAGGCGACTCCGGACGCGGTCGCCGCCACGACCGGGTCGTAGGCGCTGAAGCCGAAGCCGGCGGATGGAGACGTGTAAAGATTTCCGGCGCCGTCCGTGAAAGTCCCATTTGCGCCGTAAGTCAACGATGTAATCGGCGCGGCGCGGTCTTTCACTACGCCGAATACGGCGAAGATCGAGGACAGGGACGGCACGTAGCCGGTGATCGTGTTCGCGGCGGTGTCGATGGTCTGAGAGGAAACTTCCACCATCCCGGCGCCGGGGACGTACTGGTATATCTTGATATCGCCGGGCAAGAGACCCAGGGAAGCCAGTGCGTCCGGGGAGTAAACGAACGTCATCTGCGCGTAGGGATTGAACACCGCCCCTTCCGGACCGAGATCATAGATCGAACTGACGAGGGTGAGCCCCTGCGCGCTCGATGTCGCCAGCACGATGGTGCCCGGAGCCGTGGCGGTCGACACCGGGACGAAGCTGATGGGAACGTTGGCGGAGAAGGTGAACTCCGGCTGGCCCCCAACAACGGCCGCGCTGCGGACCCGCGAGACGACGTTGCTCAAGGCCGAAACGCCTCCGAGCGAGTCCACGCTCTTGAGCGCGGCGAAAAAGGAACTCTCCGCCGCGTCCGCGACAACGAAGCTCTGGACGACGCCCGGCGCGGCGGGTGAAGGCGCCGTCAGCGGGGAAGCCGAGGCGAAGTTCGCCGCTGTGATCGGGAAGGTGGCCCGGCGCAGATCGTAGCTCGCGAGGGGAGCAGCGGAAGCGGGCGCGGTCCAACTAAGCGTGAGGGACAACGCGCTCTCGATGGCGATGGAAAGATCCGCCACGGCCGCCGGCCGCGCCGGCGCGGCTACGGTGAAACCGTCGCGAAGAATCGAGGAACGCCCGAATACGTCGTCGACCACGACGTCCCACGTCCCGGTCGGTTGCCCGGCCAAATCGAAGACGCCGGTCAGCAGCGACGCGCTGGGGGACGCGATCCCCGTCGCGATGATATCGGCGGGAGGTATCGGAGTGTATATCTCCGCGGAATTCAGCGGTGAATTCACATTTTGCCCTCCGGCCAAGAGAACGCGCCCGTCGGGCAGCGGGACCGCGGCATGCGCCGTTCGGGCCACGAGCAAGCTCGAAGCCGCGGACCAGGCGCCCGTTCCCGGATCGAAGAATTCGGCGGAATCCAGCACGCCTCCGGCGTTGCCGCCGGCGGCCAACACCCGTCCGTCCGGCAGCCGCGTCGCCGTGTGGAGCGCGCGCGCGGCGGACATGGCTCCCACGCCCGCCCACGCGTCGGCGGACGGGTCGTAGACCTCCGCCGAGGCGAACAGGGACGCGCCGTTCATGCCGCCGGCGGCAAGGATCGTTCCATCGTCAAGCAAAGTCGCGGTGTGGAAGCCGCGCGCCGAAGACATGGACGCGCCCGGCGACCAAGTGCCGGCGGAGGGATCGTATATCTCCACCGATGACAGGGCATCGGACGTATTGTCGTGGAACCCGCCCGCGACCACGACGCGCCCATCGGGCAGCAACGTCGCCGTGTGCTGATAGCGCGCCCCGGTTAATTGCTGCGCCGCCACGAAGGTTCCCGCGACCGGATCATAGATCTCGCAGGCGGCGGTGCCGCCGCCGACGACGTGACCACCGGCGATCAGCACCTGGCCGCTCGGAAGCAGAGTAGCCGTGTGATAATAATGGGACGAAACCATAATGCCCGCCGAGGTCCACGTGCCCGCCGCCGGGTCGTAAAGCAGAGCCGTGGTCTCCCCTCCCACGCCGCCGGCGACCAGAACCTTGCCGTTGGGCAGCACCGTCGCCGTGTGATAGCGCCGCGAACCGGGCATCGCCATCGTCATGGACCAAGTTTCCGAAGAGGGATTGAAGAGCTCGGCCGCGGAGATATCAGGGCTTGATATGTTCCCCTCCCCGCCCTCCACCAAAACCTTCCCGTTCGGCAGCAAGACGGCGGGGAAGCGCGAGCGCGCGGTCAGCAGGGAGCCTTCGGCGGTCCAGGTATTCGCCGCCGCCGAGGCGCGGCTGAGCTTGAGCGTGTTGCTTGCGCGCAGGCCTGTCCCGGAAAGCGTCACGCCGATGCTCCCAGTGTTGGTCCCGGAGTTGGGAGCGATGGACGCGACCGCCGGAGCGGGAACGAAGCCGAACAAGCCGACCAGGGCGGGCGGAGAGGAGATCGAGACGGTGAAAGTCTGCGCCGACGCGTTGAGTGTCTGCGCGGGAAGCATGGTCATGGACCCGCCGACGTACTGGTAAACGCGAACGTCCGCGGAGGTCAAGCCCAAGGCGGTCAAAGCCGCCGTCGAATAGCGGAAGACCAAGGTGCCGCTGGGGCTGAAGAACGCTCCCTGCGGGCCAAGCTCATAGAGAGAGCTGACTCGCACCAATCCCTGCGCCGCGGCGGTCGCTACGGCGACGCTCCCCGGAGCCGCGACGGTCGAGACCATGGACAGGGACAAGGGAATTCCCGCCCAGGCGGAGAGCTCCGGGCCGCCGTTGATCGTGACCGCGCTGCGCTGCAAGCCGGGCACGTTGCTCAAGGACGACGGGGTGTTGGCGGCGTCCCGGCTGATGAGCGCGGCGAAGAAACTCGTGCCCGCGGCGTTCGCGACGGCGGCCGTCTGCACGACCCCTGGGCTCGCGGGCGCGGGGGCGGCGACCGGCGTGGCCGAGGCGAAATTCGCCGCCGTGATGACGAAAGTGGCCACGCGCAGGTCATAACTCGTGACCGCGATGCCGCCGGCCGCGCTCGGAGCGGTCCAACGCAACGTGACCGAGGAAAGGTTGACGACCGACAAGGCGAGGTTGCCGACCGCCGCGGGCGGCGAGACGGCGAGGACGGTGAAGCCGCCGTTGAGGGCCGCCGATGAGCCGTCCACATCCGTTACCACGACATTCCAGGAGCCGAGAGGGCGATTCGTCAGATCGAACGTGCCGGTCAAACGGGTCGAGTCCGGGACGTTAACGCCCGTGGCCGTGATTTCAACATTGCTGACGGGACTGTAAACTTCGGCGGCTCGGACTTTCCCATTCGCGTTTTGACCGCCGGTGATGAGCACCCTCCCGTCCGCGAGCAGGGCAGCGGCATGGGTCAGGCGTGCCGTGGCCATGCTCGGCGCCGCGGACCATGCGCCGACGGCCGGGTCATACAGCTCGGCCGAAGAGAGGAAGCCGCTGCCAATTCCTCCCGCGACCAGAACCAGGCCGTTTGAGAGCAAAGTCGCGGTGTGGTAGCTGCGAGGGGAGGCCATGGAGCCGACGGTGGTCCAGGCATCGGCCGCGGGATCATAGACTTCCGCCGACGCCCGGGGCGAAGATTCGTTCGCCGTACCGCCGGCGACCAGGACTTTCCCGTTTTTCAGAAGCGTCGCGGTGTGATATTCGCGATTGATCGCCATGGGCGCGCCCGGCGACCACGTGCCGGCCGATGGATCATAGATCTCGGTCGAGGCCAGCGCGGTGGAACCCTGCAGGCCGCCGGCCACCAGCACCCTTCCATCGGGCAGGAGGGTCGCCGTGTGCTGATAGCGGGCCGAGGAGAGCGATTGGGTCGGCGAGAAAGTTCCCGCGGCCGGATCGTAAACCGCGCAGGCGGCGGTAGCGCCGGCATCGAAACCGCCGGCAACCAGGACTTTCCCGTTCGGCATCAGCGTCGCCGTGTGATAGTAGTGCCCCGAGCTCATCGACCCCGTAGCGCTCCATGATTCGGCGGAAGGGTCATAGAGCAGCGCGGTCGAATTGCCGCCCACCCCGCCCGCGACCAAGACCCTCCCGCTGTTCAGCAAAGTCGCCGTATGGTAGCGCCGGGGGACCGGCATCGGAGCCGTCATGGACCATGTCCCCAGAGAGGGATTGAAAAGCTCGGCCCCCGAGATATTGGGACTCGATGTCGTCCCTTCCCCACCCTCCACCAACACCTTGCCGTTAGGCAAAGTAACGGCCGGGAATCGGGACCTTGCGAAGAAATTGAACCCGACGGGCGCCCAAGTGTTCGCGGTCGGCGAGAGGCGGCTCAACTTGAGCGAGTCACCCGACGCGAAACCCGTGCCGGTGACGGTCACGCCCACCGAACCGGCGTTGGTCCCGGAACTGGGGTCGATGGAGGAGACCGCCAGCGGTGGAGGCGCAATGGAGAATACGCCGTAGAGCGAGGCGCCGTTGAGAAAACCGCTGACGATCGCCGAGGTCGTGGAAAACACGCTTACTTGCTGGCCCGTAACGGGCGCCGAACTCCAAAGCGCTCCGTCGAAACGGTACAAAGCGACGGCTACGGCGGAAACGCTGGACGGATCGAAACGGATGCTCAACAAAGCAGGCGGATCGAAGACGACGGGGCTTGGCGAGATCTCGTAAAGCGAAGGCGACATCAAGACCAGCCCCTGGAGGCTCACTGCCGCGGCGTAGGCCGCGGCGACGCTTTCCGTCGAGACCGCGGTGACCGTCTCATCCGCGCGCGAAGAGGAGAGGGACGCCAGGCCATCCGCGCTCATGGCTAAGAAAGACGACGGTTGCGAAACGGCGACAAAACTCGAATAGGTTATCTCGGCGCCGTTCGACACGCGGTCGGTAGCGGCATAGTAGATCGTATGCGTACCGGCGGCCAACTCGAAGGGCCCGGCGTAGGCCAGATTCTCGCAGGTGCCCGGCGGAGCGGCCGCGCTCTGGACCACGTCGCATTCGGGATCTTGATCCACCAGGTATTGGATTTCCCGGACGCCGGAAGCCACGCCACCGACGACCGGATCGACGGCCAAGAGCGAGAAGAGGCTGCCGCTCGAAACGAGCGTGACGACCGGCGCTGTAAGATCTACGCCCACGGTCTGCGTCTTGACCGTCTCGACGCGGCCCGCCAGGTCGATGCTGTAAAAGGAGATCGTATGAGTGCCCTCAGCCACGAGCGTGAAGCTGCTCGTGAACCGGGAATAGGCGCCGCCAGCCTCCGCGTAGAAGGTCTGCGTGGCGCCGGCCCCAAGCCCGTCTCCCGGGACGAGGTAATCATCGACGACGGCGAAGCCCAAGGGCGCGGCACTCGTCACGTAGATGGTCGAATCTCCGGCGAATGAGGGTTGGCCCGCCGACAAGCTCGTTCGAGGCGGCACAAGGTCGATCAACGCACCGGCGGCCGCAACCTCGTCTTGCACGCGGTACGGCATCGTCGATCCGTCCACCGACAGCCACAGTTCGCCTCCCTTGAACACCGCGCCCTGCGCTCCCCCCGCGTCCGTGGTCGTGGCGCTGAGGAAGCCGCCGTCATAGCCGAAGCGCCAGAGACCCGCGTCGGTTTCAAAGTCTCCGATCCCGCCCGCGACCAGCAACCCCGTTGCCTCGGGTAGGATAGCAACCGGATACGATGAAGATCCGTCGGCGGCGCGCCAGACCTTCTCGACGAGCGCCTGGCCCGTGGCCTTGTTGAACTTAAGGAAGGCCATGTCGGAGCCGCCCGAGGCGCTGAGCCTCGGGGCCGCCACGTAGACGGCGTCCGCGGTGACGTGGACCTTGGCCGTGATGCCTCCGTCAAGATGGCTCAGGTAGCCGGGCTGGTAAAAAGGTCCGCCGAGCAAGGTCTGGCCGTCGGCGGCGTAGTGACGCAGGGCCAGGTCGAGGCCGCCGACGTCGGGCGCGTTGGGCTGGGCGGAGTAGCCGACGATCCATAGGCTGCCATCGGCGTCGACCGCTAGGCCTGAGCCGAAGTCAAAGCCCGCCCGGGACGTGCTCGTCGAGAGCTGAACCGAGCCCAAAGCGGGATCGAAGCGCCAGAGGGCAAGGGAGAGGGTGCGGTCGCCGTCCGCGTCCATGTCGAGGGGGCCGGCCGTCTGCGCCCCGCCCACGATCCAGCCCGGGGCCTTCGCGTCGAAAACGAGATCGTTGCTCGCATAGCCGCTGTCGAACAAGGCCCGCGACTCGATCGCGTCACCGGACGGCGAGGCCTTATAGATCGCAAGGTCGAGTGCCTGAGTTTCGAGTCCTTCCGCCATGCCGATAGCGTAGGCACGACCCGAGGCGTTGAAGAACACGGACCAGGGGAGGCCGTCGGCTGCGTCCTGCAAGGTGGCCGATGAGATCAATGCACCCGAGGAGTCGGCGTGCGCGAACGAGATCGATTCGGTGTCCGCGTTGACGGTCCAGAGCGTGTCGAGAGGATCTCGGCCGATCCCCAAGCCGCCGACGTCGTTTCCTCCATCTGAGAATCCCACGTTCGGAAACTCCGTCTGCGCGAGCTCCGCGTTGCCGACGTTGTCGAAGGCCTGAAAGCGAACGACATGCGCGCCATTCGACAGCGTAAACGGACCGTCGTACCAGGGGTTTTCACAGGTCCCGCGCGCGGCGGAGGTGTCCTCTGCAACGTTGTTGCAGACATCGGGGTCGAGGTAATCGACAAGATAGCGGATACGACTGATGCCCGACTGTCCGCCTACTGCACTCGGATCGAAGGCATCGAGAGATATCTCGGCCCCATTCTGATTTAGCTGCGTCACCGGCAGCGTCAGGTCCACGAACACCTCACGTTCGCGGGTCGCCTCGGCGTTGCCCTCGAGGTCGACGCTGAAGAACGCGACGGTCCGCGTTCCCTCGAGGACTAAGGTGAAGCTGCTGGAGAATTCGACGAACGCAGCGCCGTCGATGGAGTAGAAGGTCTGCGTGGCACCGACCCCGAGCGCGTCACCGACAATCTTGTCGTCGTCGGCGACGACGAAGCCGAAAGCCGAGGTCCCGCTCACGTACGTCGCGCCTGAAATCGTCGCAGATGGGAGGCCGACTGCGAATTCCGTGCGCGGCGGCATTATGTCATCAGAGGACGCGCCTATCTCCAACTGCACAAACTGAATATCTTCCGCATTACCCGCCAGATCGACCCCGAAATAAGCAAGTGTATGGCTGCCAGGTGACAATGCAAATGAATTTGAATACTCCGTGGGAATTACGGCGCCCTGCCGCGGGTTGGTTGTAGTCGGAACATCAATCCAGTAGTACACCGCGAACGCCCCTGAGGTTGTTGACCCGGCGACTAACGGATCCGTAACAGAAAACTCGACGAGGGCGGAGCTCGAGAGCACCACAACTTCGCCAGACTGGTGGATTGATGTATTGAGAAACGAGATACTGCTAACAGGAGGGACCGCGTCGGCAGAGAAAGCCGGGGGAGTCGAAAATATGGCGAACACCGTTTCAGTGGACCGCACCAATTCGGCGGCGATGGTCTTCTGGGAAATATCCACAGTCTGCGGCATGAGGACGAATGATCCTGGCCCGGTAGAACCATAGATCGCGAAGCTATTTTCATCTAGTGCGTCCGCGACCTCATAACTCATGGTTAATACAGGTGTCGAATAGAACACGCCGTCCTGCGCGGCCACGCTGTAAGCCAAACTCACTGGCGTCAAGCCACGCGTGGAAGCCAACTGGGTCAATTCGGAGGCCCGGGGCTCTGACAAAGACATTACGACAAGATTTGAAGCTTGCGCGGCTGAAAGACTGGCCTCAGGGCGGCTGCCGGAGGTCGGCCCAGCTGCCAAAGTGTTATTGAATGTCAGTCCTGCCGTGGCAGTTGGCCCGCTATTTCCTTGTGGATCTGTCGCGGTAATGTTGAAAGAATACGAGCCAAGAGGCAGTTCATCCGTTTCAATCGCCTGACGTGACCCGGGAGATTGCAACGGCGCTCTGATGGTGTCGTACAGGGAGCCATTCCGTCGAATTTCAATCTCGACCTCATCAGCTTGCCCACTATCAGCATCGCCTCCAGGCGCAGTGAACTCGATGAGTGCACGTGAATCTTGAAGTTTAGTCGCCGTCAGACTCTCTACTGCGTTGGGGGCAACCACATCGGCTGGCAGCGTCAAGGCATAAGTTCCAATCGGACCTGGCCCATTGACGTTTACATTAAAAGTCACATGGCCATCGCTCAACGATTTTCCACTCGGAGCAGCTCCAGATAACGCGGACAGTTGGATTCCCGCTGCACGGGAAGTGGTCACACTCGCAGGAAGCAGCGATCCAAAGTTAATAGTCACCTGCGCTGTCCCCTGGACATTTGCGTTAGTTTCAATTTTGAACGCCTGTCCCAGTGGAACGAGGTCCAAACCATCGGATGAAGAAGCCCCCGTCAACATCATCCCCGTAAAACCACCCCCTTCTCCGCTGGGGAGCTGGGGGACATCTCCAAACACGATACTCCCATACGCCAACGGGACAGAGACCGCATTTCCCACTGGCGTGTTAAGCTCCGGCCGATCGATGTTGAGCGAAACGCCATTCGTGCCGCAACTACCGCTATCCAGGAAAAACGTGCCCGCTTTCCAGTACGTGTATTTAATCGTGGGATCCGAGCAAAACTCCTCGCCGTTAGGACATACCGGGATGGCTTGCGCGGGAACCAATCCACCCAAAGAGCTGGTGGTGATTTTACCCCGCATGTAACGTTTTACTGCAAATCCTCCCCCGAAACCGCGAGGGGTAGAGATTCCCGTGAAATCATATGGGCGCACCGAAATATTGCTGCCACCTACAGAGGCGAAATTCGAGGGCAAGGGGTCAACATCACTGGTTGCTACTTCCAAATCCATACTAATGATTGGGATTAGAGTGGTACTTGAAGGAAATGGCGGGCCTTCGACGATATCGTTGGGGTAATTGCCGTTGCTGTCAGATTGAGCGTTGCTACTAAAGGTGCCCCCACAGCCGCCACCACTTTCTGTGAATCCGGCTAATCGCCCGACCGCCTTCAAATAATCGAAACTGAACGAATCCGTGAAAACTCCCGGTCCGGTGGCATTAAAAAAAGAGGAACTAACGCCACCGCCTCCTGCGTTTAGCAGGGTGAATCGCTGATCCGATCCATAATTGCCCGCATTGTCCTGACTACGCAAAACGAAACTGGTCGGGGTGGTCGATAAGGAAGTTAACGAAACCGGAACCGATATTTCGGACTCGGTTAGGTCGGCGACATTGATCGACGAAAGGATAACCGTCGGATCACCCGTCGGGGCAGCATTCCAGAGCTGTAGCGACTTAAATCCACCTCCATCTGATAGGCTGACGGAGATCTGAGCGTTCCACCCTCCCGGAGATCCGGAAGCGCTTGATTTCTCGCGATTCACAACCACCTGCGGCGGGATATTGTCGACGTCTAACTGCCAAAAGGTGGAGTATTGCTTCTTTGTGATGTCAGGAACGAGTTCTCCCGTGGTCGAGGTGATACTGTGAATTGTTCTAAATATCCCGCTCTGTGTCGCCGATGTAGAAACTTGAAAGCGATATTCAAAGGTGTGCGAGCCGCCGGGAGGGATACTGACCGGCGCTACTATCGCGACGGGGCTGAAGAATGTCGGCACCGCGGCGGTAATTGCGACATTTTCCAACGGCTCCGAATTAGATTCGTTATGAACGGTGATGGGAACAATACCAATGTCACCCGGCTTAATTTTGAGTATCTCGCCGTTCGCTGGAGCAGATATAGCAAGTGCCACCAAGATCGGGCTTAGAGTAATGCTTAGACGTCCGCGCGGAGAGGACATCACTGTCGTTGGCCTCGTTAATTTTTAAACACCGGAAAGAGCTTGCCGCCCACTCTTCGCATCGACACCAGCTCAAATTGGTACTTCATCGCGGCGTTCTGAGATCGACCGATCAGCCAATAGGCAGAACCATCAGCTTTGACGACTTGATTCAGCGCATCCATGATAGGGACATCCACCAATTTCATTTTCACCGTCTTATATCTGCCGGAAACAACGGTTGTTCCCCATGGAAGGCCAGTTTGTTCAAGCAGCTTCTGCGCGGCAACCACACTCAGTTTATTCTCAAACCGGCCGCTTACCCGCCGTGTCATCGCCGTCAATTCACCGTCAATCACATATTTGGGAACAATATTAATGACGCCGTTATTTTCCCTCCATGCATAAGGCCCTTCCGGCGGAACTATCTCCTGCAAAATATCGCGAACAACTGAATTCGAAAAAGTCGACCGGTGGACAATCGGAACCAAAGAAGTGTCGATAAAGAGCCCACACGATCCGGCAAGCTTGGCGCAGAGGCCGGTATATATTTGATCGCCATTGCCTGAAAGCTCCGAAATGGTTCTATCAAGAATATTCTCGGCAGCCGCAACGGAAGTAGCTCCAAAAAATAGGACGGACAACACTCCAATTGTCCACCTATTGCATGTTATCGTTTGCATGACGAAGCTGGTCTTCCCTCGTGATTGTTGGACTCGGATTTCCAAGCGATCCCTCCCTATCTGTTCTGGCAGTATTGAAATTTCCGTCAACATCAGCACGCAAAGCGAGCGTTCGTTTTGGGAGAGTGCATTTGCCAATATTTAAAATCTGATCTCTGCGCTGAAAACACTCAGTCAGAAAATAGCGGCTAGCTGCGCCAACTTGGTCGACAACGGAATTGTTTCCAACACCCATCTGGCCGATAACATTCCCCCCTTGATCTGGAACCAAGGGGCTGCATGGCGGCTTCAGCCTTCCAGTGCCATCTGACTTAAACTCCGTCAGTTCGCGCTGTGGGTGAACAACTTCGTCAATTGGCAAATCGGTAAAGACGGCGACACCATCGCTCGCAATGGCTGTCAGCTTCCATGAGACGAAGCCGCCAAATGCTGGACGGAATTCCACTATCTTGCTGCCATCAGCGTATAACCCGCTGGCATATGTATTCTTATGAAAAGTGGCTTCCATATTAATCGGCCGGACCAGTCGGCCAACGCTTTCTGCCTTGCGCGCTGCACTGCCACTCAGCGTGGCATAAGCTTTGATTTCATCGATTTGATCGCAGGACGAAACCTTGTGTGAAGATTTCAACTCAAATGCTGCTCCCGCACAAGTTGGATCGATGATCCGCGATTTAGAGAAAATTGCTTCAGGCTTACTGACCGTCAAGACCACTAAGTTTGCGTTTGAAGGCGGCGAGACCGTGACACAAAGCTTCGTCGATTTTCCGTATGTCAAGGAAAAGGTCGGCGGAAGACTCAGGGATATTGGCTGTGTGTCGGCGTTTTTCCCAGCGGCGCGAATCTCGGCAGCTTGTCCCCAATTGAGATGGCTTCCGCCAAAATAAACTCCGATAGCCAATGATAATATCCGCTTCAACATAAGATCGCATCAGCATAACCCCAATTCCAACTATGTCAAGGGCGAGACAAAATAATGACTATAAAACCGTCATTATCCACATACATTGAGATAGTTTTGAGATACTTGGGAGGAGCCCGGGAGGGCTCCAAACTCAGCTGTTGGAGGGAGTTGTCCCGCCGCGGGGAGCGACAGGAAGCATACGGAAGCCTTTCTTCGCCACGCACATGAACCAATCGTCCGCGACGGGGCCAAGATAACCCTTGAGCCGTCCAACGTGCGTGTCGACGTTGTGCTCACGAACGCTGTTATTCCAGACGGAGTGAACGAGGTAATCGCGCCCCAAGACATCCGCCGGCCGGCGCGCGAACTCACACAACAGCCGGAACAGCGTGGCGGACATCTTCGTGATGACTCGATCCCCCACCGTGAGCGTGTGAGCCTGCGTGTCGATGACGAGTTTGTCGCCGACCCGAATGACACTCGTATCATCGAGGTGGGACTTACGCCGCAGGAACGCCGTGATCCAGCTGTGAAACTCCCCGAGGTCGGGAATCGGTTTCGTGAAGTAGTGATCCGCGCCGTATTCCACGGCCAGCAGCTTCGCCTGCGTCGAGGCGCGCGCTGTCAATAAAAGGATCGGCAAGGCCCGGGTCTTCGGATAGGCCTTGAGCTGGGAGCAGACCTCGAGTCCGTCGATGTCGGGGAGCGAGAGGTCCAGGATCACGAGATCCGGATGCTCCTGCTGCGCCTTTACCAGACCCATCATGCCCTTGTCGGCGGTGATGACCGTGTGGCCCTTGTCGCGCAGGACCATGGAAAGCATGTCCCGAATGTCGGCATCGTCATCGATCACAAGGACGCGTCCGGAGTCCTGGATGGTCGAGGGCAATTGTTTCGGCGCGGCTCCTCGGATACGCAGCGGCTTTAACTCGAGGCCGAGGATCAACGCCTGGAGATGGCGCTGGAATACGTTCCGATCCTTGATGTCGTCCGATATCTCGCCCTTGGTCATGAACAAGGCGGCGCCGGCTCGACGCGCCCGCATCTCATCCTCGGCGCTTCCCCTGATGCCTGAGATGACGATGACCGGGATATCCCTCGTCACGGCCTGCGATTTTAGAGAGCGCAGCGTCTCCTCGCCCGAGAGATCCCCCTTTAGGACCCAATCCAACAAGATGAGGCTTGGCCGAACCCTCTTAGTGAATTCCAAGCCCATCTGCCCGTTCGGCATGAGGTAGGAATCGAGACCGAGGGCGGACAGGTAGCGATCCAGGAAATCACCATAGCCTTTGTCATCGTCGATTACGAGAATGGTCGGCATAATTTGTCCGCACGAGGACTTTAACAGGAGTAGGCATATTTGTCAATTCTTATCAGTGGAAATCTGAAAAACGGACCTCGCGCACCTGAACAATCCCATTTTCGCGTCGAAACTTTAAGCGGACGATCTCGACCGACTCCGGTATAATTTAGCGAGACACATATGAACTTAACACCTAAAGGCGAGCAAGTAGACGGAAAGACTTTCTTTAAGTTCCTGAGCGCGAACGATGAATTTTGCAGCCACTTGGGCCGCGCTGTGCTCGCCGCTGGTAGGCTTGAAACGCAACTGAAACTCTATCTGCGTGCGCATTCAATTCAAGCCGACACGGAACGCGCGACGCTTGGGCAGCTCCTCGGCTTGCTGGAGCAGCATGCCCTCCTAAAAAAGATGCAGCCGCACATCGACACACTGAAGCGTCAACGAAACTTCTTGACGCACAACGTCCATGCGGTTCTCTCGGGCTTGAAGGAGGACGATCTCATTGGAGATGAGGTTAAAGAGCTTCTTGACTCCGATGTTGACCTGTACGGCGAGCGCGCCTGGCAGTTAGCCCAGAATCTGAACAACCTCGCGGACATCTTGGAGAAAGAGAATACCCCTTCCGTCGCGTAAAAGCCGGCGCGGCTGAGCTAACCCCAGGTCAACGGAAGGTCAAGGACCTTCGATGAGGCATCGGCGCGCTTCGATCGGGGCACCGGCGGCGGGACCAAGCCGTCAAGAATCTCCCAAGCGGCGCGATCAAGAAGTTCCAGGTACTTCTTGACGTCGTACTCAAGGCCATTTTCCATTAGGCTCAGGGGCTTCGAGCGCCACTCTTTCACGGCATCCGAGGCGTTCGTGATGACGTAGCGTACGGTCTCGCCGACGTGGAGCGTCACCCCGGCCGCGGCCAACTGCTTCGCGGCTAAAGACGAGACCGTGTCGTGGACGTAGTCCCCGGGCTCCTTCGATAAATGAAAGGCGATCGCGAGCTCGTTCGCCTTCACGCGTCCCTCGCGCAGGCGCAGGCGATACTCCTCGACGATCTCCAATAGTGCAGGGACCAAAGACTTAAGATCTCCCCCCGGCTCGATGCGCGCAAGCTGCTCGAGGAGTTCCTTCTGCATCTCCTTCAGCAGCTCCGGCGTGTCGCGGCGGCGCAGGGCGATGCCGCGGATCTTGAGCTCGCGGTTGGTGAAGGCGCCGAAGTAGCGTCCCGGCACGCCCGAGCGCGCGTCCTCCTTCGACGGGCAGTAGCGAATCCATTCGTATACGCCTTCCAAAGCGAGCGGGCATTCCGCCTCTTTCTCGATCGCCAGGCGAAGCTCCTCTAGGTCGGCGCCGGGCCGCACCGTGATCCAGATCGCGTCCACGAGCGCGTGCAGGAGATGGTAGCCTCGGCTTTCTACCGAGTCCTTCGCGCGCAGCAGGACCTCGCGGCCCCAGGCGGTGACGCACTCGTGCGCCTCGATCTTGCCGAAGCGCGCGTTTTTGAAGCCGAGGTAGCCGAAGCAGGTGACGAGGCACCACTTATGGGCGGCGGCTCGCCGCTTGTGGTCGGCCGCGTTGGGCCCGCCCGCCTTCGCGAGGGCCTTGTAGCGGGCGCGCTTGAGCAGGATGGGCTCGAGGACCGACGGCACGAGGCCGCGGCGACGCGAGCAGAGCCGGTGTCCGACCTCGGGGACGAAGTTCTCCGGACAGCACGCGCAGTTCACCGTCTCGGGAGAGATGTTGCGCCGCACCATCATCTCGGGATACATCGAGGTGAAGTCGTACTCAGCGACGTTCCGGTGCCAGCCGACCTCGGGTTCGTAGACGAGGCCGCCCTTGTCCGCGACGAGGAGGTCCCCGGCCGGGCGGAAATCCTCGGCCTGCTGCTTCTCCATCGGGATCAGGACCCCATTGCTCCATGCCCAAGCCATCTGCATCGAGCTCAAGCTCGTGCCGATCGTGCAGCGCGCCGCGCGCTGAACCGGGATCTTCGCGATGCGCGCGATCTCGAAGAGGCCGGCCGTATCGGTCTCCTTCAGCATGAAGCTGTTTTTTACGTCGAGATGCCAGCGGCCGAAGAAGTATCGAGCGCCCCCCTGATACACGGCTCGGCCGTAGCTGAAGAACGTGCGCTCCTTCTTTCCCCCCATGCCGCGCGCCGGATCGCGAGAGAAGTCCAGATCCACGCGATGCTCGCGCGCGAGGGCGTCGAGCTCGGGCATGAGCACGCTGTCGCCCCATTCGCTCGTGATCACGTCGGGGTCCCAGGCGCGTATGCGGCGCGCGAGCGTTTCGAGCTGCTGGACGGGCGAACCTTCGAGATCATAGGTGCGGCCGTCGAGCGACAGCGACAGCCGCCGCAAGGACGCATGGCTCGGGTCCAGGCGCCCCGCGATCTCGGAGGGAGCCCAGGCGAGATGCAGGAAGCGCAAAGACGGGACCTCGTAATCGACCGCCCACGGATCATCCAGCAGCTCGAAGCCGGCGAGGGTCTCCCCGTCGATCGAGAACCGTCCCAGCGCGAGCGGGAAATGACCTCGGTCGTAGTGATACGTCTGGACGAGGTGCATGTCCGCGTCGTAGAGCGGGACCTCCATCGCGGCGAGGCGCTTCACAAGGGGATCGCGTTCGAGGACGGGCACCCGGACCTCAAGCACGCGCAGGATCGTATCGGAGAACAGCTCCTTCTTCTCGACCCAGCTCGTCTCCGCGCGATAAGGCAGCCGCGCGAGCAGGAGCAGGGCGCGCTTCAGCTCGGCCGGACTCCCGCCGATATGAAAAGCAGGCCGCCACGGGTCGAGCACGGAGCGGCGGCGTCCGCCGCACTCGATGATCCAAACGCGCATGCCCTCTTCCTCGGGATACGCGTCAAAGATCCACCCCTCCGGCTTCTCCATGGTCCGCACGCTTCTTTTTCTCCAATTCGATCATCTGCCGCTCTATCGCAACGAGCATCGCCATGATGGCCGCCTCGAATGGCATCGGACGGCTCGCCATGGACGCCGGTGCCGCGTGGTAACGCGCGAAGCGCCACAGCGCGTCGAACGCCTCCTGGTCCTCCTTCCGCAGGGCCCTTCTAAATAGCTTCCAGGCTTCCTGTTCCGCCTGGAGCGTCTGAACGATCGTCGGCAAAGTTCGTCCCATAAAACCTCATCACGCCTTTCGCGTGCCGGCTCCACTCCTCTTCCCATCCTTCTCGCCCCGCCGGGGCGGCACGGTCCGCCGTGAGCACGAGCCATGCCGCGGGCAGGAGCGCCATCCCCTCCAGCACCCGCGTGAGCACGCGGCGCGCCGCGGCCGCGGGCACGTCCGCGTCGTAAAACAGCGGCATCGGATCGGCGATCACGATGGGCTCCCCGCGCCAGCGCTCCGGCACCTTCACCTTGACCATCGTCTCGAGTTGGTAGAGGTTGAACGGCCGCGCCAGTTCCACGCGCGCGAGCGCCGTGCGCGCGTCGGCGCCCAGGCAGCGCGTCGCATAGGCCGCGCCATACGCGTTGAACGTGTTGCCCGCGTCGAGCCACAGGACGCGCGCGCCGCTGAGGAGAGCGGGGCACAGCGTCGTCAGGAAGCGCCCCGAGAGGTCGCCGGGGCCCGACACGACGAAGCGCCCAGGCATGAGACGGCCGTCCGGGAGCAAAGGTCGAAGGGACTTTGTTCCGGCGAGGGCGGCTTCGGCGAGGACGGGATGCTGCGGAAACGTCACCCCAGCAGTTTAATCGAACACTTGTTCGATGTCAAGACCCAATGGACCCCGAAGGGGTGGAGCGGCTGCGGACCGACCCGCCAAAGACGGCCGCCCCCGCTTTCGCGGAGGCGGCTCTTTGCGGATTGTCTTTTAGGCCAATCCGGCGCGTTTAGCCGATTTTCTCAACTTCAAGCGTGCCCGACGAAGCCGCGAGCGCATCGTCCCGTTCGCCCATCCGAGCGTCCGCGTCGCCTCCGCGTAGGTCATCCCCTTTATGTCGCAGAGTGTCAGCACCTCCCGCTCCGTTGCGCGAAGCCGCGCGATTATCCGGCGCACCCGTGCCGCCGTTTCCGCGCGCTCCAGTCGTCCGAGCATGTCCTCGTCCGCGCCCGCGAGTATCTCGTGGAAGGGAGCAGAGTCGTCCCCACCGCAACAGTAGTCCAGAGATAATCCGTCCCGCCGCTCTTTGCGCCGTCGCGAGTCCATGAACACATTGCGCAGGATGGTGAACAGCCAGCTCTTGACCGACTTCGCCGCGTCATGCCGCTTACGAGCCTTCAAGGCCCGGTAGCATGCTTCCTGGACCAACTCGTCCGCCTCGTCCGAGTCCCGGCACAGGCCGAGAGCGAAGCACCGCGCTTCCTGGTTGCGTCCATCCAAGTAGCCCTTAAGAGCCTCCGTCACGGCGTCCAACTTCACAGCCCGGCCTTTCCCCTTCCCGTCCCGTACGACGATCTTGCAGGTCTT
>JAKFCD010000057.1:0-9389 GCA_036676805.1 Elusimicrobiota bacterium
CGGTGGACGCGGGCCCCGGCGCCGCGCGCGGCCCGGCGCTGGCGCCGTCGACGCCGCGTCCCGCCCGGCGCATGCCCGAAGGCGTCAAGCGCGCCTTCCAGAACTCCGCCGTCCTGGGCGGGGGCATGGCCGCCCTCGGCGGCGGACTTTACGCCTGGACGCAGGGCCTCGTCAGCGCGCCGACCCCGGCGCAGTTCGCCTTGCTGGCGCTGCCGATGCTGATCGTCCCCCTTCACTTCGCCCTCGTCTCGGGCTTCTGGGCCGGCCGCTACTACGCCTACCCGAAGCTGAGCCCGTCGGGCAAACGCGCCTTCGAGACCGCCTGGCGCGCGCTCGCCGTGGCCTACCCCGCGACGGCCATGCTGGCGCTCGCCGCCTGGTTCCAGCTCGTGGGCAACAACGCCGCCATGCTGGCCCTCATGGGCCTGCCCGCCCTCGTCGCCTTGGGCGAGATCACCCACCACTTCCTCTACCGCGTCGTCCCGGAGCGCGCCCAGGACAAAGGCAAGCCGCTCACCGACTGGCGCAGCCGCGTGGGCGGCAACATCGGCCAGCAGCTCGGTCGCATGCGCCGTAAGCCTTAACGCTGAGGCTCGCGGCAGTAGGGCGGCTTGGCGATGGGCTTGCCGCCCAGGTCGAAGAGGGGCGTCTTCACGCCTGAGTTGAGGGGCAGGCGCCCGCTCACGGTGGGGCTCAGGTCGCGCACGATCTTGAACTTCCGCGCGATGAAGCTTTTGCCCCAGCACGTCGAGCCCCCGGGGTCGTAGCGCAGGACGTGGCCCGCGGGCGCGCCCAGGTAGGTCGCCACGCCGACGTCGGCGTGCTCGGCGTGGCTGAAATCCCCCTCCGAGAACACCTGCCCCGCGGACCCGACGTCCTTGGACCCCGGCCCCCAGATCGGATGCGTGTGCACCGAGCCCGCCGTTCCCGCGGGCTTGGGCCAGGTGGCCGGGCAGCGGTTCATGTCGCCCTCGTTGATCACGCCGAAGCGGATGCGCCCATTGGGTTCCTTTATCAGCCAGGTGCAGTACTCATTTTTCTGCTCGGGATAGGTCCGCACGAGATCCACGAAGGCCGCCGCGGCCTCGTCGAGCGACCCGTAGGACGAGGGCATCGCCGCGGCGCGCGGCGCCAACGCGCTCAGCAGGAGCATGAGGGGTAATAGAGGCGCCATTCCCCTAGTATACCCCCGGCCCTCGGGCTGTCAATGGGCCCCGCTAATTGGTCAAAGTGTCGAGATACTCCGAGACGCTCTCGGTCTCGGGGATGCCGCCCTTCCAATGCGTCTCGCGCAGGTAGTGGCCGCCCTCGCGCAGGCTGGCGTTGTGCCAGGAGAAGTACTCGGGGTTCTCCGCGCGGAACTCGGCGTCGTGCAGCCACTTCCAGTCCGACTGCAGGTACTCCCAGAACCCCAGCACCGACTCCAGGTTCTCGGCGTCGATCGTGCCGGTGGCGTAGGCCAGCTCCTTGAGCGTGCGCGACTCGAAGAGAATCCGCGTGCGCTCGTCGAGCGCGTCGCGTCCGGGCCACTCGAAGCAGCCCTTCCTCGGCACCGCCATCACATCCAGTCTCGGGTCAGCCATAGGCCTCCGAACAGCTGGGGGATCCGGCGCCGGTTGTGGGCGCCGCGACGCAAGTATACAGCGCGCGCGCGTTTTACGCCAGGGGCCGAGCGCGACGTCCGCGTCTCAGCGCAGGTCCGCGACGAACTCGCGAAACTCCTCGGTGGCGCGCACGGCGTCGAACTCCTTGGCGCGCAGCTCGCCGCGGTCGAGGCCCAGCCTCACCGCGGTCTTAAGCCAGGTCACCGTCTCCCGCGCGTCCTTGAGCCCCGCCGCCGCCAGCGCCGCCGCCAGCGCGGTGTCCGGCCCCGGAGCATCGTGAAAATTAGTCCGCCCGAGCCTCAGCGCCGGCGCGAAGTCCCCCTGGCGCAAGGCCGCGTCGGCGTAGGCGCGCTTGAGGGGTGCCGACATGTCGCCCTCGGGCGCCGCCTTGAACATCTCATACGCCTCGGCGAAGCGCTCCATCAAATAGAGAAAAAACGCCAGGTGCAAGGTCGCCGCCTCGAACGTCAGCCCGGCCTTCGTCTTCTCCCGCAGGTCGCGGACCACCACGACCGCCTCCTCGTGCCGCCCCTTGTCCCACAGCTCCACCGCGCGCGGCAGCTCGCTCGTGAGCCTCTCGTCGGAGTCCGCCGCCGTCATCGACAGCGAACGCTTGAGCGCGCGCCCCTCGCCCGCCGCCATCGCCCCGCACAGAAACGCCCCGTACAGCGCCCCGCCCCGGTAGAACCACAGGCACGCCCCCGCCCCGAGCGCCAGGCCGATGCCGTGCGCCGCGCGCCGGCCTTTGACGCCCCAGCGCGCGCTCAGCAAGCCGGAGACGAGCTTGCCCCCGTCCATCGGCGAGATCGGCAGGAGATTAAAGATCGAGAACCAGACGTTGACGGTAAACAGCGCCGAGGCGACCTTGAGCGCCTCCGGCGGTATGCTCCCCTTGTTCACGGTGCCCGCGAACAAGACTCCCAGCGCCAAGGCGGCGAGCCCGAAGCCCGCCGCGCACCCCGCCAGGTCGAGCGCCGCCGTCCGCCACGTCCCGAAGCGCGACAGGTCCCGCGGCCGGGTCGCACCCCCGAACCCGTGCAGCACGATGTCGGCCCCCTTGCCCCACGCCACGCACACGGCCGCGTGGCCGAGCTCGTGGATCAGCACCGAGAAGGCGATCACCACCGCCCAGAGCACGGTCTCCCGGGGCGAGCCGCGGCCCAGCATCATGCCGAACAGGCCCGCCATGAGCCAGAAGAACGGCTCCGCGCTCACGGTCACTTTTCCGCCGAACAGCTTCACGCCGCCTTGGGCCATGCCCGTACTGTACCCTTCGCCGCCCGCTAGCGCAAGTTGTCGCAGCGGCTCGCGTCGACGGGAAGCGTCACCGTCTCGAGCGGGCCTTTCTCGGCCTGGGCGAGCCGGCGCTCGATGTAGGCGAAGGCCTTCGGGTCCCTCGCCTTGAGCCAGTCGCCGGAGGTGACGCGGCGCTGGACGCTCTCAGCCCAATACTCCTGGATGGAGACGTAGCCGCGGGGCCCGGTGATGGGGTTCTTCGGGTCGTCGAACAGGGGCAGGTCGGTGAACCAGCCCGACGCGCTCCCCGCGAAGCTCCCCAGGAACGCCCGGGCCGACGCCTCGCTGATCGGCAGGAGGCGCCCGCCGTCGTCGTCGACCTCGATCTTCATGTGCGCGTTGACGCGGCGGATGTAGGCCTTCCAGAGCCCGACGAACTCCTCATCGGTGTTCGACGCCATGACTTTGCACGGCGAAGCGCCGAGCGCGTCGGGCTGCAGCAGATCGTCCAGCGCGTGGCCGAGCTCATGGACGACCACCGCGGCCCGGGGGCGGTCCCACAGATAGATGGTCTTGTCCTCCCAGGCGTAGACGCCGCTCTGCTCCGTCGCCGCGCGCGCGTTCGGCGCGGCGAAGCTCACGCGCAGCCCCGCCCGCGTCAGGCTCTGGGTCAGGCCGGGCGGCCACTGGGCCGAGGACAGCGCCTGGAACATGGCCGCCGCGTCGCCGGCGGCGGGCCCCGTCTTCAGGCAGGGCAGCTCGGCCAGGGCGAAGTCCTTGGCGCCGGGCTTGACCGTCGAGCAGTCCAAGGCGCGCGCGGAGACGGCCGAGAGGCACAGGAGGCCGACGAGCCTCAGGCGAGGGGTCATGGCGTAAGGATAGGGCCCCGACCCCGCATAATCAAGCCCCTCGAGACCCTGACCGACTCTCCCCCAGTCACCTCACTCGGCCACCACGATTCTGATTTCCAAAACGCGGTTCAACGCGCGCGCGATACGGCCCAGCATTTTGACCGTCACATGCCCCGCGTCGGACTCGATGGCTGAGATCGTTTGCTTATTCGTCTTAAGCGCCCGAGCCAGCTCCTCCTGAGTCAACTTAACCGCCTCACGCGCTCTCACGATCATCCGAGCAACCCGCTGTCCGACATCGGCATCATCCTCACACCCTCGGAATTTCGCGTAAAGCCGCCGTTCCTCAGGTCTGGCTACCCTATAGACTTTGACCGGTTCGTTGTAAGGTTCACCCCGGCCGCCTTTTGAACCGTCTTTATGCTTCCCCATGCCCCACCTCCTAAATCAGTCGGCTCGGCGTTGGTCGGCGCCGTGCCCGAGCTTCCGTCGCGCGGCAAGCACCGCTTGCCGCAACTTCGTTTCGAGAACGCCGGGCGGCAATAGCCCGGTCATGTACTGCGCGACCCTTATTCCGCTTTTGCCCAGTTCGAGCAGCTCGATCTGTTCCTCGAACTTCTCTGAACACAGAATCAGCCCCACCGGCGACGCCTCCCCCCTTCCTCGCTCGTGCTTATCGAGCCAGCGCATGTACAACTCCATCTGACCTTTGTACTCCGCCTTGAACCGCCCGAGCTTGAGCTCGACGACCACCAGCCTGCGCAACCGGCGGTTGTAGAGCAATAGATCGATGTGAAAATCCTCGCCGCCGATCGATATTCTCTTCTGCCTCTCGATAAAGGTGAAGCCCGCTCCAAACTCAAGAAGGAACGACTCCATCTCCCTTAAGATCGCCGTTTCCAAATCCTTCTCGCTGTACGCGCCTTTGAGCCCGAGGAAATCCAGGCAGTACGGGTCCTGGAACACCATGTCGGGGCTCATCACGTCGTCCTGGCGAAGAGCATTCAACTCCTGAAGCGCCAGCTCAGCCGGCTTCTTCGACAGCGCCGTACGCTCGTAGAGCATGCCGTCGATCTTCGCGCGAAGCGTTCGCTTGCTCCAGCGCTCGACCCTGCACATCTCCGTGTAGTACTCCCGCTTCACCTCGTCTTTTATCGGCAAAAGCAGGAGAAAATGGCTCCACGTCAATTGTTGCGCCAGTGGCGCAACAATCTTTGGGTCGGGAAATCTCTCAGCGAATTGCATCATGCGGGTCAGCCTCGTGAAGGAAAATCCAGCGCCATATTCCGCGGCCAATTCTCGCGACGCTGTCGCGACAATTCGTTTCCCGTAAGCGGCCCTTTTCTCTCCGAGAACCTCACGCCGCATCCTATCCCCAACCGACCAATACAGAGCGACCAGCCCCGTATTGACCGCCCGAGCCACCTGCCCGCGCGCCGTCTCGATGAGCGTGCGCAGGTCGCGCAGCAGATCCCCATTCTTGGGCGAGAGTTCCATCTAGCTCCGCCTCGAACGCAGGTAATCGAGCCCGGCGAAAAAACCGCGGATGGTCGCGATGCTGTGAGCGACCGCCCGCTCGGACCTCAACGCTGACGCCAGCGATTCGATCCCGACAACAGTGAACGCGCGAACGAGTCGGCGCGGTCTTTTTATCCCGTATCGCCGATCGAAGCCGGCGGCCTCGCAGCCTCGCAACACGAGCAAGAAGTCCGCCGGGAAAAGATCGCGTCGCCTCTCGACCGTCGCGCTGAGCGTGCTCAAGCGGACTTGGAAGTATTTCGCGGCGTCGCGATCCAGGAGCACCGGGCGCCCGCGCACGGGCCGCATCAAGGACTCCAGCGTTTCGGCCGCATTGGGTTTCCCCATGGTCCCACCTCCTAAGCTAAAATGACTCGCTAGGAACGGACCGCGCCGCGCTGTTGTGCATCACTATACATCACTAATAAGAATTCGTCAAGGGGCCCCATGCGCCAAAAATCGACCGGCGATCTAATTCGGACTTCGGCCTCGATACCGAAGGATCTTTACGAGAAGCTCTCCAAGCGGGCGGACGCCGAGCGCCGGTCCATCAGCAGCGAGATCGTCGTTCTCCTCGAACTGGCGCTCGAAAAGACTGGCAAGTAACCCTCCCCACTTACCAGACGATTGAACCCCCCAAATAGTTGCATGGGCGAACCGTCCGTATTGGAGATATCTGATTTCAAATTATGGGTAATTCATAATTGTGCACGGGGCACTTGCACGATTGACCTTCCCTCGATTTCGTACGATAGCCCCCAGTGATCATCTACCAGGAGTCCAAGTCCGGCTTCCTCCACGACGTCGCCCAGAACCACCTCCAGGCCCGTCTCGAAGCCGCCTTCCTCCGCAAGACCGCCTCCATCCCCTCCGACCGCATGGGCTGGGCCTCGGACTACGCCCGCTTCTCCAGCGTCCTCGGCCAGGCGGCCGTGGCCGACGACATACAGGTCGCCATCGAGTACTCGAATTATTCACATGAGGGGCCTTGACAAATTGGATAAATGTGGTAGTATAAGTAGTAGGTAATAGGGGGGCAAAAATGACCGTAACTCTGGACCAGGACAAGGTGCAGCAGATCGAGCGCGAGGCGACGACGAATAAGCTTCCTAAAATCGCCAATTTTCTCCAAGACAATCTCGGTCAAAAGCTCACCGCCTACGTCGCCGGCCTGACCGATCCCAAGGCCGTCGGTTCCTGGATTCGCGGCGAAAACGACCCGCGTCAGCCCGCCGACATGCGCCTGCGCTATGCCTACCAGGTCGTTCGCATGCTCATCGAGGCTTACGACGCCGAGACCGCGAAGGCCTGGCTCTTCGGCGCCAACACCCGCCTCAATGACGAGGCGCCCGCCTACCTCTTGCGCAACGCCAAGACGGTCGGCGACCTGCGCCAACTCGTTCCTACCGCCCGCGCCTTCGCCGGCTCCGCGGAGTAGATCCTCGTGGCCGTTTGGCGCGTCGGTTACTTCGCCTCCCCCTGCGACTTCACCCCGCACCACCTTTGCGGCTGGAACCACCGCTTCGACGACCCGCGCCGCGAGTACCGGACCATCTACGCCGCGGACAAGAAAGAGACCTGCCTGCGAGAGGTCCTGGCCGATCTCCGTCCCGACAAGAAGGCGGTCGCCGAGTTCAAGAAGCTTTTCGGCGACGACGACGCCGTGGAATGCGCCGGCCGCGTCACCCGAGCTTGGCGCGAGAAGCACGTTCTCGTTGAAGTCGGGATCACCGTCTCCTCCGGGAAGATGACCGACATCGATTCCGCGGCCGTCCTCGCCGATCTCTCCGAGCGGCTCAGGAGGGAACTGGCGGAACGAAAGCTCAAGCGCCTCGACGCCGTCCGCATCCGAAGTCAGGACCGCGATCTCACCCGCGCCGCGTCCCGGCTGCTTCACGACGACGGTCACGCGGGCATCGACTTCCGCTCCCGCCTCGATAAGGTCGCATGCCACGCCCTCTTCGAGGGCCGGGCGCGCCTCGAGCGGTCCGGCGAGCCCATCCCGCTCTCCCGGCGGTTCCCGGAGCTTCTGTCGGTCTGCGCCGAATACAGCCTCAAGCTCAATTAATCCAAGCGGTCCGATTGGTAGGATGTCCCTGCGTGATGGGCTGGGCCTCGGACTACGCCCGCTTCTCCACCGTCCTCGGCCAGGCGGCCGTGGCCGACGACATACAGGTCGCCATCGAGTACCATTGCTCCCCCGTCGGCCGCTCCCGCATCGACATACTCCTCGCCGGCAGCGACGGCGCCGCGGACAACGCCCTCATCCTGGAGCTCAAGGCCTGGGACACGGCCGATTCCACGAACGCTTAGCTGAACGGCGGACGAAGCCCGGCCGCTCCAGCGTTTGGTTCGGGCCCTAAAGCGCGGCCGAGGTCTTCTCGTCCAAGCGCCTCACCTTCACTTCAGCCGGCACCGCGTCGGCGAGCTCGACGAACGATTTACCGCCGAAGTTTTTGGGATAAATCGCGAGGTTCGCCTTGCCGTTGAACTTCGATGGATAGATCACGCCCTCGATGCCCGCCTCGAAAGCCAACTGCCCGAAAATCTGCGATGAGTTCGGCACCCCGAACAGCGACGGCCATTGACGCCAATTCGCGTCCAGCATCACGAGCATCAGATCCGCGCGCCTGGAAACGAGACCCGGCGCGGGCATCTTATGCGTCTTCGCCATCTCATAAATCTCGGCCTTGATCTTGAAATCCTTGATCAACGCCACGAACGCATCCAGCTTCTCCAGCTTGCGCAGGTCGATCACGGCCCGCAGATTTCCGCTCACGGGCATGTTGTAGGTCGCGTCGGGCTTAGCCAGCGCCGCGTCGAACGGGTTCATTTCCCCGCTGGACGCCGCATCCTGACCCAGGACCTCCTGCATCGCCGTCTCCTTGTCCGAGGCCAGGTACAGCGCCGGAAACGGCGGGAATCTCGCGGGATCGATGCCGCCGATGTTGAACCGTCCTCCCGGGCTGTTCAAGCTGCCCGTCATCGAAAGCGGCTCGAGCACATACTTCACGCGCCCGACTCTCTGCCATTTCTCAAACTGAAACGGCTCGGCGGCCTTCAGCAAGACGGCCCTGATCGCGCCGGCGATCAAGGACCGCTGATACGCGAGGTCGCTGTACCAATCCCAGTGAAACCGCCGGCCCCCCTCTCCCCACGCCGCCCAGCGCTCGACATCGGAAACGCTGAACCGGTCGAAAACGACGGGCACCCGTTTGCGCAGGGGAGGTCGCCGATTCCGCTTCCTGTGGCGCGCCGTCACAACCGGGCCTACCGCCGGTTCTCGGCCAGCGAGGTGTAGATAAAATCTCGCAGCGTCTCGTAGCGGCCGTAGCGGATCATGTCCCGGGGAGAGACATTGCCGAGCAATGGATTGGGTAGGCGGAACCAGAGCTCCGTCTTGTGCACATCGCCGGCGAAGAACTGCGCCACCAAATTGACAAGCGACGCCCACTCGGTCAACTTCTGCTTGACGGCGTCCGGCATGCGCGCGTCGTAGCGCACGGAACTCGCGGGGATTCCGGTCGCGGACGCCATCTCCTTCTTCCCGAAATTAAAAAAGTCCATGACCGCTTCGCGCTTGGGATTTCCGCCCTGCAGGAGACTCATGTAGTCCTTGTTCGGGACGGTCGAAAACAACTGAGTGGTAGGGGCCATCTTTACTGCCTCCGATTTGCCATGCTTCTGCCATCATTTTACCACGCATAGAGGCGCGCGTCAATACCCGCCATGTCTCGATTTCCTGGATATCCATACTTACCAGACGATTGACCCCCAGAAATAGTTCCCTTGACGAGGCAACTGATTTAGAGATATCACATTTAAATATATGAGTAATTCATAATTGTGCAACTGTGAGTTTCACAATTGGATTCGCGGATGGGTCCCGGGCCAATTCTGCAAGCGGCACTTGCAAAATTGGCTTCGCGCCGGGCGCCCCCGCCATTTCGTACGATAGTCCCCAGTGATCATCTACCAGGAGTCCAAGTCCGGCTTCCTCCACGACGTCGCCCAGAACCACCTCCAGGCCCGCCTCGAAGCCGCCTTCCTCCGCAAGACCGGCTCCATCCCGTCCGACCGCATGGGCTGGGCCTCGGACTACGCCCGCTTCTCCAGCGTCCTCGGCCAGGCGGCCGTGGCCGACGACATACAGGTCGCCATCGAGTACCACTGCTCCCCC
>JAKFCD010000058.1:0-33113 GCA_036676805.1 Elusimicrobiota bacterium
CCCCGCCCACCGAGATCAGCACCGCGCCGCCGCCCGCGCCGCCGACGCCGTTGGAATAGCTTCCGCCGCCGCCCGAGCCCAGGTCGGTCGGATTGGCCGCGCTGTCGTAAGGCGAGCCTCCCGAGATCCCGTTGCTTCCGTTGCCGCCGGCCCCGCCGTGAGCGCCCCCGTCGCCGACGCCGTTATAATTGCCGGCTCCCGGGCCGAAGCCGTTCTGCGCCGCCCCGCCCGCGTAGCCCAGCCCGACCGCCGAGATCGTGGCACCCGCCTGCAGGTCGAAGTCGGCGGTCACGCTCAGGTTGATGAGGAACGAGCGCGCCGAGGAGTTCGCGGCATGAGTGAGCATCCCGCCGGGCAGCACGCTCAGCGCGCCGAAGACGACCTGCTGGTTCGTGTCCTGCTGGAGCTTCGCGCCGCGATGTATCGTCACCGCGCCGCCAGAGTTCTGCGCCGCCGAAATACGCAAAGTCGGCGAGAAGCTCCCGGGGGCGTCCCCGAGCGTCAAGGAGGCGAAAGCGATGGACGTGCCGCCGGAAGCCGTGACGGTCGCGTTCAAGTCGATGACGACGTTATCGGCGGACGTTGGAACTTGGGACGGAGACCAATTCGCGGCGTTGAACCAATCACTGCCGGCGGAACCGTTCCAGTTGAGGGATGCCGCGTGGAGCGGAGAGAACGCCAGCGGAAGGAATAGGGAGATGATCCCCGCCCATGCCCGGCGATTTCGTACCATTGGACGCGAAACGTTGATTGGCGGACTCCTTCCCGTGAAATCGGGCCCAAATCATCGGACCAAGGAGTATAGTGCCGAATATCAAGGAATAGTCATGAAAATCCGCGCGCAAAGGGACTCCGCCGGTCCTCTCCGACGGAGGAATAGCGGCAAGTAAAATTAAGGCAACGCCGCAGGAGCCCTTGACAAAACCCGCGCCGGAACAGCCCAAGCCTAAAACGGCTCGTTGAGCGCGAGCTTGTAGCCGAGCGTCTTGACGTTGATGATGCGGGCGGACCACTCGAAGCCCAGCGACCTGCGCAATGAGGAGACGGTGGAGGCGAGCGTGTGCTGCCAATTCCCATGG
Organism: Elusimicrobiota bacterium; assembly: GCA_036676805.1. Taxonomy (GTDB): domain Bacteria; phylum Elusimicrobiota; class Elusimicrobia; order UBA1565; family UBA9628; genus GWA2-66-18. Next base: position 1,080 of record JAKFCD010000058.1, read on the forward strand.
CGCGAGCCCCAGATCAGGTGGTAGATCTTCTCGGCCGAATGCAAGGTATCGGGAAAGCGCAGGAGGAACTCGAGCAGCGCCAGTTCCTTGGGCGCCAGGTGGACGCGTTCGCCCGCCACGACGAGGTCGGCGTTGGGCGCGTCCAGACGCAAGTCGGCCGCCGCATACAGTCGCGCTTTGGACGCCGGGGCGTTTTCATTTGACTTCCGAAGCAGCAGGACGCGCACATGGCGCAAAAAAGTCTGAACGCTGCGCTCGTCCCCCAGGTTCAACTCCCACTTGACCCAGAAAAAATCGGCTCCGGCGGCCATGGCCCGAATCTCGTCCTCGGCGGAATCCTTGAGGCCCGACATCAACACCACAGGGATCGAAGCGAGCCCGGGCTCGAGCCGCAGGCTGCGCACCACCTCCGCCCCGGATCGGCCGGGCATGCACCAGTCCATGAAGATGAGGTCGGGCTTATCGGCGCGGGCCCGCGCGATGCCCTCTTCGCCGTCGGCGGCTTCAAACGGCGCGAAGCCGTGCATGCCGAGGAATTTACAGAGGAGCCCCCGGTATCCCGCCGAGTCGTCCACGACCAGCACGCTTTTCATGCAAGGATTATAACTTCGCTTGGTCAGGGCGGCAAGGAACGTGTGTCCGCGCGGCTCGGTACGATGGCACGCTGAACGGCCGGTCCGTTGCGGAGGGAAGACCTAGGCGTCCCGGACCAAAGGACTTATATTCCAACTCATACTTTTGCGGCCGGGCGCGCGGTACAATAAACCCATGAAGAATATCCTCCTCCTTCTGCTGAGCTTCAGCCTCCCGCCCGCGATATGCACCGCGGGAGTCACCCGCGCGGCGACCTCGGCGAGCGCCTCCGCCGGCCTGCCCGCCGTCACCGTTTCTCCCCTCTCCGGGCCGGCCTCGTTGGCCACGCCCGCGCTCGCGCCCTCCTTGGCCCCCGCCTTGGCCGCCCCACAGGCTCTCTCTGCCGTCCTCCCCGCGGCCGCGGCCGCCTCGCAAGGCCCCCGCGCCGCGCTCGGCGAACGCCTTCAGCGCCGGTTCGCGGCCCTCGACGCCGCCTTCCCGCTCCCCGCCACGAGCCCCGCCGCCCGCCTGCGGCGGCACATCCGGGCCGAGCTGCTCGACACCGCGCGCACCGTGCATGAGGCCGACGCCGTCCTGCTCGAGACCGTGGCCGGCGAGGCCGACCGCGCCCTGGCCGCGATCCAGGCGCGTCTCGACGCCGGCGAGATCGACCCGTCCCTCGAGCTGCGCGTCGACCCCAACGGCGCGCCCGTCGCGCCGCACTCGCGCCCTCTGAAGGTCGGAGTCTATCCCGTGGCCGCCGATCCGTTCCACTGGGGCCATCTGATCGTAGCGCTGCGCGCCGTCGGAGACCTGAGCGTCGACAAGGTCGTCTTCGTCCTCGCCGGCGACGACCCCCGCAAGCCGGCGATGACGCCCGTCCTCGAGCGCCACCCGATGGGCATTTCGGTCCTCGACGGGTTCGCGCCCTTCTTCGTCTACTCCCCGATCGCGGTCGGCACGCAGTTCGACGGCGAGACGAACATCTTCCGCATACTCGAGCTGAACTCGGGCGTGCCCATTCAGGCCTGGTACATGGTCGGCGACGACCACTATCGTCTCACCGACAAGAAGGGCAACCCCGACACCTTGCCCAAGCTCGAGGCCAACCGCGCGCGGATGACCGGCCCCGACTCCGCCCTGCACGAGCTCAAGGTCGCCTTCATCGAGCGCGAGCGCCCCTCCGAGGCCGTGCCCACCACGCTCGAGGTGAAGTTCATCGAGCACGCCGGCTTCGACGCCTCCTCGACGGCCGTCCGCGAGGGGACTCACGTCCTGGTGCCGCACAAGGCCATCGAGTACGCCCGCCGCAAGGGCCTTTACGGCATGGCCGAGCCGCCCCCTCCCGTGAAATAGACGCCCCGCCGCCAAAAAGGATATCCTCGCTCCATGAACGGGACCCTTTGCGCGCTGTTCGCCGGGCAGTCGGTGCAGGAAACGGGCATGGGCGTGGAGCTTCTCAAGAACCCCGCCGCCCGCGCCGTCATCGACCGTCTCAAGCCCTCTCTCGGCGACGACCTGGAGGCCTTGCTGACGACGATGCCCGAGGAGCCGCTCGCGCTGACCTTCAACGCCCAGCGCGCCATCCACGCCTCCCACGTCGCGCATTGGCTCGCCTACGAGGCCGCGCATCCCGGGCTCGCGCTCGACGGCGCGATCGGCCATTCGATGGGCGTCGTCGCCGCCTTGGTCGCGGCCGGGGCGTTGAGCGTCGAGGAAAGCGGACGCTTCATCGCCGCGCGCGCCAAGGCCTTCTCCGACTGCTGCAAGTCCTTCGCCGAGCCGATGGGCCTGGCCGCGGCGTCCGCCGACGATTTCCAGGACGTCGCCGACTCCGTCTCCGAGGTTCCCGGCGTATCGGTCGCGCTGTGGAACACCCGGACGAAGGGGACCTTGGGCGGCACGACCGCGGCCCTCGAGGCCTACGCCGAGAAGGCGCGCGCCGAGGACTGGCCGGTCAAGGTCAAGGTCCTGAAGGTCGAGGGTCCCTACCACACCGCCGCCTTCGCCCCCGCCCGGGCGGCGCTCGCCGCCGTGCTCGCCGCCCTCGACCTCAAGGCGCCGAAGATTCCCGTGTTCATGGGCACCTCCGGCAAGGCCGAGACCGATCCGGCGCGCATCAAGGAGCTGCTCGCCGAGCAGACCGTCGCCTGCGAGCGCCATCTCGACGCCGTGCGCGCCGCCCACGCCGCCGGCTGCCGGAATTTCGTGGAGGTTTCCTTCAAGCCCCAGCCCGTGACCTGGCTCAACGACCAGCTCGAGGCCGGGTCTTATACGGCCTCCCCGATAACGACCGACAGCATCTCTGCCTGACACGCCGGAGCATCGGCCCCTTGACATTCAGCCATTTGGCACTTACACTATGGACAAATGGCTAAGAAAATAATTCCGTTCGAGAAAAGCCTGTTCTCGATTATCGCCGATCGTCCTCACAAGGCGGCCGCGGAATACGGGATCGTCGATCACATCCGAAAAGGCTTCAAGTGGGCCGAAGTGAAGCGCTTCCAGGAAGCGTTCGACATCAAAGACGAAGCCTTCGCCCATATCATCGGGGTAAGCGGACGAACTTTGACGCGCACAAAGAAAAGGAGCGCGGCATTCGACCCCGTCGCAAGCGATCGGCTCTATCGTCTGGCGAAGGTTCTTGAGCTGGCGGCCACCGTCTTTGAAGATCAGCCCCGCGCCGTTCGATGGCTGCAACGAGAACAACCGGGCTTATCCGGCAGGGTCCCCCTTCAACTTCTCGACACTGATCCGGGAACCGAACAGGTTGAAACGCTCCTGCGACAGCTTGAATACGGCGTCCTCCCGTGATCCACGCCTGGCGCATCGACAAGGCCTCGCGGGCGAAGCAGGACTCGTTCTCAGGAATGGGAGCGCACCTCACCCCCGGACGATGGAACGGCCTTGGGACTGCTCTCGTCTACACTGCTTCCAGCCTGTCTCTCGCCGCTTTGGAAAAGTTCGTCCACCTCGGCGAGGACGGCGGCGCGATTTCGTTTGTGAGCTACGCAATCGAGATTCCGGAGGCGATCATTTCGCTGAGGCTTGAAGAAAGGGAACTCCCGAAGGATTGGCGGGAAGTCCCCGCGCCGCGATCGACGCAAAAGATCGGCGACAACTGGTTCATAGGCATGAAAAGCGCCGTGCTCATCGTCCCCTCGACCGTGACGCCGGGCGAATGGAATCTGCTCCTGAATCCCGCGCATGCCGAATTTCGGAAGATAAAGATCTCGAACGGGACCGCCTACAGCTTCGATCCAAGGATGTGGAAGACGAAGTAGCGGCCGCCCGGCCCTCAGCGAAATTTCGTTCGGGTTTCCGCGCACTTGCTGCACTTCCCGCAGGGCTTTACCCCGCGCGGGCGCAGGCAGGAGAAGGTCAGCTCGAGCGGGAAGCGTTTCGCCAGACGGGCGGCCAGGCGCGCCACCCCGTCTTTTTTGAGCTTGGTGTAGGGCGCCGACACCTTCAGGCGCGAGCGCAGGGCGTCGTTGATCGCCGACTCCATGTCCTTGAGGAAGCGCGGCTTGGAGTCGGCGAAGGGGTTGCCGCGCAGGACGCCGAGGAGGACGAGCGGGACGCCGTGCGTGGCCGCGTAGACTCCCGCCTGGCTGAGAAGTAGGAGGTTGCGGCCGGGGAGATAGACCGAGTCCCAGGCCGCGCGCGAGGACGGCACGCCCTTGCCGGTGAGGCTCCAGTGCTTTCCCATGATCCAGCGCATCGGGGTCTCGGCGACCGTCAGCCGCTTGAGCCGCCGGCCCTTCAGCGCCCCCAGGAACCGCCGCAGCCAATGCAGCTCGGCCTTTTCCCAGTAGAAGCCCGAGCTCACGTAGAACGGATGGACCTCGAAGCCCCTCTCGAGGAGGTCGGCGATCAGCACGCAGCTGTCGAAGCCGCCGCTGGCGAGCACGCAGGCCTTCTTCATCCCGCGCAATGCGCCCACAACGCCTCCCCGTCGAAGGACAGCTCGGTCACGCTCCGGTCGAGCAGGAACAGCGCGAGCTGGGAGGAGGTCTGCGTGAACGCGGCCGACAGGTCGCAGCGGGCGAACAAGGGCCACCTCAAGGGGCGCCTCAGGCGCAACGACCAGCCCGGGGCCTCGACCGAGAGCGCGGCCAGCGGCGCGAGCCGGGAGAACTCCTCAAGCGCCCCGTCGAGCGCCGGCTCGCCGAATGCCCCCGCCTTGAACGCGGCGGGGGCCAAGATTCGGCGCGCGGGGGCCCGGCCGGGGCGGAACTCCCAGGCGGCGGCCTTTCCGCGGGCCGAGCCGGATAGGCGCAGCGCGGTCCACCGGCCCGTCTTGAGATCCCAGGCGGCCGTCAGCCAGGGCAGGCCCGCCGCGGGACCGTCGGGCCCGGCCCCGGCGAGGCCGAAGGCCTTGCCGCAGGCCTTCCTCCAGCGGGCGTAATCCCCCTCCCCGAAAAAGCGCAGGCCGGCCGAACGGAGGCCGCCGCCGCACACGGAGACCTCCCAACGACCCGGGGCGTCGACGGCCTCGGCGGCGGCGAGCATGCCTTTGACGACGGCGTCGGGCACGCACGCGCCCACGGCCTTGATCCATTCGGTCCGTTCCTTAGAGTTCAATCGCCCTCCTCGGGGGTCAGGAAGGCCGTGCGGCGGACCTTGTCGACGAGCGCCGCGCTTTTGTGAAAGCCGGTGTCGCCCAGGGCGTGCTTGCGGCGGTGGGCGGCGGCCGTCGCCGCCTGCTCCTTGAGCAAGCCGGCCGGGAACCACAGGACGGCATGGCGCAGGACCTCGAGCTCGGCCCACATGCCCAGCACGAAGCGGCGGCCGAACTCGGTGAAGGAGCCGTAGCCGGTCAGGCCCTTGAGCGCGGCCTCGACCTGATTGAGGCGCAGCGCCACGTTGACCATCAGCTCGATCTTCTGCTCCGCCGGGAACTCCTCGCGGGACAGGGAGGTGGCCACGTAGCGCGCGACGTTCAAGAACGCGTGCGCGCCGAGCAGGAGGCCGCGCAGGCGCCGCGCGTCGGGACGCCAGGGGGAGTAGAACACCTGGCCGTTCTGTCCGGGCAGGAGGATCGCGTCGACGACGAGCAGCTGGTTCATCTTCTGATGGCAGAACTCGTGGATCAAGGTCTCCGCCTGCAGAATCCGGTCCTCGGCGTGGGACAGCGCGATCAGCCCCCGCAGATTGACGTAGGAGGAGCTGACGCTGCCGTGCTCCACGGGGTTCTTCAGCGGCACGAGGCAGAAGAGCAGGTCGCGCATCTCGGAGTACAGGCCGTGGTCGCGGCCGGCGAGGTCGCAGAACGCCTCGCCCAGGACCGCGGCGAAGCGCGCGCGCTCCTTCGCGTCGAGGCTGACGAGGCCGTGCATGGTCACGCCGTGGACCATCAGCCAGCCGCGGTCGTCGGCGACGACGCCGGGCACGGCCTCGACGAGCGACTCGAGGCGGGCCGGCCTGCCGTTCACGGCCAGCCTCCCCCCCGCGGCCTTGAGGGAGAGAGCGGCGGTGGGACCGGACCGCAGGAACTTCGGCGTGCCGTAAAGGAAAAAGCGCCCGTCGGGATCGGCCGTCGCGTCGAGCTCGAGGCGGTCGCCGCGCGACAGCGCCAGCGCCGCGGGGAAGCTCTGGAACAGCCCGAACTGGAGATGCCAGTCGTGCTCCCGCGCCGGGGCGCCGAAATGGCGCGCGTGCAGGTCGAGCCAGTAGTCGAAGCAGGGATGCACGGCGAGACGGTCGCGCTCCGGCGACTTCGTCCTCAGGAAATACCGCAGCCCCGCGGCGTAGCGCCGCTTGCGCGCTCCCGGCGGGGCGCTGCGCAGATAATCCTTCTCGATGCGCGCCAGTCCCGACAGCGCCAGCTCGCGGCGGCGGCGCACGACCCAGGACCATTCGGGGCTCGTTCCCCCGCCGAAGATCCAGCACCGCTCGTCCAATTTCATCGCGGTCTCAAAATAGCCAATAATGGCGCCGTTTGCAAAAGATATCTAGTACACGACCGAGAGGACGTGGCCGCCGAGCAGCACGGTGATGAGGTAGCCGGCGAAGATCCAGTTCGCGAAGGAGATCGTGGGCGCCAAGGGGACCAGCTCGATGCCCTGCTCGCGGCACCAGGGCCTCAGCGCCTCCGCCTGATCCGGGGTCAGGCCGTCGGCGTAGAAGGTCGAGAAATATTCCTCGCAGAACTCCTCGTCCTGCCGGATCAGCTCCACGATGGACGGGCCGAGGGTCATGTAGGGCAGGACCTGCTCCGGGCTCACGCTTTGATACGACTCCGCGTCCCAAATCCGGACGAACACGAGCGAAAGGCCGAAGAACGTGCCCAGGGCCGCCCAGATGGACAGCGAGGCCAATTCGGAGTAGGCCCCGGGGGAAACCCTCAGCCCGCCGAGGAGCGCGGCGGAGTCGGGCAAATACGAGAGGGCCGCGCGCCGCAGGGCGGCCCACGGGATCAGGCCCGGCAGCATGAAAAGCAGGGGCAGGAAAAGATAGCCCGTCTTGCCTGCGACGAGCTTGAAGGCGATCTGGATGCCGAAGAAGATGCACAGGCTGAACACCGAGATGTGGCCGAACACCGCGCCCAGGATCCTCCAGTCGAGGTCCGGGTTGCGGATCAGCAGCAGGGCGAACATGACGAAGATCAGCGCGAGCGCGCGTCCCTTGCCGATGGCCAGGCAGAAGCGGCTCCAGGCGAAGAAGAGCGCGAAGCAGACGAGCGTCTTGAGGAAGTGCGAGGTGATGACCCGGTTGAGGTAATAGGAGATCATGGACATCACCGACATCATCGCGAGCCAGGCCCCGGCGTCGAGGAGGAAGACGCGCGGATTCTCCCGGTAGTACCTCGCCGAGGCGGCGACCTCCGCGCGGACCTGCCCGAGGGCCTCGACCGCCTTCTCCACGGCGAACACGGCGAAGCGCTTGACGCCGAGCTCCCGGAAGAATTCGCTCTGATGGCTGAAGCGCGTGCGCCAGAGATAGGCGGCGGCGGTCACGAAAAGGAAGGCCGCGGCCGGGACGAAGATGTTGATCAGCACCTCGAGGAAGCGCAGGCCGGAGTGCAGCGAGCCCGGGGCGCGCATCAGGGGATAGAACAAGGCGAGCAGGAAGAAAAGCTTGACGTCGCCCGCGGGCCAGATGCGCAGGCCCCAGAAGGCGTAGGCGGCGAGCCCGGAGAAGGCGAGGTAGCGCCCCAACTCGTAATAGTAGCCGCCGAGCAGATAGCCCGTGCCGCCGCCGAAGGCCCCCAGCGCCGACTGCAGCAGGAGGAGCGCGTAAGCCCCCGCCGCGAACTTGAGCCACAGCAGAAGGTAGCGGTTGCGTATCTTCTGCTCCTTCCAATCCACGTACCCCATATGCGCCCAGGCCGCGGCGAACATGCACCATGCGTATATCTGCACGGCTTTGAGCAGGAAGCTCACGGAGGGATTCTATCTCTTTTTCGCCGCGGCCGAGGCCGCGGCCGCGGGAGCCCCCTTTTCCCTCCCGGTTCATGGGGTTTTGGCGGGACCGCGCGACCAACTGTTTCCAGAAACAGTTGGACCGCGGCGCCGCTGTTTTTTCCCCTCGACTTACCCGGCCCGGGACGATATAATCAAAAGATGCCCGCCCTTCCCGCCGAGGACAACGTTCGCCTCGTCGAGGCCCTGGGACGGCAATATTTCCTCGGCCGCTGCTCGGACTTCCTGCCGGCGCGCTACGGGATCATCCACGAGAAAGCCCTGCGCCGGGAGCTGTCGGACTTGCCGGAGCATGACCGGCTCCGGCGCGCCCGCCTTCTGCGCATCCTCGGAGAAACCCGGCCCGCCGCGCGCGAGCTCGCCGCCGTCCTGCGCCGCAAGGACGCGCCCGCGCAGGCCCATGCCCTGCATTGGGAATCGGGAGCGGGCGGGGCGGCCGCCATCGACCGGGCCGTCGCCCTCGAGCCCGAAAACGGCGCATGGCGCGCGTGGCGCGCCCTCGAGCTCCTCTCGCGGGCGCAGCATCCTCGGGCCGAGGAGGAGGCGGCCGCCGCGGCGAGCCTCATGCCGGGGAGGGCCTTCCCCCACTTCGTGTCGGGCCTGATCTTCCACGCGCGCGGACTCCCCGCCTCCGCCATCCGCAGCCTCGACCGGGCCTTGAAGCTCGAGCCCGCCGTCGAATGGGGCTACCGCCTCAGGGCCATCAATCGCCTCAAGCTCGGCGACCGCGAGGGCTGCTTGAAGGACGCCTTCGAGGCCATGCGTCTCGACGAGATGGTCGGCACGCTTTTCATTCCGCTGGGCATTTATCATGACCGCCTCGACGCCCGCGGGAACGTCGACGCGGCGAGCCGCTATATCGCAGGCGACCCGAAGGCCTATTGGGCCTACGTGTACCGCTCGGATTGGAGGCGCGGGCCCGAGCTCAACGAGAACTCGGCCGCGCTCGCCGATCTGCTCAAGGCCGTCGAGCTCGCGCCGGACTGCGCCTGGGCCTGGGCCTATCTCACCCGCTGCCAGACGGCGATGGGCGATTTCGCCGGGGCCAAGAGCTCCATCGAGCGGGCCGTCGCCCTCGATCCGGGCTGCGGCTGGATCTGGGCCTGGCGCGGAGAGCAGCTGCGGCGCAGCGGCGACATCGACGGCGCCTCCAAGGCCTTCGACCGCGCGGTCCGGCTGTCCCCCGGCTATGAGCTCTCTTATGCATGGCGCGGCGCCGTCCGCCGCTCCCTCGGGCGCGCCGAGGAGTCCGTCGAGGACTTGAGCATCGCCCTGCGCCTGGAGCCGACCACGGCCGCCTGGTGCCGCCATGAGCGCATGAACGCCTATCGAGACCTCGGGCGTTTTCCCGAGGCGCTGAAGGATCTCGACGTCGCCTGGCGGAGCAACCCGAAGTTCGTGTGGGAAAACGAGCCTGCGCGCTTCGCCGCCGCCTTCGAACAGCTGGAGACCGTCGTGCGCGCCGACCCGGCCGACGCCCAGGCCCTGGCTTGGCAGGGCGACCTGCTCATGCGCCGGCGGGATTTCAAGGACGCGCTCGTCCGACTCACGCGCGCCGTGCGCGCCGGCCCCCGCGCGGTCAACGCCCGCCTCCTGCGCGGGCGCGCGCTGGGAGAGCTCGGCCGCTGGGCGAAGGCCTTCGCCGATTTCGACGCCGCGGTCCGGCTCGATCCGGAGTTCCCGTTCGCACGGGCCTGGAGAGGGCGCGCGCGCATGGTCAAGGGCGACCTGCAGGGCGCCCTGGCCGACTTTCGCGCCGCGCTGCGCCGCGAGCGCAACTCGGCCTGGATCCTGGCCTGGAAGGGCGAGGCCGAATTCCGGCTGGGGCGTTTCCGGCGGACGGAGGACGACCTGACCAAGGCCTTGGAGGTGCACGTCCGCTACGGCGACGCCCTTCTCTGGCGCGGCGCGGCGCGGTTCCGCCTCGGCGACGCGGAAGGCGCGGAGGCCGACCTGGCCGAGGCGCTGCGGCTTCAGCCGGCGCTTGCGCCGGCGCTGTTCTACCGGGGCCTGCTGCGCGCGTCGATCGGACGCGCGCTCGAGGCGGCGGAGGATCTCAACGCGGCGCTGGCCTCGCGCGCGCTCAAGGCCGCGGACGCCTCCGAGGCGCGGCGCGCGCTGGCGGCGCTGCGGACGAGGGCGCCGCGGGCCCCGAGCCCGGCGGAGCAGGCCGTTCAGCTGGTCAAGGAGGGCCGTCACGAGGCCGCCGCCGGGATCTACACCGGCCTGCTCGCGGAGAACCCCAGGAACGCGGACGCGCTGAAGCAGCGCGCCGAAGCCTATCGCTGCATGGGCCGCTACGACCTCGCCCTGGCCGACCGCGTCGCCCTGACGCGGCTGGCGCCCGGCAATCCCGAGAGGCTGACGGCGCAGGGCGAAATCCGCCGCCGCCTGTGGGACTTTCCGGGAGCGCTCAAGGACGCGCGACGCGCCTTGCGCCTCGACCCGCGCTGCGCCTCGGGCTGGATGCTGCGCAGCGAGTGCGAACGCTCGCTCGGCCTCTACCCGGCCGCGCTGCGCAGCGCCGCCCGCGCTTCGGCCTGCGATCCCCGCTGGGACTGGGCCCATGTCGTGCGGGCGAAGGCCCTGAACCAAAAGGGAGAGCTCGACGCGGCCCTCGAGGAGCTCCGACTCGCCGAGGCGCTGGGCAAAGGCGGCTACGCCTGGGCCTGGCGGGGCGTGGTCCTGCGCAAGGCGGGCCGCCTGACCGAGGCCCTCGAGGCCCTGCGCAAGGCCTCGGCGCTTCAGCCCACCAACGCCTGGGTGCTGGCCCTGCGGGGCGAGACCCGCCGGATGCTCGGCGACGCCGCCGGCGGCCTGGCCGACCTCCGGGAGGCGATGAGGTTCGACATCCACGCCTCCTGCGCCTACGACTTCCTCGGCGCCGAGCCCGCGCCGGTGCGCCGGGACGCGAGCCTCGCTTGGGTCTTCGCCTGGCGCGGCGGGATTCACCGGGGTGCCGGCCGGCTCAAGCAGGCCGAGGCCGATCTGAGCCGCGCTGTCGCGCTGGACCCGAAGGCGTTCTGGATTCTCGCCTGGCGCGGCGAGCTGCGCCTCCACGCCGGAGACGCCGCCGGAGCGCTGAAGGATATGGTCAAAGCCTTGAGGCTTCATCCCCGGTATCCGGAGGCGCTGCTTTGGAAGGGCCAGGCTCTGCTCAAAACCGGCGCCGCCGGAAGGGCCCAACGGGACTTCTCCTCCGCCCTCGCCCTCGATCCCGGCAATGTCTGGGCCATGATCGGCCAGGCCGCCTGCCTCGAGCGCCTCGGGAAGGAATCCAAGGCCCAGGACCTCCTGGCTCGAGCCAAGGAGATAGCCCCGGCCCTCTTCGCCTGATGGACTATACATTCAAGATCGCCGGCCGCGACCCCGTCCTCGTCAAGGGCTGGGGCAACATACAGATCGAGCTGCTCGCCGCCATGGCCGGGGTCAAGCCGGTGCTGCACTGCTGGATCGACGAGGGGGATCTGCCGTACGTCTCGAGCCTGGCCGCCTCGCTCTCCCTGAAGCACCTCGTCTACAACCGCGCCGGCCCCGGCACCCAGAAGCTCGGCGTCATGATCGGCAAGCGCCTCCGGGATCTCGAGGAGACGGCCCGCATCTGGGACAGCCCCCAGGCGAACCCCGGCCCTCAGCTCGGCTACCCGGTCTGCTGCTCCGAATTCTACTGCGACTCCTTCATCAACGCGCGCCCGGAGAATCCGCCGCTCGACTGCATCCATCACGCCGCGCGCAACACCCCGCCGGGCAAAGGACTCTCGTTCCTCCTCAACGACGTTTTTTATTTCTATTCCCGCAAGGGGCATCCGGACGACTCGGAGCGCCGCGAGTTGATCGGCAGGAAGAACCGCGGACTGACCATGGATATCATGAACGTAATCCCCTGGCATCCCTGCTCCTACAGATGCGCGGAGAGCCTCGCCAAGGGCCGGGCCATCTGGGCGATGATGCTTCAGGTCCTGCCGGAGCACGCCCTCGCCCTGCGCGCCTGCCTCGCCCGGCCCGTCGTCTTCTGGGATTGGACGCGCTTCGCCGTGCTCAAGGGCGCCCGCGACGGCGCCGGGATTTGGCGCTACGACGGATTGCAGCCCCCGTATTCTTTGCTCGAGCCCGAGGTGGAGGAGCTGCTGCGCCGGGGCGACCGGCTCGAGGCCTCGTCCGGCGGCGGCCTCGAGGTTCGCAAGGGCCGCCGCCGTCTGGGGCCGCTCCCCGGGAATCCCGCCCCGCTGCTGCTCGACTTCACGGCCGAAACGGCCTAGGGCGCCGGCCCGGCGGGGTCCGCGTTGGGATCCGGAGCCGCGTTCGCGTCCGGCCCCGCCTTCGCGTCCGGCCCCGCCTTCGCGTCCGGGCCCGCGGTCGGGTCCGGGCCCGCGGAGGAATCCGCGCGCGCTTTCGCGTCCGGGCCCGCGGAGGAGTCCGCGCGCGCTCTCGCGTCCTTGGGGGCGTTGGGATCCTTCGGGGACAGGGCGCCCTTCTGCGGGCCGGCGTTGGGATCAGGCTCGGATTTTTCGTCCGGGCCGACGGCGGGGTCCGGTCCGGCGTTCGGGTCGGGCCGGGAGTTCGGGTCTTTGAGGAAATGCTCCGGAAGGGTCAGACCCTTCTTGGCTTCCGCCGCCGCCGGGGGCGGCGCGGGACGGTTGAGCCATCCCAGGGCCAGGAACGCGATGAGCACCAGCGCCGCGGCCGTCCAGGTCCTCCTGTTCATGGCCGCCATTATACATCCTCGGCATGTTAACTAGCTATAATTTCGCCTCATGATAGCGACGCCGGCGCCGGCGCGACGCGCCGCCTATTACGCGGCCCTCGTCCTCGTTTTGACGGGCGGGGCGCTGCGGCTGCATCAGGCGTGGTCGCATCGAGGCGTCTATCTTCCCCTCTCCGTCCAGGAAGAAGGCTACTACGAGTCGGCCATCGGGCTGCTCAGCTATCAGGCCTTCAGCGTCGGCGTGCCCAACGATACGCCCCGCGCGTGGCGCGGCCCGATCTACCCCGTCTTCATCGCCCTGATCGAATCATTCTCGCCGGAGCCCGATCCGGGCCGGGTGCGCCTGGCCCAGGCGGTCCTGGCGGCCTTCTCGATCCTGCTCGTCTTCGCCCTCGGCGCGGCCGTCTTTTCTCCCGCGGCGGGCCTGCTCGCGGCCGCGCTCCTGGCGTTCGACGCGAATCACGCCGCCGCGGTGGTCAGCCTCAACGTCCACGGCTTCTATTCGTTCCTCATCCTGGCGACCTGCGCCGCCCTCCTGCTCTGGAGCGAGCGTCCGACGGCGAAGAGCACCTTCCTGATGGGAATTTTCATCGGAGCGACCATGCTCTGCCGCAGCTCCCACTTTCTGCTGGCGCCGTTCTTGGCCGCCGCGACCTGGGTCTGGCGCCCCCTCCCCGGACCGCGCTGGCGAGCGCCCGCCCTCCTGCTCCTGGGCGCCGCGATTGCCCTGGCTCCCATGGCCGTCCGCAACCGCGCGGTCGCCGGGCGCTGGCTGCTTTTTCCGGACGCCTACGCCGGCGCCGTCGCGCTCTTCGGCGCGACGACCGGGACGCAAGGCCTGGGAAGCTACTCGGTGGAGCAGGCGATCGAGCTCGCCGAGAACGCCGGCTCCGGCTTCAAGGCGTCCGCGCTCCCCGCGGACGAGCTGCATCCCGCCCTCCTCGATCTGGCCGTGCGCCGCATCGTCGACGATCCGCTTCATTTCGCGGGTCTTTGCCTGCGGCGCCTGGCCCTGCTCGCGCGGGCGCTATGGCCGCCTTTCGTCCTCGGTCTGGCGGGGCTGGCGCTGCAGCGCCGGAACCGCCGGCTTCAACTCTCGCTGATGCTGGCCTTCTCCTTCGCCGGCTACTGCGTGGCCGGCGGCGCCCCCGAGCATCAGGCCGCGGCGCTGCCCTTGCTCTATCTCCTCGCCGGCTGCGGAGGGGCGATCCTGCTCGGCCGGCTCGCCGGCGCGCCCGCTCCCAAGGCCGCCTCGACGGCCGGCTGGCGGCGGGTCATCCTCGCCGCCGGGCCGCTCACGGGAGCGCTCCTCTACGGGGCCTGCCTGCTCGCGCTGGCCGTCGAAGCGCGCCAGAGGCTTTGGCGCGGGAGCCCGCCGGCCTTGGAGCGGGAGGGCCGAGCGCTCGCCCTCCTTCGCCGCCAGGCCGAGCGGGGGCGCGAGCCCGAGCGCCGCGCCTACGCGAAAAACCTCGCCGGAAACGGAGTTCGCTGGGCCGAAAGAGGCGATTGCGAAAGGGCGGCGGCGAGCCTTCGCCGGTCCCTGCTGCTGGCTCCGCGCCAGCCCGAGAGCGCCGGGATATTGGCGGCTTGCCGGGCCGCCGGGAACGGGCGGGAGGAGGCCCTCGCCCTGACCGCCGCCTACCGGAGCCGGCCGCAAAAAGAGCGTTCGGAGTTTTGGAGCGCGTGCGTTCAGCAGTCCGAGCGCCTCGGGGCCGGGGCGGCTCTCTGGCTGTTTTCGCCGACGTCGGGAATGGACGAAGTCGCCAGGCGGTGGATCATCGGTCATTGGGTCCGGCGCGCGAACGAGGCGGCGCGCACCGCGGACCGCAAGGCCCTGCGGGCCTCCCTGGCGCAGGTCATGCGCCTCGATCCCGACGACGGCGTGCGAAAATGGGCCCTTAACCACTACCGGAACCTCAAGGGATTCCGGCAAGCCCCCGCCCTCAAGAGCAAAGTCCGCAACCCCGATGAGTGGCTCATCCGCGCCGAGATCGCGGCGCGAGGCGGCGAGCGGGACGCGGCGCTCGACGCGCTGCGCCGGGCCGAGGCCCTCCCGTCCCTGACCCCCGGCCAGAGAAGGCAAGCCGTCGATCTCTATCGACACCTGAAGGAGCCCCGCCGGGGCGACGCCGCCCTGGAGCCGCTCCTGCGAAGCGCCCCCGAGGACGCCGGCCTTTGGCTCGAGCGCGCCGCGTTCATGTCGCAGGCGGGGGATCGGGAGGCGGCGCTGTCGGCGCTGGCCCGCGCCGAGGGGCTCGGCGCTTTGACCCCGGAGCGGCGCCGCCTCGTGGTCGGGCACTATCGAGATTTGAAGCAGCCCCGCCGGGGCGCGGCGACCCTGGCGCCGCTGCTGGAGAGCGAGCCCCGGGACGCGGGGCTTTGGATCGACAGCGCCGAGTTCTCGGCGCAGGCCGGAGAGAGGCGGGCGGCGCTCGACTCCCTGGCCCGGGCGGAGACCCTCGCCGCCGCGGACGAGCCGCCGGACGGCGAGCGGCGCCGCCGTCTCGCCCTCGCCTATCAAGCCTTGGGCGAGCATCGCCGGGCCCTCGGGATTCTCACCGGGCTCACGCACCGCTTCCCGGACGAAGGAACGTATTACGGCGACAAGGGGCTGAGCGAATACCTGAGCGGCGACGTCCCGGCGGCGATCGCGACGCTCGAGACCGCGATCCGCCTCAAGCCCGAGTTCATCCCCGCGTACCTGACCTTGGGCGCCGTCCACGCGGCGCAGGGCCGCCCCGCCGAGGCGCTGAAGGTTTACGACGACGGTCTCGCGCGCAGTCCCGCGGCGGAGCGCGATCCGCTGCGGGAGGTGCTCCTGGCCGAGTATGCTAAACTAGACCGGGTAAAATATTCGCAGGGAGGACGCATGACGCCCCAGGACCCGAAGACGCCTAAAGATCTCAAGGCGCCGCAAGACCCCAAGGCTCCCAAGGACGCCTCCGCCCCGCCTGACCCTAAGACGCCGCGGGATCCCAAGGCGCCGAAGGACTCCAAGGCGCCCAGGGACGCCTCGGCGCCGCCGGACCCCGGCGCCGCCAGAATGCCGAAGGATCCCAAAGCCCCGAAGGACCCCTCCGCGCCGCCGGATCCCAACGCCTCCAAAAATCCGAAGGACCCCAAGGCGCCGAAGGACCCTTCCGCGCCGCCGGACCCCGACGCCCCGCCGGATCTCAACGCCCCGCCCGATCCCAATATGCGGAGAGCGGACCCGGGGAAGGACGAGGACTAGCGCGGGCGCTCGTTCTTCGCCCGCAGCCCCGCGCGCTCATCGAGCAGGACGCCGCGCAGGGGAGCTCTCTCCTCCGCGGGATTGCGCGCGAGGCCGGCGTCGTAGACCTTCAGCGCCTCGCCCGGACGGCCCTGCGCCGTGTGGATCGCCCCCAAGGTCAGGTACGCCGCGATGGACTTGGGCTTCAGCCGGATCGCGGTCTCGAGCGTCGCTATCGCCGCCCGGGCGTCGCCGCCCAGGTACTCGCAGAGCCCCTTGTCCGCGTGAAACACGCCCTCGGCCGGAAAGCGCCTCGTGAGCTCCTTTAAAATGCCGATGGCCCGGCCGTATTCACCCAAGGCTTGGTAGGCGAGAGCGAGCCGGCGGCGCTCCTCGCCGTCGGGGTCGGCGCCGGCGGGAGGAAGGCTCTCCGCCCGCGCGAGGGCCCTGAGCGCCGCCGCCGTGGCGCCCGTTCTGCTCTCGAGCTCCGCGCGCTCGAGCCACAGCCCGGCGTCGTCCGGGCTGCGCCGCAGAAGCTCGTCCAAAACCGGGGCGGCCCGCCCGTATTCCTTCAGCTCCCCGTAAAGCCCGGCGACGCGCCGGCGCTCCGCGTCCGTGGGGTTCAGCGTCTCGGCCCGCGCCAGCGACTCGAGCGCGGCGCTGCGCACGCCCATCCGCGCCTGTATTTCCGCGCGCTCGAGCCACAGCCCGGAGTCCTGCGGCCGGCCGCGCGACGCGCGCGCGAGCAGGGCTGCGGCGCGGCGGTTTTCGTTCATTTCCCGGTAAAGCCCCATGATGCGCAGCGCGGCGTTCCGGTCGGGATCGCAGGCCTCCGCCCGCGCCAGGGCCTCGAGCGCGGAACTCCTCTCGCCGGCCGCCGCGTCCAACTCCGCCCGCTCAAGCCACAGCCCCGCGTCCCGAGGATCGCCTGCGAGCAGCGGCTTCAACAGCGCCGCGGCGAGCCGGAATTCCCGCAGCTCCCGATAAAGGCCGACGATGCGGCGCCGGCCGTTGGGATCCGGGTTCTCCTTCAGCGCGCGGCCCAGGGATTCCAGCGCCCGCTCCTTGGCGCCCGATCGGGCCTCAAGCGCCGCGCGCTCGATCCAGAGCCCGCCGCCCGGGGACCGCTGCTTCAAGAGGGGCTTCAGGTGGGCCTCGGCGCGGACGTACTCCTTCAAATCCCCGTAAAGCGCGGAGAGCCGCCGCCGGGCGCCCGCGTCCGGGCCGGACGCCTCGGCCTTCGCGAGGAACGCCAGGGCGGCCGCCCGCGTCCCCGTCCGCGACTCGAGCTCGGCGCGGTCGAGCCAAAGCCCGGCGTCCCGCGGGCGGCGCGCGAGCATGCGGTCTAGGAGGGCGGCCGCTCGGCCGCCCTCCTCCTTCAGCTCCCGATAGACGCCGAGGATGCGGCGGCTCAAATACTCGCCGGGATCGGAGTCCTCCGCTTTTTTGAGGGATTCCAGCGCGGCGGCGCGCCGGCCCGAGGCCGCCTCCTCCTCCGCGCGCGAGAGCCAATAATTCCGCGTCGGCTCGAGGGCCCCCACCGGCCCCGTCTCGCCAAGCGAAACGCCCGTCATATTGTCGTAGAAGACCCCGGCCGGCCCTCGTCCGCCCGCCTGCCTCACGGCGAGCTCGAGCACCCGGAGCGCGCGCCCGTCCGCGCATAGCTCGGGAGACCGCGGCCCGGGGCCCGGCCTGAAGTTGTCGCGCAATTCGAGCCCCAGGAAAACGAGCATCGCCGCGTAGACGACGACGAAGGCGCCCGGGAGGACGGCGGCGCCCGCCCGGAGCAGGCGCCGGGCGGAAGCGGATAGGGCCGGCCCGGCCGGCATGCGCGGCAGGGCGGCCAGGCCCGCGCCGGCGACGACGCACAGCAGGGGCACGGCCGAGGCTCGATACTCCTCGGCGCCGCCCGCCACGGCGTAGCCGCTCAACGACGCGGCCGTCAGGACCAGCGCCTGAAGCGGCCGGTCGGCGCGGCGGCGCAGCAGCGCGTAGGCGGCCAGCGCGAGAAAGGGCCAAAGCCCCCGCCAGAACAAATAGAGCCGCTCGAGGCAATAGCCGGCGTAGGTGAACGGGGCCTCGGCGATGCGGCGCGCGGCCAGGACGACCAGGGCCTCGTGCAGGGGGCGGCCGTCGAGGCCTCGTGCCTTGAAGCCGGGCTCGAGCGCCTCGGCGACGTCGAGAGCCTGCTCGACCGTCGTCCGCAGATGCGGGCCGTCCGTCGAGCGCAGGAGGACATAGGAACCCTTGAGATCGAACGGCGAGAAAGTTCCGAACTGAAGGCCGTTTCGCGCCGCCATCGGCGCCAGGAACAAAGCGGTGAAGGCCGCCACGGGGAGCAAGGCGCGCCAACGGCCCTCGGGGAAGCGCCACAGCCACAGGCAGGCGGCGGCGAAAAACAGCGGGAAGGGAAAGTTCGCCGGCCGGGAGAGCAAGGTCGCCGCCAGCATCAGCCCCAGCAGGGCCGCGCGCCATTTGTCGCGCCGCTCCAGCCAAAGCACGGTCGAGGCGCCCAAGGCGAGCATGGCGATGCCGTAAAAGCCGTGGACGTTGAGGCCTCCCACCGAGAGGATATCCTCGACGTTGAACGCCAGGAGCGCTCCCGCGAGGACGCCGGCCAAAGGCGAGAACAGAAGCCAGCCCAGGACGCCGGCCGCGGCCACGGACAGCGCGGACAGCAGCGCCTGCGCCAGCCTCGCATGAGCCGGGGAAGGAAGGGAGAAGAAGGACTCGACCAGGGCGAGGAAGGAGGGATACAGCGGGGCGCGGAAGGACGACGGAGTAATGTCCGGGATCTGCGCCAGCGAGCGGCAGCTGAGCAAAGTGACGCCCGCCTCGTAATAGCCCTCCTCCTTCTCGAGATGTGGGACGTAATACTCGCCGACGGCGCGGGCATGCGCCAGGCGCAAGGCGGCGGCGAGGCCGACGACGGCCGCGAGGGTCCAGGCGATCCGGCGCCGCGCTCTCGTTGTGTTCATCGGGCCTTTTAGTTATACTTAAAAAATCACAGCTAAAGTCCAGGGAGAAAATCGATGGGAAATCGCATTCTTCTGATGCTCGCCTTGGCCGCAGCGACCTTCGCCTCGCGCGCCGCCGCCCAGCCGGCGGCCCCGGCCCCGGCCCCGGCCGCCGCCGAGGCTCCGGCCGGGACCTTCACCCGGGCCGACGCGGCTCTCGCCGAGGCCGATCGCGCGATGAAGGACCTCGAGAACTGCCTGAGCGACGCCAGGGCCCTGCGCGCCGACTGGCTGAAAAAAACCAAGGAGTTGAAGGCGGAGTTCGCAACGGTGCCTCACGCCTTCAACGCCCTTCTCCTCAAGAAGCGCAAGCGCGCCGACAAGAGGGAGGCGGAGTGCCTCGCGGCGATGGAGCAGCCCGCCCTCCTGTTTTCGCAGGCGCACGATCTGCTCCGAAGCGTCGAGCCCCGGAGCGCGCCGGGCGTCGCCGGCCGGTTCAAAAAAGTGGAGGCGGGGCGCGTGCGGTACAACCGCCTGATCGGGAAGCCCAAACGCACGAAGTAGCGGCGGCCGTACGGCTTACCTTCATGAGACAGACCCGAACCGGACTGCTTGCCGCGTTCCTTCTGCTCCCTTCGGCGGCCTTCGCCGGACGCATCGCCGTGACGATCGACGCCCGCCTCGAGCTGGCGGGAGCGGCGCAGTCGCTGGCGGCGGAGGCCTCGCGGCCGGAGGGATTCTCCGCTCCCGATATTCCTTACGCGCGCGCCCTCAAGCGGGCCCTGGAGGGGTTCACGAGTCACCCCGCGGTCCGGATGCACTCCGAGCCCGCGATGCGGAACTTCAACTTCAGCGACCGCGGCCAGGTGCTGCTGCGCCTGTCTCCCCCTCCGGAGCTGTCCGAGCGTCTGGCCATCCAGTACGCGCTGGCCGCCCGGGCCGGGGGAGCGGATAATCTTCGCCGCTGGCTTGAGGAGTTGAGAGACCTTTCCCGGGCCTCCCGCTTCCCCGAGGTCCTCGCCGAAGCGGAGCCTAAGCTCGCGGCCGCGGCGGAAGGCTTCCGCGCCGCGGAAAAAAAGCAGGACTATGTCGGGACCCTCGAGGCCTATGCCGGCCTTCCGCTGCTGGGAACCTACGCCGTGCACCTCTCGCCGTTCGCGGCGACCGGCGGCGTGGCCAACGTCGTCGCGGTGCGGGAGGACGGGACGATGGAGATCGCCTCGCTCATCGGCCCCGAGATGACGGAGAACGGCCTCGATTTCTGGTCCCGCCGCGTTCCGGGGACGCTCTGGCACGAGGCGGCCCACGGGGTCCTCGACGGCCTCGGAGACCTCTACGCCGACCGCATAGACCGCAGCGCCGCCCTCCACGCCCGCATCGGCTGGTCCTGCTACGGCGCCTGGAATCAGTGCGTCAAGGAGCACGTCGTGCGCGCCGTCATGCTCCGGCTGCTGGCGCGGGAGATCTCCGAGGAGGCCATGGAGGAGCAGCTTCGATTCGAGAAGGAAGCCCACTACCCGTACATGAGGGCCCTGCTCAAGGCGCTTGAGGCCTACGAGGACGATCGCGTCCGCTACCCCACGCTCGCCGATTATTATCCCCGCCTGCTCGAGGCCTTTCCCGCGGAGAAGAGCCGCGAGCCGGCGCGCTCGGCGTCCCTGTCCGCCGAGCTCCGCCGCCGCGCGGGGCGCCTGGCCCTGGCCGTCTCCGAGAGAGCCCGGGAGCCGGAGGCGCTGGCCCTCGCCGGACGCTTCGCGCTTCCGGCGGCGCCCGGGCCCGCTTCCTCCGGGGCCGCCGCGGCCGAGGCCGGGCGAGCCGGGCCCCCGCAAAACGGGATCGAAGCCTTTCGCGCCGGCCGGCTGGAGGAGGCGCTGGGGGCCTTCGACGACGCCCTCAAGGCTTCCCCCCATGACATCGAGACCTGGATGAGCCGCGGCGTCGTCCTTCAGGCTTTGGCCCGCCGGCCCGAAGCCCTGACCTCCTACGACCGAGCCGTGAGCCTGGCGGAAGCGGACCCCGGGACGCTCTCGCGGGAGGTCCTGCCCGACGCCCTCTCTTCCCGCGCCTCTCTGCTTCTCGAGCTGGGCAGGCGGGCCGAGGCCCGCGCCGACCTGATCCGGGCCCGGTCCCTGCGCGACCGGGAGAGCGCGAAGAGGTGAAGCCGGCCGCGCGGAGGCTGCTCAAGGAAGGCATCGCCCTCTTCAACGAGGGCCGATTTGAAGAGAGCGCGCTGCTCTTCCAGCGGTCGCTGGACGCCGGCGGCGGGAAGGAAGCCCGCTTCTGCATGGAGCACGCCCGCAAGTCCCTGGAGCCCCGCCCGGTGTCGGCCTCCGGCCCGGCCACCGCCGCCGAGCTCCACATCCGGGAGCTGATCGGCAAGGGCGACTTCGACTCGATCTTCGCGGCCTTCGAGGGCCTCTTCGAGCGGGACGTCGCCGTCGGCTACCGTCTGGCGCGGGACTTCTGGCTCAGCGGCGAGCTCGGCGAAGTCCCGCACCAAGAAGGCTCCTCCGCCTGGCACGACTTCTTCCGCTCCTCCGACGCGTGGCGCCGCGACGACAGCGCCGCGGCCCTGCGCCTGCTCGACAAGGCGAGCCGTTCCTCGGACCGCCGCCGCTGGATGCGTTATTACCTCGCGGAGATCCTCCTTCGCCGCCTCGACTTCTTCTCGCTCGCCCGCGAGGAGATCGAGGCGACCGCGCGCGCCTGCCCCTGGCTGTGGGAGGCGCGCTGCCTGCGCGCCGAGATCCTGCGGGCCCTGGGCCGCGGCGCGGGGCTCGACGACTTGTCGCGCGTGAAGGTTCCCGAGAGCTCGAAGGCGGTCTTCCTCGCCTGGCGGGGCGCCCAACGCCTCTGGTCCGGACGATACGCCCGGGCGCTGGCGGACCTCGAGGCCGCGGCGGCGCTGGGCAACCCCGACGCCCTGTGCTGGGGCGGAGGCGCGCGCGTGATGCTCGGCCGCATGGACGAGGCGCTGACGGCTCTCGACCGACTGCTGGAGCTGGATCCGAAGGATCCGGAAGGCCTGGTCTGGCGCGGGGAAGCCCGCCGCAGGTCCGGCCTGAGGCGGGAGGCCCGCGCCGACCTCGACAAGGCCATCGAGCTTTATCCGGACTCCATCTGGGCTTACGTCAACCGCGCCCTGCTCAGCCTCGAGGAGAACGACCTCGCCGGCGCGCGCGCAGATTTCGCGCGCCTGGCCCCGCCCTCCTACGCCGACGCGCCGGACGAGGCAGCACGGGCCCGGCCGAAATCTCCCGCCCACGTCTTCCCCGAGACGCCCCTCGGCCCCGCCCGCCTCGGGGCCTTGCTTCGCTCGGCCCTGCGCGCGGCGCGCGGCTGCCGGCGCGCGGATTCCCACCTCAACGTCGCCTGGATGAGGGCGGCCGGCATCCCGGTTCCCCGCCGTCCCGCGCCGCAGTCGCGGCTGCTCTACTGGATGAGGTGGAAGGGCCTGCCCACGCCCCCCGAGCTCGTCTTCGGCCCCGGCACCATGACCGCGCGCGAGGCGCGCGAGGCGTGCGGCCGCCCCCGGGCTCACCGAGCCTGCGCGTAGTCCCGCCGCCACCGGCGATCGAAGAAGTCCGAGGTCGAGCGTATGGGGAGACCGGGAGCGCCCAAGGCCGGAGCGGGAGCCGAGGGGCGGGCCAATTCGCCGAAAACGCCGAACAGGCGCGGAGAGAACGACCAGAGCGTCGCCGAGCCCGACTCGTATTCCTCCAGGCGCTTGGCGACCGCGGCGGCGTAGCGGGCGCGCTCGGAGTTCTTGTCGTGCGGCAGCATCGAGGCCCCCCAGGCCCGAAGGCTCAGGCGCTCGACCAAGCCGGCCACGGCGGCGCTTTTGAGGCAGTTGACCGCGCGCTCGCGGCAGCCGGCCGCCTCCCCGTAGAACGCCTTCGGCTCCGCTATGTACCGCGCCTCGTAATGATGGAAGCTCGGATCGACGTAGACGTAGAGGGGCTCCTGCCACAGCACCGCCGAGGGCACGTCGAACACGGAATAAACCGGCCCCGACCGCTTGGACTTCTCCGGCACCCAGGTCAGCAAGGTATAGACTTCGATGTCTCCCTTCGGCCGGTCGAGCAAGGTCACGGGGTCGGGGTAGGGCAGGATGAAGGAGTTCAGCGAGCTCGGCCGGTAAAGCGGCGAGAGGACGTAATGATTGCGGGTCTCCAGGGAGACGCGCAGGTAGCGTTCGATGGCCGCGGCGGGATCGAGGGAGCCGAGCTCCGCGGCCGCGGCGCGCTCGATGCTTCGATAAAAAGCGGCATGCTCGCGGAAGAACGCGGAGAAGCCGGAGACGGCGGCGAAGTCGCGCAGCTCCCAGAGGAGGCGGTGGGAGAGCTCCTTGTCCGCCTCGGTGTCGAGATAGGGCGGACGCAGATCGCCGCGCGCGAGCGTCAGCGCGGGCGGCGCGGAGAAGTAGAGCATCAGGATGCCCACGCCTTCGCCCCCCGGCCTCCGCGCGGCCTGACGGTACAGCCTCACGGCCGCGTGCCCGCGCAGTTTTCCGAACCTCCGCTCCACCGCCGCGGCGTAAGCGGCGTCCAGCGCCGGGTCGGCGCGCTCCGACGCCAGCAGCTGGACGACCCCCAGCAGCTCGACGCGCTCGTCGACGAGAATTCTCGACGAGGACGCCGCCCCGGCCGGGGCGAAGAGCCCGAGGAGCAGCGCGGCGGCCGCCGCGAGCCTAGGCCGGGACCCTTCGGGCCCGGCACAGACGCGGCTGAGGAAATCCTGATAGCGTCTAGCGGTCATGGGCCAAGCGCCTTTCGACGTCCTCGCGCCCTTCCCAATCGGCGGGCGCGACCTTGAGCACGAGCTCGAGGTCCCGGCGGGCCTCGGAGGCGCGGCCCGAGGCCCGGAGGAGGGTCGCGCGGGAGGACAGCGCGGCGACCCGGATGTCGCGGTCGCGCGGCGCGCCGGAGGAGCTCAAGGCGACGGCGCCGCCGTAGCTCTCCAGGGCCTCGTCCCTGCGCCCGAGCCTTTCGTATACGACGCCCAGGTTGAGCAGGGCTTCCGCGTCGCGCGGAGAAAGCTCCAGAGCCTCCTTGAACCGCCGGAGAGCGTCGTCGAAGCGTCCGGCCACGAAATCCTTGACCCCCTCGTCCTTGAGCCGCCGCGACTTGGGATCGAGGACGGAGGGCTCGGCCGGAGCCCCCAAGGGAAGCGCCTCGGCGAAGACCTCTTCGAGCCGGGGGTAGAATTCCCTCAAGGTCCTGTAGCGGGCGCGATCCGCCTCGTACTCCTTGAGGCGCTCGCCCAGCAGCCCGAGGTAGGGGAAGCCGCGCGGCTTGTAGCGGTCCGCCATCTCGCCGTACAGCTCCTCGCCGAGGTCCTGGGCCAGTATGCGCATGGTGACGGCGTAAACCAGGTGCTCCTGCATGCAGCCGGACCAGGAGTTTCCCGTCCGGTCGTTGCAGCCGGCCGGGGCCTTGGCCCCCGAGGACTCGAAGGAGGCGACCAGCGGGTTGATGACGGTGTGCACCAGCTCATGAGCCAAGGAGCTGCCGAAGTGATTGAAAAGGAATTGGTGGCCCCGGGCGGGCGAGTAGCGGGAGGGGCGAAGGCGGACCTCCTCCAGGCGATCGCGCCGCCGCAGGGAGAAGTTCGCAGCGCTTTGCTCGGACAGCAGGGGGGCCAGGGCGAAGTAATAACGGGCGCTCATGGGCGAGCCGACGTAGGCCTGCACCGCCTTGGGGCTGATCGACGCGAGCGCCTCCGCCTCCGCCCGGGCGGCGAAGGCCGCGTAGTCGGCGCGGTGGGCTTCATAGAACGCCGTGAAGCGGCTGGCCCGCGCGAAGTCGTTCAAGGCCTCGATGAAGCGCTCGACGCTTTCCTCGCCGCCGGCCGCCTCGACGTACCCCTCCGGGATGGGGTCGGGGGCGTACATATCCGGAGGCTCGGACAGGCGCAGGACGATCTCCGCGGGCAGATCGGCCCCCGCGCCGACGGAGCGAAGGGCCGCCGCCAGAGCGACGGCGGAGTGGGTGGAGAAGCCCGAGAACCAAAGTTCGGCGTCGCGCCGGTAGGACGGCTTGGGCTCCGAGGGAGCCTCGGGCGGGCCGGCGAGCAGCCGCAACACGGACAGAAGCTCGACGCGAGGATCGACCGTCATGACGACCTCGGCCGGCGCGCTCGAGGGCGCGGGCTCGGAGGAGGCCGCCGCCGCGCGCGCCGCCATGGCCGTCCGCGCCCGCGCGGCCGCGTCCTTGATCAGGGCCTCGCGAAAGACGGCGACGAGGCGCGGATAAAATTCCTCGAACGAGCCCCCGGCCCCGGCCTCCCATTCCTTGAGCCTCTCGCCGAGCGCCGCGAGAAAAGGAAGCCGCCGGTATCGCTCCAGCGCGGACGCGTACTCCTTCTCCCCCCGCCGAGAGGCCAGGACGCGCAAGGTCACCGCCAGGTCGACGTGGGCCATGACGCAGCCCAGCCAGCTGTCCGTGCAGCCCGCGGTCATCAGCCCCGCGTAGGCCTCCAGCTCCTCCCGGTGCCTGCGCGCCAGGGGGCCGAGCAGCTCATGGGCGATTTCGTGCGCCGGCCCCGTGCCGGGGTCCTCCAAATCGAACATGGACCTGCCGTAAAGGGCGGAGCGGATGCGCGCGTCTCCGGCGTTGGCCGCGAGCTCCCACGGCAGCAGCCCCGAGATCAGGAACCGGCGGCGCGCGGGGGCGCCGCGGCGCAGGTAGCCGGCCACGGACTCCGGCGGCAGGCCCCGGTCCGCCTCGGCCCGCGCCACGCGGACCAGCTCGGCGTAGTACGCGGCGTTCTCGCCGTAAAAACTCATGAAGCGGCTGCGCGCGGCGAAATCGCGCAGCTCCTCGAGAAAAGCCCGATCCTCCTTCGAGCGCGGCGGGGAGTCGGCATCGACGTCGCGCTCCTCGGCCAGCGCCGGGGGTGCTGAGCAGTCCAGCAGCAGCCGCGCCGGGGCGATCCGGCGTCCGGGCCCGAGCAGGCGGCGCAGACGCGCCGCCGCCGGGTGGCCGGCGAAGGGAGAGAACTTTTCCCGCGCGCGGCGCGCGTAGTCGGGCGCCCCGTCGGGGAACCGCCGGGAAAATGCCTCCGGCTCGGCGAGCATGTGGACCACCGCCAGAAGCTCCACGCGGGGGTCCGCCTCGAACGTGACGGCCGGCGCCGAAGCGCGCAGCGGAGCGGCGAGCAGGGCCGCCAGCAGCGCCGCGCTCATTTCACCCGCCAGGGCACGCGCGATTTCTCGTAAATGCCGACCTTGAGGAGCCTCCCCTCCTCGAGGATCACGTAGTCGGCCGCGCCGTCGTAGGCGTCGAGGGTCTCCGCGAGCGCGCGGGGGTCCGCGGCGGTGTAGACGAGCACGGGCCTCGCGGGGTCCGAGGGATTCAGGGCCGTCGTGATCAGGCCGACGCGGCCGCGGAAGTCGTAGGTTTTATGCTCGCCGAAGACCCGGGTCAGGGAGATCTTCCCGGCCGAAACGCGCACCGGCAGGTTCAAATCCTTGTACCGGCGCGCCAGCCAGGGGTTGCTCTCGCGCGTGCCGATCACGATCAGACTCTTGCCGGCAAGGTCCGCCGAGAGGGCCGCCTCGCCGGTCAGCACCTCCGCCGCGGGCCAGCGTTTTTCCCTGAGCCGCTCGAGCCGTTCCCGCAGGCCGGGAGACGGTCCGTCGTCGGCGGGGGCGATGATCACGAAAGGCCCCGGGGCGGCCAGGATCTCGTTTATCCTGCCGTAGTACGCGAGGTCCCCGTTCTCCCGCGCGGCCAATTCCTCGAAGGTCTCGAGCAAAGCGGGGTAGAAGGACTCGAGCGTCGGGTAACGCTCGCGGTCCGCCTCGTAGAGCTTGAGCTTCTCGATCAAGGGCCCCAGATAGGGCAGCCCGATCCGGGCGTATTTGACGGGCCACTCCCGCGCCAGCTCGGCCGCGCCTTGCCGCTCCAGGAGCCGCGCGCCGACGGCGAAAGCGACGTGCCGCTGGGCGCAGTCGTACCACGAGGCGGCGCAGGCCCCTCCGAGCGGCTCGTAGAGGCTCCTGGATTTCCTCAGCCGCGCCCGATGCGGCTCGGCCCGCGTCATCAGGCGCGCCAAGGCGAGCTCCCACCAGATCGGGCCGATGCGCGTCTCGAACAGGAAGCCGAATTTTCCTTCCTGCTCCTCCGGGCCGTAGAGGCTCGTGAGACGCGGCGTGCCGTCCGGATCGACGCGGTGATAGGTGGCCACCAGCACCGGCTCGGCGAAGGAGGACAGGATGAAGTCGTAGCGGATGTCGAGAGGCTCGCCGAGATAGCGCTCGAGACGTCCTTTGGTGTCGATCCGCCGCGCCTGGACGCGGACCGGCTCGAGCAGGCCCGCGAGCTCCGGCTCCATGCGCCGGTAGAACTCCGGAAAGCCGCTCTCCTTGGAGAAATCCGCGAGCAGGACGCGGAACTCCTCCGCGCTGACCTCTCCTCCCATCCTCTCGACGAGCGGGGCCGGCAGCTGCTCCCGCAGCGCCAGCTCCGGGGGATCGCTCAAGGCGAACATGAACTGATACGCCAGGAGGTAGTCGACGCCGCCGTCGCTGAGCCGGGCGAAGCGCTCGACCGCCGGATGCTTGCGGTAGCGGCTGAAATGGGCCTGGGCCTCGCGCTGGTACGGGATGTCGTGGCGCTGGAAGCCGGCGTAGCGCCGGTCGGCGCCCGCCAGAAGCTGCACCATGCCCAGCAGCTCGAAGCGCGCGTCCGTCCTCATCTCGGGGAAGGACGCCTCGGCGCGCAGAGGCGAGGCGAGCGCCGCGGCGAGCAGCAGCGCCGCCGTCACTTCCCGCCCCTCTTCTTGAGCTCGTCGTTGAAAACATCGAGGGCGCGCGGCGCGAAGGCCGCGAAGCCCTTGGCCTTCACCGCGGGATCCTCGTACTCCGCCAGGCGCTCGCACACGGCCGGCAGGTAGGAGAATCCTTTCCCGACATATTGGTCCAGGCTGCGGCGATAGGCCTCTTCCCCTTGCCGCGCCCGCAGCGCGCGCAAGGTCACGCCCAGCACCATGTGCTCCAATACGCATCCGCTCCAGCCGTCCGTGCAGCCGGGAACCATCAAGCCCGCGGAGGCGGCGAGCTCCCTGCCCCGCGCGAGGACCAGGGGGTCGGTGACGGTGTGGGCCAATTCATGCGCGGGAGAGCCCCCGAAATCGTCGAAGCTGAAATAAACCTTCATGTCGCTCAGGCCCAGCACGGAGCGCGAGCGCACCTCGACCCGCCGCCCCTTCTCCCGAAGGACCAGGTTCGCGGCGAACGCGGAGGGAAGCGCGTCGGAGAGGATGAAGCGGACCTTGGAGGCGAATGGCGCCCCGAGCCAGGCGGAGACGGCGTCGGGCGCCAAAGTGCGCCGGGCTTCCGCGCCGGCGCGCGCGAGCATGCGCTCCCGGGACGGCGCGGCGGCGGCCCATCGAGCGGAGAATCCGGTCTCGCGCGCCTGGGTCCTAAACGCTTCCACGAGCTCGGCGACCTCCCGCGGCCCGCCGAACGCCCCGGTTTGGACCGCAGGCGCCCCCGAGGGCGCCGCCAGCTCCGGCGCTTCGCCGAAATTAAAAAGGACCTGAAGCGGAACGATGGGGTTCATGCCTTTTCGCAGGGCGGAGTCCAGCAGGACGGTCGCCGGGCGGGAAGGCGACGGCGTCGAGGCCAGGACCTCGGCGAGCAGCTCGAGCCGCGCGTCGACGACGAACTCAAAATCATCCGAGGAGAACGCGGGCGCCTCGGTCTCGGATAAGGGATCGCTTTCACCGACCACCCCGGGGCCGACGTTCGGGTCCGGCCCGGGGTCCCCTCCGAAGCCGCCGGTGCCCAGCCCGCCCGCGCTCCCGCGCAGGGCCGCGCCGCAGACGATGGGAGACCTTTCGGCGCGCTCGCCGACGCAGTCCCGCGCGACGGCGGCCAGGTCCCGGGCGGCCTCGGTGCCCCGGCCCAATCCGCGCCGCGCCAGGCTCCGGGCCAGCAGCGCCCCGAGATCCGACGGGTCCGAGGCCAGCGCCGCCTCGGCGTCCGTCTCCGCCCCGGCCCAGTCGGCGAGCGTCAAGCGGAACGCGGCGCGGCGGCGAAGGTAGTCCGCGTTCCGAGGCGACCCCGCCAGAAGCCGCCCCAGCACGCGCACGGCGTAGGCGCGCTGGCCCTGGGTGGAGAACGGGCGGGTCTCGTCGTAAATCCACTCCGGCCCCGGCCCGGCGCCGACGAGCCGTCCCTTCGGCTCCCGGTCCGCGGCCTCCGGAAAGACCTCGAGCAGGCGAGGATAGTAGGCATAGAGGTCGGGCCACCGCTCGCGGTCCTTCCCGTATTCCTTGAGCTTCTCGGCCATGGGCTCGACATAAGGCCACCGCGCGCGCTCGTCGTCTTTGTCCAGCTCGCGACGGGCCGCGGCCTCCCCGGCCTCGGCGGCGATCAGCCGCAGCATCTGCGCGCGCACGACCGTCTCCTTGACGCATTGCGCCCAACTGCCGTAGCAGCCCCAGGGCAGATCGCGGTAGACCGCGCCCGAGCGCCCGAGCAGCTCGCGGGACAGCTCCGAGGCGGCGTCGAGCAGGCCGTGCGCGATCTCGTGGCCCGCCGTGGCGACGAACTCCTCGATGCCGAAATCGAGGCGGCCCGCGGGACCGGCCGCCGCGCCGACGACGCTGACGATGTAATGGCCGCCTTCCTCGAGGCGGACCACCGCGTTGACCTGAGCGTCGGGCAGATGGAAGACCGACGCGAGCACCTCGTATTCGCCCTCGAACTCGACGCCCGTCATCTTCTCCATCTTGGCCATGTAGCGCCGCCGGGCCACGTCCGCGCGAAACTCCGCCAGGCCGGGATCGAGCGACGCCTCGTTGTCCTTCATGAACTCCGACGTCTTCGCCTCGCGCGCGAATTCGGCGAGGGCCGAGGCCCATTCCTCGAGGCGGTCCCGGCCGCCGGCCTGCCTGAGCAGGAAATCGGGAACGAACAGCCGCGGGGCGAACGCCGGAAGCGGACCGCGCCGGATCAGGAAGTCGGTCCGGGCATGATAGTCGAAGGCCGCGGGGAGGCTCTCGGTCAGCTTCACCGCCCGGTGATCCTTGAAGCGCGCGAAGGACTTGCGCGCGCGGCGCACGTACTCGGTGTCCTGGGCCTGGAAGCCCTTGGGCGCCGGGCTCTTCGCCAGCAGCTGCACCACGCCCAAAGTCTCGAGGCGGGCGTCCAGCCGCGCGCGGGGCTCGGGAGCCGCCCGGGCGCCGGCGGCGCAGAGCAGAACCAACGCCGCGGCGCGCGCCGTCATGATCGGGGCTTGGCGGAGCGGCTCTTTCCGGCGGAGTCCGCGAGCCCGGGCCACTCCAGGAAGGGGTCGCAGAGCGACTCCCGCCAATGGGCCTGGTGCCGGGCCTGCGAGAGGTTGAAGAAAGCCGCGTAGCGGATATGGGGCGAGCGATTCTTCTCCCCATCGTGGAGCAGAAGGTAATGGCAGATCACCGCGTCTCCGGCGCGGCCCAGGATCTGTCGCGGCTCCCCAAGGGGGATCTTGGGGCAGCCTTTCCTGAGCACCTCCCAGCCGACCTTCTTCAGGTGCTTCGCCATCGCGAGGTGCGAGCCCGGCAGCACCGTGAAGTTCCCGCTGTCGGGCCTGGGGACGTCGCTGAGGTAGACCATCGCCTTCATCGAGCTCGAGTTGATCTCGCCCGGCGGGATGCGCCCGTAGGCCTCGTCCGGGAACTCCTCGTCGCGCGAATAGATTCCGTCGATGTGGTAGTTGGGCCGCTTGGGAGGATCGGTGTCCGGGCGGGGATAGCGCAGGACGAGCCAGCCCTTGGGCTTGACGTGCCAGTTGACCTCGCCGAGCAGGTCCTCCGCGACGGCCTTCAGCGGCGAGCGCAGGACGAGGTCGTTGATCGGCGGGGTGCCCTGGAGGTCGTCGACCGCTTTGGAGATTCCGGTCGGATCGGGATCGCCGGAGCAGAGCTCGGTGGAGCCGCCGCTGAGCGCGATGTTGACCGAGCGCAGGGCGCCGTCGATCAAGCGGCGGGGGACGATGCCCGGAAGCTGCACGAAGCCGTGCTCGCGCAGATGCGTCTTTTGGGCGGGCGTCAGTTGCATCGCGATAACGTTATCAAATTTTCAGACCAGGATCGCCCGCGGGCGGCCCTTCTCGTCGAAGTACAAGGGCAGCCAGGAGGAGCGGTTGCCGCGCATCAGCGCGAGCCCCCCCTCCAGGACGCGGCGCATGACGCCGGCCGGCGGCGCGTCGAAGACGCGCTCCGGCTCCACGCCCGCGCGGAGCGCGGCGCGCCGCATAAAATGGGGCGCGGCGGAGCGCAGGCGCTCGAAGATCTCCGCGGCGGGCCTGCCGCGCCCCAGGCCGAGCCGCGCGAGGGCGAGGTTGAACCTGGCGCTCAAGCGGCGCGGCATGAGCGAGAGGGCCTCCTCCAAATCCCGCGCGGCCGCCCGGTGCCGGCCCAGGCGCAGGAAGGCTTCCCCGCGGAAGGCGAGCCAGTTGCGGCGCGGCGCGCCCGCGGCTTTCGCCCGCGCGAGGTGCGCGAGCGCCCGCTCCGGGCGTCCTCGCATCAGCTCGGCGGCGCCCAGCCCGATGTGCGGCCAGCGCATCTCCGGCTCCGCGGCGAGCGCCGCGCGGAACTCCCGCTCGGCGCGCGCGTTGTCGCCCAGCCACAAGAAGGTTTCCCCGAGGAATGAGCGGGCCCAGGCGGGGTCCTCGGGAATACCGTCTCTCAGGCGGGCCAGGACCCGCGCCGACGTCTGCGTCAGAAGGCGGCGCTGGACCAGCTCCAGACGGTCGGCGGGGTCGGGGACGCGGCAGAGCGCCAGTTTTCCCGGACGAACCAGGAACACGCTGCTCGCGCTTCGGTTGCCGCCGAGGCGCGCGAGAACGGCGAGCAGGGCGCGCTCCATGCGGCGAGGCTCGCCGCAGCGGAGCTCGGCGGCCAACGCGCCGAACCGCTTGGGCAGGCGCCGCTCGACGCAGACCAAGGACCAGCCGCCCGGACGGCGGCCCGCGCGCAGCGAGGCCAGCGCGTGCAGGGCGTTGGAGCCCAGAGGGTTGTCCGAGCGTCCGAGCACCTCCGCGAGATCGGCCAGCGCCGCGCGCGGGCGCCCGGCGCGCAGGCTGAGCTCGGCCCGCCAGGTCCGGGCGACCGGGTCGGAAGGCTCGCGCCTCAGCGCCGCGTCGAGGCAGCGCCGGGCCTGCGCGCCGCGGC
>JAKFCD010000059.1:0-6905 GCA_036676805.1 Elusimicrobiota bacterium
GGCGGGCTGGGGATCGGCCGGGACCCCTTCGACGCGTTCTGGACCGTCAACGTGGAGCCCGAGGCGATCGCCTTCGCGCGCAGCGACTCCTCGGGCGCCTTGATCTCGTCGGCGACTTTGCAGGACGCGGAGGACGGGCTACCCTGGTCTGTGTTTTTCGACGCGGCCGGCCGCGCCTACGCCATCGGCATGGCCAAAGGCCCCGAAACGCAGGCCCTCGACCTCGCGATCTACAAGGCCTCGCCCTCCGGCGACGCGATCGAGTCGCGGACCCTGTCCGACGCCGGCCACGCCAGCAACGAGCTCGTCTTCGACGCGAAGTCCCCGGGCTGGATCGTGGGCGCGGCACAGACGTCCGGCCCGGTCGACCTCGAGGCGGAGGGCGAGCGCGGCCTTTCCTTGGCGCTGTGGCGCTTCGAGCCCGCATCGGGCTCGGTCGAGCTCACGACGAGCGCCTCCCGGGCGGGCTTCGACTTCGGCTCGGGACTCGCGGTCGACGCTGACGGGAGTTTGTGGATCGTCGGCTACTCGGCCCGGCCCGACGCGCCCGACGTCGGCGGACTCGACCTTGCGCTCTGGCATTACGCCTCCGACGGGCGGACCGTGCTCGGAGGGCCATATCTTAAGCCCGGCTACCTGAGCAATCTCGACGGCCCGATCACGGCCAAGGTCCACGTCACCGCGGATGCCGTCTATGTGGCGGCCCCTCGGATCAACGGCGCGGGCGGCTTCGACATGGCGTTTCTTAAATTCGACAAGGCCGCGGGCCAGGCGCTCGTCGAGAAGGTCTGGCGCGCCGAAGGCGGGGCGCCTTCGTTCCCGGTCGCCATTTTGCCCGAGGCGTCGGGACTGCTGATCGCGGGCGGGATCGGCGACTTGGAGACCGACGCGGGCCTGTGGCGCTTCGGCTATGACGGCGGCTTCCTGAGTGCCGCGACCGTGGACGCGGGCGCGGCGCAGGGGGCGGTGTTCAGGGGAAGCGAGCTGTGGCTGTCGGCCGACGGCTCCACCGCTCCTTATCGCGTCGTCAGCGAGGCGCCCGCCGCCGGCGCCTTGGTCGACATCAGCACGCCCTCGGTGACCGCGCCGACCTTGGTCTCGATCGCGGTGACGCCTTCAACGGCGACGATCGCGGCCGGGTTGACGGCCCAGTTTGAGGCGGCGGGCACATTCACGGACGGCACGACGCGCTCGCTGACGGGGGAGGTCGCCTGGACCACGGACGCTTCCTCGGTGGCGGCGGTGTCGCCCTCGGGCCTGGCGCAGGGCTTGGGTGAGGGGGCGGCGCAAGTCATTGCCTCCTCCGGTGCGACCACGGGTCAGGCAGTCCTGACGGTGACCGCCCCGACCTTGGTTTCGCTCGCGGTGACGCCTTTGTCGGCGACCATCGCGGCGGGCATGACGACCCAATTCGAGGCGACGGGAACCTTCACGGACCTCTCGACGCGCTCGCTGACGGGGGAGGTCGCCTGGGCGACGGACCTCTCGACGGTGGCGACGGTGAACACTTCGGGCCTCGCGACGGGCGCGGGTGAGGGTACTGCCATCGTCATCGCGTCGTCCGGGACGATCACGGCTCAAGCGGTCCTGACGGTGACGCCGTCGACCTTGGTCTCGATCGCAGTTTTCCCGGCTTCGACGTCGATCCCGATGGGACTGACGGCCCAATTCGTAGCAGCTGGAACCTTCACAGATGGCTCGACGCGCACGATGACCGGCGAGGTTCTCTGGTCGACCGACGCTTCCTTGGTGGCGACGGTAAGCTCTTCGGGCCTGGCGACGGGCGCGGGCGAGGGTGCTGCCATTGTTATCGCGTCGTCCGGGACGATCACGGCTCAAGCGGTCCTGACGGTGACGCCGCCGATCTTGGTTTCAATCGCGGTGACCCCGCCCTCAGCGTCGATCGCGGCGGGACTGACGGCTCAATTTGCGGCGGCTGGCACGTTCACAGACGGCTCAACGCGAACTTTGACCGGCGAGTTCCTCTGGTCGACCGACGCTTCCTCGGTGGCGACGGTGAATGCTTCGGGTCTGGCGGCGGGCGTGGGCGAAGGCACGACCCCCGTAATCGCGTCGTCCGGCACGATCACGGCCCAGGCGGTCTTGACGGTGACCGCCCCGGCTTTGGTCTCGATCGCGGTGACCCCGGCCTCGGCGTCGATCGCGGCCGATACGGCGGCTCAGTTCGAGGCGGCGGGAACGTTCACTGACTCCTCGACTCGGACCTTGACCGGAGAGGTCGTCTGGTCGACGGACGTCTCATCGGTGGCGACGGTAAGCGCTTCCGGCCTGGCGACGGGCGTGGGCGCGGGTGCTGCGCGCGTGAGCGCCGCCTCCGGAGCCGTCGCGGGCTACGCGGCCCTCACGGTCGATGCCGCGTCCTTCCTCGCGGTGAGCTCCGACGGCCTGGGCGCCATCGCCTCATCGCTCGCGAGCATGACCATCACCCCGGTCTCCACCGGCGCCGTCGCCGCGGCCTACGCCGTCGCGGTCGACAGTCAAGGCCTGGTCCTGATGATGCCCTCGCTGTACGAGCTGGCCCCCAGCCCCGTCGCCTTCGACCCGCCCGCGACCTTGACCCTGCGCTTCGACCCCGTGGGCGCGGACACGGCGGCCGTGTCCATCTACCGCTTCGACGGGGTCTCCTGGAGCTCGAGCTCGGTGCTCGATCAGGCCGTGAGCGTGGCGGACGGCGTCGGCACGATCACGGGCGAGGCGACGCTCACGGCGCTCTTCGGGCTGTTCGAGCCCGACGCCGCCGCGCCCGTCACGACCTTGCTCGTCGACGGCCTGCCGGCGGGGGCGACGAGCCTGGCGCTCGCCCCGGCGAGCGCGATCGGCTTCGCCGCGGCGGACGCGGGCGTGGGCGTGCTCGAGACGCGCTACGCCCTCGACGGCGGGGCCGAGACGGTCTTCGCCGCGCCCTTCAGCCTGACGGCGGGAACGCACGCGTTGAGCTTCCGCAGCGTCGACCGGGCGGGGAACCTCGAGACGGCGCGGACCGTCGCGATCCGCGTCGCGAGCCCGACCGTCGACGCCGAGCCCCCGCTGACCCGCCTGGAGTTCCCGGCAGCGTCGGCGCGCGGCGTCGAACAGGCGCTGGGCGGAGTCGTCGACGTGCGCGGCGAAGTCTCTGACGCGAGCGCCGTTGCATGGACCTTGGAGGCGGCTTCGGGTGCCGCGGCCGCCGGGGGCTTTAGCGCCATCGCCTCCGGTGTCGGCAATCTCTCGGGCCTCATCGCCGCCTGGAACACGTCCTCGCTGTCCGGCTACCAGACCTTGCGCCTGCGCGCCACCGACGCCTTCGGCAACACGAGCACGGCGACGTCGACCGCCTACGTGGGCGCGCCGGTCCTGACCTTCGCGGTCGGGCGCAAGGACTCGGACGCGATCGTGTCGACGCTCAAGGGGCCGACGGGCATCGCGGTCCGCCCGGACGGGGCGATCTGGGTCGCGAGCACGCAGAACGACAAGATCCTACTGATCAGCCCCGCGGGCGCGCTGCTCGCCGAGGCGGGCCGCGCGCCGGGGCATGGCGGCAAGGAGAAGGAGCACGGCAAAAAGGACAAGGATGAAGATGCTGAGGATGAGGGCGGCCTGAGCTTCAAGACTCCCCAGGGCCTGGCCCTGGACGCGGCCGGCAGCCTGTACGCGGCCGACCGGGACCTAAACCGCGTGGTCAAGCTCTCGCCTGACGGGCAGACCCTTCTGCTTCAGTTCGGCAAGACCGACGGCCGTGGCCGCCCCAAGCCGGGCTCGGGGCCGGGAGAATTGAGGCATCCCTTCGACGTCGCGGTGGACGGCAACGGCGACGTCTACGTGGCCGACTCGGGAAACCAACGCGTCCAGGTGTTCGATGCCGCGGGAGTTTATCAGCGACAGTTCGGTCAGGACGTGCTGCTCTCGACGTCGGAGATACGCGGCGTCGCGCTGACCGGCGAAGGATTATGGGTGTCGGACCGGGAAGCCGAGAGGATCTTCCTTTTCAGCCGGGACGGCGCGCTGATTAAATCCATCGGCGACGCCGACTCGGCCGTCGGCGAGATCTCGCGCACGCGCGGCCTGGCGGCGGACCGCCTGGGAGCGCTGTACGTCGTCGAGCCCAACCGCGACCGGGTCCAGAAGTTCGACCCGCGGGGCAAGGGACTGCTCGCTTTCGGCGGCAAGGCGGGGCTGACCCGCGCCGACAGGCTCGCCAAGCGCTATCTCACCCAGCCCGTGGACGCGGCGCTGGCGCCGGACGGCTCGATCTGGATCACGGACGCGGCCCGCGACCGCATCGTGCGCTATGCCTTGCCCGCCCCGGGCGGAGGGGCGGCCTACTCCGCCGGCGGCGGCGCCTCCGGCTCGATCGAGCCGGCCAAGCGCGTCGTCGATCACAAGGACGGGGCCAAGGTCGAGCGCGACGACGGGGCGGGTGTGCGCGTGCCGAAGGGGGCCTTGTCCGCCGATCTCGAGATCACGGTCGACAAGGGCGATGAGAACCAGGACAAGGATGAGAAGGCCGCCAAGCGCCGGGAGATAAAGATCATGGCCGTGTCCGAGGAAATCCAGTACGGCCCCGAAGGCGCGACCTTCGGCGTCCCGGTGACGCTCACCATCCCATATGACGCCAACTTGGTCGCCTCGCAGGGGATCAAGGAGGACGACCTCAAGGTCTATTACTGGAACCCGACGCTCAAGGACTGGGAGGTCATGCCCTCGACGGTGGACAAGGCCGCCAAAACCGTCAACGCCCAGACGACTCACTTCTCGGCCTATCAGGTGGGCGGCCTGGGCGGCATCGGTGTCGCCGCCGTCGACGACTTCGGCCTGCGCGACGGCTACGTCTTCCCGAACCCCTATCGGGGTTCGGGCTTGATTACCTTCCGCATGCAGCCGGGCTCGGCCGACTCGATCGAGGTGCGCGTCTACGACCTCTCGGGACGCAAGGTGCACTCGTCCTCGGACTTCCGCTTTCTGGGCGCCATCGACGACGGCAACGGAAAGGGCGCCCAGAATACTTACGATCATGTCTGGAATGTTTCCGGTATCGGCTCGGGCGTGTATACCTTCGTGATGACGGCCCGGAAGGCCGGACAGCCCGACGTGCGCAAGACGGGGAAGGTCGGCGTGATCCGCTGATGAGAAAAATCAAGCTCGCCGCCTGGCTCGTCCTCGCCGCCTCGGCCGCCCGGGCGGCCGAGACGGCGGCGTTTCTCGACATCGGCGTCGGCGCGCGAGGCCTGGGCATGGGCGGGGCCTACACCGCTTTGGCCGACGACGCGCACTCGGTGTATTGGAACCCGGCGGGCCTGGCGCGCCTCGAGAAGCGCGAGGTCGCGGCCAGCCACTCGGAGCTCGGCAACTCGACGCGCCACGACTTCCTGGCTTACGCGCACCCGACGAGCCGGGCGGTGCTGGCGGGCGCGTTCACGTACCTGAACCAGGGCACGATCGCCGGACGCGACGCGTTGGGGCGTCCCACGGGCGGCTTTGACGCCTCCGACGCGGCGGCGGCCTTCGCCGTGGGCCGAAAGTCCGATATCGTCGACGCGGGTGTGAGCGTCAAGTATCTGCGCAGCCATATCGCGGGGACCGAGGCGCAGGGCTTCGCCATGGACGCGGGCCTCAAGCGGGCACTGCCGGCGGGAAGCGGCAGGGTCGTTCTCGGGGCGGCCCTGCGAAACATCGGGCCGGGCCTCAAATACGACCGGCAACGCAACGATCTGCCCCTGCGCGCGGCCGTCGGAGCGGGGTACCGCTTCGCCGGGGGACACGCCTTGGCCGCGGAGCTTCAGAACGGTCCCCGGGGCGCGGGCACGCAGGGCGGCGCGGGCGGCGAGCTTCAGGCGCACGAGGGGGTGTTCCTGCGCCTGGGCTGGACGAGCAAGAACGCGGCCGCCGAGGGCGCGGGCTTCGACGCGGCGCGCGGCCTGACCGTGGGCGTGGGGCTCAAGAAGGAACGCTTCGCCATCGACTACGCGGCGCAGGCGGCGGGCGAGCTCGGCAGCACCCACCGCTTCACGCTCTCCGCACGGTTTTAAGCGCGCGGTCGTTCGAACTGTTTCCGGAAACAGTTCGGGGCAAGACTCGCACCGGTGCGAGTCTGGATTCGCTTAACGCGCCCGGCGCAGCGCGTCGACGGCCTTCTCCAGGCGCGCGAGCAGGACGGCGGGATCGGGCCTGCCTTCCTTCGGGGAGAAGCGCGGGTCGCGCATGGCCCCCGCGACGACGGCCGAAAGCTCGGGGAGCGCCTCGACGCGCTTGAAGGCGGCGAGCGCCTCGGCCGCCTCGGCCAGGACCTCGGCGTCGGGATGATTGGTCAGGCGCGACAAGGCCGGTCCGGCGTCCGGGCCCAGGGCGGCGGCGAGGCGGATGAGCGGAAGCATGGTGTCCCATCTATCGCTCTCGGAGCGCAGGGCCTCGGCGACGACGGGCAAGGTCTCGGGGGCGAGCCAGGTCGCGAGCTCCGCGCGGCGGGCGTGCAGCGCGGAGATCGCGGCGGCGCGGGCGTCGCCGCGGGCCGGGAAATAGGAGGCGAGTGCCAGAAGCTCCTTGCCCGAGGCGTTGCCGCGCGAGCGGCCGAGGGCGGCGAGAGCGGCGGCCGCGACGGATAGGTCCTTGCCGGCGGGGCGCGGCCCGAAGGAGCGCGCCGCGCGCGACAGGGGCGCCGGCTCCGGGCAGCCGTACCGGGAGAGCGCCAGCATGACGTCGTCGAGCGTCTCGCGCGGCAGGTCCTTCTGCGCGAGCGCGGCGCACAAGGCGGCGCTCACCGCCGCGTCGGGGGCGCCCTGTCCGGGCAGGCTCTGGGCGGCCAGCGCGCGCACCCCCGGGTCCTGCTCCGGGTCGAGGAGTATGTCCTCGAGCGGGGCAAACGCGGCGGGGTCCCGTATCAGCGCCAAAAATGAAACGGCGAACAGGCG
>JAKFCD010000060.1:0-145938 GCA_036676805.1 Elusimicrobiota bacterium
GCGGCCAATCCGACCGACCTGGGCTCGGGCGGCGGCGGAAGCTATTCCAACGGCGTCGGCGGCGCGGGCGGCGGCGCGGTGCTGATCTCGGTGGGCGGGGAATTCTCGCTGAACGGCCGGATCGACGCGAGCGGCGCCGAGGGCACGGCGAGCGCTTTTGCCAACGCCTCGGGAGGCGGGGCGGGCGGCACGGTCAACCTCACGGCGGGGTCATTTTCCGGCGCGGGCGTCGTCCTGGCCGACGGCGCGGCCGGCGCCGCGGGCGCAACCTTCGGGGGAGGAGGCGGCGGCGGCATGGTCGCGCTGACGGGGTGCAGCAGCTCCCTCGTCGCGAGCGTCGTCAGCGGCGGGGCGGCGGGCGGGGCCGGAGCGACGGCGGGCGGAGCGGGCAGCATCAGTCGCGTGATCACGCCGAGTTGTCCGCCGCCGCCGCCATATCCTTCGGATTTGGCGGTGACGAACGAGGGACTGGATTCCTTGACGGTCGTTTGGAGTTCGACTTCCCCCGTGATCTCCTACACGCTCCAGGTTTCTTCGGACCCGACCTTCACGGCGGCGACGATTTCCGCGACGACGGCCGTTTCCTCGATCACGGTGAGCGGCCTTTTGCCTCGCACGGTCTATCACCTCCGCGTTCTGGCGAGCAACGCTTCCGGAAGCTCTCCGTATTCTCCCGCGATCTCCGCGACGACGCTGATCATTCCGG
Source organism: Elusimicrobiota bacterium (assembly GCA_036676805.1). GTDB lineage: Bacteria > Elusimicrobiota > Elusimicrobia > UBA1565 > UBA9628 > GWA2-66-18. Next base: position 707 of record JAKFCD010000060.1, read on the forward strand.
CGAACGTCAGTTGGATCGGCGGGGCGGACAACAATTGGTTCAATACCGCGAATTGGTCTCCCCCGGTGATTCCGACTTCAGGCGACGCCGTGGCCATCGACGCGAACGCGTCCGTGGTCATCGGTTCCAGCTCGACGGCGACTTTCAGCTCCCTCGTTTTAGGCAATCTCTCCGGCGGTACGACGCCCACCCTGAAAGTGTCCGGCGCGATCTCCACTTCCGGAAGCCTCGTCGTCAACCGTAACGCGATGCTCCAGCAGGATTCGATTCAACCGCTGACGTTGGGACAGATCACGATAGAGGCGGGCGGGGCTATCTCGGCTGACGGAGGCGGATTTGCTTCCGGCATGGGTCCCGGCGCCGGGCTTACTGTCCCCGAAAATTTTGGGACTGGAAACGGCAGCGGAGGCGGCTATGGAGGCCATGGAGGCGGCGGCAGCTTGGGCGGCAACGGCGACCCCCCGACGTTGGGCGGGAGCGTCTATGGCTCCCTGTCCCAGCCCGCGGAGCTTGGCAGCGGAGGGGGCGGGATCACGAGCGGCGCGAACGTCGCGGTCCCCGGCGGCCGCGGCGGCGGGCGAATCGACATCAACGCCGGGACCTTGCGCGTGGACGGGCGAATATCGGCCGACGGTCAAGCGGGCGCGCTGAACACGTTCTGGAATGACCGGGCCGGCGGAGGGTCCGGCGGGTCGGTGCTGATTACGGCGCAGCAGCTCGAAGGCGCCGGCGTCATCAGCGCCAACGGCGGAGCGTCATCGCCGCGAGGGCTCAAGAACGGCGGCGGCGGGGGCGGCGGCCGGATCAAGATCTCGTATGAGAACTCCGTATTCACCGGGACGGTGGCCGCGCGCGGCGGCTTGGGCCGGAAGTTCGGCGGAGCCGGCACGGTGGTCTACGGAACGGAACTGCGCATCGACAACGGGGTATCGGGTGCGAGCACCACGATCCAGGCGGGGACATACGGCTTCCAGCAGGTGTCGATAGGCTCAAACGCCTTGGTGGAGATGGAGGCCGGCGCGTCGTTGAATACGGAATCGTTCCTGACGCAAGGCAGCAGCACGTTCACCAACCGCGGCAGCCTGACGGCGACGACCGCGATCACGGCGGCGGGCGCGAGCGTGCTGCGCCACCTGGCGGGCTCGTTGAGCTCGCCGCGTCTGGAGGCCACGACCGGCGGACTACTCTCCTATGAGGGCGGGACTCTGAGCGCTCAGGAGGCGGAGACGGCCTCGGGCGGGGCGTTGAGCGTGAACGCCAGGCTGGAATTGGCGCGACTGTTGGTGGCGGCCGGCGGAGTGGTCACGCACGAGCCCGGGGACGCTGATTTCGACTTGGCCGTGTCCCAGACATTGACGATCGAGCTGGGAGGAAGAATCTCGGCCGATGGGGTCGGTTTCGGGCAGAGCGCGGGTCCCGGAGCCGGCTTGACGGTGCCGGAAAATTTCGGAGGAGGCCGCGGCAGCGGAGGCGGCTATGGAGGCTACGGGGGCGGCGGCAACCTGGGCGGCAACGGCGACCCCGAAACGCCGGGCGGGATCGTCTACGGCTCGCTGTCCCAGCCCTTCGAGCTTGGGAGCGGCGGCGGCGGCATCACGGGCGGCCATGGGGTGCTGTTGGTCCCGGGTGGGCGCGGGGGCGGCCGGCTGAGGATAGACGCGGGAACGCTGCGGGTGGACGGACGGATTTCGGCCGATGGTCAGGCAGGCGCGCTGAACACCTTCTGGGGCGACCGGGGCGGCGGCGGGTCCGGCGGCTCGGTGCTGATTACAGCGCAACAGCTTCAAGGCGCCGGCGTCATCAGCGCCAACGGCGGGGCGTCGTCGCCGCGCGGGCAATTGAGCGCCGGCGGGGGCGGGGGAGGACGAATCGCCCTTTACTACGCGACCAAGGTCGGATCGCAGACCTTGGTGTCCAACGGAGGAATCGGCCGGCAGAACGGCTTGCCCGGAACCATCCTCGACAACGGAACGCTCTACGGAACCGTGGCCGGGTCCAGTGAGACCTTGGCCTTCTCCAACATGACGGAGCGGCTGGCTGTAACGCGGACGCTCGGAGAGACCTTGTTCGCGCAACTCTTTAATTTCGCGGGGGCGACCTCGACCGGGGTCCCGGCGGGGACCTTCAGCCTGGCCGAATTGCGAGTCGTACTCGTCAAGACCGGCCCATTCACGAATAAAGGCTTTTTCCGCGGTCGATACACGCTCGCGGTCACCGCTGGGGAGTCTTTGACCGGCGAGTGGGAAGGCATGGCATTCTTCCCGGCCGGCGATGTGCAGCGCATGGTCTTAAAAGGCGCGCTCAAGGGGCGCATCCAAGGGGTCATGGACGGGTCTCTCACGGAATCGAGCGCCGGCAGCGGGGTGTTCGACCGCCTGACGGCGTCCTGCCGCCTCGTGCAGGTGGGGGATTCGTTGGGCGCCAGCACGATGTACGTCTCGGGCAACGGCGCCGTCGTCGAAAACGCCCAGTATCCCGGGACCACGCTTAACTTCCTGCAGGCCACGCAGGGAGGCGAGATCGGGGGCTATTACTCGACTCCGGCGGACATCGCCTTCTCTCTTCTGCGGGTCGACAGCCCTGGAAACCCGTACCATGGCGAAGGGTTCTTCGCGGCCGCTTACGACTCGCCTCTGGGCTCAGGTCAGGGCTGGGCTTACGCCGCCGCTTCCGGGGACAGCGTACGTTTGGCCGGGCCTTTCGAGGAATCGCTACGCGGCTTGATGGAGGGCGCTTTGACGCTGAGTTCTCCGCGCTCGCTCTTGATGACCTTGCGAAATCTTGATGCCGGTCTTCCTCTCCAGGCGGATATCACCGTGTCTCTCGCCATGCCTGGGAGTGTCCCTGTGGGAGGAATCGCCACGGTGATTGTCGAGCTACGCAATGAAGGTTACGCCGTTGCCGACGGGGTGACCGTCGTGGCTATCGCTCCCGAGAAGTCGACATTCTTGACGGCGACGGACGACTACCGGAGTTACAACGTCACTCATTGGCGGGGGACCGAGTACTCGCCCAAGCCGTTCGTGCGATGGGATTTCGTGTCGGTGCCTGCGCGCAGTTCGCAGAAGATGTCGTATCAAGTACGATTGCCCGCCGGGCAACCGAACGGCTACGAAAGTGCAGTTGGCGTCGAGACTATAACTAAGGCGTGGGCCGATACAATATTCGCGAATTATCACCTGGGAGAATCGCAGTGAGCCGGAAACAAGAGAATTCGATGAATTTCAGTCTCACTTTTTTCTGTCTTTTTTCCATCGGGACGGCTGCAAGAGCTGCGGATTGGAACGATACGAAGCGCCAACTCGTTGCGGGCAGTCCGATGGAACAGCAAGAGGCGATGGCCAAATTCCGGAAGGGCGATCGAACGGCGCTCCCCGTCTTGATCTCTATCCTCAAAGAAGAGAAGGACCCCATGGCAAGGGCGAGGGCGGGCGAATCCCTGGGTCACCTCTTAAAGAGCCCTGCCAATCGCGATCTAGAAGACATCGCCGTTCTCGGAGCGTTGGCGGATTCAGATGACCGCTACGTCGCTGAGGCCGGCCTTAGAGGCCTGACCAACTTCAAAGGGAATGAGCACGCGAAACAGCATATTCGACGTGCCATTACTGAAAAGAAGGATGATACCGTCCGAGGCGTGGCGATCGGACTGCTATCCATGGCCTCCGGACGCGACGGGACGGAAACGGAATTCATCAAACGCTTGCTGAAGGACAAGTCCGATTTCGTCAGGGTTCGGGCGGCGTCTTCCCTAGGGAGAGCCGGAAGTGCCGACGGATTCTCCGTCGTACTCGAAATTCTACAGAGGCCTCCGAGTAGAGCTGAGACGATGATCATCTCTGAGGCAGCATTGGCGGCGGGAGAGATCGGCGACCGTTCGGCAATTCTGGCGCTTGAGAAGATAGCGCAATCGAAGAAAGAGTATGGAGTGGCGAAGTTTCATGCGATGACGGCGCTCAAAGCAATCGAGTTGAAGGGAATTTTCGAGCGAAGCGAAAAGATAACCTTCTTGACGAAGCTGCTTTCCCACCCCTCCTATCAGCGATGGGCCACGGGAAAACTGTTGGCGATGCCTGGCCCCGATACGACGGCGGCAGTCCAGGCAATCGCGAAGGACGCTTCAAATGCCGGCCGAGTTCAGGCCGCGCGACTGCTTAAGGCTTTCAAAGAGGATAGGTCATGATGAGAAAGCAACTGCTTCCAATTTTCCTCCTCCTTGCTACCAGCTCAGCGTCTGCACTTAATGAAAAGCAGTTGCGGGAGGACCTCGTTGGTGGGCGTCCTGTGGAGCAACAGCGAGCGATGGTCGAGTTAGCACATGGCGGCAAGGAATCTGTCGGCGTGTTATGCGACATCCTCAAGAATGAGCCAGACCCTGCCGTTAGGTCACGGGCAGCCTCGACGCTGAACGAAACCCTGCTGAACCCGAGCAATCGAGACGACACGACGCTGAGCCGAGTTGAGAGCGTGGCACGTCATGAGGACGGCGACGTGGCCGGGTTGAGCTCTATGGCTTTGAGCCAGTTTAAGGGAAATCGCCGCGCTCGCGCCATTCTTAAAGACGTTGCGAAGGCGCAACGCAATGAGTATATCCGCGCCCAGGTCTTGAGCGCGTTCGCTGCAAACATCGATGGGGATAGAAGCGAGTTGCCGTTCCTTTCCGAGTTTCTCAACGATAATTCCGAATACGTGGCTGTCTCGGCCGCAGGATTTGTGGGGTTCTTGGGCGATAAACGCGGACTCAAGCTTTGTCGTGAAATTCTTGCGCGAAGGCCCACGGATGCGACTATGTTGCTTCAGCGGCAGGCCGCCATTGCGGCCGGACGCATCGGTGACCCGAGCCTGATCCCGTTGTTGTCCAAGATCGGCTCGTCGAACGAATACGGACTCACTCAATGGCATGCACGCATCGCGATTCGGGAGATCGAGTATCAACTGGAGAAGGCCAAGGGAACCGGCAAAAACTATTTGAAGGGCTCGTTCGGCAGTCAGGAGAGTTCGAAGTGGGCGGTAAAGAAGCTCTTGGCCATTAAGGGGCCTCAGGCCGTAGAGATTTTGGAGTGGGCGGCCGGTCAAAAAGAGCTGGTAGGATCAGCGGCCGCAACTCGCGCTCTGATGGGAATGAAGCGCTGACACAGTGGGGACCTGATATGAATGCTTGGTGGTGGCGTAAGCTCTTCTACCTCGTTCCAGCCGCGCTCTACGCGGTCGGTGTGGCACGGTTGGCCGCTTCGGGGGATACTAATCAAGTTACCGACACCATAGTCGGGCAGTTTTTTCTTGCAATCTTATCGCCTTTGGTCGGCGGATCTCGAACCTCATTCCATCCGGTTTCTTTATGGCTAGAACTGAGGCTTGCCCTTGGCCCGGGCTTCCTCGCTGGTCTTTTGGTCGGTTTCGTAGACGTGCGCACTTTGCGGGAGATCGTTAAGGGGTTGATCCCGCCGGGCTTGGTTCTGGCTGTTTGTATTATCGGAGCGCTGTTAGCCCCCCAGGGCATCTGGTTCTTCATTTCCGGCTTTCCTCTGATGCTGACCGTGGTGTTCCCGTATTCACTCATTGGAGCTTGGGCTGGTTGGCGGCTCGCTCTTTGGCGAGCAAATCGAGGATCTGGATCGAAAGCCGTGCTTAGTGCGCTTCTGATCTTGCTTCCATGTAAGGAGGCATCTGCCTACGGGCCGAAGATCGGTCACAAGATAATCGTTTCTAGGGGGGCAGTGATTCTGGCGAATGATTCGCCGGATCAATTCGGGGAGGTGCAACGTTATTTATCGGAGATTCAAGTCGGCGCCGAGCAAGAGGATGGCACTTTACTCAACGGCTACTTTGGAGAGCGAGGGCCGCAGCATTTCCATAATCCGTTTACGACTCGCGCCGGTCAGGGATTATTCACTAAAGGCGACGCATTCAGTCCCCATACGGACGCCATCGACGTTGCCATCGAACGCTGGTTCGCGGCTCGTGCCGCATATCGAGCGGAGAATAAAGCTGAGGCCTACCGACTGCTCGGCCATGTTGCGCACTTGGTCACGGGGGATTTCTTCCAGCCCGAACACTTGCACGACGACCCCCATGCTCCTCATTCGATTCCCACCTACGGCGACGAAGAGGACATCGAACGACGCTTTGATCAGACCCCCAACGCCGTCTCGGAAGCCGGGAGGCCGTTGCTCTCACCTGTCTCGGGGCCGCTCGATTCTGGAGGCGTTCTTCAGTTTGGTCTCGCCACGTCTAGGTTAACCTACCTTGGCTCTATCTTCACGGGCTCCTTACAGGTGCCTTCCAGCACGCCGTCAGGTACTGAGACGGGGGCCATCACGCTTCCGGACAATCGGACTCTGTCTGCGCGCCTCATTCGCGGAGACCAGTTTTCCGAGGACCCGGACATGAAGGTGAATCATTTTGAAACCGTCGAGGCTACCCCCCAACTGTATGACTACCAAGTGAGGGGAGACATCGGTCTTTTTGATCCTTTAGGATCGAGGCAACAAGACTGGTGGGAACTACCGCAAGACGAGGAGGCGGGCGTCAATGCCGCTAAAGGGACGAGCGGTCAGCAATACTTCTATTTCGATCAGTTTCAAAAGATTACGCTCAACACGGGCCAATCGCTCACCGACTTCTATATCCAGCGCTTCATTCCGTCTGCTTTCAGCTATACGGCCGGATTGATGAAAGTCGCCGCTCAAGCGTTCGACGCCTTGCCTCCCAAAGTGAAACTCCGCAAGGGGCACGTAATAGGCGAGGTCATCCCCCAGCATGGATTCGCCGGCAGCGACGTCTATCTCGAGGTCACTGATCCCGAAAGCACGTCATATCCCGTGGCTTCGGGCATCTATCGAGTGGTCCTGGAAAACCTGGATACAAATGATGAGACACGACTTGAAGGCACGCGCGAGAAAAAATATGAGACGCAACTCCCCGTATTGGCCGACGGACACTACAGGCTCACGGCCTTCGACGGAACCGGCAATAAGACTGTCCAGGATTTCCAGATCGCTACCACTCCACCTAAACTCCTACTTATCAACGCCGACGGAGAAAGGATGGATCATGGCTCGGTAAGCGAGAACGCCATCGTCACGTCTTTCGCCACGCATAACCCGGCGCCGGTTCGTTCTCTGGAATTCTTCAACGGGAACGTGTTTGCTTTCGAGGTTCGCACTCCTCCAGGTCAGCAGAATCTTAATGTTAGAGTTGAGTTCTCGCCGAAATCCTGGCACTACGTGCGCGCCTGCGACGTGGCCCTGAACTGCGTCTACACCCTATTCGGGGTGTTCTCGCCTGAAGAGACGCCTCCTACTCCTCCCGGCCCGCCCAAAGCCCCCGCGGGAGGTACGCAGCGGCCAAATCCGAAACCAGGTGAACCTCTTCCGCCTCCGGATGATCCGGAAAATCCGCCGCCGCCGCCGCCGCCCGGTCCGCCAGGACCGGTCACTCCTCCGCCTTGCCGCGGAGTCGGATGCCTGACGGAGCCTCCCGCTCCTCCGCCTTCATGGGCGAAAATTCCCCGACGGCCCAAATATTGCGACTCACCGCGGAACTGTCAGGTCCCCGTCGCCTTCCCGCATGACCCGAATGCTAAGTACGGGCCCGAGGGGTCGGTGATTCCGGGGCAGTTGATGACCTACACCATCGAGTTTGAGAACGAAGGCGAGGGCCTGGCCTTGGAAACATTCGTCAGGGACACCTTGGATCCGTCGCTCGACGATACATCTCTGGTCCTGCGTGAAATGAAGCGTGTGAATTACCTAACCGAGACCGAAACACCCGCGAACTTCCCGTGGGCGTACGATCCTCGTACCCGCACGGTCACGATCATGACCGGAGACGCCGATTTCCGGCAAGGCGGACGGTTCATCCTCGAAGCCCGGCTCAAGGCCGACACCGCGCCGGGCACCATGATCACCAATCAGGCCATCGTCCATTTCCCGAATTCGTTGGAAGTCACGCCGACCAACGTCATCGTCTCCGCAGTTCCCTTGCCTACTCAATTGGCTTATGAAGGAGCCTCCAGCGCCACGTATCTCGATTCAACTTGGTTCACGGCGCGGCTGACGGCCGCGGGAAAGCCGTTATCGCTTCAGCCGGTGGAATTCCATTTGGCCGGCTCATCTTGGACCGCGACGACCGACGCGAGCGGGCTGGTCTCTATCTCGACCGCCATCGTTATTCTTCCCGGCTCCTATAGCCTCCAAGCGCGCTATCTTGGAGACGGGCTCCTGTATTCACCTCGTGAGACTCTCATCGATTTCGTCGTCGCCAAGAAGCCGGTACACCTGGATGCGCCTTTCGCCTCCGCCGCCTCGACCGAGACCGCGCATCTCGTCCTGAGTCTGACCGACGACGAAGGACGAGCGCTGGGAGCGCAAGCGGCGGATCCCAAGACTATTCATCTTGAGTTGCTGCAGGGCGGCGGCATTTCATCCCTGGGCTCGACGCTATTGAACGGCACCTCGGTCTCTTTTGAAGTCGCACTGCCCCAGCCTCTTCAGCAGTCTTGGTCCGTGCGCGCGCGTTTCGACGGAGACCAGCACTACGCGGCGGCGATCAGCACGGGCGCGTTGCGCTTGATCGACCAGACTCCGCCGTCGATCTCGATCGTCTCCCCTGCGGGCGGGACATATTCAGGTTCGCAGTTGATTCAGATCGATTTTTCCGCTCAGGATAGCGACGATCCCTCGCCGGCCGCTTCCGCGCTGCTAGTTTCGAGCGGAACCGGACAAAGCTTGGTTGTTTCCACCGGAACCTCCGTTGCGGCATCTTCCTTGAGCCCCGGCCTCTGGGTTCTTCTGGTGCGGGCGACGGACTGGGCCGGCAACCGTTCTGAGGCGCAGGGCCCGTTCTTTGAAGTCGTCACCGTTCCTGATACGCTGGCGCCTCGCACGAGCCTGAGCGCCGGCCTGCCTCAGGCCGGATCGTCTCCGCTCTATATTTCTTCGACCACGGCCATCGGCCTTACGTCGACCGACGATTTGACGATAATCGGGGACGGATTAGGGTTGGGCGTCGCGCGCACGGAGTACGCCTTGGATGGAAGTTCGTCCACGGTCTTCTCGGGGGACTTCGCCGTCTCCACCGAGGGACCTCATACCCTCGCTTTCTTCAGCGTCGATTTCGCCGGAAACGTCGAGGCCGTCCAGACGCGCGAGTTGGTGGTGGATATCACCGCTCCCCAGACGCAGCTTCTGGTCGGCGGCTTGCCCGTGTCGACCGCGCCTCTCTCCCTGACTTCGACCGATGCGTTGTCTTTCTCCGCCACGGATTCCGGGTCGGGCGTCGCATCGATTCTCTATGCGGTGGACGATGCGACGGCTACGAGCGTCTTCGCATCCACTTTCACGTTGAGCGTCGGCACGCACTCGCTCGCTTTCCACAGCTTGGACCAGCTAGGCAATGCGGATGCCGTGCGGAACGTGTCTTTGACCGTGCGCCAGCCCACCTCCGGAGAATCCCTATTGGTACTCGACTATCCGAGTTCGATGGGAACCGGCATCGAGCAGGCGATCGGCGGCGTCGTCTCTGTCCGAGGCCGCGTATCGGATTCGCGCGAGCTGACTTGGTCGTTGGAGGTCGCCCCGGGAGTCTCGGCATCGAGCGGATTCGCGCCGATCGCCGCCGGTGTCGGCAACGCAGCCGGCGTGCTGTCGTCTTGGAACACCTCGTCTCTCTCCGGCTATCAGACCCTGCGCCTGAGCGCTGCCGACGCCTTCGGCAACTCCGCCTCGACCGAGGCGACCGTTTTCGTCGGCAGTCCGGCGTTCACCTTCGCCGTCGGCCGGAAGGACTCCCACGTCATCCTCAATACGATCAAGAACCCGACCGGCATCGCCGTAAGGTCGGACGGATCGATCTGGGTCGCGAGCACGGTGAATGACCAGATCCTCCTGCTCAGTCCTTCCGGCGTCCCGCTTGGAGCGGCGGGAAGCGCGCCAGGGGAAGACAAGGCGCAGGGGAAGAAGAAAGACGACGCCGAAGCGTCGGAGGGCGTGAGCTTCAAGACCCCTCAAGGCCTCGCTGTCGACGCGGCCGACAACCTGTATGTGGCCGACCGGGACCTCAATCGCGTGATCAAGCTCTCGCCCGACGGCCGGACTCTTTTGCTCCAAATCGCCAAGACGAACGGCCAGGGCCGTCCCTTGCCCGGCGCGGGGCCGGGGGAACTAAGCCATCCCTTCGACGTGGCGGTCGATACGAACGGCGACGTCTATGTGGCCGACTCCGGCAACCGCCGCATCCAGGTCTTCAACGCTGACGGGGCCTTCCTGCGACAGTTCGGCCCCGGCGTCCTGCTCTCGACTTCCGAGGTGCGGGGCATCGCTCTGACCGGCGAAGGCCTTTGGGTCTCGGACAACGAGCAGGAGCGTATTTTCCTTTTCAGCCGTGCTGGAGCTTTGATCAGATCCATCGGGGACGCGGACTCAGTCGTGGGTGAGATTTCGCGCATGCGTGGCCTGGCCTCGGACCGCCTGGGAGCCTTGTACGTGGTCGAGCCCAATCGCGACCGGACCCAGAAGTTCGACCCGCATGGCAAAGGGCTTCTCTCCTTCGGCTCCAAGACGGGCTTGAGCCTCGCCGACAAGAAGGCCAAGCGTTACCTGACCCAGCCCATCGACGCGGCCGTGGCGCCCGACGGCTCGATCTGGGTCACGGACACGGGCCGGGATCGCATCGTTCGTTACGCCTTGCCGGTTTCGGGTTACGGCGCGACGGCCTACTCCGTCGGCGGCGAGATCGTCTCGGCGTCGGTCGAGCCCGCCAGGCGCCTGGTTGACCACAAGGATGGCGCCAAGGTCGAGCGCGATGACGGCGCCGGGGTGCACGTGCCGAAGGGCGCCTTGGCCGCCGATGTCGAGATCACGGTCGAGAAGGGCGACGAGAAGCAGGATAAGGAGCAGAAAACCGCCAAACGCCGGGAATTGAAGATCACGGCGGTCTCCGAAGAGGTCCAGTACGGTCCCGAGGGAACGATTTTCAATACGCCGGTGACCTTGACCTTGCCCTACGACGCGGCGGCGATCGCCGCGCGGGGGCTCAAGGAAGACGAGCTCAAGGTCTACTACTGGAACCCGACGCTTCAGGATTGGGAGGCCATGGCCTCCGTGGTGGACAAGCAGAGCAAGACGGTCAACGCCCAGACGAGCCACTTCTCTGCGTATCAGGTGGGCGCGTTGGGCGGCATAGGCGTCGCCGCCCTCGACGACTTCGGCCTGCGCGACGGCTACGTTTTCCCGAATCCCTCCCGGAACGGATCCGCCGTGACGTTCCGCCTGCAGCCGGGCTCGGCCGACTCGATCGAGGTGCGCGTCTACGACCTCTCAGGCCGGAAAGTTCACTCGTCCACGGATTTCCGCTTCCGCGGCCCCCTGGACGACGGCAACGGCAAAGGCGCGCAGAACACCTATGACCACGTCTGGGACGTCTCCGGTATCGGCTCCGGCGTCTATCGCTACGTGATGACGGCCATGAAGGCCGGCCAGCCGGACATCCGCAAGACCGGGAAAATCGGCATCGTGAAATAAATGAGAATGCTTCGCCTCGCCGCCCTGCTCGTCCTAACTTCCCCGGCTTCCCGGGCGGCCGAGACGGCGTCGTTTCTCGATATCGGGGTCGGCGCCCGCGCCCTCGGCATGGGCGGGGCCTACACGGCGCTCGCCGACGACGCGAACTCCCTCTACTGGAACCCGGCCGGCCTAGCCAAGCTCGAGAAGCGGGAGTTCACGGCGAGCCACGCCGAGATGTACGAGAGCACGCGGCTCGACTTTCTGGCCTACGCTCATCCCACCAGCCAGGGCACCTTTTCAGCCGGGCTGACCTACCTCAGCCAGGGCAAGATCGAGGGGCGCGACAGCCTGGGACGGCAGACCGCGGGCTTCGACGCCTCGGACGCCGCGTTGAGCGCGGGGTACGCGCGCAAGCTGGGGTTCGCCGAGCTCGGCGCGAGCGTCAAGTATATCCGCAGCCACATCGGCTCGACCGAGGCGCAGACGGTCGCGGCGGACGTGGGCGCCAAGCGCGAATTCGGGAACGTCACCGTCGGCGCGGCGCTTCGCAACCTCGGCCCCGGCCTCAAGTTCGCCGACCAGCGCAACGATCTGCCGCTGCGCTTTGCCGCCGGCGCGGCCTACAGGTTCGCGGAAGGCCACGCCGCGGCCGTCGAGGTGGTCAACGGGCCGCGCGGCGCCGGGACCGACGCCGCCTTCGGCGGGGAGTTCCAGGCGGTCAAGAACCTCTATCTGCGCGGGGGCTACACGACGCAGACGGCGATCACCGGCGGCTCAGGCTTCGACGTCGCGCGGGGCCTGACCTTGGGCCTGGGTTTTCGAAATGAGAAATGGAGCCTCGATTACGCCGTGCTCCCCTCGGGCGAGCTCGGGCGCTCCCACCGCTTCAGCCTCGGCGCGAGATTCTGAGGCGCGGAATGTCGAGGCCTATTTCCCGCGCGCTGTTCGCAAGCATCCTGCTCGTTGGCGGCGCGCGGGCGGCCTCGTTCGCGGAGAGGGTGAGCGACGAATGTGCCGCCGAGATCAGGGAGATGTGCGCGGGCCGCAAGGACGTCGTGCCCTGCCTCGTAAAACTGGGCGACAACGTCACGGTCCGGTGCAAGCTGACCTTGAACGAGGCTCCCCCGCCGGCTCCGGCGTCCAAGCCCCGCGTGCCGAAACAGACCACGGCCGTGCCCGGAGCCGGCAACGTCTGGTTCCAGGACGGCTACCGCGGCCCCCGTTCGGGGCTATATCCCAGTTTCCGCCAGGCGCTGAGCGCCGAGGCCCCCCAGGCGCTCCAGGATGTCGCCCGGCTGCTGGGCCAGCCGGACTACCGGTCCGCTTTCCCGAGGCCTCTGGTGCTCCAGATCGAGTACGACCCCACCCAGCGGAGAGGCCTCGGCTCGCTCGATCCGACGGGGAACCGCGCTGAGGGCCAACGCGTGACCTTCAACATGGCGACCTGGGAGGATTGCCCGTCCCGGCCGATCATGCGCAGCGTCGTGACGCACGAGCTCACGCACGCCGTGCTGCATGATCTCATCGATGAAGGCGAGACGGCTCATGTGCCCCAGTGGTTCGACGAGGGCCTCGGAATGCTCGCGGGCGGTGAGCCCGTCGCCGGCATCATGCTCGACGCGGCCTATTATCGCCACGGGAGGGGCTATCCCGGCGCGCTGGCCTGCCGCCTCGACAATGATGGCCCCGGCCTCATGGGAGTCGGGCTGATCACCGACTGCTATGCCTACTATCTCCTAGCCGTCAGGCACATCGCGGAGTCCTCGCCGCGGGCCCTGCCCGACGTCATCGCCGACCTTCGATCGGGGATCGCCCTCGAGAAGTCGATTTCCGTCCGTCTCGGAGTGCCGTGGAGCGGCTTCGAAGAGGCGGTCGAGGATCGCGTAAGCCGAACTTTTAAATGGATGTCCCCGCTCAGCCGGCTGACCGGGCGCGGCTGGTGGCGGCAGGTCCGCTGGTGCCGCGGTTGAGGTGAGCGTCAAATGACTCCGCCCAATAACGCCGACCAAATCCGCATCGTCCACAAGCTGGCCGCTTTGCGGAAAGCCGGAACGAACGGCGAGAACTTTCTGGCCGCCCTTGAGGAGGTTGAGCTGGAGGCCATGCTCTGGAATTTCCCTGATGATTACACTGAGCCTCTCGTTCTTTTCGCGCTCTTCACGGCAACCCCGGACAAGGAGGGCATCATTCAGGAAGAGTACCTGACCGGCTGGATCAAAGCCTGCGCAAGCTGGCTGTGCCTGGAATGGCTGCGCCGCCGAGGCGCCCTCGTCGGTTATACCTTCAACGAGCGGGGCGCGTCTTGGGCGCTGGACGCGATCAAGCTGACCTCCGGATTCCTGGCCGATCTCGAGCGACATCACCCTTCCATGCACCATTTCGCGGCCCATATCTTCCGCCGCGCGGCGCCGGACGCCGGACTCGGGACCGCGGCGTTCAACTGAAGCAAGGCCTATTTTTGAGCCCCGACATCCAGTAACTATTGCAACACTTGAGGGAAGGTGGCTTGACTCCGTCGGGGTCCGGCCCTATACTGCCCCAGATGCCCTTCGGACTTCCGAAATTCTCCGCCGCCAATATCTTCGGCAACCTTCTCTTCTCGGCCGTCGGCTACGTCGCCTACTCTTACGGCAAGAGGATGGACAACACGCGCGTGATGATCCAGGGCGGCGCGCTGATGGCTTACTCGTACTTCGTCCCGGACACGGTGTGGCTGTACGTGGTCGGCACCGCGCTGACGGGCTGGGTCTGGGCGACGCGCAATAACGGCTGAGCTCGCGACACACCGGATCCGAGCCCGCCGTTAAGAAGCCGCGCGCGGCCTTCAGCGCGTCTTCTTAGCCGGCTCGTCGAGGGGAACGCCTTGGCGCAGCAGGAGCTCGCGCACGCCGCGGATGACCGGGAAGATCTCCTGGTTCCAGTCGCCTCCCTGCGCGTCATAAGCGCGCTGCTCCTGCTCCACGATGTCGCGGTCCTGCTTGAAGATTCCTTCGGTGAAGAGCACGATGAACGGCCATAGCGCATGGATGAGCCCCGGAAAGGACGGCTTGCGGATCATCATAAGCCCCATGCTGTGGTTCGCGCGCTGCAGCCGGTCCGTCGGCGCGTAGGACAGCCAAAGGTCCAACGCGGGCGTCTCGTCCTTGGCGCCGATGAACTTCAGCGTTTGATAGGGGTACTGCGTGCGGATCATCATGAGATCGTGGTCGCGCCTGGCGACCTCGCCGTCGCCCGTCTTGATGATGAACCTCTCGCCCAGCGAGCGGGTGCCGCTCGTGCGGTCGAATCGATAAATGGCTTCGACCCAGTCCGGCCCTTGCGAGAACTTGACAAGAACCGTGCGGATGCCCCCCATGAGCCGGCGGTGCAGGAACTGATGGTTCATGTCCAGCAGGTTCTCGTGCATGAAGGAGTAGTGGCACTTGATCTCGCGGTCGAGGTAACGCGTCTTGTAGGCGTCGTCCATATGGGCCGGGATCACGGGGAACCGGGAGTCGTCGGCCTTGTCCCGGTCGCCCGGGAAGACGAAGAGCAGCCCGTAGGCCTCGCGGCACGGGTAGCCGCGTACCCCGTTAGGGCGCGCCTGGCCCTTCCCGAGATAGGGGACGTCGATGCAGCTTCCCGCGGCGGAATAGGTCCAGCCGTGGTAGCCGCACTTCAAGGACCCGCCGCTCACCGTTCCGGCGCTCAGCGGGACCTGCCGGTGGGCGCAGCGATCCTCGAGAGCGAAGATCGAACCCGCGTCCGTGCGCACGAGCACGATCGGCTCGCCGGCGAAGGCGACCGCCAGGGTCCGGCCGGGCTTGAGGTCCTTGGACCGCGCCACCGGGTACCAATAATCACGGTGGATGCCCGTGCGCCTGAGGTCGGGGCTGGCACCCGCCGGATGGGATTCCATGATACAAGTATGGCCCCGCGGCGCGATTCCCGCAATACGCTGGATTTCCGGGCGTTCACCCGCGGCTACGAGATCATGAAGCTCGCGGCCGCGTAGCGGCCGGAGTGGGATAAGGACAGGCTCCAGTCTTGAGGGGCGCCGCGCCACAGGACTCCGGGCAGGCCGGAGTTCTCCGTCAAAGCGAGCTTGGAAGCACTGCCGATCTCGTCGTTGGATGAAGCGATCATGTCGAGGGCCAGGTCGCGCACGAAGGCGCCGGGGGACGTTCCCCGGGGGACCTCGCCGACGGACCAAATAATGTCGCCCTCGGCCGTCTCATCTCCGATCCAGCCGCCGCGCAGGACGGCGACGCAGTGCAGCTTGTCCTCGTCGTCGTCGGTGAAGCGGATGTCGAGCTGGAGGCCGGTCGGGATGTGGGTCGCCTTGCGGCGGAACAGGTCCACCTCGATCTCATGGAAGGCGCCGTTGGGGACCACGATCACCGCGCGTCCCAGGGCCTTGTGGCAGGCCTCCTTGGCGCAGAAGAAGCGCCAGAAGCCGCGGAACAGCTTCTGCGGTCCCTGCTCGGAAAGGTAGGCGAGCTCCTTCTTGGTGAGATGGCGTTCGAGCCATTCCTGGTCGGCTTCCGAGAGATCGTCCGAGAAGTTCTCTCGTAGAAGCGGCCCCTTGAGGTCGACGACGTCGTTGCCGGCGCAGTTGCGGGCCATGTCCGAGCCTTTCCACCACTCCCGCTGCATCTCGGCCAGGCGATCGAACAGGCGCTGGCTGATGTCGCGGGCGTTGGTCTCACCCGGGACCACGCCGTCGATCAGGTCGGCCACGAGGCGCAGGCGGTCGCCGCGGGGAGGCGCGGCCGTCGTCGAGATCTGCCGGTCGGCGCGAAGATACACGCACAGGAACTTCGTGTTCGGGACCTCGAGGGCCAGCTTGCCGAGGAAGTCCTTGGGCCGCTTGGGCTCGAGCCAGCCGGAGCGCGAGCGCCCGGCCTCGGGGTAGACGAACACGGCGCCGCCCTCGCGCAGGACCCAGGCGCACTTGTCGAAGGCCTTCTGTCTGAAGGTTTCCGACGCGGCGTCTTCTCCGCCGCGGAGGAAAGGGATGCAGCGGCAAAGATAGAGGAGCCCGCGGATCAGGGCGCTCTGCACCGGGCCGCCGAGCTTGTAGTAGTTCGTGTACTCGGGCGTGGACCAGGGGATGCGCCGGTCCTCGGTGAGGCGGCTCGTCGGGAAAATCGCCCAATAGACCAGGAAGCTGTCGATGAGCGTGAGGTGGTTGGCGGCCCAGATGACGGGGCCGTCGTGCGCGTCGAGCTTGGCCCAGATCCCGGCGCGGATGCGGTCGATCTCATCGTCGAGCCGGTAGCCGAAATGAAGCCGCGCGACCGCGGCGACCACGAGCGACACGGGCACCACGAGCGCGCGGGAAAGACGCCACTGGAGGCGGAGGGCCTTGACTTCCTCCGCCTCCAGCGGCATTTTAGGAGAGCTTCTCGGCGAGCGAAACGGCTTCCTGAAGGGCGGCGCGGACCTCGTTTACCTTCTTGTCCTCGATCGCGCGGCGCTTGCCGGCGGCCTCGGAGACCTCCTGCGAGACGCGCAGCTTCGCGTGGCTCATCTTGAGGCGCGTGCGGATCTCGGCCTCCTCGCCGCGCAGCTTGGCCAGCGCCGCCGCGTCGCCGCCGGCGGAGGCGCCCTTGATCTTGTCGAGGGTGAGGTTCAGCTCGGTGTTGAGCGCGTCGAAGCCGGCCTTGTCGTTGTTGTAGGCCTTCGACTTCGATTCCGCGAGCCTGGACGCGTCGGCGAGCAGGGCGTCGTAGTCCTTGGCCTGCGCGACGAGGGTCTTCAGGTTCGCGAGGGCCTCGGCGCGCTCCGCGCCCGCCAGCTTCTCGGCCTTGCCCGCCATCTTCTTGAGGGCGTCGGCCATCTTCCAGCCGTCTCCGGTCGCCATCACGTAGGCGAAGGACATGACCTTCTCGAGGTAGGCGTCGTTCTTGGGCATATGGCCGAGGTCCATGAGCATCTTGACCGACAGGCCCGGCGTCGCGGCCAACGCGTCCTGGCCGTCCAAGATGCGCAGCTTCCCGAGCTCTCCCTCGGTGAGCTTGTACTCCGCGGACCCCTCGGACGCCGGCGTCTTGGTCGTCATCTTGGTGAGGAACTGGCGCTCGATGGACATGGTGATGTCGGCGAGGTTGGAGGACTCGATGCCCATGCCCACGATGTGGCCGAGGTAGGGGGTGTTCGCGTCGGCCGCGGCGAAGTTGGCCTCGTTGGTGGCGTACTTCTTGACGCCGGCCGTGATGCGCTTCTCCGCGTCCTCCGGGGTGAGCGTGTTGAGATCCACCGCCTCGACGACCGCCTGCTTTCTCATGAATGCCATGTAAGTTTGTTCCTCCGATTATCGAACGATTCTATTATTTTCCGTCCCAACGTTTGAAGAGCACGCATCCATTAACATCTCCGAATCCGAAGGACGCTTTGATGACGTACTCCAGCTCTTTCTTGACCATCTGATGCGGGATGCTGGCGCCGATGGGAATCTGCGGATGCACGTCCTCGCTGTTGATCGAGGGATGCACGTAGCCGTTCACGATCTGGTCGACCACGGCCACGCACTCGAGGGCTCCCGCCGCTCCAAGCGAATGTCCGATCATCGATTTCGTGGACTGGATGAGGGGAAAGCGTTCCAATGGGAGTTCCAGTGCCTTGATCCAGCTCCCCACTTCCCGGGGATCGGCGCCGGTCGACGTTAAATGCCCGTTGATCAACGAGATGCGCTTCGGGTCGAGTTCTCCATCTTTGATCACCTGCCGAATACATCTCATCACGCCGTCCGGGTTCGGAAAGGTCATCGTCCCGCCGTCCCTCTGTCCGCCGGAGTTGGCGTACGCCGCGACGACTTCACAAAGGATGGTCGCGCCGCGTTTCCGGGCGTGCTCCAAGGTCTCCAGGCGCAAGACGCCCGCGCCGCCCGAGGGCACAAAGCCGCAGGCGCCCGCGCCCATCGGCTGGGAGCCCTTCTCGGGGCGGTCGTTGAACTTGGAGCACAGGACGTCTCTCATGGCGTCGAAGCCCGACCAGGTGCCCGGGTGCGTGCCTTCGGCCCCGCCGGCGTACATGGATTCGGCGTACCCCATCTGGATGTGCTTGAAGGCCTCGAAGATCGCCTCCGTTCCGGTGTTGCAGGCCGAGGAGTTCGTGGTGGTCTGTCCGCCGAGGCCGAGGAACTTGCCCACGGCGACCGACACCGAGCTCTCCATGATCTTGGGGACGATGTCTGTGCCCATGGGCCGCACGCCCATCCCCGGGTCCTGGTCGGGGGCGGCCGCCAGCACGGGCCCCAACTCGTCGCACATCGTGTCCATGCCGCCGATGCCGCAGCCGATGATGGCGCCGGTGTCCCAGTCGACGTGGGTCTCGTTGTAGCCCTTCTTGAGGTCCACCGCGACGCCGGACATGCGCGCGGCCTCGACGGCGGCCATGGTCGCGTAGACCATCGCCTCGTTGAGCTTGGCGAGGTCGGGGCCGGACAGGAGGGCCTCGGCCTCGTCGGGCCCGACGGGGGGCTTGCCGCCGATCTGGCAGGCGAAGTTCAGCGCGGCCAGGTCCTCGTGATGGGCGATCCCCGACTTGCCGGCGGCCAAGGCCGCACTATAAGCGGCAACGCCCAGACCGTTAGGAGCAACGGCCCCAATGCCGGTGATGACGACGCGCTTCGGGTAGCGTGAACTCATTTTAATCTCTCCGAATCCTTGGGAATCCACAGCCCGGAGACGACGCCGGAAAACGCGGCCTCTCCGTCCTTCGGCCCGCCGAGGAACTTGATCTCGGCCTCCGCGACGAGCTTGCCGTCGCGGAAGAAGCCTTCCTTGCCGAACTGCGCGCGGCAGGCGAGGGTGTCGCCGGGGCGCACCATCTTCTTGAAGGAGCCTTTGTCGACGTGGGTGAAGAGGTTGACCAGCTCCGCCAGCGTGTCCTCGCCGGCCCTCGCGCCCATCAGGTAGATCGCCCAGGCCACGACCGAGGTCTGCACCGCCATCTCGACCATCTTCACGCCCGGCACGACGGGGTTGCCGGGGAAATGTCCCGCGCAGTCCTCGTCCTTCCACGTGTACGTCGTGAGCACGTGCTGCTTGTCGATCTCGAGAATTCTGTCGATGAAGCGCATCGGGGGGCGCTGGGGCACGAGCTTGAGGACCTCGGCGGGGGTGAGGTCGCTCATTACAGGGCCATGCCTCCGTCGACGGCGATGACGGCGCCGGTCAGGTACTGGTTTTCGATCGCGTGCCACACGGTCTCGGCGATCGCCTCGGGCGCGCCGAAGGCGCCGAGGGCCACGTCTTTCTTGATGCCGGCGCGCTGCTCCTCGGGGATCTCGGCGGTCATGGCGGTCTCGATGAAGCCGGGGGCGACGGCGACGACGCGGACGCCTTTCGGGCCCAGCTCGGAGGCGAACTGCAAGGTCAGGGCTTCGAGGGCGGCCTTCGTGGCGCGGTACACGGCCGAGCCGACGACGGCCCGACGGGCCAGGACCGAGGAGATATTGACGATCACGCCGGATTCGTTGCGGGCCATTTCTTTCGCGAAATCCCGCATGAGGAACAACGGCGCCTTTAAATTAGTCGAGACGAGCTTGTCGAAGCCTTCTTCCGAGACCATGAGGGCGGGCTCGTGGGGCTTGTCGATGCCGGCGTTGTTGATCAAACAGAAGGGGGTTCCCTTGGCAAGCACGGCGTCAAGCAGGGCTTTTCGGCCTTCGGCCGTAGAGAGATTTGCTTGAACGACAAACGAATTGGGGATCTCGTTAGAAAGCGCCACCGCCGCCGACATATTACCGTTGTAGTGTATGCAGACTTGGAGCTGGCCTTCGGCTTTATGATGGATCAGCTTGCATATTGCGGCTCCGATCCCGCCGGAGGCGCCCGTCACGACGGCGATATCGCTCATAAGGACCTCGGAATGGACTTATTCACAAAATTCCACCGGTGAATTTCGGGGATAGCTTCAGAAAAGCGCCGGAAATAAATTTCATTGAACTTCCATGTAGCCGCCGCCCCACGCCAGACCGGCGCCGAGTACCGCGTAGACGATCTGATCGCCCTTCTTCAATTTGTCGAGCCTTTGCGCGATCGCCGACGGCATGCCCGCCGCGGCGATGTTGCCTTGAATCTGCACGTTGCTGATGTGGTGCTCCTTGGGCAAATTGAGGTGGCCTATGATGCTCTCTTGCATCACGAAATTCGCTTGGTGGGTGACCGTGTAAACGTCTTCCGCGAAAAGCTTCTTCGCGGCGGCGACCTGCTCGAACATCTCGACGGTGCGTCTTATCGAGAACTCCCGCACCTTGGCGCCGTCCTGCCAGAAGTGGCGCGTGGCGTCCACCTTCACGTCCTCGCAGCCCTGCGGATCGGTCGCGAACATGATCGGCTCGATCTTGAGGCGGCCCTTGTGCTTGAGCGAGCAGATCTGGGCGGCGGCGCCGTCGCCCCAGATATAGCCGTCGAAGCTCTCGGGGGAGTAGTCGGTGCGGGTCGTGTAGCAGGCGGTCTGCACGGTGAGGACGAACTCGGGGAAGGCGCTCTCGCGAAGATCGCTCAGGTACATCATGTGGCGGGCGAAGGAGGAGCAGGCGGTGTTCAGGTCGATGTGCGGGCCCGGCCCGATGCCGAGGGACTTGGCGACGTAGTTCGCGGTCCCCGGGATCAGGTCGAAAGGGATGTCCGAGTTGCACACGACCATTCCGATCTGCGAGGGCTTCACGCCGCAATGGGACATCGCCTTTTGGGCGGCGCGCACCGCGAGGGTCACCGGCGTCTCGCCGTTGGAGCGGGCGTGGACGATCGCCTGCAGCGGGTCCTTGTTCTTGGTCTTGACGATGTACTCCCGGGACAGGACCGAGTAGCGCTTCTGAATGCCGAGGCGCGAGAGGCACCAATCGGGGGTCTTCTTCAGGCCGACCTCCCTGTGCAGGAAGTCGTTGTCGATCTCGGTCTTGGGAAGGGCCCAGCCCATCCCGAGGATGTTGAAGGGGGTTCGCATCACAGGCCGGAGATGGCCTCGCCGCCGTCGGCCCGGATGATGGCGCCGTTGGCCCAGCGCAAGGTCGGGCCGCAGACGCCGAGGATGGCCTCGGCGATGTCCTCCGGCGTGGTGAGGCGGTGGAACGGGTTGCGGATGCGCGCCTGCGCCTTCATCAGGTCGAAGTTCGGGATCGCGTTGCCGGCGGGCGTATCGGTGATGCCGGCCTGCATGATGAAGGAGCTGACGCCGTACGGCGCGAGCTCGACGGCCATCGCGCGGCAGGAGGCCTCGAGAGCGGTCTTCGCGGCGGAGACGGCGGCGTAGCCCTTCCAGGCGACCTCGTTGCCCTCGGAGGTCATGGCCACGAGGCGGGCGTCCTTCGTGAGGAGGCCCTCTTTGCAAAGTTCGCGGCCCCATAAGAGGTAATCATAACCCATCATGAAGATCGTCTTTTCGAGATCCTCCTGGGTGAGGAGCTCCTCGCGGTAGGGAATCCTCGAGTCGGCGAGAGTATGCAGCGCGTCGCAGCCTTTGTCGTGAAACGCGACGTTGACGGCCTCCTTGACCTTCTCGGCCGGCAGGCCCAGGGCCTCGGCGAGGCCCTTGATGGCCTTGCCTCGGAAGTCGGGGGTCTTGTCCTCGATCATCAGGCGGCAGGAGCCGGCCGCGATCGACTGCATGAACAGGTGCACTTTGCCGGTCCCGCAGTTTGTTTGGATGCTCTCGAAGAGTTCTCCTCTTCCGTCCTCGTCGAAAAGGTTGATATTGTGCGTGATCAAGCGGACGCCGCAAGCCCGTATTTCCTCGAAGTGGGGCTTGATCACCGTCTCGACGGTGCCTTCCTTGTCCTTGTGCCCGATCAGTATGTTGAAGCCGGCGCGTGCCAGCCTTTTAGCCGTCGCCAGGCCGAAGCCGGAGGAGCCGCCGAGGATGACCGCCCAGAGGCCGGAACCGTGGAAATCGAGAGGGTTTTTCTGATCCATTTTCTTATTTTACCATGTTCGAAGCGATCCCGGTCATTGATCCGCGTCAACACGCGGTGCCAGGCTTTAGGGATTAAGGCTTGGGGGCGATCAACTCGGCCTTGATGGACGGAAAGTGTTCGGGGGGAAACTCCCGGCTCGACAGCAGGCTTCCGTCCTCGCCGTACACCGACTCGACGCACCCGGCCTCGTCGGTCGCGTAGGTCCGCTCGCAGATGATCAAGGGATTAGCGCCCTCGGCGCTAAACGCGTAGATGGCGATGTCGGCGTCGGGGCCGGTGCACAGCAAAGGAGTCCTCTTGAGCAGGGCCGCGTCGCAGGGCTTGTAATGATACTCGAGGGCGGCCAGGCAGCGCCCCGCCTCCCGGTCGTAGCGGTGCTCGACGATGCCCTCGAAGAAGCGGGGGGAGCGCGCCCGGATGGTCTTGTCGAGGGCCTTGGTCAGGGCGCGGCACTCGCTCTCGAGGCGCGCGCGCTCGGCTTTCACATGGCGGACCATGAAGAACCCGCCGAAGGCGATCCCCGCGATCGCGGCGAACACGGCGGCCCGAGAGCGTCCTTTCACGCGGAAATTCTACAACAATTCCGCCGCGCCGCGCTCTTGCGAATCTCCCTGACTGCTGTTATAGTGGTATGAGCCGGGTCATAGTGCTAGTATATCGTCCGGTTCCCGCGGAACCTTGGAGGATCGATGAAAATGATTCCTAAGCCGGCGTTCGCCTTTGCGTTGATCCTCGGGCTGCTGGCGGGCGCCGCCGGGTCGGCGCACGCGGCCAAGCACAAGATACGCTGGCTGCTCGGGCACCCCAATCTCGACTACTTCGAGGCCGCGGCGGAGAGCTTCAAGTCCGCCGTCGAATACGGCAGCAACGGGGAAATCGAGGTTGAAATCGTGACCGCCGAAGACCCCTGGCGGGACAACCGCGGGCGGATCGCCCCCGAGATCGCCGACAAAGTGTCCCTGGGCGAGGCCGAGATGGGGCATTCCTTCACCAACGTGCTCGGCAAGATCGACCATAGGCTCTGGGCGTTCGACGCCCCGTATCTCTTCAACGGCTATCTCCACATGGAAGGGGTCATCGAGGGGCCTCTCGGACCGGAGCTGCTCGAGGGCCTGCGCGGCCAGGGCATCGTCGGCCTGGCCTTCACCTACAGCGGCGGCGCCCAGGGAGTGGCGACCACCGGCCGCGAGATTCGCGGCCCGGAGGATCTGAAGGGCCTGAAGGTGGGCGTGTTCGGGAGCGAGGTCGACATGGCTTGGCTGCCCGCCCTCGGCGCGAAGCCGCGCCCGATCCAGCATCAGCTCAACGTCATCAATCAATTGACCCTGGACGGGGAGATCGACTCGGCCGTGGTCACCTGGCGCCGCGTCCGCGACGCGAGCCTGGCCGAGCGCTACAAGTACGTCAGCCTGATGAACTCCTCTTATCTGGTCAGCGTGACCTACATCAACGAGAAGTTCTACGACGGCCTTCCGGAGAAGCACCGCAAGCTCATCAAGGACACCGCGCTCTCGGCCGCGCGCATCGAGCGCGCCCGGACGATCGAGCTCAACGAGACGACGAAGAGCGTGTTCATGGCCAAGGGCGTCGTCCCGGTCTACCTCTCCGCCGCCGCCCGGACCAGGTTCCAGGAGGCCTTGCGGCCCGTCTACGCGAGCTCGATCGACGGAATCGTGGGGAAGGAGCTGCTCGAGCGGATCCGCGGGACCGAGGACGGCCCCGCCCTGCCCTCGGGACTCGATTTCGTCGGGCGTTAGCGCGTGGTCCGCGCGGGCGTCTTCGGCGTTCTTCTGGCTCTCGGCTCGCCGCCGGCCTTCGCGGGGACGCCGGAGGGGGGCGTGGGCGCCGCCGCGGAGCGGGTGCTTCTGTTGTCGGACTCCCCCGCCGGGGCCGCGCGTCTCGAGCGGGCCCTCAACCAAGGCTCCTCGGCCAGGATGTTCCTGGTCTTTCCCCACGCGAGCCGCGCCGAGGCGGACCTTCGCGCCGCGCTGGACCGCTATTCGCCCGGGGCCGTCGTCGCGGTGAGGAGCGGGGAGGACTGGTCCGCGCCGGTCGGGGCCCTCGCCGGCATTCTCCCCGACGTCGTCTTCGTCGAGCGCGACGCTCCGCTCGAGGACGCGGTTCCCGCGCTCCAAGCCCGGCTGGGCGTCGCGGCCGCCGCCGCGCCCGCGACGCGCGACGAGCAGGACCGGCTCTCCCGCCGGGCCGCGGAGCTTCATCGGGCCTTCGACGCCGCCATCGAGGAGAATCGTCTGCTCGCCCGGCTGGAGAAGAATCCGGGGGATCTCGACGTCCTAGGCGCGCTGGTCGGCCTGCACCGGTCGCACATCCAGCATTGGCACGCGTTGACGTATCTCGACCGGATGGCGGCGTCGCCCCAGGCGGACGCCTCACGTCGCGCCGACATTTTGGAGCAAGCCGGAGAAATTCGCCTTCAGATCGGCGACTTCCCTCGCGCCGCGGCGGATTTCCGGCGCGCGCTCGAGCTGAAGCCCGGCGACCCGAGGAAGCTTCTCCTGCTGGCCGAAGCCAATCGCGAGCATCCCGAGGAAGCGCTGCGCCACGCCGACCGCGCGGCGCGCGCCGCCGGGGCCTCGTCCTTCCTTCGCGCCCGCATCCTCCGGCTTGCGGGCGAGCTGCGGGCCGACATAGGCGACGCCGCCGGCGCCGAGAAGAATCTCGAGCTCGCGCTCAAGGACGCGCCCGGCGATCTCGACGCCTTGTACGCGATCGTTCGGGTCAAGCGGGCGAACAAGCCCGGGGCGCTCCCTTACGCGCGGCGAGCCTCGAAGGAAGCGGCGGCCGCCCCGCTGTGGCTGCGCGGCGCCGCCTCGCGGCTCAGCGCGCGAATCTGGCTCGAGCTCGACGAGCCTTCGCGCGCCGCAGACGAGCTTGCCCGGGCGCTGCGGCTCGATCCCGAGGATATCGACGCCTTGCGGATGCTTGTCCCTATCAAGAGCAGGCTCGCGCCGAAGCAGCTCGCGGGCTTGCGCTGGGCGGTTCCCTCGCCCGGCGAAGCGGAGGCGAAGGCGCCTGCGCCTTCGAGCGACGCGGCTTCCCGGCGCGCGCTGAGGGAGAATCCGGGGGACCTCGAAGCCCTGCTTCAGCTGGCCGAGTTCAATCGAATCCGAAGGCGTCCGGCCGAGGCCGCGGCCTACGCGCAACGGCTCATGGACGCCGTTTGGAGCGCGCCGGTATGGCAGCAGGAGGACGCGGCCCACGCGCTCGTGCGTCTCTGGCTCGCGCTCGGCGAGGAGGGCAAGGCGAACCTCGTCATGAACCGGGTGCTCGAGCGTCAGTCCGACGCCATCGCGAGCTGGAGGCTCGCGCTCGGAATGCCGCAGCAAAAGGCCGACGCGCAGGAAGCGAGCTGGGTGATCGGCGCCTACTGCACGGCCGCCTCGATGCGCCTTGAGCTCGGCGACCGGACGGGGGCCGAAGAGGAGCTCAAGCGGGCGCTGCGGCTCGCCCCGGCCGACCCCTGGGCCCTGGAGCTCATGGCCGCGCTCGTCAAGAACCCCTGATCGACCTTCCCACGTGCGGGACTGCCGCCCTCAGGCGCGGCGCATGATCTTGCGCGCCTCGTTTAAGCTCGCGTAGGCCCCTTTCCCAACGGAAGATGGAAGGGGCACTTCCTCGCCTTATGGCTCGGTCGTCGCTCGGGATCCTCCGCCCGGCCTGCCTGGCGAGCTCGACGGCGCGACCTTCGGCGACATGCGGGCATGACGACGACGAGGTTATTCTCTTTACCTCCAGCGTTGGCGGTAATGGGGGCGGCGCCGACATAGCGAAGCATTCATGAGAGCTAAGGGTTGGAGCTTGTCGGGCGGCCCGTAGTCCCTCGGCGATCAACATCGTTACAAGGACATCATGCGCCGGCTATTGCCGGGCCGCCGGCCTATCCATAGAATCACGCCCGGTGGGGGGTTCATGGTAGATCGGTTGGCGAAGCTCTCGCTGGCGGGAATGCTCCTCCCGGCGGCCCTTCACGCCGGGACGCGCCTCGAGGCGTCTCCCTCCCTTTCCTCGACGACGATCGCCTTGGGCGAGGTCCTGGCGGCGGTCGAGCGCGACAACCCCGAGCTGGAGGCCTCACGCCAGGCGTGGCTCGCGGCGGCGCAGGCGCCGGCCCAGGCGGGAGCCTTCGAGGATCCTTCCGTCGCCGTGTCGAGGATGACGGAACACCTTGAAACGCGGGCCGGCCCGATGGAGGGGAAGGTGACGGCGTCGCAGAAGGTCCCGTTCTACGGCAAGAGGGGACTGCGGCGCGAGGGCGCCGAGCTCGCGGCGGAGACGGCTCGTCAGGCTTTTCTCGCCAAGGGGCTCGAGGTCGCGGCGCGCGCGGTCCGCTTCTACTGCGAATTGTATTTCCTGGAACGGACGATCGCCGTGTTGAACGAGCAGGCCGACCTCGTCGAGCACTTCGCCCGCGTGGCCGACAAGAAATACGCCGCGGGCAAGGGGCCTCAGGCCATGGCCTTGCGCGCGCAGGTGGAGCTGGCCAAGATCCGCAATGAGCTCGTCACGGCGCGGCAGGAGCGCCTGAGCCGCCAGGCGGCCCTGAACTCGGTCCTCGATCGCCCTCCCCGAGCGCCGCTCGGCGCGCCGGAGGCGCCGTCCAACCCCGAGTTCCGGCTTTCCTCCGACGAGCTCCTGGCGCAGGCGGTCCAAGGTCGGCCCGAGCTCCTGGCCTTGCGCGCCCTGGAGGGGCGCAGGGACGCCGAGAGGCGCCTGGCCATCCGGCGCTATTTCCCCGATTTCATGGTCGGCTACGAATACACGGAGATCGGCGGCGGCACGACCGGCTTGCCGTTCGACGGCAAGGACGCCCATGGCTTCATGGTGGGCCTGAACATCCCGCTGTGGCTGGGAAAGAACCGGGCCGCCGTGCGGGAGGCTCGGGCCGCCGTAAGAGGGGCCGGGCTGAGCCTGAAGGACGCCGTGAACAGGACTGGCTACGAGGTGGAGGACCTCTCGGTGCGGGCGGAGACCTCGGCGCGGCTCTTCAAGCTCTACGAGGACAGCGTGCTGCCCCAGGCGCGGGCGGCCCTCGACTCCGCGCGGAGCGGCTACGAGGCCGACCGGGTCGGCTTCCTGGACCTGCTGGACTCGGAGCGCGCGCTGCTGCGCTTCGAGCTGGAGCATGAGCGCCACCGCGCGGATTTCCGGATCAAGCTGGCGGAGCTCAGCCGCGTCGTCGGCCGGTCCTTGGCGGTCCCCGAAGGGGAAGGACCGTGATGAGATGCCTCGCTTTGACCGCGGCGCTGGCCTTGGCGGCCGCCTGTGCCCGGGAAGACCATGAAGGGCGTGCCGGGAGCGCCGGGGAACGGAAGATCATTTTCTATCGACATCCGATGAACCCCGCGATAACTTCGTCCGTCCCGCGCAAGGACGAGATGGGGATGGACTACGTCCCGGTCTTCGCGGACGAGGCCGAGGACGCGAAAGCGCCGGGTGAGGGGGTCGAGGGCCTTGCCCGCGTCCGCGTCGAGGGGCGCCGCCGCCAGCTCATCGGCCTCAAAACGGCCAAGGCGGAGCGGCGGCCCCTCGTGAAGACGATCCGCACCGTGGGCCGGATCGCCTTCGATCCCGAGCTTTATCGCACCCAGGAGGAGTATCTTTCGGCGCTCAAGGCCTACCGGCGCACCAAGTCGAGCCCGCTTCCCCGGTCGCGCGCGCGCGCGAGGTCCCTGCTGGGGTCCAGCCGCCTGCGCCTGCAGTCGCTGGGCCTCTCCGACGCGCAGATCGAGGCCCTGGGCTCCGGCGGCAAGCCCGAGATCGGCCTGCTCATCGCGCCCGGCCGGGGCGGGACGCTGTGGCTCTATGCCGACGTCTATGAGAGCGAGTTGGCGCTCGTCGCAGCCGGTCAGGAGGTCGAGGCGACATCGACCTCGCTGCCGGGCGAGACGTTCCGCGGCGAGGTCGCCGCCATCGACCGCGTCCTCAATCCCAAGACCCGCTCGGCCCGTGTCCGCGTCAAGATAGAGGACGCCCGAGGGCTGCTCCGGCCCGACATGTACCTCCGCGCCGTCATCCGCATCCCGTTGGGCGAGCGTCTGGCGATCCCCGAGGAAGCCGTCGTCGACACGGGCGTGCGCCGGATCGTGTTCGTGGACGAAGGCGACGGCTTCCTCGACCCCCGCATGGTGCTGCTGGGCGTGCGCTCCGAGGACTACGTCGAGGTGCGCGAGGGCCTCTCGGAGGGGGACTCGGTCGTGACCAGCGGCAGCTTCCTCGTCGACTCCGAGTCCAAGCTCAAGGCCGCGCTCTCCTCCATCGGGGCCGGTCGGCACCAGCACTAGGATGCGGACATGATCAACCGGATCATCGCCTGGAGCGCGCGCAACCGCTTCTTCGTTCTCCTCGGCACGCTCCTGGCCGTCGTCTGGAGCGGTGTCGCGCTGTCGCGGATACCGCTCGACGCCATCCCGGACCTCTCGGACGTCCAGGTGATCGTGTTCAGCGAGTGGCCCGGACGCTCCCCGGACCTCGTCGAGGACCAGCTCACCTACCCCATCGTCGCCGCGATGATCGCCGCGCCCAAGGTCAAGGTGGTGCGGGGCTACTCCTTCTTCGGACTGTCCTTCGTCTACATCATCTTCCAGGACGGCACCGACATCTACTGGGCGCGTTCCCGGACGCTGGAGTATCTCTCCAAGATCACCGGTAATCTCCCTGAAGGGGTCAACCCCGTGCTGGGCCCGGACGCCACCGGCGTGGGTTGGGGCTTCGAGTACGCCTTGGTGGACAAGAGCGGCAGGAACAGCCTGGCCGATCTGCGCACCTTCCAAGACTGGTACCTGCGCTATTGGCTCGAGTCGGTGCCGGGCGTGGCGGAGGTCTCTCCGGTCGGGGGCTTCGTCAAGCAGTATCAGGTCGAGATCGACCCCGAGGCGCTCCTGGCCTACGACGTCCCCTTCAATAAGGTGGTCAAGGCCCTGCAGCGCTCCAACAAGGACGTGGGCGGGCGCGTCGTGGAGATGAGCGAGAAGGAATACTTCGTGCGCGGCCGCGGCTACATCAAGACGCTCGCCGACATCGAGAGCGTCCCGGTCGACGTGGACGCCGGCGGCGTGCCGGTCTACATCAAGAACCTGGGGCGGGTGCGTTTCGGCGCCGAGATGCGACGCGGCGCCGCGGAGCTCGACGGAGAAGGCGAGGTCGTCGGCGGCATCGTGGTCGTGCGCTACGGCGAGAACGTCCTCAATGTCGTCGAGGGCGTCAAGAAGAAGCTCGAGGAAGTCAAGTCCGCCCTGCCGCCGGGCGTGGAAGTCGTGACGACCTACGACCGCACCGACCTGATCCACCGTTCCATCGCCACCTTGAAGCGCAAGCTCATCGAGGAGATGCTGGTCGTGAGCCTCATCATCATCGTCTTCCTCTGGCATTTCCGCAGCGCGCTCATCCCCATCGTGACCTTGCCCATCGCGGCGCTCATGTCCTTCATCCCCATGTACCACATGGGCTTGTCCGCCAACATCATGTCCCTGGGCGGCATCGCCATCGCCATCGGGGCCATGGTCGACGCCGCGGTCATCATGGTGGAGAACGCGCACAAGCGCTTGGAGGAATGGGAGGCGGGCGGCGAGAAGGAGCCCCTGCCGGACGTCATCCTGCGGGCCACGCAGGAGGTGGGGCGCCCCTTGTTCTTCTCGCTGCTGGTCATCGCGGTGAGCTTCATGCCCATCTTCACCTTGGAGGCGCAGGAGGGCCGGCTCTTCAAGGCGTTGGCCTTCACCAAGAATTTCTCGATGCTCTTCGCGGCCCTACTGGCGGTGACCGTGGTGCCGGTCCTCATGCAGCTCGTCCTCAGGCCGGCTCGGGAATTGAAGGCCGGTCCTCTTTGGTTCTCCCGCGTCCTCAACTTCTTCTGGGCGGGGAAGATCTACAATGAGGATGAGCACCCGGTCAGCCGTCTTCTCTTCCGGCTCTACGGGCCGGTCCTGCGCGTCATCCTGGACTGGAGGAAGACGGCCATCGCCTTGGCCGTCCTCTTGATCCTCTCGACCGTCCCCGTCTACCTGCGCCTGGGCTCGGAGTTCATGCCCCCGCTCAACGAGGGCGACCTCCTCTATATGCCGACCACGTTGCCGGGCATCGCCATCGAGCCGGCCAAGCGCTGGCTGCAGGCCCAGGACGCCGTCATCCGCGGGTTCCCGGAGGTGGAGCGCGTCTTCGGCAAGATCGGCCGCGGCCGCACCCCGACGGACCCCGCGCCGCTGTCCATGGTCGAGACCATCGTCAAGCTCAAGCCGCAGCGAGACTGGCCTCCCGTGCCGCGCGAGCGCTGGTATTCCGCCCGGGCGCCCGAACCCCTCAAGAAGGCCCTGCGCCTGCTTTGGCCCGAGAGAAAACGCCGGAGCTGGGATGAGCTGATCGCGGCCATGGACGCGGCGCTCGACATCCCGGGCACGACCAACGCCTGGACCATGCCGATCAAGACGCGCATCGACATGCTCACCACCGGCATCCGCACGCCGCTTGGCATCAAGATCTTCGGCCCGGACCTCGCGGGCATCCAGACGATAGGGGAGCGCATCGAGGGGCTCCTGCCTCGCGTCCCGGGGACGCGCAGCGTCTACGCGGAGCGGGTGACCGGGGGCTACTTCCTGGACTTCGACGTCCGCCGCGAGGACGCGGCCCGCTACGGCCTGACCGTGGAGGACGTCGGGGACATCGTCGAGACCGCCATCGGCGGCAAGAACGTCGCCATGACCGTGGAGGGCCGCGAGCGCTTCCCCGTCAACGTGCGCTACGCGCGCGACTACCGCGACGACCCCGACGCGCTGGCCCGGGTGCTGGTGCCCACTCCCACCGGGGCTCAGATCCCGATCTCGCAGATCGTCGACATCAAGATCAGCACGGGCCCGCCCGCCATCAAGGACGAGAACGGCATGCTCACGGGCTGGGTCTACGTGGACCTCGCCGCAGGGCGCGACATCGGCGGCTACGTGCGTGAGGCGAAGGCGCTGATCGGCAAGGAGGTGGAGGTCCCGCCCGGATTCCACCTGGGCTGGAGCGGGCAGTTCGAGTACATGGAGCGCGCCAAGGCCCGGCTCAAGCTCGTCCTGCCCGTCACGCTCCTCATTATCATCGTCCTGCTCTACGTCAACACAGGCTCGGCCGTCAAGACCGGGATCGTGATGCTGGCCGTGCCATTCTCCCTGATCGGCGCGTTCTGGCTGCTGTGGATTCTCGGCTACAACATGTCCATCGCGGTCTGGGTCGGCATACTCGCGCTGGCGGGAGTGGACGCCGAGACGGGGGTCGTGATGCTCCTCTATCTCGACCTGGCCTATGAGGAGCGGATACGCCAGGGACGCATGACGACGCTCGCGGACCTGGAGGAGGCGGTGATGCACGGCGCGGTCAAGCGCATCCGGCCCAAGATGATGACGGTGCTCAGCACCTTCATCGGGCTGCTGCCCATCATGTGGGCCGCGAGCCACGAGGCCGGCGCCGACGTGATGAAGCGCGTCGCAGCACCCATGGTCGGCGGAATCTTCACCTCCTTCGCGCTGGAGCTCCTCATCTATCCGGCCGTCTTCACGGTCTGGAAATGGCGCTGGGAACTGCGCGAGGGGCGCGCGACGCTCGCCGAGCTCCGGGCCCTGCACGGGCTCCAGGAACGATAGCCCCCGGGAGGACTTCATGCTGGAATCGGTGAATCTAAAAAGAAAAACCCTGGAGGACTACATCCCCTTCGTCGGAGAAGAGGAGGTGGAGAGGATCCGGAGGCTGTCGCGCTCCTTGAAGGGGCTGCGCGTGCTCCACGTCAACGCCACCGCCTACGGCGGGGGCGTGGTGGAGCTCCTGAACTCGACGCTCCCGCTGCTCAACGACCTGGGACTTGCGGCCCATTGGGCCCTCCTTTGCCGGGAGGAGTCCTTCTTCGCGGTGACGAAGGGGCTCCACAACGCCCTTCAGGGAAAGCGATTCGAGCTCGACGCGCGGGCCCGCGACACGTACCTTCGCCGCAACGCCGAATGCGCGAAGATGCTCGACGCCGAATACGACGTCATCGTCGTCCACGATCCCCAGCCGGCCGCCCTTCGCCATTTTCACGCCAAGGGCGGCGCCCGGTGGGTCTGGCGCTGCCATATCGACACCTCCGAGCCGGACAAGGCGGCGTGGGACTTCCTGCGCCCCTTCGTGGAGGAGCACGACGCCGCGGTGTTCACCTTGGAGACCTTCGTGCCGCCCGACCTGCGCCTTCCCCGCGTCATGATCGCGCCCGCCATCGACCCGCTGACGTCGAAGAACCTCGACCTCCCGATCGCGGCCTGCCGGACCATCGTCAAGGAGTTCGGGCTGGACCTCGGCCGTCCGATCCTCCTGCAGGTGTCCCGCTTCGATCCCTGGAAGGACCCGCTGGGGGTGCTGGAGGTCTACGGCCGGGTCAAGGAATCGATCCGAGGCCTGCAGCTCGCCTTCATCGGCGGGATGGCCGACGACGATCCCGAAGGCTGGCGAATCTACGAGCAGGTCAAGGAGAAGGCTCAGGCGCATCGGGACATTTTCCTCTATACGAACTTGACGGGCGTGCATGCTTTCGAGGTCAACTGCTTCCAACGCGCGGCCGACGTGGTGATTCAGAAGTCCATCCGCGAGGGCTTCGGCCTGGTGGTGTCGGAGGGGCTCTGGAAGCGCGCGGCCGTGGTTGCGGGCAATGTCGGAGGGATCCCGCTGCAGATCCAAGACGGCGAGAGCGGCTTCCTGGCCGCCGGCACGGAGGAGTTCAGCGAGCGGATCGTCCGGCTGCTCGGCGACGAGGCCCTGCGCGGGAGGTTCGGGGAAAAAGGGCGCGAAGCCGTGCGCGAGCGGTTTCTGATCACGCGCCTGGTCCGGGAGGAGTTGGAGCTCTATGCCCGGCTGACGAGCGGATGAATTTCGCGGAGGATATTTCATAGAGTACTCCGCCTTATGAAGGACCCAGGAGGCGTTAAAATGACGAAACTCGCAATCGTGCTCGCGGCGGCGCTGACGGCGGCGACGCTGCGCGCGGGGGAGCATCCCAAGGAGCACCCGACCGGGGCTCAAGGTCAGGAGCAAGCCAAGTCGAAAGAACATCCCAAGGGCCACGAGCATCCCAAGGGCCACGAGCATCCGGTGGGCTCGAAGGCCTGGACCAAGCAGATGAGCAAGGAGTTCACCAAGGCCGTCGAGGAGCATGTCGCGCGAAAGTCCGCCGCCGAGGGCGGCGCGTTCAAGGTCCACGACGACAAGCTCCACAAGGACTGGGCCCTAAAGCTCGTCGGCGTGCACAAGAAGCGCGTCGCTCACCTCGGAGAGAAGCGCTTCTTCGCCTGCGCGGACTTCAAGCCGGTCGAGAAGGGCTCCAAGGACAAGGTCGACCTGGACTTCTACGCGACCAAAAAGGACGACGGCGGCTGGACGATCGACAAGGTCCTGATCCACAAGGTCAACGGCGAGCCCCGCTACACGTACAACGACAAGAACGAGATCGTGCCGGTCAAGTGAGCGGGACGGGGCGCAAGCCGGCGCTGCTCGGGCTCGTCCTCCTGGGCGGCGCCGCTTTCCTGGCCGCGCGGGCGGCCCGCGCGACGGCGGAGCGCCCGCGCGCCATCGAGCTCGTCGAGACGGTGCGCGTCCGGGCGCCCCAAGGCGCGAAGACGGTGCGACTTTGGATACCGAAGCCCCCGAGCGAGGGGCCGCAGACGGCGGAGCTCCTGTCCGTCGAGGCCCCGGCCTCCCACCGGATCACCTCGGAGGCGGAGTTCGGCAACGAGCTCGTCTATCTCCGCGCGAGCCCCAAGGGCGGGGAGCCTCTCGACGTGACGTTGCGCTACCGGATCGTGCGAAGGCCGCAGGAGGGGCGCGCGAGCACGGCGCCGGAGCCGGCTTCGCTGGCGCCTCGCGGCCTGCTCGCGATCAACGACGAGATCCGCGAGATCGCGCGCCGGCAAACGCACGGCCTGTCGACGCCGGAGGAAAAGGGCCGGGCCCTGTACGACTTCGTGCTCAAGCGCATGGAGTACGACAAGTCGGGCACGGGCTGGGGCCGGGGCGACTCGATCTACGCCTGCCGCGTGGGCAAGGGCAACTGCACGGACTTCCATTCCCTGTTCATGGCGCTGGCGATCGCGAGCGGCCTGCCGGCGCGTTTCCGGATGGGCTTCTCCCTGCCGCCGCCTTCCGAGGGCGACGTCGACGGCTACCACTGCTGGGCCGAGTTCCACGCCGAGGGCTCGGGCTGGATCCCCGTCGACATCTCGGCGGCCTGGAAGAACCCGGGGCGCGAGGACTTCTATTTCGGACGCCTGGACGGCAGCCGGGTGCTGGTCAGCACCGGACGCGAAATCCGGCTTTCGCCGCCGCAAAGCGGCGGCCGGCTGAACTTCCTGAGCCGTCCCTACGCCGAGGCGGACGGCCAACCGATCCACGATATCGAGTTCACGCGGCGCTACAAGGACGAGAAGGCGCCGCGCGCGAGCTATCCTCAAGGATAGTCCGGCAACGGCTTAAATGATTTGACGAGCCTTCGGCCACATCTTACGTGAGTTGATTCGTGCCCTTGCGCGCTAACGCGGCGTCTGCTATCCTGTCGGGGATGACCCGCCTCGCTCTGATTGCGGCGCTGCTCGCGGCCGGCTGGTCGCCGGCGGCGCATTGCCTGGCGGCGTCGGGCGCCGCCGAACCCGAGGCCTCCTGCCACGGGGGCGCGGCGCCCAAGCCCGCCCGGGCGCCGATGCCGGCGGACTGCGCGGTCATGGCCTGCTGCCAGGCCTCTTTGCTTCCGGCGGCGATCGTCGCGCCCGCTCCCGAATCCTCCGCTCCCATCCTCGCCGCGCTTGAGTCCTTGATCCTCGTCCCGCCGGCGCCTCCGGCGGCGTTCGCTCCTTTCGTGCCGCCCGGTCCTCCGGGCGTCCTCCTCGCCGTCTCCCTCCTCGGCCGCGCGCCTCCCGTCGCCTGAGCCTCGCTCGGACGGCGCGCGTCAGCGCGGCCGGCTCGAGCGCGTACTTCGCGATAAACAGGAGACAGAACATGAGATCAACGCAGTTTTTAGCCGCCGTCGCCTTGGGCGCGGCGCTCGCCGTGCCGGCGTCGGCCGCGAGCGGCGAGCCCGCCGTCCTGGCCGCGGTCGCCGCCTACCGCTCGGCCATCGCCGAGGGGAGCCTCGACAAGCTCGCCGCCGTCGTGGAGCCGGAGCTGACCGTGCTGGAGGGCATGCACCTCAACCAAGGCTGGGCCGACTACCGCGACAACCACATCGGCCCGGAGATGAAGGAGTGGAAGTCCTTGCGCGTCTCGGACCCCTCCGTCGTCGACGTCTCGGTCGCGGGCGACTGGGCCTACGCCGTGAGCCGCGCGACCTACACGATCGCGCTGCCGCGCCGGACCGTGGTCCTGGAGGCGGCGGAGACCTTCGTGCTTCGCCTGCGCGGCGGATCCTGGCGGGTGCGTCACGTCCATTCGTCCTCGCGAAAGCTGCGGGAGGAAAAACCTTGACGCTGGCAGCAACGTTGCGGAGAGAATCGCCATGGGCCTCTTGAAATCCCCTGGTCTCAGGCGAGGATTCGGATTTCTCCTGTCGGCGTCCATGCTGTGGACCGCCTTGACCGTCTGCGCGATGCCCGCCGCCGAGTGCGGCCGGCCCCAGGAGCCGCCTTGCCACGGGCACGCGGCCGAGGACGCGAGCCCTCCCGCGGACAACTGCTGCGGCGGAGCGCATCTCTCCCCGGCGTCGACCCCTTCGGCGGCGCCGCACCTGGACGCCGTCCGCCCGCAGGCGGCGGGCCTGACCGCGCCTGTCGCCGTCCCGCCCCCGAGCATCTCTCAAGACCGGACCGCGATCCTCTCGGCGTTCGCGCCCGCCTACCACAGCCCGCCGCCCCGGCCGTCGCTCGGCCGCGCTCCTCCCGCCTAAGGCGCTTCCCGTCCGTGAGCCGCCGCCCCGCCGTCGCCGGGGCCCCGTTCGATGCGTTCGTGCCCGGAGGCCGTCTTGTATCTTCGACTATCGCCGACTCTGCTGTCGTGCCTCATCCTCGCCGCCGCGCCCCTGCCGGCGGCCGAGACCGTCGCCGTCTCGTCGCCCACCCTGAGCCTCGATTCGGCCCTGGACGCGGCCCGCCGCGGCAACCCGGAGATCCGGACGGCCTTGAAGCGCTGGGACGCGGCGCGCGAGCGGGTCGCCTCCGAAGCGACGCCCGACAAGCCCCGTCTCGATATCGAGCGGATGTACGCGCCTTCCGGGAAGACGCCCCTGAACGGGGCCGATGAGAAGGCCGTCTCCATAACGCAGGAGTTCCCGTTTCCCACCACGCTTTACTTGAGGGGAAGCCGTGCTTCGAAGGCGGCCGAGGTTTCGGAGCAAGTCTATCGCGCCAAGGTCCGGGAGGTCCTGGCGAAGACGCGGACCGCCTACGCGATGCTGTACCTCTCCTTCAAGAGCCGCAAGCTGCTCGACGAGAACATCGAGCTCATGCGCCGCTTCGCCAAGGTGGCGGAGTCCAAGTACGCGGCGGGCGCCGTGGGCGGCTCGGACGCCCTGAAGGCGCAGGTGGAGCTGACCAAGATGCTGAACATGGGCGTGGCCGTGGATCAGGAGAAGGAGCTCGCGAGCGCTATGCTCAACGCCGCGATGGGTCGCCCGGCGTGGGAAAGACTCGGCGCTCCCCGCGACCTCGAGCCGGGCCGCCTGGAGAAGGCCCGCGAGGAGCTCGAGGCCGTTGCCTTCGCCCGCCGGCCCGAGCTGCGCCAAGCCGTCCTGGCCTCCGAGCTTTCCGGGACCTCCTTGTCCCTGGCGAAGTCGGAGTTCCTTCCGGACATCATGCTCTCGTACCGCAGCCGCAAGGACCCGATGCGCGGCCGGACCAGCGACGCCGTCCTGGGGCTTTCGCTGCCCCTGTGGTTCTGGAAGCCGGCGGCCATGGTCGCCGAGGCCTCGGCGGAAAAGGAGATGGCGGAGGCCGAGCTCGAGACGGCGCGGCTGATGACCGCGGCCGATCTGAGGATAGCCTTCGTGCGGACTCAGACGGCGCAAAGACTGGCCGAGAGCTACAAGACGAGCCTGCTGCCGCAGGCGGAGTCCGCCCTGTCGGTGGCCGAATCGAGCTATCAGGCCGGCAAAGCCGGCTTCCTGGACCTGCTCGACGCCCAGCGGTCCCTGTTGAATTTCAAGCT
The DNA here is from genome assembly GCA_036676805.1 of Elusimicrobiota bacterium. GTDB lineage: Bacteria > Elusimicrobiota > Elusimicrobia > UBA1565 > UBA9628 > GWA2-66-18. The sequence continues at coordinate 38,255 of JAKFCD010000060.1, forward strand.
CGAGTACTACGGATATCTGGCGGACTACGAGCAGCGCGTCGCGGAGCTCGAGCGCGTGATCGGAGAGGAGTTATGAAACATATGAACAAGAAAATCGTCTTGATCGCGAGCCTCGTCGTCCTGGGAGGCGCTTTCACCGCGTATTTCCTCACGCGCGGTCATTCGTCGCACGAGGCGCGCCACGCGGCGGGCTATCTATGCCCGATGCACCCCTCCATCACGTCGGATAAGCCGGGCGACTGCCCCATCTGCGGCATGAAGCTCGTCCCCATCGAGCCCGCGGAGGAGCCGGCGGAGGAGCCCGCGGGCTCCGCGATGACGACGGGCAAGAAGATGTGCGTCCTGCACAAGTGCACGATGGCGAACTGCAAGATGGAGCTGCCGCTGGCGCCGGGGGAAACGGTGACCTGCCCCATCTGCGGCACCCACACCGCGCCGCCCGCGGGCGGGACGGGCAAGATTCTCTACTACCGCAATCCCATGAATCCGGCGGTGACCTCTCCCGTTCCGATGAAAGACTCGATGGGCATGGATTACGTGCCCGTTTACGAGGAGGCGGACGCCGGGGCGTCCATCGACGGCCAGGCGTCCATGGTCCTCTCCGCGCAGAAGAGGCGGCTCATCGGCATGAAATCCGAGGCGATCGCGCGGCGGCGCCTCACGTTCACCGTGCGCGCCTCCGGCAGCGTGGCCTACGACCCGGAGCTCTACAACGCCATCTCGGAGCATCACAGCGCCATGATCGCGCGGGAGAAGGTCAAGGACAGCTCCTGGCCGGACGTCCATGAGAGGGCGGACGCCCTGGTGCGCTCGGCGGTCCTGCGCCTGCGCCAGCTCGGCCTCTCCGAGAAGCAGATCGAGTCGTACAGCGGCACGGAGGCCCTGCCCGAGAACCTGCTCATCGGCGGCTCGGGCGGCTCGGTGTGGGTGTACGCGCAGATATACGAGTACGAGATATCATCGGTCCGCCCCGGCCAGCGGGCCGAGATCACCACGCCCGCCTACCCCGGGCGCGTCTTCCGGGGGACGGTCAAGGCGCTGGACCCGAACATCTCGCCCGAGACCCGCTCGCTGAGGGTGCGCATCGAGGTGCCCAACCCGGGCGGCCTGCTCAAGCTCGAGATGTACGTCAACGCCGCCATCAAGGCGGACCTCGGGACCGTGCTCGCGTTGCCCGAAAGCGCCCTGCTGGACAGCGGGACGCGCAAGCTCGTCTTCGTCGACCTCGGCGAAGGCCGCATCGAGCCGCGCGAGGTGCGCGTGGGGCGCGAGGCCGACGGCTACCACGAGCTCCTGTCGGGCGCGCGCGAAGGGGAGAAGGTGGTGACGACCGCGAACTTCCTCGTCGACTCCGAGTCCCGGCTCAGGTCGGCGGTTTCGACGTCGAGGGAGAAGGCCGGGGCGAAGCCGAAGGCGGACGCGAAGGCGGAGCACAGGCACTGACATGATCAAGAAGCTCATCGCCTGGTCGGTCCGCAACAAGTTCCTGGTCATCGCCTTGACGGCGGTCGCCCTGGCCGGCGCGTCGTACTGCGTCAAGAACATCAGGCTCGACGCCATCCCGGACCTCTCCGACACCCAGGTCATCGTCTACTCCCGCTGGGACCGCTCGCCGGACATCATCGAGGACCAGGTCACGTATCCCATCGTCACCGCCCTGCTCGGCGCGCCCGACGTCAAGGCGGTGCGCGGCTATTCCGACTTCGGCTTCTCCTACGTCTACGTCATCTTCGAGGACGGGACCGACATCTACTGGGCGCGCTCCCGCGTCCTGGAGTACCTGAGCAAGATTCTTCCGCAGATGCCCGAGGGCGTGCGCACCGAGCTCGGTCCCGACGCGACCGGCGTCGGCTGGGTCTATCAATACGCGCTCGTCGACAAGACCGGCCGCCACAGCCTGGCGGACCTGCGCTCCTTCCAGGACTGGACCTTGCGCTATTTCCTCCAGTCGGTCCGCGGGGTCGCCGAGGTCGCCTCGATCGGCGGCTTCCAGAAGCAGTACCAGGTCCAGGTGGATCCCAACGCGCTGTCCGCCTACCGCATTCCGCTCATGAAGGTCGTCGACGCGATCCGCGACGGCAACAACGACGTGGGAGGACGGCTCGTCGAGTTCGGCGGCACCGAGTACATGATCCGGGGCCGCGGCTACGCCAAATCGGTGGAGGACCTCGAGCAGATCGTCGTCGGCCGCGATAGGAAGGGAACCCCGGTGCTCGTCAAGAGCGTGGCCAAGGTGGCGCTCGGCCCCGACATCCGCCGCGGCGTGCTCGACCTCGACGGCGAGGGGGACGCGGTCGGCGGCACCGTCGTCATGCGCCACGGCGAGAACGCGCTGAAGGTCATCGAGCGCGTCAAGGCCCGCATCGAGGAGATCAAGCCGTCCTTGCCCGAGGGCGTCGAGATCCGCGAGACGTACGACCGCTCCGGCCTCATTATCGGCGCGATCGACAACCTCAAGCACGAGCTCTTCCTTCAGCTCTGCATCGTGAGCGTCGTCATCCTGATCTTCCTGTGGCACATCCCCTCGGCGGTCGTCCCGATCGTCACGATCCCGATCTCGGTGCTCCTCGCCTTCATCCCGATGTACTTCATGGGCGTCAGCGCCAACATCATGTCGATCTCGGGCATCGCGATCTCGATCGGCGTCTTGGTCGACGGCGCGATCATCGAGGTCGAGAACGCCTATAAAAAACTTCAGCTCTGGGACGCCGGCGGCCGCAAAGGGGACTTTCACGAGGTCCGCCTGCAGGCCATGCAGGAGGTCGGGCCGGCGGTCTTCTACTCGCTGCTCGTCATCGCCGTCGCCTTCATTCCCATCTTCACCCTCGTCGATCAGGAAGGCCGCCTCTTCAAGCCGCTGGCCTACACCAAGAACCTGACCATGTTCCTGGCCGCCTTCCTCGCGGTCACGCTCGATCCGGCGGTGCGCATGCTCTTCTCCCGCATGGATTACGCGAGCTTCAAGCCGGTCTGGCTCGCCTCCGTCTACAACACGGTCACCGTCGGACGCTATTATCCGGAGGAGAAGCACCCGGTGAGCCGGCGGCTTTACGCGGTCTACGGCCCGGCCTGCCGGCGGGTGCTCGAGCATCCCCGAAAGGTCATCGCGACGGCCGCGCTGCTGGTGCTGACGACGATCCCGGTCTACCTGAAGCTCGGCTCGGAGTTCATGCCGCCGCTCAACGAGGGCACGATGCTCTACATGCCGACGACTTTGCCCGGCATCTCGGTGACGGAGGCCTCGAACCTGCTCGAGGCCCAGGACCGGGTCCTCAAGAGCTTCCCGGAGGTGGAGAGCGTCTTCGGCAAGGCGGGCCGCATAGAGTCCTCGACCGACCCGGCGCCCTTCTCGATGATGGAGACGACCGTGGTCCTCAAGCCGAAGGAGCAGTGGCGCAAGAAGGAGCGCTGGTACTCCTCCTGGCTGCCCGAAATATTGCAGAAGCCGCTGCGCCATATCTGGTGGGACCGGCTCACCTGGGACGAGCTCGTCGCCGAAATGGATTCGAAGATGCGCTTCCCCGGCGCCACCAACGCATGGACGATGCCGATCAAGGGGCGCATCGACATGCTCACGACCGGCGTGCGCACCCCCATCGGCATCAAGATCTTCGGCGCGGACCTCAAGACCATCGAGGCCGTCGGCGGCGAGATCGAGGCGGCCGTGCGGGACGTCCCGGGCACCCGCTCCGTCTACGCCGAGCGCACCGCCGGCGGCTACTTCGTCGACTTCGCGCTCAAGCGCGATCAGCTGGCGCGCTACGGCCTGAGCGTCAAGGAGGTCGAGATGGTCATCATGGCGGCCATCGGCGGCGAGCAGGTGACGACGGTCATCGACGGGCGGGCGCGGTACTCGGTCAACGTGCGCTACCCGCGCGAGCTGCGCGACAACCTTCCCAAGCTGCGGCGCGTGCTGGTCTCGACGATGGACGGGGCCCAGATTCCGTTGGCGCAGCTGGCCGACATCGAGCTGGCCCTCGGCCCCTCCATGATCCGCAACGAGAACGGGATGCTCGCGGGCTACGTCTACGTCGACGTGGCGGGCCGCGACCTCGGGACCTACGTCGCCGAGGCCAAGGAGAAGGTCTCCGCCGCGGTGCGCCTGCCCACGGGCTACGCCCTGCAGTGGAGCGGCCAGTACGAGAACATGGCCCGCGTGCGCGAGCGCCTCAAGCTCGTGCTTCCTCTGACCTCCGTGCTCATCATCCTGCTCCTGTACGCCAACACGAAATCCTGGGTCAAGACCTCCATCGTGATGCTCGCGGTCCCGTTCTCCTTGATCGGCGCCGTGTGGGGCTTCTACCTGCTCGGCTACAACATCTCGATCGCGGCGTGGGTGGGCATGATCGCTTTGATGGGCCTCGACGCGGAGATGGGCGTGTTCATGCTGCTCTACCTCGACCTCGCCTACGGGGAGGCGGTCAAGGAAGGGAAAATGCGCACCTACAAGGACCTCGAGGAGGCGGTCGTCCACGGCGCGGTCAAGCGCATCCGCCCCAAGATGATGACGGTCTGCACGACGATGCTGGGCCTGCTGCCGATCATGTGGTCGATCGGCACGGGGGCGGACGTCATGAAGCGCATCTCGGCGCCGATCTTCTTCGGGCTGATGACGAGCTTCACGATGGAGCTGCTCGTGTTCCCGCCTCTTTTCCTGCTCTGGAAGTGGCACGGGGACATGAAGAAGGGGACCGTCGTGCCCGAACCCGACGATTTGCAGGTAATGCAGCACTAAGGAGAAAGAGAATGAGAAAGCTGATACTCGCCGCGATTTTCGCGGCCGCCGTCGCCGCAAGCGCCTGGGCCGCGGGCAGCCACATGCATGCGGGCAAGTCCGAGACGATGTCGGGGGAGCTGCTCGACATGTCCTGCTACATGATGCACGAGGGCAAGGGCAAGAAGCACGCCAAGTGCGCCGGCGCCTGCGTCCAGGGGGGCGCGCCGCTCGGGCTGCTGACCAAGGACGGCAAGGTCCTGCTCGTCGTGGGCAACCACGAGGACCAGAAGCCCTTCCTCGAAGCCAAGGCGCTGGCGGGCCTCAACGCGAAGATCACCGGCACGGTGTTCACGCGCGGCGGCCTGACGGCCATCATCGTGAGCAAGGCGGAGAAGCTCTAGGTGGAGTTCAAGCTCTACCATCTGCACCCGGCGGCCGTCCACTTCCCGATCGCCTTCTTGATCGCGGGAGCGGCGGCCGCCGGGCTACGGCTGCGCCGGAGCGCACCGGAATGGTTAGCGAAGGCGGAATCCTGGCTGCTGTGGCTGGGGACCTTGTCCGCCTGGGCGACGCTCGGCCTGGGGCTGCTCGCGGAGAGGACGGCGCCGCACGCGGCGCTGGCCTGGGAGGTTCAGGCCGATCATGAGGCCTTGGCATGGTGGACCTGCGCGGTCTTCACCGCGCTGTCCTGCCTGCGCCTCTACGCGGTGAAGACCGGCCGCGACGGAGGCAAGGTCCGCGCCGCACAGGGCCTGCTGTGGGCCGCGGGGATTGGCCTGCTCGTTGCTACGGCTCTTCACGGCGCGGAACTGGTCTTCGGCTTCGGCGTGGGAGTGAGGCCGCGATGAGAATGGAACTATGGAGGCTGCTCTGGCCCATCCGTGCCTGGCGGCACAAGGGCCTGGAGGTGGGGAACATTTTCCCCGACTTCACCCTCGAGGATGAGGCCGGACGCGCATTCACGCTGTCGGACAACCCCGGCGGGAAAAGGACGGTCATATGGTTGACCAACCTGTGCGAGGACTGCCGCGCCAAGGTCCCGCTGCTCGAGGAGCTTCGCCGGGAGGCGGGGGGCCGATTCCGCATACTCGCCGTCAGCCTGCTGGGCGGCGATGCGGCCTTGTCCCGCCAGGTTTCCGCGCAATGCGGCTTCCCGATCCTGCTGGACCCCGCCGACATCGTCGCCCATAAGCTGGGCCTGCCCCATCCGGCCGGATCCTGCCCCCTGCACAACCTGTACATACTGGATAAGGACGGCCGGATCGCGTATCGCCATCATCTGTCGGCGCTCAAGCCGGAGACGTTTCGCGCGATATGGAGTAAGATGGACGGGAAATGAGCTTCCCGGGAAAATTATGGCGATAGATCCGATCTGCGAGATGACGGTCGACGAGAAGAAGGCCCTGTCCGGGGAGCGCGACGGCAAGACGTATTACTTCTGCTGCGAGGGCTGCCGCAAAAAGTTCCTGAATCCGGACGAGGCCCCGGCTCCCGCGCCCGACGCCGCCTACTTCTGCCCGATGTGCCCCGGCGAGGAGTCCGAGAAGCCGGGTGTGTGCTCGCAATGCGGCATGGCTCTCGAGCGCAACCCCGCCCGCGCCTCGACGACGACCGTCTACACCTGCCCGATGCATCCCGAGGTCCGTCAGGACGGTCCCGGCGCCTGCCCCAAGTGCGGCATGGTGCTGGAGGCCGTGACGGCGGCCGCGGAGGAGGACGACTCCGAGCTGCGGGACATGACGCGGCGCTTTTGGACCGGTGCCGCGCTGACCTTGCCCGTTTTCCTCCTGGCGATGACCCATCTGCTCCCGGCGCCTCCGGCGTGGGCGGACGGCCATGCCTCGCGCTGGGCGCAGTTCGCGCTCTCCGCGCCCGTGGTGCTATGGGCGGGCTGGCCGTTCTTCGTCCGCGGCGGGCGTTCCTTGCGGTCGCGGCATCTGAACATGTTCACCTTGATCGCCATCGGCGTGGGCGCGGCCTTCGCCTACAGCGCCGTCGCGATGCTCGCCCCCGGCGTATTCCCTCACGCGATGAGCCACGACGGCAAGGTGGCCGTCTACTTCGAGGCCGCGGCCGTCATCGTCGTGCTCGTCCTCCTCGGGCAGGTGCTCGAGCTCCGCGCGCGCGCGCGCACCGGCGGCGCGATCCGGGCGCTGCTCGACCTCGCACCCCCGGTCGCGCGCCTCGTCGAAGACGGCGGGGACCGGGAGATCCCGCTCGAGCATGTGAAGGTCGGGAACCTCCTCCGGGTCGTGCCGGGCGGCAAGGTCCCCGTCGACGGGGAGGTCGTCGAGGGACACTCGAGCGTGGAAGAATCCATGCTCACCGGCGAGCCGCTGCCGGTGGAGAAGTCGGCGGGGGACAAGGTGACGGGCGGCTCCGTCAACGGCTCCGGCGGCTTCGTCATGCGCGCCGAGCGCGTCGGCGGCGAGACCGTGCTCGGGCGCATCGTCGCCATGGTGGCCCAGGCCCAGCGCAGCCGCGCGCCCATTCAGGGGGTCGCCGACAAGGTCGCGGGCCTGTTCGTGCCCGCGGTGCTGACGGTCTCGGCGCTCACCTTCGCCGGCTGGCTGTGGCTGGGGCCCGAGCCGAGGCTCGCCCACGCCGTGGTCAACGCCGTCGCGGTGCTCATCATCGCCTGCCCGTGCGCCCTGGGGCTGGCCACGCCGATGTCGATCATGGTCGGCGTCGGGCGGGGCGCGTCCGAGGGCGTTTTGATCCGCAACGCCGAGGCGCTCGAGCGCCTCGAGACCGTCGACACGCTCGTCTTCGACAAGACGGGCACGCTCACCGAGGGCAAGCCCCGCCTCGTGGACGTGCTTCCCGCGGGGAGCTTCGACGCGGGAGAGCTCCTGCGCCTGGCTGCTTCGCTGGAGCAGGGCAGCGAGCACCCGCTGGCCGACGCGATCGTGAAGGGCGCCAAGGAAAGGGGCTCCGCGGTCGAGCCCGTCAAGGATTTCCGCTCGGTGACGGGAGGGGGCGTGGCGGGGGAAGTCGCCGGCCGGGCGGTGCTGGTCGGCAAGCCGGACTTTCTGAGGAGCGAGAGGGTCGCGGGCCTGGAGGCGCTCGAGAGCGCGGCGGCGAAGCTCCAGGAGGACGGCAAGACCGCGCTGTTCGTCGCCGTCGACGGCGCGCCCGCCGGGCTGCTCGCCGTCGCCGACCCCATCAAGAAGACGACCGCGGCGGCGATCGGGGAGCTGCACGCGCTGGGGCTGCGGCTGATCATGCTCACGGGCGACAACCGCCGCACGGCCGCGGCGGTCGCGGGAAAGCTCGGCCTCGACGAGGTGGAGGCGGAGATCGCGCCCGACGGCAAGGCCGACTACGTCAAGAAGCTTCTGGCGGAAGGCCGGCGCGTGGCGATGGCGGGCGACGGCGTCAACGACGCTCCGGCGCTGAGCGAGGCCGAGGTGGGCATCGCCATGGGCGCGGGCACCGACGTCGCCATGCAAAGCGCGGGCATCACCCTCGTGCGGGGAGACCTGCGCGACATCGCCAAGGCGGTCCGCCTCAGCCGCGCCGTCATGCGCAACATCCGCCAGAACCTGGTCTTCGCCTTCGGCTACAACGCCTTGGGCATCCCCGTGGCGGCGGGCGTTCTTTATCCGTTCTTCGGGCTGCTGCTCAGCCCGATCATCGCCGGCGCCGCGATGAGCCTGAGCTCGGTCTCGGTCATCACCAACGCCCTGCGGCTTCGCTCGGCGAAGACTTGAGAGGCCTTAACTTCCGCCTAAGGCACGGCGCAGGGCCGCGCCGACGTCCTCGAGGCGGTAGGGCTTGACGAGCGCGCCGTGGAAGCCCCTGGCGGCGTAGTCGGCCATGATCGGGGCGTTGGCGTAGCCGCTGGTGACGAGGGCCTTCGCCTTGGGGTCCAGGGAGGTCAGCCTTCCCAAGGTCTCCAGGCCTCCCAGGCCCTTGCGGACGGTCAGGTCGAGGATGACCGCGTCGAAGGCGTTTCCCGCCTCGAGGGCGCGCGAGTAGGCCTCGAGCGCGGCCTCTCCGCGGTCCACCGATTCGGCCCGGTAGCCCAGATGCGCGAGCATGCGCGTCAGGACCTGGGCGACGGGGGCATCGTCGTCCATCACGAGAATGCGGGCCGCCGCGGCGGTCGCCGGAAAGTGGAGGATGAAGATCGCCCCGGCCCCGGGCTTGACCTGGGCGGCGATGGCGCCGCCGTGCTTGGCCATGATGGAGTAGCACGTCGCCAAGCCGAGGCCCCGCCCGTATCCCTTGGTGCTGAAATAAGGGTCGAAGATCCTGGACAGGTGCTTCGGGTCGATCCCGGGGCCCTGATCCTCGACTTCCACGCGGACGTAGCGCCCGGCGGGCCGGGGAGGGCTCGCGCTCAGATCGACGAGAGCCGCCCGAAGGAAGACCTCGCCGCCGTCCGGCATGGCCTGGGCGGCGTTGAGGAGCAGGTTCCGGATGACGCGGGACACCTGGTCCTTGTCGATGTTCACGGGGAGGGGGGCTTCGCCGAGAGATAAGACGCAGCGCGCGCCCGTGCCCCTCGCGGCGAAGGCGGCCGCCTCGCGCAGCACGGGCTTGAGGTCCATGGCCGCGACAACCGGGCTTTCTCCCTTGGCGAAGGTCAGCAGCTGATTGGACAAGCCCCGGGCGACCTCGCACGCGTCCTGCGCCTCCCGAGCCAGCTCCTCGGCCTCCCGGTCGCCGACGATCCGCTTGCCCAGCATGGACAGGTTCCCCAGGATGACGGTCAGCGCGTTGTTGAAATCGTGGGCGATGCCGCCGGCGAGCGTCCCCAGGGCTTCGAGCTTCAGGAGGGCCTCGCCCGCCTCCTCCGCGCGCTTGCGCTCGGTGATATCCAGGTAGGTTCCGAGGACGCCGATGACGGCGCCGTTCGAGTCGCGCAGGGGAATCTTGCTCGTCAGAAGGACGGCCGACCTCCCGTCGGCGGTCGTCTGCGGCTCCTCGATGAGAAGCCTGGAAAGGCCGGATTCGATGACCTTCCGGTCGTCGGCGCGATAAAGCTCCGCCTGCTCCTTCCAGGCCAGCTCGAAGTCGTTCTTGCCGATGATATCCTCGGGGGCGGAGAAGCCCGCGTCGCGGGCGAAGGCCGCGTTGCACCCGAGATAGACGAAGTCCCGGTCCTTCCAAAAGACCCGGGCCGGGAGCGCGTTGACGATGCCCTCGACGAGCAGCTGCGACTGCCGCAGCGCGAGTTCCCGGTCATTGGGGTTCCGGGTCATGCCCCGCGCCCCCGGGCGCCGTCGAGCGCGTCCCGAACGCGGCGGCATATCTGGTCGGCGGTGAACGGCTTGAGCAGGAGGTCGACCTTCTCGCCGGACTCGTGAAGGCGGTCCAGGCGGCCGTCCGTGTAGCCGGACATGAAGAGCACCCGCGTCGCGGGGCTGAGGCGGCGCACGTGGGCGGCGAGCTCCTCGCCGCCCATCCCCGGCATCACGACGTCGGTGAGCAGGAGATGGATCGGCCTCTCCGAGGCCTGCGCCATCTCGAGCGCCCAGTCGACGCCTCCGCAGGCGATCACGTGATAGCCCTGGGCGGTCAGAACGCGCGAGACCATGCGCAGGACCTCGGGCTGGTCCTCGACGAGGAGGACCGTCTCGTCGCCGCGCAGGGAGGAGGGGGGCGGGGTGGGCTCGGGTGCCGGCCGCGCGGGCGGCGCCGCGACGAGGGGCAGATGCACGGCGAACGTCGAGCCGCGTCCGGGGGCGCTGTCGACCGACACGAAGCCCTGATTCTGCTTGACGAGGCCGAACACCGTCGACAGGCCGAGCCCGGTGCCCTTGCCCTTCTCCTTGGTCGTGAAGAACGGCTCGAAGATGCGCGAGAGCACCGAGGCGTCCATGCCGCAGCCGTCGTCCTCGACGACGATCTCGGCGTAGCGCCCCGCGGGGATGACCTCGAGCCCGCGCACCTCGTCGGCCGCGAGCTCCGCGCCGCGCACGCGCACGGACAGCGTCCCGCCGCGGGCCATCGCGTCGCGGGCGTTGACCGCCAGGTTCATGAGGATCTGCTCGATCTGGCCCGGATCGGTCCGCACCCAAAGCGGCTCGCCGGGAAGCTCGAGGACGAGGCGCACGTCCTCGCCCAGCGTCCGGCGCAGCATCTTCTCCATGGCGCGGACCGGGGCGCGCAGGTCGGCGACGACCGGATCGGCGGGCGCGCGGCGAGAGAAGGAGAGCAGCTGCCGCGTGAGCAGGGCGGCGCGGCGGCCCGCGCCGAGGATCTCGGCGAGGTCGGCCGACAGCGGCGACTCCGGCGGGGCGCCGTCGGCGAGCATCTCCGCGTAGCCGTTGATGGTCGTCAGGATGTTGTTGAAGTCGTGGGCGACGCCGCCGGCGAGGCGCCCGATGGCCTCCATCTTTTGAGAGTGAAAAAGCTGGTCCTCGAGGGACTTGACCGCGCTGATGTCCCGCTTGACGCCGATGTAGTGCACGACGGCGCCGGCCTCGTCGCGCACCGGGGTGATCATGGCGTCCTCCTCGAAGAGGGACCCGTTCTTGCGCCGGTTGATGAGCCGGCCCTTCCAGGAGTCGCCGCGGGCCAAGACGCCCCACATCTCCTGATAGAACCCGGCGTCGTGGCGGCCGCTCTTGAGGATGGCGGGCGTCCGGCCGCGCGTCTCCTCGCGTGTGAAGCCCGTCGTACGGGTGAAGGCGGGATTCGTGTAGACGATGCGCCCCTCCTTGTCGGTGATGACGATGCTTTCCCCGGCCTGCTCGATCGCGGCGGAGAGAAGCCGGCGCTCGGCGTCGCCTTCGGCGCGCGCGCGGTCGGCCTGGACGCGCACGATCAGGAGAACGCCCGCGCCGGCCAAGGCGGCCAGCCCGAAGGCGGCGAGCAGGTGCAGGAGGAATTTCTCGCGAAGAGGGGCGAGGAGCTCCGCCTCGTCGGCCTTCGCGACGAGGACCCACCCGAGCTCGGGGAAGCGCCGCGCCGCGGCGTAGACCGTCGCCCCGCGATGGTCCTTCCCGTGAAGCAGCCCCTCCTCCCCGCGGGCGGCGCGGGCGGCGACGGCGTCGCCGTCGAGCGCGACGCTCAGCGGAGCTGAGTATTCATCCGCGCGGCGCGGCGCGGTGACCGCGGTCAAGGCGCCCCCGTCGCGCTGGAAGATCAGGACCTCGGCCGTCTTCTCGGCTCCGGGCCAGCGCTCGACGAGCGGGGAGAGCCAGGAGGCGCTTCGCACGCGGAAGAGCAGCCGGGCGCCGTCGACGGTGGCCGCCTCGTAATCCAGGACGGGCCGGCCCCCCGCGGCGCGGCGCAGGCCGAGGAGGCGGGGGGGGCCCGCGGGGCCGTCGGACGGGGCCGCCGTCTCGGCGCCGGCCGGCACGCTCAGCGCGAGGCGGCCCCGCCGGTCCCGCAGGGCGACGCTCTCGTAAAGCCCCCGGTCGATCAAGGCGGCGAAGGTCGTTTGGGCGTCGTTGAGCGGCCCGCGCTTCCCGGCAAGCGTCTCGCGATACTCCTCCCGGAGGTGGGGGTCGGAGGAATAGAACGCGAGGTCGGAGATGCGCTCGCGGTGGAAGTCGCGGATGCCGGAGGCCTTCAGATCGGCGACGACCTCGAGATAAGCCAGGCGCGAGGCGAGGAATTCCGCCTTCTTGTTCCAGACCAGGAGGAACGCCCCGTAGACGCCGGCCGCGCCCAGGACGGCGACGGCGAGGGCGCCGAGGGCGAGCGTCCGGGTGTTCTCGTTGAGCCTGCTTCGCGCCATATCCAAACGCTTATACCACATTACCCCAGTATAGTCCGGCGCCGTTTGCGCGGTCCCGACGCGCCGCTTAAGAACCCCTTAAGGCCGCGTCGGCCCCTTTAAGCGCACTTTAAGCCCCGGTTCAGCGCGAACCCCGCCCGCGCGGCCTATGCTGTGGGCGGGACGCGAGGCGTCCGGGAGGCTTTATGAAGACGATCGCGGTTCTGACGGCGGCCCTGGCCGTCGTGATGTCGGCGGGGTGTTCGTCGGTGCGTTCCCGTTTGGCGGACGGGAAGGTTCCCGACGTGATCAACGAAAAGCCGGAGAAGAGCGGCTACTACGAGGCCATCGGCATCGGGGCCGGCGATCCGGCCCTGGCCACCGAGACCCAACGGCGCTCGCTGGCGCGCGACGCGGCCATCGTGAAGGCGCAATACGAGCTGCTCTCCCTGATAAAGGGGGTGGAGCTCGACGGAGGCTACACGGTCTCGCGCGCCATCTCGGTGGACTCCAAGCTCGCCACGCGCGTGCGCGACAGCATCAAGGGCGCCCGCGTGCTCAAGAGCGAGTTTACCGCCGACGGCGGCTGCATGGTGACCGTGCGTCTCCCTAAAGAGGAGCTTCAGCGCGGGACGGGGCTGGTGCTGCCGTGAGAGGCGCGCTCCTCGCCGTCCTGGCCGTCCTCGCCGGGGCCTGCTCCCACGCCCCGGCGCGGCGGACCGTGGTCGTCGAGGGGTGGGCGGGCGAGGGCGCGGGCGCGGAGCGCCGGGCGGTCGCCGACGCGCTCAAGCGCGCCGTCGAGCAGACAGGCGGGGTGAGGGTGGACGCGCGCACGCGGGTGGACAAAGGTTTGGCGTTCGACGCCCGGGTCGTGACCCGCGCCTCGGGCTGCGTGCTGGAGCACGAGGTCTTGTCGGTCCGCAAGAGCCAAGGGGGGCGAGAGGCGCGGGTGCGCGTCGAGGTCTCCGCGGCGGGGAAGGAATGCGAGGGACGCCCTTCCCTGCCGCCCGCCGCCTTCGAGAACGCCACGGTGTCGGTGCGCTTTTCCGGCGAGGGGCCCTTCGGCGCGGACGCCGCGCGCTCGGCGGAGTCGGCCCTGCGCGCGGCTCTGGCCCTGGAGGGGATCTCCGTCGCGGGGAAAGGCGGCGACTACCGGATCTCGGGAACGGCCTTCGTCGCGCCGCACCGCGACGCGCGCGTGCTGCCGTTCGTGGGCGCGCGGGTGGTGATGGCGGTGCGCGTCGTCAGCGCCCGCGACGGCCGGGTCATGAGGGAGACGCGCCACGAGGCCGCCGCCCTCGACGCGGACGGCTCCTCGGCCGCGCGCGCCGCGGCCGCAGACGCGGCCCGCGGCGCCATGCGGGAGACCCTCGTCGCGCTCGACGAGGCGGCCTGGCTTCGTCCTTGACGCGCGGGCGGGGAAGCGCTACCATGCCACCCGTCATATGCCGAGCAAGATCCTGGTCGTAGACGACGATCGCGCCATCCTGAAGATGCTCAAGCAGTACCTGAGCGCCAACGGCGCGGCGGTCGTGATCACCGACAACGGCTCCGAGGCCCTGCTCCTGATCAAGGACTCCCGTCCCGACATCGTGCTCTGCGACTCCCAGATGCCGGGCCTCGACGGCCAGGCGCTGTGCCGCGCCATCAAGCGCGAGGCCATGACCGCCTCCATCCCCGTCGTGCTGATGTCGGGGGAGCGCGTGGGCGACAAGGACGTGGTCTCGGGCCTCGACCAGGGCGCCGACGACTACATCTTAAAGCCCTTCACCATGTCCGTCGTCCTCGCGCGACTCAAGGCGGTGCTGCGCCGCTATGAAGGAGCCAAGCCGGCGGCCGCCGCCGCGGCCAAGTCGGGCATAGAGCTCGACGCCGAGGGGCGCACCGTCAAGGTGGGCGGCAAGCCCGTCGCGCTCACGGGCAAGGAGTTCGACCTGCTCGCGGTGCTCCTCAGCAAGAGCGGACGGCTGCTCTCGGTGACCTACCTCCTCGAGACCGTCTGGGGCTACGACCCCGCCAACTACAACGACCCCGGCACCGTCGAGGTCCACATCTCCCACCTGCGCAAGAAGCTGGGCCCGCGCCACGCGCGCCACGTCGTCAACGTGCCCGGCCACGGCTACAAGTTCGACCCTTCCCCCGAAGCGCCGCTTCGTTAAGCGGAAATTCAGCGCCGCATCGGCGGGCGCACAGGCCCCGGGGCTATCCTGCGGGCATGGACCTCAAGCTCCTCGCCGGCGCCTTCCTCCTCCTGGCCGCGGCGGCGGGGCCGGCCCGGGCGGACGCGATGAGGGGCCTGGGCCGGGAACTCGCGGACGCGGCGCGCTCGGCGGGCCTCAAGCGCGTCGCGGTCTCGCGCCTCGACTCCTCGCGCGGCGCCGACGGAGCCGAAGGCGCGCTGCTCACCGAGCGCCTGACGACGGCCCTGGTCCGCTCCGGCAAGGTGCAGGCGGTGGAGCGCACCTTGCTTCCCAAGCTCATGGAGGAGCGCTCGCTGTCCCGGACCGGCGCGCTCGAGGCCGACGGCTCGGAGGGCGGGCGGCTCGCTCGCGTCGACGGCATCGTGATGGGGACGTACCGCTCCTCCGGAAAGATCGTCCGTCTCGCGCTGCGCGTCGTGGACTACCGGACCGGCGTCATCGTCGGGGCGGTCGAGGGCGAGCTCGAGCGGGAGGGCGAGGCGGTCTTGTCCGACATGGACCCCTTCGACGTGCCCGTGCCGGTCATGAGCGGAAGGTTCGATATCGAGAAGGAGTCGGCGCGGGACGCGGTGGCCGACACGGGCTCGCGCTGCGCCGGCGCCGAGGCGCGGATCAACGAGCTCGAGGAGAGCATACTCGACCTCAAGGCGCGCTATTGGGCTCGCCGCCTGCAGGACGGGCTGTCCGGCTCGGAGCTCAAGGTCAACCCCGGCTCGACGATCCCGGACCCGCAGTTGAAGGCCCGCTTTTACGCCTCGCTGAAGCGCTGGTTCCATCAGGGCAAGGTCGCTCCGCTGACGGCCGCGGAAGTGACCCGGTTCGTCAAGGCCGACGGAGAGGCTTATTCGCTTCATCAAGAGTGCCGTCTGTGAGGGCATAATCATGCAAAACACGATACTCCTGGCCGACGACGATCAAGGCGTCGCGGCGACGGTCGGGCGGCTGTTCGGCGGCGACTGCCGCCTCCTCGTGGCGCGCGACGGCCCCTCGGCCCTCGCCGCGGCCGATTCCGCGGGGCCCGATCTGATCCTCCTCGACGTGCAGATGCCGGGCCTCACCGGGTGGGAGGTCCTCGCGCGCCTGCGCCACGCGCCGAAGACGAGGACCACGCCGGTCATCATGCTCACCGGCCTCGGCGACCAGCAGGCCAAGGACGAGGGCTTCGGGCTGGGCGCCGACGATTACGTCACCAAGCCGTTCTCGACGCGCGATCTGCGCGCGCGGGTGCTGTCCCGGCTGGCGCGGCACGCGGAGGCCGTGTCGGTCAATCCTTTGACCCGCCTGCCGGGAAGCCCGTCGATCATGGCCGAGTTGGAATCCCGGATTCGCGAAGGACTTCCGTTCGCCTTGCTTCTCGCCGACATCGACCGCTTCAAGGCCTTCAACGACCGCTATGGCTGCGAGCGCGGCGACCGGGTAATCCTCAAGACGGGCGAGCTCCTGCGCGAGGCGATGGTTCAGGCCGGAGAGAAGGGCGGATTCCTCGGCCACATCGGCGGCGACGATTTCGCCATGGTCTGCGACGCCGGCAAGGCGCCGCTCGCCGCGGCGTTCGCGACGATGCGCTTCGACGAGGCGGTCCCCGGCCTGTACGACGAAGCCGATCACGCACGAGGCTGGATCGAGATCGAGGATCGTCAGGGCGCCGTCAGGCGGCACGCGCCGTTGAGCCTCTCCGTTGCGGGCGTCTCCTCGGAGCAAAGGCCCATCCTGTCTTACGCGGACGCCGTGCGCTGGGCGGGAGAGATGAAAGGTTGGCTCAAGAGCACGCGTACGGCCGGGCCGAGCGCCTTGGCCTTCGACCGCCGCCGGGGGGGAGCATGAGCCGCGTCGACGCGGGGCGCGCGTCCGGGCGCTTCGAGGCGGCGCTCGGAATCGCGCTCGCCTCGCTGGCCTTCCTCTCGAAGAACAACCCCCAGCTGATTCTGCCGGAATGCCTTTGGCTGTTTCTGCTGCTGCTCGTCACCAGCCTCGCGGCGAGCCTCGCCGTCCGCCTGCGGCCCGCCAGCCCCGTCCCCGCCGCGGCGGCCTTGGTCGGCTCCTTTGTCGTCGTCGCCGCCATTCAATCCCAGTCCGGGGGAGGGGAGTCGGACCTGTGGGTCCTCTACCTGCTCCCGATCTTCAGCGCCGCGATCCTGCTGGAAGGACGAGAGACCGCCTGGATCGCGGGCGGCGCCGTCCTCGGCAACGCGGCCGTGCTTCTCGCCGGCGAGCGGCCGCTCGGCCCGGCCGACGCCTTCACTCTGACGCTGAAGACGGTCATCCTCGCCGGGGCGGCGGCGGCCACTTGGGCGCTGGCGAAGTCCGAGCGGGAGGTCCGCGCGAAAGCCGCGGGACTCGAGGGCGTGGCGTCCGTCGCCGCCGGCGGGGCCGGGGCCGCGCACGATCTGAGCGCCCCGTTGACCGTGATCCTCGGCTACGCGACCATGCGGCGCGAGGACGAGGACCTGCCTCAGGCCGTGCGCGACGACATGGCGCGCATCGAGCGGGCCGCCCTGTATTGCCGGGAGCTCGTGCACGGGCTGTTGGCCCGGCGCGAAACGGACGCGTCGCCGCGCCGGGCGTCCGAGGTCGTCGAATCGGCCTTGACCCTTTGCGAGGACCCCGTGCGCGCCCGCGGCATCGAGATCGAGAGGAGCTTCCCGGATGACGAGGTGCTGGTGCGCGCGGCCGGGCACGAGCTGGAGCGCGTCCTCGTCAACCTCGTGGGCAACGCGGCCAAGGCGCTGCCCGCGGGAGGACGCATCACGGTGTCGGTGGCTCCGGCGGGGCCGAGCGTCCTCCTGTGCGTCGATGACGACGGGCCCGGCCTGCCGCCGGAGCTCCTGCCTCGACTGTTCACTCCGTTCGCGACCGGCAGAGGCCGCGAGGGCGGGGTGGGCCTGGGGCTTTACCTCTGCCGGGATATCGCGCGCCGGCACGGGGGGGATTTGACCGCCGAGAGGTCTCCTCGGGGGGGAGCGCGCTTCATGCTGAAACTGCCGTCCGCGGCGGGCCTCCCCTTGACGGGGCCGAAAGCCGGGCTTACACTCACCCCATGAGACCCCTCGCGGCGGCGTTGGCCTGTCTGCTGTCCGGCCCGGCGTCGGCCCAGGTCGTCGGCGAGGCCGCCTCCGCGGCCAGGGGCTCCTCGGCCGTCGGTGCCGCCGTGAGCCAGGTCCCCGGCGGAGTGGCGGCTCCCGCGCTGAGCCCGTCCTTGGCCGCGGGCCTTCAGGGCGCGCTGTCGGCGCCGGTCTCCGCGCCCGCGCCCGGCGCTCCGGCGGCGGCGCTCGCCCCGTCCTTGATCACGCCGATCGATCCCAAGGCTCTTCCGGCCAAGGGCCGCGACTACACGCCCTCGGAATGGAGCAAGCTCGTCGCGGGCGCCAAGGACGACGGCGCCAAGGCCGTCTTGAACTCGGCGCTCGGCGACAATCCGTCGGACCCGCGCGTCTCAGTCACGCTCGCCAACGGCGAGCGTGTCGAAGGGGCGTTCCGCGGCCTGGCGGACGGCAAGATGATCTTTCAAACGGGCGGGAAGCTCGTCGGCCTGGACATGGCGGCGGCGGGCATCTCCGAGGTCCGCCGCACGGTGGACGTCATGTTCGACGGCGCGAATCTGCGCCCCGCCGAGGTCGTCGTCCACGACCGCCCGCCCGTCGCCGATCCGTTCAAGGATCTCGCGCGCTACCGAGGAAGGATGGTCGACATCGACACGCGCGACCTCGACGACCTGAAATGGTCCGCGCAGACCGTCTCCGGGCGGCTCGTGAAGGCCGACGGCGACGAGGTCATTCTGGAAGGGCCCAAGGGGCGCGCGGGGATCTCCCGCGAGTTCCATCGGATCGACAAGGCGGCCTTGCGCACCGAGCACTATTCCTCGCGGGGGAACATCTCTTCGATTTCCGGCGTCGCGGGAAGAATGCCCGACGGCGCGCCGGTCGAGATCGCGCTTCGGGGCGGCCGCGTCGTGACCGGCCGCTTCTTCGGCCTTCGAAAGGACGCCGAAGGCGATTACGTGCTCATCGAGGTTCCGTCCTCGGGAGGGACCCGTTTCCAGGCCCACCGCGACTTCTACGACCTGCGCACGCCGGGCTACGCCAAGGGCGCCTTGCTCGCGGGCTCCGAGCTCGTGTACTCCGCCCCCGATAAATAAGGGACGGGCGCCGGCTGCCCGCGGGAACTTGGGGTAAGGCTCCGCGGACCGGCGCCCGTCGAATTCGGTTCGTCTAGCGCAGCTTGGCGGCGTCGATCATGCCCGCGCCCTGCACCGCGGCGCTCAGGCCGGGAAGCGGCGTCGCGGCCCGGGTCAGCATCGCGCGCACCGCGGCCGGAGACGACGCTCCTCGCGCGACGGCGAGGGCGGCCAGGCCGGCGACATGCGGCGTCGCCATCGAGGTGCCGGAGAGCTCCTCCCAGCCGCCTTCCATGCGGACCGACTTCACGTCCACGCCGGGCGCGATGAAATCGACCTCGGGGCCGCGGCTCGAGAAGTCGGCGACGCGGTCCTTGACGTCGGAGGCGCCGACGGCGAGGACCTCGGGGTAGCTCGCCGGGAAGCCGACGGCGCCGCCGCCGTTGCCCGACGCCGCGACGATGGTCAGGCCCGCCCGGCTCGCGGCCGCGACGGCGCGGCGCAGGGCCTCGCTTCCTTCGTCGGCGCCGAGGCTCATGTTGGCGACCTTGACGCCGCGCTTGACGGCCCACTCGATGCCGGCGATGACGCTCGAGTAGCCGCCGTTGCCGTCCGCGTCGAGGACCTTGACCGCGTAGAGCCGCGCCATCGGGGCCACGCCGACGACGCCCTTGCCGTCGCGCTTGCCGGCGACCGTGCCGGCGACGTGGGAGCCGTGGCCCTGGTCGTCGTCCCAGGCGTCGGGCTTTTTCGGGTCGAGGGCGTTGAAGCCGCCCAGGATCAGGCCGGCCAGGTCTGGGTGCGACCGTGAGATGCCGGTGTCGATGATCGCGACGGCCGCGCTTTGCCCTTGGCCGCGCGGCGTGGTCCAGGACGCCTCGGCGTTGACGCGGCGGATGCCCCAGGGCTGCTCGGGGTCCGCGACGGCGACGGGCTTGATCGAGCTTATTTTCTTAAGGATGTCCTTGGCGATGTCGCCGAACTCGAAGTGCGCCGCGGGGACGGGGGGAGCGACGGTCACTCCCTTGAGCCAGTTGACCGTCTTGTCGGTCTCGACGAGGTCGACCTGGAAGGTGGCCATGAGCTTGGCCTTGGCGCCGTCGGCCTTGAAGGCGGGAAGCTCGATGACGATCGCGTTGATCGAGGGCAGCTCGCGCACGACCGAGCAGCCCACGCTTTGCGCCAGCTCGCGGCAGCGCTCCGTGCTCACCCCGTCCTTGCAGGCCACGATCTTCTGAACTGTCTCGCCGGCGTCGAGCGGGCAGAACTGCGCCCGGGCGGTGGAGGCGATGAGGGAGAGCAGCGCTGCGGCGACGAGGGGGAGGGGGCTCATGGGCCTATTATTAACCGGGACCTTAGGGCCGCGCTTGGGCCATGAGGCCCAGAGGCGGATGGGCCCAAAGGCCTATCTATCACTTTCATCAGATCGCAGGGCCTAGACCGAATGCCTCGGATCTCTTACCCGGACGACCCAGGGCGGGCGGGGCGGGGCCGGGTACAATAAGGATAGACGTTAGACCAGCAGTAGGGAGAAAACCTCGCATGGCCCGACGCCTCAAACGCCTCGTCTCGCTCGCACTCTCCGCCGCGCTCGTCGTCCTCTCCGTGGGAATCGACGCGCGGCAGGCCTTCGCGCAATCCGTCGTCGGCCGCGCGACCCCGGTCTCCGCCGCTCCCCAGATAGGCCTCGGCTCGCTGAACGCGCCGGCCCCGTCCATGGCCGCGCCCGTTTTGTCCCTGTCAGCGCCGTCCTGGTCGGCGCCCTCTTTCCTCGTCGCCGCGCCCGCCGCGCTCAAGCCCGCCGCTCCCGCCGCCGCGATCGCCCAGAAGGTCCTGGCCGCCGCGCCCGTCCTGCAGGCCATGGCTAAGACCGGGACCGGCGGCTCCGCCGCCGCGACCGCCGGCCGCGATCTCGAGAATATCCTCACCGGCGCGAAGTCAGCGCGCGTCTCCGAGCCGGGCGACGCCGTCGCCGCGGGCGTCCCGTCGGCCCTGGCCCCGTCCCTTTCCGCGCCGTCCGCCGCTCCCGAAGCCCCCAAGGCGGCGGTCCCCGCCGCCGCGCCGAAGGCCGAGGCGCCCAAGACGGTCGAGTCCGCTTCCTCCTATAGCTTCCATCGCCTGGCCCTGAAGACCATCGCGGCCGTGACCGGCGCCGTGTTCTCCTTGCCCCAGGCCGGCGCCGTCTTGACCGCGAAGGTCATCGCGTCCGCCGCCGACAAGCAGCTCGTGGTCTCCGACTTCGACGACACGCTCGCCGGCTACAACGCCGTCCTGCCCCAGGATAAGATCGACGCGATCCGCGCCATCCGTATGGCCGGCAAGCACTTCGCCGTGGTCAGCGATCGCGGCGACGTCAAGCGCGAGGGCTCCACCCAGCTCACCGTCTTCGAGTCCATGGCGAGCCTGCCGGCCGACGTGACCGAGGGCATGTACGTCGCCGCCAACAGCGGCGGCAAGCTCTATCAGTACCGGAACGGCGAGCCGGTCAAGATCTGGGAGGCCGAGCCGCTCGAGGCGGGCAAGCTCGACGCCGTCAAGGAAGCTTCCGCCGCGACGATCGCGCGCCTCTCCGAGGCCGGCGTCGAGCAGCACCCCGGCGACTCGCTCAACCCCAAGGAGTCCTACAACACCTACGGCTACGCGCTGATGATCAAGGTCGGCGCCACCGCGGCGCAGATGAAGCAGGTCGCCGGGATCATGGGCGAGGAGCTCGCCAAGCGCGGCATCGAGGTCGAGGTCTCCGGCCGCCTGCCCAAGGACCTCTCGAACCCCGGCTACGCGACGTTCTCGATCATCACCAAGTCCCCGGCCGCCGCGAAGATCGCCGAGAAGCTCGGCCTCGACGCCTCCCAGGCCTTGGTCATCGGCGACATGATGTACGTGCCGCGCGCGGCCAAGAAGGCGTCCTGGCTGACGCGCCTCGGGCTCAAGCTCAGCGGCCTCGAGATCGGCGAGACCGGCAACGAGACCGACCGCAACATGGCCAAGGGCCTGCCCGGCGCGCTGGCCCTCGGCGTGGGCCGCAAGATGGATCCCCGCATTTCCAACGGCTGGAACCTCGCCGGCCACGGCCCCGAGGTCACGCAGAAGGTCCTCGAGGCCGTCGCCTCCAAGCCCGCCCGCTCCGGCCCGTCCGGCGGGACCTCCGGCCTGGGCTTCTCCTCGCGCCGGCTGACGAGCCCCGGCGAGAGCTACCCTCAGGCCGTGAAGCGGGCGCGCGAGCTCGCCCGTGAGCTCGGCGTCGCGCCCGCGGAGGTCAAGCTCGTCGAGGCGACCGCCTCGATGCCGGCGCGCGAGGGCGCGCAGTGGCACTATACCTTCTCCGTGCCCGGGGCCCTGATCTACGTCGATTTCAATAATTTCCTGGGCGGCGCCCAGGATATCCGCTCCAGCGTCTTCAAGGGCGCCCCGGCTCCGGGCGAGGCCGTGGCGGTTTCCCTCGATGATCTCGCGCCGTTCGCGGCGCTGTCTCCCGACCACGCGCTCATGCTCCTGAAGAACGAGCTGCCCGGCTTCGGCTCCGGCGTGAGCGTCTCGCTCGCCGCGCGTCCCGCCGCGGACGGCAAGGGCGCCCAGCTCTCGTACCGCTTCTACGACGACCACGGCAGCGTCGGCACCGTCGGCGCCTCCGGCGCCTTCGTCCGCGTGGACAAGGTCTCCGAGAAGGCCGCCAAGGCCGCGGCGAAGCCCGCCGGCCTGACCTACGCCGCGGCCCCCAACGAGCTCTACGCCCTGGCGCTCGAGAGCATCAAGGCCAAGGCCGCCGGGAACGGCGTGTCGGCCGACCGCATCAAGCTCCTGTCCGCCGTGCACGAGGCGCGCTTCTTCAACGGCGTCCGCGTCGGCGACGAGTGGCGCTTCTTCTTCGGCTGGGGCGGCGAGCGCGGCGGCATCGAGTACATGGTGCCCGCGCGCCGCACGACCGTCTCCGAGACGATGATGGACGCCTTCGAGCCCGAGCTCAAGGGCACGGTCTCGGCCCAGCGCCTCGCCGAGGGCGTCAGCGCTTCCTCGTTCGACCTCGCGGTCAAGACGTCTCCCGAGGCGGCGCTCCAGGGCGTCGAGGGCGCCGTCCGCGTCAGCCTCCTGCCGCGCGTCGGCCCCGCCGGCGGCGTCACGGATCTCTGGTACTCGGTGCAGGACTCCCGCGACGAGCTCGTCGCGATGAACGCGCGCACCGGCGAGGTCCGCCGCGCCCCGCCCGCCGCGCCCCGCGCCTCGGCGCCGGCGTCGTTCCTCGTTTGGCTCGGCGGCGTCGCGCTCGTCGCGGCGATCTACGGCGGCTTCTACTGGGCGGCGACGCAAGCGCCCGTCGCCGTGCCGACCGTTCCCGAGGGCTGGAACGGCCCGGTCCCGAGCATCGAGGAATTCTTCCGCGGCATGGGCGGAGTCCTGGGCTTGGGAATGCTCGCCGGCACGCTGCGCGCCAAGAAGAGCAAGCTCACCAACGACGACATCTCCGCGGCGGCCAAGTCCGTGGCCTCCTCCAAGGGCGGAATCTGGTCGCACACCGAGTACAACATGGCCTACTACAACACGCTCGAGAGCCTGAAGTCCCGCGGCGCCACCAAGGCCCAGCTCGAGCTGTTCAAGAAGCTGTGCGACGAGGCCCCGGTCATCGGCGGCCGCTTCAACCCCTGGTCCGGAGACTGATCGAAAGCGGGAAGGACCGGGCTTATGCTCCCTTTCGGTTCGTTGCTTTAAAGCAGAGAACCATCGGAGACTATGCCCGGCAGGGCATGCATCCCCGAATTCGCGTCGTCCCTATGGCACATGCTAGAATAGCCCCGACATGATCAAGTCGCTCCTGTCGTGGGCCGCTTTTTCCCTATATACGGCGGCTTCCGTCTCCGCCCTCTACTACTTGCTGACGAAGAACGAGCGCGCCAGCCGCCTCATGCTGACTTTCGTCGGCTGCGGCCTTGTCCTTCAATTCATGGCCTTCGGCATCCACCTCGCCGCGTTCTGGGCCTACCCGGAGAACCGCTGGTTCCTGCCGATCAACAACTTCTTCGGCGCGCTGTCCTACATGTCCTTCGCCCTGGCCGGCGCGTTCTTCACGATCGAGGTGCGGCGGCACCTGGGCATACTCGGGGCCTTCGTGCTGCCCATGGCCGCGCTGAGCCTCGGCCTCGCCGTGATCCTGGCCGATCCGCAGCTCGCTCCGCTCGAGCCCAAGCTGCGCAGCTACTGGCTCAACATTCACCCGATGATCCTGATGACCGCCTACGCCACCTTCACCAACGCCTTCGGCGTGGCCCTGGCGCTGCTGATCCAGGAGCGCCAGATCAAGTCGCGCACGCCGAGCGAGCTGTGCTACCGGCTGCCCTCGCTCGACGAGCTCGACGCCCTCAACAGCCGCATCATCGCCATCACGCTTCCCATCCTCGTCCTCGGCCTCGTGATGGGCGCGGTGTGGGCCTACCAGACCTCGGGCCGCGCCTGGTCCGGGAACGCGAAGGAGATCATGTCTATGGTCACGGTCGGGTTCTACGCCGAGTTCCTGCGGCTGCGCTACGTCTCCGGCAGGCGCGGGCGCGTGCCCGTCTACGTTTCCATGGCCGGCTTCGCCTGCATACTGCTGACCTTCTTCGGCGCCGGGGTTTTCTCCGACAGCCACGATTATCTGGGGGGCAGATGAAGCTCGTCTGCCTGAGCTGGAGCCACCGCGACCGCGTGTGCGCGGCGCGCGAGGCTCTCGCCTGCGTCCCCGTGGAGCGCGTGCTGGTCGAGCTCAAGGCGCGCGGCTTCTCGGAGGCCGCCGCGGTGTCCACCTGCAACCGCTTCGAACTGTACGTCGCCGGGCCCGCCGACCGGGAGCTTGCGGCGACGGGGCTGGTCGCCATCCTCGAGGAGCTGGCGGAGGCGGAGCTCGGCCGGCAGGCCGAGCTCCGGGAGGACGCCGCCGCGGTCGCCCATCTCTTCGCGGTCGCCGCGGGCCTGGACTCCCTCGTCGTCGGAGAGACCGAGATCCTCGGCCAGGTGAAGACCGGCTACGAGAAGGCGCTGGCCGCGGGCATGACCGGCAAGCGCCTCAACGTCCTTTTTCAGCGGGCGCTGTTCGTCGGGAAAAAGGTCCGCGCCGAGACCGCGCTCGCCTGCGGCTCGCTGTCGGTCCCCTCCGTCGCCGTCCAGCTGGCCGAGACGATCTTCGGCCGCCTCGAGGGCAAGTGCGCGCTGATCCTGGGCGCGGGCGCTATGTCCGAGCTCGCCGCCAAGCATCTGGCCGCGAAAGGGGTCAGCAAGCTCGTCGTCGCCAACCGCACCTGGGATCGCGCCTATCAGCTGGCCGCGCGTTATCAGGGAGAGGCCGTCAAATGGGAGGACTTCCCGGCCGAGCTCGAGCGCGCCGACGTCGTCATCTGCTCGACCGGAGCGCCGGCCGCGGTGCTCACGAGCGACATCGTGTCGGCCGCCGTGCGCCGACGAGGGGGACGCTCGCTGTTCCTGATCGACATCGCGATGCCGCGCGACATCGAGGAATCGGTACACGCCATAGACGGCGTGTATTTATATCGCCTCGAGGACCTCGAGGCGATCGTGGCCAGGAACATGGCCTCGCGCGCGGAGGCCGTCGCCGCGGCGCGCCGCATCGTCGACGCCAAGACCGTCGAGTTCGCCTCCTGGGCGCAGTCCCTCTCGACGGGCCGCGAGCTCAGCCTCAAGCATTCGGAATACGCCGGATGAGAATCGCGGCCCTGGCGCTCCTGCTGCTCGCCGCGCCCGCCCGCGCGACGGCGCCCTACGGCATCCTGCTGCTCGCCCACGGGGGGGACGCCTCCTGGAACCGGGAAGTCGAGCGGCTTCGCGCGCGTGTGAACGCGAAGATCCCGACCGAGACGGCGCTCGGCATGGCCGACCTGAAGTCCCTTCAGGCGGCGGTCGATCGCCTTGAAAAGCGGAAGGTCAAGCGCATCGTCGCCGTGCCCCTGTTCGTGCAGAGCCGCTCGGAGGTGCTCGACCAGACTCGTTACGCGCTGGGGCTTCGGGAGAAGCCCTCCGAGGTCCTGCGCGAGGCCTACGAGCGCCTGGCCGCGGCGCACGCCCACCATGGCGGGGGAGCGCACGGGCATTCGATGGAGTTCTCGACCGCGCGCGTGAAGGCCCGGGAGCCGATCGTGATGGCGCGCGCCCTCGACGACCACGAGCTCGTCGGCCGCGTCCTCAGCGAGCGCGCGAGGGCGCTCGCCGGGAAGGCCGCCAAGGCCCACCTCGTCCTCGTCGCGCACGGCCCCGTCGACGACGCCGCGGTGCGCGCCTGGGAGACCACTCTGGGGTCGCTGTGTTCGATGGCTTCCGCCGGCGGGAAGTTCGCGGACTGCGCCGTCGCCTTGCTGCGCGACGACGCCGCCCCGGAGATACGCGCGGCCGCCGTGGCGGACCTGCGCGAGAAGGTCTCCCGCGAGAGCCTCGGGAAAGCCGGCCCCGTCGTCGTCGTGCCCGTGCTGATCGCCCGGGGGGGAATCGAAAGGAAGATCCCTAAGGATCTGGCGGGCCTCGACTACGCCTGGGACGGCCGGACCTTGATGCCGCACGCCGGCTTCGACGCCTGGGTGCTCGAGCGCGCGGCGGCCGCGGATTGGGCGAACCGGCCCTAGTTTGACAGGGCCACGGGCGAATTGATATTTTGTGGCGCTTCGCATTAACTTTTTCTCAAAACTGGCATAGGTAAGAAACGACAAAAATGAGCGAAACAAATCCGAATCCGGCTCCCGACTCCACCCCGAAGCCCGGGGCCGCCCCCGCCTCCGCGCCTCCCGCTCCCGCGGCGCCCGCGAAGCCCAAGCCCATCTCACGCGGTGATTTTCTCTGGGCCGGCTGGAGCATGCTCGCCGCCTTCTTCGCCGCCTCCGCGGCCGCCGGCGCGCGCTTCATGTTCCCGAACGTGATCTACGAGCCGTCGCAGAAATTCAACGCGGGGCCCGCGGCCGGCTACGACGTCGGCGTTTCCACGAAGTGGCTCAACGAGCAGCGCGTCTGGATCGTGCGCACGCCGTCGGGCTTCTACGCGATGTGGGCGCGCTGCACCCACCTCGGCTGCACGCCGAACTGGTGGGGCGACCAGAACCGCTTCAAGTGCCCGTGCCACGGCTCCAACTTCACCCTCGACGGCGACGTGATCGCCGGCCCCGCGCCGATGCCGCTGTGGCGCGCGAAGGTGGAGCTGGCCCCGACGGGCGACCTGATCGTCGACAAGGCCATCCTCGAGAACAAGCCCGGCAAGCGCGAGAACGCGCCCTATTTCGCGAACTACGCGTCCGCCTGAGGACTATAAAATAATGCCCACGTTAGACCTCGAGAAGATCAAGAAAGAGCTCATCGACTCCCAGCTCTGGCGCTCCGTTTTCCGCGGCGGCGTCTGGAAGGACACGCCCCGCGACCGCGCCGGCCACATCATCGGCAACGTCTGGCTGCACCTGCACCCCGTCAAGGTCCGCCCGCGCGCCCTCGAGTGGCTCTACACCTGGGGCATGGGCGGCATCTCCTTCGCCCTGTACCTGATCCTGACGCTCACCGGCGTGGCTCTGATGTTCTACTACCGCCCGACGATCGGACTGGCCTACCGGGACATCAAGGACCTCGAGTTCGCGGTCACCCTCGGCATGTTCCTGCGCAACGCCCACCGCTGGGCCGCGCAGGCCATGGTCGTCGCCGTCATCGCGCACATGGTTCGCGTGTTCCTGACCGGCGCGTACAAGAAGCCGCGCGAGTTCAACTGGGGCATCGGCGTTCTCCTGCTCACTTTGACCTTGTTCCTCTCGTTCACCGGCTACCTCCTGCCGTGGGACCAGCTGGCCATCTGGGCCGTCACCGTCGGCACCAACATGGCCGGCGCCACCCCGGTGCTCGGCAACGAGGGCCCTCTCGGCTCGCTCGTCGGCATGCGCATCAACAACGACGTGCGCTTCACCTTGCTCGGCGGGACGATGGTCGGCGAGAACACCTTGCTGCGCTTCTACGTGATGCACTGCGTGGCGGTGCCGCTCGTCGTGGGCATACTCTTGATCCTGCATTTCTGGCGCATCCGCAAGGACAGCTTCTCCGCCGCGCCGTACGCCGCCAACGAGGAGAAGGTGGATGTGTGGCCGCACCTCGTCAAGCGCGAGTACATCGCCGCCGCGGCGACCGTGATTTTCATCATGATCTGGTCGGTCCTGCAGGACGCCCCTCTGGAGGCGATCGCCAACCCGAACGTCACGACGAACCCCTCCAAGGCCCCTTGGTATTTCGTCGGCCTGCAGGAGCTGCTCGTGTACTTCGATCCGTGGATCGCCGGCGTCGTGATGCCCGGGCTGATCATCGTGGGCCTCGTCGCGATCCCCTACATCGACACGAACCCCAAGGGGGTCGGCTACTACGCCTGGAAGGAGCGCCCGTTCGCGAACACCTTGTTCATGCTCGGCGTCGTGATGTGGTTCGCGCTGATCTTCATCGGCTACGCCTGCCGCGGGCCGAACTACGCCTGGTACTGGCCGTGGGAGTCGTGGTTCATCACCAAGCCCGCGCCGCCGCCGACGTGGAGCGTGTTCGGTCCCAAGGGGGTGGGGGCCTACTCGATGCTCATCGGCATCCCGCTGCTGGGCGCCGTCTCCGCCGCCTGGCTGCTGCTGCCCAAGCTCATCCAGAAGGAGCTCGACGGCAGGAAGCTCATGGGCGGGTTCCTGGGCCTGTTGGCGCTGTTCGCGGCGGCCGGCTTGCTGACGGGCCGCATGACCGGGGTCCAGGCGGGCTTCATGCTGTTCCTGGTCGGCGCCTCCTTCTATTACGGATTCGTCCTGCCCCAGCGCCACATCCGGGCGCTCGACTGGCCGAGGTATCTCGTCACGATGGTCCTGGTGACCTCCACGATGAGCGTTCTTCTCAAGATGTGCGCGAGCCTCGCCTTCAACATCAAATACGTGCTGACGATTCCCGCGATCAGCATGAACTTCTGACATGAGCTACCGAAAAGCCTTTATCGTCTCGAACGCGCTGATGCTGGCGGCCTTCGTCTGGGCCTTCGCCAAGGACTTCAACGCGGAGTGGAAGCCGTACCAGAAGAATTACTACCGGATGGCCGCCGAGGAGATGGAGAAGCAGGCGGCGGCGGAGAAGGACGAGAAGAAGGCCGCGGACCTCAAGGCCGAGGCGCGCAAGATGCGCCGTTCCCCGTTGGAGATCAAGCAGATCATCGCGACCGATCTGGGCCGCTTCGACCGCTGCGTGACCTGCCACGTGGGCATGGACGAGTACACGAACACCACGCTCAAGAACACCTTCACCGAGCACCCGTACAAGGCGCATCCGAAGGTGGACACGGCGCTGATCAAGGCCCATCCGTTCTCCAAGTTCGGCTGCACCTCGTGCCACTCCGGCCAAGGCCTCGCGACTCAGGTGGACGCGGCTCACGGCTGGGTCAAGCACTGGGAGAAGCCCATGCTCAAGGGCGTCACGATCCAGGGCTCCTGCGTGAAGTGCCATGACAACTTCGAGACGCTCAAGGGCGCGGAGGTCGCCGCCGAGGGCAAGAAGCTGTTCAACAAGCACGGCTGCCAGGGCTGCCACGCCATCAACGGCTGGGGCGGCGTCGTCTCCGTCGAGCTCGGCGACATCGCCGACAAGCCCTTCGAGCGCATCGCGGGCTACAACTTCAAGAAGGTCCGCATCGACGGCAAGGAGCTGCCCAACGAGCACCACGACAACCACTGGAACCTCCAGAACTGGATCCGGGCCCACCTCGTCAACGATCCGGCCTCCGTCACGCCCAACGACCCGTTCGCGCACTACAACTCCGAGCCGATCCCGCCGTCGGGCATGCCCGACTTCCGCGAAGAGATCGGCCCCGAGGGCGCCGAGGCGATCACGGCCTACCTGTCGGGCCTGACCAAGGAAGAGGTCATCCCGTACCGGTATCACGTGCCCGGGACGAAGGCGCGGGAGCCCCAGCTCTCGGGCGCCGCGAACGGCAAGCGGGTCTACGAGAAATACGGCTGCCAGGGCTGCCACGGCCTGGACGCCAAGCAGGGCCGGCGCCGCTTCAACGCGGCGGGCGAGGGCCAGAAGGAGTACGATGAGAACATGTCCGAGGCGGAGCAGCTCGCGCAGATGAACTTGGGCGCCGAGCCGACCTTGCCCAAGCTCGTCGGCACCTACACGCAGGACGAGCTCATCCACAAGATCGAGGCGGGCGTGCCGGCCAACGAGGTCCAGAAATGGAGCCCGAAAGGCCCCGTGCCGATGGTCTACATGCCCGCGTGGAAAGGTAAGATTTCCAAGAAGGAGCTCGAGGACCTCGCGACCTGGCTGATCAGCATCGCGGAGAAGGACGAGAGCGGATTTTAGCGACGCCGTACCACATAGGGGGAAAATATGAACCGCAAACTGACTTTGCTCGCCGCCGTCGCCCTGCTCGGCGCGGCCTTCGGCTCGCCGCTGCGCGCGGCCGAGATGACCGAGAAGGAGAAGGCCCTCACCAACCCGTACCCGAACGATTTCGGCCCGGAGACCTTGCCCGACTCAGTCCTCAAGTCCTATCCGGCCAAGGTCCAGGCCGGCTACAAGAAGCTGATCAGCACGAAGGGCGGCTGCGCCCAGTGCCACTCCGCGGCGCGTCCGCTGAACAGCCGCTTCGTCGAGCCCGAAGGCGGCATCGACGAGAAGAAGCAGGAGGCCGCGCTCGCCGCCATGAAGAAGGCCCAGCCGGAGCTTTTCTCCGACAACACCGTGTGGCAGGTCGAGACCAAGATCTGGAGCCGCTACGTCAAGCGCATGATGAACAAGCCCGGCTGCGGCATCCAGAAGGCCGACGGCAAGTCCATCTACGAGTTCCTGTCCTACGACTCCATCAAGCGCAAGACCGGCGAGAACGCCAAGGCCTGGGAAGCGCACCGCAAGGGCCTCGTCGACCAGCTCAAGAAGAAGAATCCGAAGCGCTATGAAGAGCTGAAGGAAGCCAAGGACCTTTGATCGATTGAACGCGGCGACGCGGGCGCTGCTCGTCTACGGCTATCGGCCGAGCGGGCACTCCGCGGCGGCGTTCGCGCTGGAAGAGGCCGGCCGAAAGGCCGGCCTCTTATTTTCCCGGGTGGAGATCGCGGCCGACCATCACCCGGCTGCGGGACGATGGACGGCGCGCGCCTATCACGGTCTCCTGCGCGCCGCTCCCGGCCTCTACGGGGCGCTGTACCGCGGCGCCTGGGCCCGTTCGATCCTGAAGGCGGTGCGCGGGGCCTACCTGGGCCTGGGCGGAGCCAGGCGCCTGAGGGACGGCGTCCGCCGCTCGGGCGCGGCGGTCGTCGTCTGCCCCCAGGCCGCGGTGGCCTCGGTGCTCGCCGAAGCCCGAGCGCGCGGCGAGCTCGATATTCCCGTCGTGTCCGTTCTGACCGACTACGGCGTGCACCCGTTCTGGGCCGATCCTCCCGCGGACCTCATTCTTGCTCCGGACGCGTCGGCCGTCGACGCCTTGGCGGCGCTCGGCGTCCCTCGCCGGCGTCTGCGCGCGACCGGCATCCCCATCAGCCCGGCCTACTCCTCGCTCGTCTCCCGGACGGAGGCCCGCCGCTTCCTGGCCCTTCCGCATTCGGCTCCGGTGGCCCTTCTGTCCGGCGGGGGAAAGGGTCTTGGCGGCCTAGAGCGCTCGGCGCAGGCCCTGCTGGCCCTGAGCCCTCGCGCGCGCCTGCTCGTCCTGTGCGGGGCCAACGACCGCCTTCGGGCGGCGCTCTCGGCCCACCCAGAGTCGGGGGCGCGGCTGCGGGTGTTCGGCCCCCAGCCGCCGGCGCTCGTCGCCGCCATGATGGCCGCGGCCGACCTCCACCTGGGCAAGTCCGGAGGGCTCAGCGCCGCCGAAAGCCTCGCCTGCGGGCTCCCGATGGTCCTGACGGCCTGCCTGCCCGGACAAGAGGAGGCCAACGCCCGGTACCTGCTCGCCGCCGGCGCCGCGCTTCCCGGCGGCACCCCGGAGGGCGCCGCCCGGGCCGCCTCCTCCCTGCTCGAGGATCGCGCCTCCCTGGCGGCCATGCGCGCCGCCGCCTGCGCGGCCGGCCGCCCCGCCTCCGCGTCCTCCGCCGCCGCCGAGATCGCCGCCCTCCTCAACTCCCACGTGAGTGTCAGGCTTTGACTTATGTGCGATTTTTCGAAAAATAACGCAAATAAGTCAAAGCCTGACACTCATTGTATGTCCTCGCTGGGGTAGACGACCTTCGCCACGGGGCGTCCGGCCAGGAGCTCGCGGGCGGCGCGCGCCGCCTCACGGCCGCAGTCGCGAAAGGAGACGGCCAGCTCGCCCCGGCTGTCCTTTGACACGAGGCCCGCCGCGGGCGCGAAGAAGCGCATGCCCCGGGCCCGGGCGAACTCGCGCGCGACGGCGAAGGTCCCGGGAGTGACCGCGTCCGGATCGGGCGCGAGCCAGATCGCGTCGGCCTGCGTCCCGGCGCGGCGCAGCAGGGCGGGCAGGGCGCGCGGCGAGGGCAGGAGAACGTCCTCGATGACGATCCCGGCCGCGCCCGCCGCGGCGGCCGCCCGGCGGGAGAACTCGGCCTCGGCGGGGGCGGAGCGCACGGCGAGCAGTCGGCGCACGCCCGCGGCGCCCAGGAGCTTCGCGAAGCGCTCCGGCGAGGGAGTCAGCGCGACGAGGACCGTCGCGCCTCGATAAGCCGGCGCGAGGGCCACGACCATCGGGGAGCCGGCCCGTCGCGCCCACGCCGCCGCGCCGCCGCCGAGCGCGATGATCACGCCGTGCGGCCCCTCGGGCAGGGGCCGGCCGGCGGGCGCGACGCGCAGCGGACGCGCCCATTCCGCGCGCACGCCCTCGAGCGCCTCCCGGTAGCCCGCCGACAAGGGCTCGCTTACGACGACGAGCGGCTCCCCGTCCCCGCCGTGCGGGGGAGCCGCGAGCCCCGCGGCCGGGACCCGGAAAAGCGCGAGGACGAGGAGCGGGATTCTCACCGCCATATGATAGGTTGTGAAGGTCAAAGGAACATCAAAGGGGGATTTCGAACAGGTAGCCCCGGCTCTTGTGGCACTTGAGGCGCGGGCCCCACTTTTCTCCGAGCTTGCGCCGCAAAGACGACAGCGTGACGATGAGGAGGTGCTCCCAGCGCTCGGACTCGTAGCCCCAGAGCGCCTCCCACAGGTATTCGAGCGTGTGGAGGCGCTCGGGCCGGTGCAGGAAGATCCCGAGCAGGCCCATCTCCTTGGGCGTCAGGCGCACGCGGCGCTTGTCGATGAGGAGCAGGTCGGCGTCCAGGTCGAACTCGAGCCCGGGGAAGCGCTGCGCCGGGGGACGGGAGAGCTCGAGGCCGCGGCGCCGGCTCAGGCTGCGCAGCCTGGCCAGCAGCACGTTCTCGTCGAACGGCTTGGGCAGGTGATCGTCGGCTCCCGAGTCGAGGGCCTGGATCTCCTCCTCGGGTGAGGTCCTCCCGGTGACCATGAGCACGCCGATCGACCGGGTCTTCGGGTGCGCGCGCATGGCCCGAAGGACCTGCTCCCCGGAGAGGCCGGGCAGGGACCAGTCGAGCAGGACGAGGTCCACCGGCTCGCGGCGCAGGATGTCGAGCGCCCGCTCCCCGTTCTCGACGATGACCGAGGCGAAGCCCTCGTCCCAGAGGCGGTCGAAGAGGCGGGCGTAGAGATCCCGCATCCCGGGGTCGTCCTCGACGACCAAGGTCCGCTGCCGCCTGCCCTCGCCCATGCCCTGAGTGTAGACGGATTGGGCGTTGACCGCCAGGGGGCAAACGAAGTATACTGAGCAATCGAAGTAAACGAAGCAAAGAGAGCGCCCATGTCCGAACGAACCTACACGACCCACGACATCGCCGAGTTCTGCGACGTGTACCCTTCGAGCGTCCTCGACTGGATCAAGGCCGGCAAGCTGATCACCCAGCGGACCCAAGGCGGCCACCACCGCGTGACGCGCGAAGAAGTCATCGCCCTGCTCGAGCGCCTGCACGTCCCCCTGCCCGCCGAGCTCGTCGCGCGCCCGCGCGTCTTCATCGTCGAGGACGACGCCGAGCAGGCCAAGCTCCTCGCGCGGGCTTTCTCCCGCCGCGGCGCGTACGAGGTGGAGACCTGCGGCGACGGCCTCACCGCGCTGCTCCGCATCGGCGAGGCGCCGCCGGCCCTCGTCATCCTCGACATCGTCATCCCCAAGTTCGACGGCCTGCAGGTATGCCGCGTGCTCAAGGGCCAGCCCACTACGAAGGGCGTCAAGATCATCGCCGTCAGCGGCCAGAAGCTGCCGTTCTCCGTCAAGAAGCTCGCCGAGCTCAAGATCGACGGCTTCTTCCGCAAGCCCCTGGTCTACAAGGACCTGCTGGCCCGGGCGGCCCAGCTGCTTCGGATCGAGCCCGTGCCGCGCGAAGCCGAACCGGCGGGACGCTGAGCCGGGGCCCGCGCCCATGCCCTCCCAGGAAGCCGTCACGGTCGCCAGGCTTATCCTCGACCAGCTCAAGCGGGAGGGGGTCCGGACGGTCTACGGCATACCCGGCGGGCCGGCCACCCCGCTGTTCGACGCCTTTCACGGCGAGCCCGCCCTGCGCCTGGTGGCCCCGAGGCACGAGGCCGGCGCCGCGTTCATGGCCTTGGGGGACGCCCGCGTCGGCGGCGGGCTCGGCGTCTGCCTGCTGACCACGGGGCCGGGTGCGACCAACGCGATCACGGGGGTCGCCGCGGCGCGGGCCGACGGTCTGCCGGTCCTGGTGCTCACGGCGCAGACGGCCACGTCCTCCTTCGGCAAGGGCTCCCTGCAGGATTCGACCGAGAGCGGGGTCGACACGGTCGCGCTTTTCCGGCCCGTGACCAAGATGAGCGCGATGCTCGCCAATCCGGCCGCCGCCGGCAGCGTCCTGCGCCAGGCCCTGAGGACCGCGCTGACGGGCCGCCGAGGCCCCGTTCACCTGAGCATCCCGACCGATTTCATGCGCCGTCCGGCCGACGGCGAGAGCCTGGCGCCGTCGAAGTACCGCTCGGAGCCGCGGCTGTTCGACCGGGAGGCCGTCCGGCGCTGCGCCGCCGTCCTGCTCGACGCGCGCCGTCCGGCCGTGCTCGCCGGCCACGGCGTCAACCTCGCGGGCGCGCAGCCCGAGCTTCTGGAGCTGGCGGAACTGCTCTCGCTGCCCGTGGCGACCACGCCCAAGGGCAAGGGTGCTTTTCCCGAGACCCATCCGCTCTCCCTGCGCGTGTTCGGCCTGGCGAGCTCTCCCTGCTCCGAGCGGTATCTGCTTTCCGAGGGAACGGACGCGCTCCTGGTCGTCGGCAGCAGCCTGCACGAGAACTCGACCTCGGGTTGGGACCCGCGGCTGGGCGCCGGGCTCGTGCTGCAGCAGGACATCGAGCCGGCGGTCATCGGCCGCAACTACCCGGTGGCCGTCGCCATGGCGGGCGACGCCAAGACGACCTTGCGCGAGCTGCTCTTCGAGCTGCGCCGCCGCCTCGGGCGCGGCGAGGCGCCGGACGGCGCCCGCGGGGCCTTCGCCCGGTTCAAGGCGGGCGTTCCCTCATTCCTGGACCCCGCCGCGATGGCCTCGGACGCCGTCCCGATCAAGCCCCAGCGGCTGATGGCCGAGCTCGACGCGGCGCTTCCGGACGACGCCCTGATCTTCCTCGACGTGGGGGCCAACACCCTCTGGGCCACGCATTACCTGACGGCCACGGGGCGCAACGCCTTCATCCACAACTGGGGGGAGTTCGCGGCGATGGGCTACGGCGTGGCCGCGGCGGTGGGCGGCAAGCTCGCCGCCCCGGGACGCCCGGCGGTGGCGATCGTCGGGGACGGCGGCTTCGCGATGGCGGGGATGGAGGTCTCGACGGCGGTCACCGAGAACGTTCCCGTTCTCTGGATCGTCCTCAACGACGCGCGCCTCAACGCGGTGTACCACGGGCAGTCCATGCAGTACGAGGGGCGCACGATCGGGACCGAGTTTCGACGCATGGACGTCGCGGGCGTCGCGTCGTCGCTCGGCGCCTGGACCCGGCGCGTCCTGCATCCGGGGGACCTCGCGGCCGCCGTCGCCGCCGCCCTGGCCTCCGGCCGCCCCGCGGTGCTCGACGTGCGCGTCGACGCCGACGAGGCGCCTCCGATCCACTCGCGCGTGCGCGCGCTCGATAAACTGTTCGTGGGAGATGCCAAATGAAGACTCCGCCCCCCGTGACGGCCGACCGGCTCATCGACGAGATCATGGGCTACCGCAAGGCCAAGATCCTCATGGTCGCCGCCTACCTCGACGTCTTCACCCCTCTGACCACGCCCCGAAGCGCCGGAGCCCTGGCCCGGCGCCTGAAGCTGGACCCGCGCGCGGTCGAAATCCTCCTCGACGCCCTGACCGCCATCGGCTACCTCCGCAAGCGCGGCGTCGGCTACGCCAACGCGCCGATCGCCGACTTGTATCTAGTGCGCGGCCGCCCCGGCTATATGGGCGA
The DNA here is from genome assembly GCA_036676805.1 of Elusimicrobiota bacterium. Classification (GTDB taxonomy): domain Bacteria; phylum Elusimicrobiota; class Elusimicrobia; order UBA1565; family UBA9628; genus GWA2-66-18. Next base: position 74,356 of record JAKFCD010000060.1, read on the forward strand.
CAACCTCAAGTACCAGGAGATGATCTGGGACGCCTGGGGCGACCTGCGCCATTCCATCGGCAAGGGGGGCGCGGTCCGTCCTCTCGAGTACTGGCTCCTGCGCCACAAGGGGTTCACGCAGGAGTACATCAAGGGCATGGACAACATCGCGCGCGGGCCGGCGGCGGAGATCGCGGCGCTGACGGCTCCCGCGCCCGGCGCCCGCCTGCTCGACGTCGGCGCCGGCCCCGGCACGTACAGCCTCGCCTTCCTGCGCGCCAACCCGGGAATGAGCGCGACCTTGCTCGACCTGCCGAGCACGCTCAAGGTGACGCGCCGCATGCTGGCCGAGCACCCGCCGCTGGCCGCGCGCGCCCGGCTGAAGGCGGGCAACTACCGGGACGCCTCCTTCGGACGCGAGGAGTACGACCTCGTCCTCCTGTCCCACATCACCCACGACGAGAGCCCCGAGGTCAACCGCCGCCTCATCGAGGAAAGCCGTCGTGCCCTGAAGCCGGGGGGGCGGATCATCATCCACGACTTCATGCTCGAGCCGGACCGGGTGCGGCCCGTGTTCGGGGCGCTGTTCTCCGTGCACATGCTGGCCTACACCGAGGGCGGCCGGACCTATACCGCCGCGGAGTACGCGGGCTGGCTGCGCCGGGCGGGCTTTTCCCGCCTCACGGAGCGTCCGATTGCGGTAGAATCACGGAACTCGTCGCGCATCCTCATCGGCGTAAAGGATAAATAGCTTGCCGATCCTGCTGGCGCTGCTGCTCGCGCTCCCGCCGGCCCTCGCCGCCCCGCCCGCCTCCGTCCTGACCGTGTGCGACGACGTGCAGGACCCGCTGACGCTCGATCCGCATAAGCAGTTCGCGGAAAAGAACCACACCTTGCTCCAGCAGATTTACGAGGGCCTGGTCCGCTTCGACGCCCAGGGCCGCATCGAGCCCGCTCTGGCCGTCTCATGGGAGAGGAAAGATCCTCTCCGGATGCGCTTCAAGCTGAGGCAGGGCGTTCGCTTCCACAACGGGGAGGCTTTCGGCGCCGAAGCGGTCCGGTTCACCGTGGAGCGCTACCTCGACCCGAAAACGGGCTTCCCGGCGCTTGGTTTCATCAGCTCCCTCGACAAGGTCGAGATCGTCGACGACCACACGGTCGACGTTCTCACCAAATTTCCGGATGGCCTCCTGCTCAACCGCTTGGCGGGATTCATCCTGATCGTGCCGCCCGGGCACATGAAAGAGAAGAGGGAGGGCTCCTTAGAGGTTTCCCCCGTCGGGACAGGACCCTTCCGCTTCGAACGCTGGGACCGCGGGCTCTCGTTGACGTTGAGCCGCAACGAGTCTTACTGGAGCCCCGGCTTCCCGAAGGCGGGCGGCCTCGTGTTCAAGTTCATCCCGACGGCGGGGCAGCTTAAAGCCCTGCTCTCGGGCGACATCGATATCGCGACGGAACTGGCCGGAACCCAGACCACGGCGGCGATGCGCAGCGGCCTTTTGAAGGTGATCAAGGCCCCCAGCTTTTATACCGTCACCGGCTCGCTCGACTCCTCCTCCGGCCCGCTCTCTGACAAGCGAGTTCGCCAAGCCCTGAACTACGCCGTCAACACCGAAGAATTGATCCGCTACGATCTTCTCGGAAACGGGCGCGAGATCGCGACTGTGACCATGCCGGGAGAGGAGGGACATAATCCGCGGCTTACACCCTATCCCTTCGACCTTCGCAAAGCGCGAAGGCTCCTCAAGGAAGCCGGTTACGCGTCCGGATTCACGCTCAAGACCTTGGTCAAGGTGCAGGGCGAAAGAGCGGCCAAGATCATCGGCGAGCACCTCGCGAAGGTCGGGGTCACTCTCGATTCGCGCTCGATCACCGACGCCGAGGTGGTGAAAGCGCTGAGGGGGGAGCGCTGGGACATGTTCATCGCCGGCTGCCCCGATCCGATGGCCCATTCGTACTTCATCCAAAGCATCTATCTCTACGGCCAATCTCCCTACCGCGTCGCGACGAACCCGTCCTATGACGCGCTGCTTGAGGCCATGGTCGCGACCATCGACGATGACCGGCGGCGCGAACTCGCGGAAAGCCTCGACCGATATATGCACGAGGAGGCTCTTCTTTTATTCCTTTACCAGCGGGTAAAGACCTACGGCGTGGGCAAAGGCGTCGATTTCGTTCCCTCGATCACCGGCATGCCGTATTTCTTCGGCGTCAGCAAGGGCGGCGGCCAGTGAGGAAGAACGGGCGCGGCTGCTTCTGCCTGGACCGGCTGGCGCGGGTTCCGGTTCAAAAGATGGGGCCAGTGCGGCTGAAGGCCGTCTCGGCGCTCGGACAGATACCCGGGGCCGCCGTCTTCCACGTCACCGTCCCGCCGCGCAGCCGGCACGACATGATCCTTCACCGCAGGACCCGGGAATGGTTCATGGTCGTCAAGGGCCGTGGCCGGGGGATCATCGGCGGGCGGCGGGTGTCGTTCCGACCGGGCGTGATCGTGTTCATGCCTCCCGGCGTGCCTCATCAGATGATGACGGGTTCCTCCTCGATGGAAGCCGTCGTCGTGTTCTCCCCGCCGTTGAAGCTCACTGGGCGCGGGACGGACGTTCACCGGCCATGAAGACCTTCTTCCCTCAAGCATTGACATGGACGGCCTTGGAGCTTATCCTAGGCTCGTGAGAACGGCCAGAGCGGCGCTCGCGCTCCTCCTCGCGGTCGCCATCCCCGTCCGCGCCGAGACCACGACGGATCCTCTTTGGTATCTGCTCTCGACCTACGTTCTGGCCCCCGACGCGAAGGCCGTCGCGGCCGGGGGAGAAGGCCCGGCCGACGCGAAGGGGCTCGCCGCGCTTCAGGCCGACCTCCTGATCCTGAGCGACGGGTTCGAGGGCTTCCGCGACGAAGGACAGATAAAAGAAACGCTCGAGCGCCTCAAGCCGCGCATGTCGCCGGAACTGGCGCCGTTCTTTAAGGACCGCGCCTCCAGCCTCGACGCGATCTATCGCACGCTCGCCGTCACCGACTACACCTGGGCGAGGCGGTTCCCGGAACCGCCCTGCGCACCTGACGAATCTCGCCGCAAGCTGCTGGCCGGCCGCGACGGCTTGTTTCAAACGGCCAAGGGCGAGGCTTCGCCGTGGCTCGCGGCGCTGCTGGGCCCGCAGGCGGAGGGGAAATTCGCCGAGCAAGCCCTCGATCAAGCCTCCGCCCGAGCGAAGCTGAGCGGCGCGGAATACGAGAAGCTCCGCGCACGTGCGCGCAAGCTGACATTGGCTCTGGCCTCCGATAAGGCCGTCGGCGCCGCCCGAGCCAGGCTTTACTGCGCCCGCGCGGCCGCGTTTTCGGACCTCGCCGCCTCCCAGCGCGAGAAGGACTCGGGCCTCCTTTCGGCGGCCCGAGCCGTCGGGCCCAGGCCGGAGGAAAGCGTCTTCGTCGTCGTGTCGAAAGAGGAGCGCGCGGCCGCCACGTTGATCTACTCCAAGAACGGCGCGGTGCTCGTCACCGACGCCGCCATCGTCGCCGATACGGATCATCCGAGCCTCTTCGCCTTCTCGGCGGACGCAAAGCCCCGCGAACTCACGGCAACGGTCGTCCGCCGTCATCCCGAGCTCAGCGTTGCCGTCCTCGCTTACTCCGAGAACCTGACGCCTCCCGCCCTTCGCCTCGCGGACAAGGTTCCCGAGAAAGACGATCTCGTCACCGCTCTCGGCCACTCGATGGTCTCTGGTCTGTGGACCAAAACGTCCGGGCTCGTGACCAAAATCGGCGACATGAGCTTCCAGACCGACGCCGTGATCTCCTCTGAGTTGAGCGGCGGGCCCGTCCTCAACGAGGCCGGGGAGGTCGCGGGCCTGCTGGTGCTGCGGTCCGCCGATACGGAGGAGGGACGCTGGCCCGTCGCCATCGCCGCGCCCGTTCTTTCCCGCTGGCTCGACGATCCCGCGTCCTCCTTTGCGGCCGCCCCGGCGACCGAGGCTATCGAGGACGCCGGCACCGCCGCCGTCCTTTCCCGCGCCGGTCCCAGCGCGCTGACGCTGACCGAGGCCGGGCTCGGAGCCTGGTCTATCCCGAACCTTCCGCCGCCGCCGCCCGCGCCCAACGGCGTCTGCGTGGCCAACTGCGTTGGCAGCGACAGTCCCTCCAGCAATGCCCCCTATAACGGTCCCAATCTGTGGGTGATGCTCAGGAAGCTGAAAAATCTTCTCAAGCCCGCTCCGAAGAAAGAGGTTGAGCTCCCCGACAATCGCCCCTCCACCAAGCGCAAAACGGTCCATACCCCCGTTCAAGCGGCTCCGAAGCCCCCGCCGGATCCGCTGAAGCCGGTTTCGTTGAAGCTGAGCGTTTCACGGACGATCCTGGCCCAGGGCGAGGATTTCGAAGCCGTCGCGACGATCACGTTCAAAGGTACGGAAGGCAGCATCGGGGGCCGCGGCGTGACATTTGCCGGCACCCCCGGCGGAAGAATCAAATGCTCCGGCGCAAAGACGGACGGATCGGGCGTCGCACAGGCGACCTGCACTGCGTTGGAGGACGGGCGCGTAACGACCTTCGATACTCTTGACGATGAAACGCGGCGCCGTCGCGGTCAAAAGACGGCCGGACGAGTGCGCCGCAAAGTGGCCAAGGACGACAAGATCGGGGCGTTAAAGGAGAGGCTGGCGGATCAGATTTCCGCGCTCGACGCCGAGGAGGAGAAGCATCCCGACTTGGGAAACACGGGCAGCGACACGCCCGGCATAGACAGGCGTCTCCCCGAAGCGGATGCAACTGAGCTTGAGATCAAGGGTGATCGGGTGACTCTAGGGGCGTCCCTTGACAGCCTCAACGATACCGCCGCAATAGATGTGCTTGAGCGCCCCTGTCCCGACGGCGAGATTCCTGCGGCCATATCGACCAGCAATCGCTATCGATGCGGCAGCAAGTCAAGTGGGAGACCGAATCTTAAAGATTTCTCCAACAAGGATGAAGTCCCTGCGCCAGAATCTGAGGACCATTCTCCTAATGAGGGCCGCGGCAAGCCGGCTGTTGAGTCCCGTCCGGATGACGCCCCTACGGGGACCAAGCCGATTGATCGAAGCGGATTGACTCATACCGAAATTCATAACATCAAGGAGGGCCTCCGAGCTGGAGCAAAGGATTGGGTCGGAATTTCGCCGAACGGTGACGTGATCACAGCAGACAGCGATGGTCGCGCTATCAATAATGGACATTGGGAAGATTTCACACAGCGCCGCTAAGCGTTACTGGAGAGTCTGATGAACAAAGTAGTCATATCGATCAGGATCAACCATCCTAGTTGGTCGCTGGACAAAATAACTAGTGTGATGAAATGCGCTCCTGACATCGGCCGCTCTGTGGGTGAAGAGAGAAAAACTCCGAAAGGCAAAAAGCTCAATGGGACGAACCCCGAAACTCATTGGATCAAGAGCGTTAATTACACGGGAGAATCCTTGCCTGATGCAATAAAGGGGGCGCTCTCGGAATTCGGTGCGCAACCCGCGGTCAGTCGCGAAATTCGCCAATCGGGTGGAGGGGTCGAGTTTTTTATCGGATGGTTCTTCGAAAATATTGGCGGAGACGTGCTGCCAGCCGAACTTCTCGGTCAACTTGCTGAATTGGGAATCGATTTGAGCTTCGATATCTACGGTCCTGAGGGGCGAGAGATTCAAGCGGGGAAGTGATTGCCGAGGCGGTCGAACCGGATTAGACGTCTCCGGCCCTGAATGAAAACATCGAATGACAACTGACATGAGCCCCAAAATGATGGTCGACTCAAGCACAGTGACCGTGGAATTTTCTGATGAGCCTGCAGAGCGTTTCGATGTCTTCGAAATTGTCGTTGACTATGATCTGGAAGGGAATCCGGTCGGATTCGAAGCTTTCGATTTCAATTCACCTCCTTGGGGAGAATCGACCCGACTCGATACCCCTCAGTTGACGGCCTCTTATGTGGCCGAGGATAACGCATTGGCCGTGTGGTTCAAGAAGGACCCGCATTCAAGCGATCAGGAAACGCTCGAAGCGGAATTTGGATTCTCGAAGAAGAACACGCTTGTCTTCGTTAAATATAAGTATGAACGCGGTGCGGCGGCGAAGAAGCACCAAGAATCCCGGGGATGGGACAAACTCGTCGACCCAGAATGAATAACGAACAACTCGTCGTGATGAATAGGGCTTAGCGTTTGAACTATTTATATTTCGCATCGAACCCGAGGCTTTGCCGCTGTCCATACGACCTGGCTTTGCGTATGAATCTCGATCTCGATCAGAGTCGTTCCGAATGGGCGAAATGAACGAAGCGCATGACAAATAAAGCGATTCGCGCCTGAATGATCCGCCTGCGCCCCCCATCGAGCCTGTCCTGGAAGCTGCTGGCGGCCATCCTGCCGCCGGTGCTCCTCGCCGTGGGCGGCCTCGTCTGGTTCCAGTACGTGATGGCGCGCCGCGAGATCCTCGGCGCGATCAACAAGGAGGCCGCGTCGACGGCCCGGCGCCTGGCCTCCGAGGTCGACGACCTGTTCGATCAGCGCCGCCGCGACATGCTCACCTTGGTCGAGACGCCCCTGATCGCGGACTACTACCGCAACGTCGACTTCGGCCTGCACGACGAGGCCGGCGCCTACCGCAAGGAGCTGGCCCGCTACCTCGGGAACTTCTCCGCGCGCACCGGCGTCTACGCGCGCATCGCCTACCTCGACGCGGGCGGCGGCGTCGTGGCCGCGGTCGGGGGGCCCGCCCCGCGGGACCCCGCCTTTGCCAAGGGGCGAGCCGCCGGCCCCGGCGGCCTCTGGACCTCCGGGCTCGAGGAGCGCCCGGACGCCGCGCCCGCGGTCTATTACGCCAAGCCCGTGTTCGACGACGTGGGCGCGTTCAAGGGCGTCCTGGTCATGGGCTACGACCTCGGCCGCCTGCGCGAGCGGCTCGGCGCGGTCGTGGTGGGCCGCCGCGGACGGGCCTACCTCGAGGCGGACAACGGGGCGCGCGTGGAGGGGCGCCCCGCCGGCGAGGCAGGCCTCGAGCTGCTGACGGCGCGCGGCCCGCTCCGGGGCCGCCCCTGGTCGGTCGTCGTCGAGGCCCCCCTCGACGACTTCCTGGACCCCCTGCGCACGGTGCGCAACGCGGCCCTTCTGACGACCTTGCTCGGCCTCGGCGGCCTGGTCGTCCTCCTGCTCGTCTTGGTTCGCTCGATCACGCGCCCGATCGCCGCCCTGGTTTCGGCCGCGGGCGAGATCGGACGGGGCGACTTCACCAAGCGCATTCCGGACGGCGGGACCGACGAGCTCGGCGTCCTGTCCGGCGCGTTCAACGAGATGGGCGAGCGGCTCGAGGACAACCGCCGTCGTACCGCCGAGCTCCAGTCCCAGCTGATCCAGGCCGAGAAGCTCTCCGCGGTCGGGACCTTGATCTCGGCGGTGGCCCACGAGCTCAACAACCCTCTGGGGGTGATCTCCGGCTACGTGCAGCTGGCCCAGCAGTCGGACTGCCCGCCCGCGCTGCGGCGCGACCTCGACCACGTCTTCGCCCACGTCCAGCGCTGCCGCAAGGTCGTCGACAATCTCCTGTTCTTCGTCCGTCAGAGCCGCTGCGAGAAGGGGAAGGTGGACCTGAACGCGGCGGCCCGGTCGGCCCTGGAGCTGCTCGAGTATCGCCTCAAGAACAACGACGCCGTGAGCGTGACGCTCGAGGCGTCCGCCGCGCCGCCGCTCATCGCCGGGGACTTCCAGCAGATCGTCCAGATCCTGGTCAACCTGATCAACAACGCCTGCGACGCGATGGCCGAGGTCGTGCGCTACCCCGAGGGGCGCAGGCTGATCCTGCGGACCGGAGCGGCCGCGGGACGGGCGTTCATCCGCGTGGAGGACAACGGCCCCGGCGTGTCCCCCGCGCAGGCGGACAGGATGTTCGAGCCGTTCTTCACGACGAAGGAGCCGGGCCGCGGGACGGGCCTGGGCCTGTCGATCTGCCGGCAGATCGCCCGGGAGCACGGGGGTGACGTGACCCTCGAGAACCGGCCCGGCCTCGGCTGCGCGTTCACGCTCGACCTGCCCGAGGGCCGCGAAGAGGACTTCGAGCTCCTTGAAGACGTCGAGGAGCCGGCCCGGCATCCTGCCGTGCCGGGCAAGCGCGTCCTGGTCGCCGACGACGAGGCCGACATCGCCGACGTGATCGCCCGCCTGCTTCGGGAGGACGGAGACGAGGTCCTGGTCGCCCATGGCGGAGCCGAGGCGCTGAAGCTTCTCTCGGCCGGGGCGTTCGACCTGGTCATCTCCGACATGGCGATGCAGCGGATCACGGGCCCGGACCTGCTTCGCAGGCTGACCGAGAGCGGGTCCCGCGCCAAGGTGCTCTTCGTGACGGGAGACACCCTCAACCCGAAGGTGCTCAAATTCTTCGCCGAGACCAAGTCCGAGTTCCTGCCCAAGCCTTTCGATATCGACGAGCTCCGTCAGACCGCCCGCCGCCTGCTCTCCTCCGGCGTTTGACCGCCCTCGCTATTCCTGTTACAATGAAGGGATGCCCGCGATCAAAGCGAAGGCCGTCGCCGTCGGCGACAAAGCCCCCAATTTCTCCGCCGCCGACGAGACGGGGCGCACCTGGTCGCTCAAGGCGCTCAAGGGCAAGACCGTGGTGCTCTATTTCTACCCGAAGGACAACACCTCCGGCTGCACGACCGAGGCCTGCGACTTCCGCGACCGCTACGACGCGTTCGTCAGGAAGGGCGCGCGCATCCTCGGCGTGAGCCCCGACGCGGCCAAGTCCCACGCCGGCTTCAAGGCGAAGCACGGCCTGCCCTTCCCTCTGCTCGTCGACGCGGACAAGGACATCTGCCGGGCCTACGGCGTCTGGCAGGAGAAATCCCTTTACGGCCGCAGGTTCATGGGCGTCGTGCGCTCGACCTTCGTGATCGGTCCCACGGGCCGGATCGTGCAGGCGGCGCGCAAGGTGTCCGTCGCCGGCCACGCCGAAGCCATCCTGGAGGCCGTCTAAATGCCCGCTCCCCAGAACGACGCCCGCCGCGCCGCCCTCGTCAAGGGCGCCTCGAAGACCAAGATCAAGGCGCTGATCAACCTCGACGCCTGCACCGGCTGCGAGGTGTGCATCGCCGTCTGCCCAGTTCCGCAGTGTATTGAGAAATTCGGCGACGAAGAGCCCGCGGCCAAAGGCGTCTGGGTCAACTACGACATCTGCATCGGCTGCAACCTGTGCGCGAAGGACTGCCCCTGGGACACGATCCGCATGGTTCCCAAGACGGCGGTCGAGATGGACCAGACCTCCCTCGACTCCCAGCTCACCCACGACCACGCCGTCTTCGAGAGACCCGAGCTCGTCCCCGAGGAACTCCGCGGCTTCGTGAACAAGGCGCCGAAGGAAGACCCCGTCGTCCTCGAGCTGTTCGGCAAGCAGAACCCCGTCGTTCCGGGGCTCATGAGCCCGAAGTAGCCCCGGCTGCCTGGGACGGCCCGCCCGTGGGCGGAACCGAGCGCCGTCGACGACGGGCGGCGCCTTTTGGTGTATAATTTATCGACGGTCAAATCGCAAGGAGAGCAACCGATAATGGGTAAGAAGCTGTTCGTGGGAGGCCTGCCGTACGAGACGAATGACGCCCAGCTCAAGGAGCTGTTCGCCGCGTGCGGGGTCGTGGTGAGCGCGAAGGTGATCATCGACAAGGCCACCAACCGCTCGAAGGGCTTCGGCTTCGTCGAGATGACGACCGACGAGCAGGCGCAGGCCGCGCTCCTGAAGTACAACAATTTCACGTTGGGGACCCGCCGCATCATGGTCAACGAGGCCCGGCCGATGGAGCCGCGTCCCGCGGGCGGCTACCCGCCCCGCCCCGCCTTCGGCGGCGGCGCTCCCTCCCCGCGCCCGTCCGGCGGCTTCGAGCGCAATCCCAACTTCGGCGCGGACAGCAAGGCCTTCTCCGACCGCAAGAACCGCTACGACAACAAGAAGAAGCCCCGCGGCGAGGGCTTCGAGAAGAAGGGCGGCTTCGGCGGCAAGGGCGGCAGGAAAGGCAAGGGTCACGACGACGACGACAACGACGGCTGGTAGACGAAGGATGAGGCGGTTCCTCCTGCCGCTTCTGCTGCTCGCCGGCTGCGGCCCGGGCGACCGCCGGGAGGAGCTTTCCCGCGCGCCTTCCTTCCGGGCCCGGACCGTCGCCGTCGCCGCCACTCGCGGCGCGCGCGGCAAGGGCATGGAGATCTCGCGCGAGCTCGTCGCCCGACTGGAGGGCCTGGGCCTCAACGCGGCCGCGCTCGAGGAGTCCGACAGCGTCCTGGCCGGCTCGGCGATCGGGCTCGAGGCGGCGCGCAATCCGCGCCTGCTCGACGAGATCCGCCGCGCGACCGGCGCGGACGCGGTCGTCTTCCTGTCGCTCGACCCGTCGTGGCGCTCGCTCGAGGTGTCCGCGCTCGACGCGCGCAGCGGCGACGCCGTGCTGCGCTCCGCCGCGCATCCCCGCGGCGACGCCTTCGCCGGCGCCGCCGAGGTCGCCGAGGCGGCGAGCCGCGCCCTTTCGCCCCTGGCGTCCGAGCGCCGCGCGCCCCGCGCCACCGCCTCCGACGCCCCCGTCGACGAGCTCCCGCTCCCGTGAGCGAGAACCCGTTCGGGCGCACCCTCTATCCCCTGGCGCTGGTCCTGTGGATCGGCGCGTTCGGCTGGGGCGCGTGCGCGCTCTCGCGGGACGGCGCGGCCCTGGCGCGCGAGGCGCAGGCGCTCGAGGACGAGTCGCGGGCGCTCGACGAGGGCGCCCGCAGGCTGGGCGAGCTCGTGCGCGAGTCCGGGGAGCGGGCGGGCGACGCGCGCTTCCTCCAGGACATCCCGAACATCCTGCCCGAGGACAAAGGGTACCTGAGGACTCAGAAAGCCATCGAGGGGGAGGTCCGCCTCCTGCGCGCGAAGGTCGCCAAGAGGCTCAAGGGCGCCCCGCACCTCGTCATCGACGCCAAGGCCAACAAGCTCTACGTCAAGAGGGGCGCCCGGCTGCTCTGGCAGGCCGACGTCTCCGTGGGGCGGGGCGGCGTCCTCAAGGACGCAAAAAGCGGCCGCAAGTGGGAATTCGTCACGCCGCGCGGCGAGTTCCGCGTGATCGGCAAGGCCGCCAACCCCCTCTGGCGCAAGCCCGACTGGGCCTATGTGGAGGCCGGAGAGCCGGTGCCGCCGCCGGGGGACCCCTCGCGCATGGTGTCCGGAGAGCTCGGGGCCTACGTGATGAACCTGGGAGACGGCTACCTGATTCACGGGACCAAGCGAGAGGAGCTGCTCGGGCGCCCGGCCTCGCACGGCTGCGTGCGCGTGGGCGGCGCGGATCTCGAGAGGCTGTACGCGTCCTCGCCGACCGGGACGCGGGTGTTCATCTTCGAATGAGCATGAGGCTGTCGCGATCGCTCAACAGCCTCGACCGCCGCGTCGGGGCCCTCGGGCTCGCCGCCGCCGGCGCCGCCGTCCTCGCCGGGCTTTGGCTGGCGGGCCGCTGGGTTTCCGCGCACGCCGAGCGGGCGGCCGCCGAGCGCGCCGGTCTGTCGGTCGCGCGCGAGGACCTCGAGCTGGACCTGGCGGAGCGCCAGGCCCTCAACGCCCTCGTGAGCCGCGACCTCGCGCGCGCCAAGGCGAGTGCTGCCGCCTTGTCGCGCGCGCGCAAGGCCCTGTTCGAGGGCGGGCTGGCGCTGTCCGAGGAGAAGCGCCTGCTCGAGGGTCAGCTCGAGATCATGACCTTCTGGGTCCAGGTCGACGAAAAGACGGACAAGCTGCATCTCATGAGCGGCGATCAGATCGTCGAGTCCCGGTCCCTCGAGGGCGCCCGCGCGCGCTCCGTGGGCTCGCCCGCGCGTCCCCTGCCCCGCGCCGCGGCCATCATCAGCAAGGAGCGCTTCGCCGCCACCGAGCGCCCGAAGTCCGCCTCGGTCGGCGGGCTGCTGCAGTGGGAGCCGCCGCAGGCCGGCACGTCCGTGCGCGCCAACGCCCTGGGGGAGTTCGTGCTGTTCACGAAGGAGGGCCTCGTGCTGCACGGGCCGCCGCTGAAGGCCCCCGAGCACGAGTCCTTTCCTCACCTGTGCCTCGCTTTGCCGCGCGCCGCGGCGAGCCGTCTATTCGCGCGCAGCTTCGTCGGCACGAAGATCCTGCTCTCCGCGGACGCCAAGCCGTGACGCCGGCGCCCCATCGCCTGCTGACCCGCTTCGATCTGGTCTGCCTCGGGGTAAACGCCGTCGTCGGCTCGAGCATTTTCCTCTTCCCCGGCCGTCTCGCCGGCCACCTGGGCTCGGCCGCGCCCTTGGCCTTCGCCGTGACGGCCCTGCTGCTGGCGCCGGTGGCGCTCTGCTTCGCGGAGGCCGCCTCGGAGCACGACGGGCCCGGCGGGCCCGCGCTCTACGCCCATACTGAGTTCGGGCCCGGCTGGGGCTTCGCAATCGGCTGGTTGTGCTGGGTCACGATGGTCGTGGCCTGGGCCGCGGTCGCCAACGGCATCGCCTCGTACCTTCCTTGGGCGACGGGACGTCCGGAGATCGGAAAAACCATCGCCTGCCTCGCGATCGGCGGCTTCGGCGCCCTGAACTGGCGCGGAGTGCGCCTGGGCGCGTGGACCGCGGACTTCTTCACGGTCGCCAAGCTCATTCCGATCGGCCTGATCGCCCTGGCCGGCCTGCACGCTTTGCCCGCCTGGCGCCCGGAGGCGCCGCCGGAGGGCTGGCGCCCGCTCGGGGCCGCGTGCTTCCTGGCCTACTTCGCCTTTCAAGGCTTCGAGACCGTCCCCGTCCCCGCCGGCGAGGCAAAGGACCCCAAGCGCGACGTGCCCTTCGCCGTGCTCGCCGCGCTCATCGGCTCCGCCGTTCTCTACGTCCTGGTGCAGGTCGCGGCGTTGTCCTTGGTCCCGGCGCTGGCCGCCTCGGAGCGTCCTCTGGCCGACGCCGCGGCCGTCTTGATGGGACCGTGGGGCGGGACCTTCGTCATGGGCGGAGCGGTGATCTCGATGACCGGCTTCGTGGCCGGCTCGGCCCTGGGCGGCCCGCGCTACCTGGTGGCGCTGGCGGAGGAGGGGCATCTTCCCAGGAGGCTCGCCGCGCCCCATCCCCGCTTCGGCACGCCCTCGGCGTCGATCATCTGGTCGACCGGGGCCGCCCTGGCCGCCGCGCTCGTCCTCGACTTCGACGGCCTCGTCGACTTCTCCAACGTGGTCATCGGCGCCCAGTTCCTGTCGACCTGCGCCGTCGTCCTCAGCCGCCGCGCCCGCCGCGCGAAGGACGCCCCGGGCGCGCTCAAAGGCGCGGCGCTCCCCGCCGCGGGCATCGCGGCGACCTTGTGGCTCGGCTCGCAGGGGGGCTGGCTTCAGGTGGCGGCGTCGCTGGTCGTCCTCGCCGCGGGTTTCGGCCTGCGGCGCTTGACAAAGATGTAATCAATCCTGTTACATATAGTCACCCGCCGTACAAGGAGGCTTTACATGCGCATGATGCTCGCCCTCGCCGCCGTGCTCGCCGTGGCCGCGCCCGCCGTCCGCGCCGAAACCTACGAAATCGACGCGTCGCATTCCCAGGTCGGCTTCCGCATCCGCCACCTCGTCGGGAAGGTCCCGGGCCGCTTCACGAGCTTTTCCGGCACCGTCGACTATACGGCGGGCAAGCCGAAGTCCTGGAAGGTCGACGCGACGATCGATCCGGCCTCGATCAACACCGACAACGCCAAGCGAGACGGCCACCTGAAGGCCGCGGACTTCTTCGACGTCGAGAAGCATCCGACGCTGACGTTCAAGTCCACCAAGGTGACGAACGTCAAGGGCGACGCCGCCAAGCTGCACGGGGACCTGACGATCCACGGCGTGACCAAGCCCGTCGTCCTCGACCTCGAGATCGGCGGGACGACCAAGGACCCGTGGGGCAACACCCGCTCCGGCTTCTCCGCGACCGGCACGATCAACCGCAAGGACTTCGGCATCGTCTGGAACAAGACGCTCGACGCCGGCGGGGTGATGCTGGGAGACGACGTCGCGCTCTCCCTCGACATCGAGGCCGTCCTCAAGGCCCCGGCCAAGAAGTAGCCTTTCGCTCCGCTGCGCCTGCGATAGAGCCTTAGCATGGCCGCTATTGACAATCGAAAGTCGCCGGGCTAGACTGAACCCGGCCGGAAGCTTCGCTTCGGATCAAAGGAGAGATCATGAAAAAAATATTTATCGCCCTGATGGCCGTGACGGCGCTGTCCTCTTTCGCGAGCGCCTTCGGCGCCAATGATGATAATATCGGCTGCGGCTGGGGCACCGAGCTGTTCTCGGGAAAGACCGACAAGAAGCTGTACGCGCTTCTTGGCGCCACGACCAACGGCATGGCCACCCAGTCCTTCGGCATCAGCTCCGAAACCGCGGGCTGCACCACGAAGGGCGCCTGGGTGCGCGACGAGAAGAAGCAGGCGGTTTACGCCGAGGTCAACCTTCAGAAGCTCTCCGCCGAGATGGCCCAGGGCGGCGGCGAGTACCTCGACGCCTTCGCCTCGCTCATGGGCGCCAACGATGGCGGCTCGAAGAAGGCCTTCATCGCGCTGACTCAAGAGAAGTACGAGACTTTGTTCCCGACGCCGAACACGGACTCGGCGACGATGCTGCGCAACCTCCGCGCCGCGATGGCCGTCGATCCGAAGCTCGCGGCCCTCTAAGAGAGTCGACGCATGATCGGCGGGCGGGGCGCCCACGCGGCGTCCCGCCCGCGCTCTCTTGCGCATGACGACCCCTCGCGTCCTCCTGGCGCTCGCCTTACTGCTGGCACCCCTCGGCGCCTCGGCCTCCTCCTACGGAGAGGATCTGAAGGCCCGGTCTCGCGAGCTGGGCCTGGCCGGCGAGCGCAAGTGGCTGCGCCTGCTCCACTACCGCCCCAGGGGCCGGGGCTGGCGCTCCGAGGCCGACGGCGCCGCCTTCTTCCTCGCGCCCGGAGGCGCGCGCGATCCCGCCGCCGAGCTCGAGGCCGATCTCGCGGCCTTTTTCGAGCCCGAGCCCGCCGAGGGCCAGCACCCGCAATGTCGCTTCCCCGCGCGCTACCATTGGCTCAAGCAGAGGCTGGCCTTCGATCCGGCGCGCCTGCCCGAGCGGGCCTGCCCCGATTTCGAGGCCTGGAGGGGGGCCATCGACGCGGAGGCCGTCTCGGTGGTCTTCGCCAGCGCCTTTCTCAACAACCCCGCGTCGATGTACGGCCACACCTTCCTGCGCCTTCATCGCCGCGGGGGCGGAGACGCCCTGCTCGACTACACGATCAACTTCGCGGCGGCCCCGGACGCGAGCAGCGCCTTGATGCACACCCTCAAGGGCCTCAACGGCTCCTTCAAGGGAGAATACTCGCTTCTTCCCTTTTACATGAAGACGCAGGAGTACGGCAGCCTCGAGATGCGCGATCTTTGGGACTATCGGCTGAACCTGACGCCCTCCCAGATCGCGGACCTGATACGCCACGGCTGGGAGATGGGCAGCACCCATTTCAATTACTACTTCTTCACCAAGAACTGCTCCTACCAGCTGCTGACCCTGCTCGAGGCGGCCGATGAGACCCTCGACGTCAGCTCCGGATTTTTCTGGGGCGTCATCCCGGGCGACACGGTCCGCGCGCTGCGGGAGCGGCCGGGGTTCGTCGAGGCGCCTCTTTTCCGTCCTTCGTTCGTCACCGAGATAAAGGCACGGCGCGCCCGTCAGGCCCCCGAGGAGCTGGCCCTCGCCACGAGCCTGGGGCGGGCGGTCACCGAGGATGGCCTCGAGCGCGTCGCGGCCTTGCCCAAGGAACGCCAGGCCCTGATCCTGGAGTCCGCCAACGATTACCTCCGCTACCGCAAAGGGTACTACCTGGCTCAAAGTACCGCGACCTTGACCGCCATCCACACCCTGCTGCGCGCGCGCGGGCGTCTGGGCCTGCCGCCGGCCCCGGCCGCCGTCGAGCGGCAAACCCCTCTCGAGGCGGGCCACGACACCGCGCGCGCGGGCGTCGGCGGCGGCGCAGCCCGCAGCGGGTCGTTCACCGAGCTGGCTTGGAGGCCCTCTTTGCACGACCTCTCCTCGGTCGACGAGGGCTATATCCCCGACAGCCAGCTCGAGATGGGCGCCGGCCGCCTGCGCATAGACCACGACGACCGTCAATTGTACGTCGAGCGCCTCGACCTCGCGAGCATCGTCTCGCTGTCGCCGCTGGACCCGTGGGTGCGCAAGCCCTCCTGGAAGCTCTCCACCGGCGTGGACCAGGCCAAGGAGCTCGGCTGCTCGGGCGCCGCCTGCATGTACTACTCCCTCAACGGCGGCATGGGCGTCTCGGCGCAGAGCCGCCTGCTGCGGCGCCAGCTGTACTACCTCCTGGCCGAGAGCGATCTCGGCGCCGGCCCGATCCTTCCCCTAGGCTGGCGCGCCGGGGCGGGCGGCACCGCGGGCGTGATCATCGATCTGAGCGCGCGCTGGCGCGTGCTCGGCGAGGCGACCTATATCGAGTACGCGCGGCGCTCCGCCCCTCGCCAAAGACTGCGCCTGACGAGCTCCGTGCGCCTGACGCGCAACGCCGAATTCAGGGTCACCCTCGACCGGCGCGTGCCCGACGAGGAGGCTGGCGCGATGCTCTTCCTCTACTTCTGATGAAGCGGCTGATCCTCCCGGCCGCGTTGGCCTTGTCCGGGTGCGCGAACATCTTCCTTCAGCCCGACCGGGTCCATCGCTATCTCCCGACGCGCGAGGAGGGGAACTGGCAGGAGGCTCGCTTTAAATCGGCCGACGGCACGGATTTATTGGGAATATGGTTCAACGCCCGCAGGATCCCCTCGAAGGGCGTGATCGTCCACTTCCACGGCAACGGCGAGAACATGACCAGCCACTACCTGTTCGTCTACTGGCTCGCGGGCGAGGGCTACGACGTGTTCACCTTCGACTACCGGGGCTACGGCGGCTCGGGGGGCAAGAAATCCCTGAAGGGCTCGGTCGAGGACTCGGTCGCCGCCCTGCGCCTCGCCCGCGGCCGCGCCGCAGGCTCCCGCGAGCGCCTGATCGTGCTGGGCCAAAGCCTCGGCGGCGCGCTCGCCTTGGCGGCGCTCGACCGCGACGGGGGTGAAGGCGTGCGCGGCGTGATCCTGGACTCGAGCTTCGCGTCCTACCGCGAGACCGCCCGCCTCAAGCTCAGGAGCGTCTGGCCGACCTGGCTCCTGCAGTATCCGCTCTCATTTTTGATCTCCGACCGCTGGGCTCCCAAGCGCCTCATCTCCCGCCGCAAGCCGGTGCCGCTTCTCGTCCTCCACGCCGTGAACGATCCCATCGTCCCCTACGACCAGGGCCGCAAGCTCTTCGACCTGGCCCCCGGCCCCAAGGAGTTCTGGAAGCTCGACAGCGCCGGCCACACCGAGGCCCTCTACTCCCGCGCCTCCCAGTACCGCCCCCCGCTCTTGGCCTGGCTCGACCGGGTCCTCAACTAGGTGTCAGGCTTTGACTTATGTGCAGTATTCGGCCGAACAACGCACATAAGTCAAAGCCTGACACTCAAGGTTTGGCGAGGATGCGGCGGAAGGCGGAGGACTGGGCGGAGCGGGCGGAGAGGTCGGTCTCGGTCTTGAGGGCCGCGCTCAGGAAGGGGAGGTGGGCTTCCTCGCCGATGTCGGCCAGGGCCAGGGCGGCGGCGGTGCGCACGCCGCTGTCGCGGTCGCGCAGCGCCTGGACGACGGCAAGTGCTGCGCGGGGGGTGGCGACGTCCTGCAATGAGCGGACGGCGAGCATGCGGATCTGCCATTTCGGTTCGAGGCGCAGGGTGTCCTCGAGGGCGCCCACGACGAAGCCTTTCTTCGTGCGGCCCAGGGCCAGAACGGCGGCGTAGCGCACCCACCAGGAGGCATCGGTGCGCAGGGCGCGCGTCAGGCGGGTGGCGGCGCCGTCGGCGGGGATGCGGCCCAGGGCCAGGGCGGCGGCGTAGCGGACGTCGGTCGAGGGATCGTTGAGGGCTTCTCCGAGGGCGGGTGCGGCGACCGCGTCGCCGATGCGGCCCAAGGCGGTGGCGGCGGCGGCGCGGATCTCGGGGGTCTCGTCGAGGCGGAGCATGACCGCCGAAAGCGGCGGGACCGCGGCGACGTGGCGCGGAACGGCCGCGGAATTGACCGCGGAGAGGCGGTCGGCCGGATTCGAGGCGCGCAAGCCGCCCATCAGCCACGCGGGCGACGGGGGCGAGATCAGCGCGTCGCGCAGGTCGTCGTCCTCGGCGGTCAGCTCCGCGAGCGGATCCTCGGCCGCGCCGAGGAGCTTGACGTTCGGGGGAAAATCCTCAGCCCGGGCCGCGGCCGAGCCGTAGCGCGGATACGCGAGCGCCGGGTTGGCGGCGGCCGGCGCGGACAGCAGGACGGCGGCGAAGGCCAGGATCATGGGAGAACAGTCTAACAGGTCGGTCCGATTTTCGCCAGGGCTAATTCGTGGGATCACTGCACATAAGTCAAAGCCTGACACTCAACGGGGAGCTTTGGGGCGGCTCATGCCGATGGCGAGCTTGACGCTGGCGCCGAAGGTTTTCAGGGGCTCGCCCAGGGTGTGGGAGACCATGCGCACGCAGCCCAAGGAACAGCCGGGCTCGCAGGGCTTGTGGACGTCGTTGGTGCGAAGGCGCTCGGGGGTCGCGGTCATGAGGTCGAAGGCGACGCCGCGCTGCTGGGCGCACCACTGGATCGAGCCGGCGGCGGTCACGTATAGGAACTTGAAGCCGCCGAGGCACTTCCAGGGGCGGGAGAAGTCGCCCGCGAGCATCTCCTTGAGGTGCTCGCCGTAGAAGTTCACGCCCTCGAAGACGCCGTACTTGTCGAGCAGCGCGAGATACTTCTCGCCCTTGATGGCGATTTGCCCGCCTTTGCCGTGCATAATGGAAAATCCGAAGGCAAAGGGCAGGTCTTTCAAAGTAGATCGGAATTCATCGTAGTTGTGGAGGTTCTCTTCATTGAGAACCGATTGGATCTCGACCTGGAATTTGGCGGTCTCGGCCAACAGCTTCAATTTCGGCAGGACGGACTTCAACGACTTATCCGACCAGTCGGTGGGATGGAGGGTATCGACCGAGACCTGCATGAAATCCAGACCGGCCTCGTTGAGATCGAGGATATTCTTCTTGGTCAGCAAAAACCCGTTCGTGATGATGGTGGCCAGGTTGGAGCCGCCGCGCTTGGACTTGACGTGGCGCACCAGCTCCGCGATGTCCGGGTGCATCATGGTCTCGCCGCCCAGAAAATCGTAGACGAGCACTCCCAATTCATCCAGCTTGTCAATCCTCGCCTTCATCGTCTCGAGCGGGATGATGGGCGCGCCCGGGGTGTACTCGTCGCAGTAGGAGCAGGTCAGGTTGCAGTCGTCGGTGACGACGACCTGGGCGTACATGGGCCGCGAGTCCAGGACCCTTTTCGCGCCGGTGAGGACGAACCTTTTGTCGACCGCCATGGGGGATTATATCATTCGCCCGTCGGGGATGATAGAATGGCTCCATGATCGAGAGCATGGGCGCGCTGCTGGCGGGAGGGGCCGCGGGCGTGCTGGCGCGCTGGGCCCTATCGGCGGGGCTGTTCCGCCTGTTCGGGGGCTGGCTGCCGTGGGGGACCCTGGCGGTCAACCTCAGCGGCTGCCTGCTCGTCGGGTTCTTCAACGCGGCGGCCGCCAAGCGCGGCTTCGGCGGGACCCACGGCCGCATGCTGATCATGACGGGCTTCTGCGGCGCCTTCACCACATTCTCCGCCATGATCCTGGAGCTCGACGCCCTCCTGCGCGCGGCACCCCTGCGCGGCGGGGGCTACGCGCTCATGAGCGTCGCGGCGGGCCTGGCGCTGTTCCGGGCCGGCGCCGCGCTCGGCGGCCGCTGATGGGCAACCGTCTCGCCGCCGAGAAAAGCCCGTACCTGCTCCAGCACAAGGACAATCCCGTGGACTGGTATCCGTGGGGTCCCGAGGCCTTCGCCCGGGCCAAGGCCGAGGACAAGCCGATCCTGCTCTCGATCGGCTACTCGACCTGCCATTGGTGCCACGTCATGGAGCACGAGAGCTTCTCGGTGCCCGCCGTCGCCGAGGTCATGAACCGCCACTTCGTCTGCGTCAAGCTCGACCGCGAGGAACGTCCCGACGTGGACAAGGTGTACATGACAGCGGTCCAGGCGATGACCGGGCAGGGGGGCTGGCCGCTGAACGTCTTCCTGACGCCGGACCTCAAGCCCTTCTACGGGGGGACCTACTTCCCGCCGGACCCGGGCTATGGACGGCCGTCGTGGGCGGCTCTGCTCGAGCGCCTGGCCCTTCTCTGGAAGGAAAGGCGCGCCGACATCGAGAACGACGCGCGGGGGCTGGCGCGGGCCGTGACGGCGTACGCCACGGCTCCGGACGAGGCGCGCGGACGGCCCGAGGAAGCGGCGCTCGAGGCCGCGGAGCGCAATCTGCGGGCGTCCTTCGACGCGGAGCACGCGGGCTTCGGGGAGGCGCCGAAGTTCCCGATGCCGGCGAACATCCGGTTCCTGCTCCGGAGATGCGCGCGAACGGGGAGCGCCGACGCCCGGACCATGGCGGTGGAGACCTTGCGGGCGATGACGCGAGGGGGCATCTTCGATCAGCTCGGAGGCGGCTACGCACGGTATTCGACGGATCACGCGTGGCGGGTGCCGCACTTCGAGAAGATGCTCTACGACAACGCGCAGTTGGTCGAGTGCCTGGCGGACGCGGTGAACGTCTCGAGCGACGGGGAGCTTTTACGGGCCCTGGAACGGACGGTGGAGTATCTCAAGCGGGATCTGCGGGCGCCCGGCGGAGGGTTCTGCTCGGCGGAGGACGCGGACAGCCTGCCTTACGACGAGCCTCACGGGCATAAGGCGGAGGGAGCGTTCTACCTTTGGCGTAAAGCCGAGATCGTGGGCATCCTAGGCGGGGACGCGGAAGGCTTCTGCGCGAGGTACGGCGTGGTCGAGGGGTCCAACGCGTTGGCGGATCCGCACGGCGAATTTGCCGGGAAATGCGTGCTGTACGAGAAGGACCCGGGGGCGATGCCGGAGGGGGCCGCGGCGAAGGCGCGGGCGAAATTGTTCGAGGAAAGGGCCAAACGGCCGCGGCCTTCGCTGGACGACAAGATCCTCGCCTCGTGGAACGGGCTCGCGATAGCGGGGCTGGCGCGGGCGTATGCGGTGACCGGCAACGTTGAATATCTCGGACTCGCCGAGGGCGCGGCGGACTTCGTGAGGCGCGAATTATCGTCGCCTGACGGGAAGGCCTTGTGGCGACGATGGCGCGACGGGGAGAAGGCGGTCAACGGCATGGCGGATGATTACGCGAACATGGCGTACGGGATGCTGGCGCTGTATGAGGCCTCGTTCAAGCCCGGCGATCTCGCTTGGGCGAACGGCCTCGCGCTGGAAACCATTCGCCGCTTCGCGGCGGACGGCGGGGGGCTCTTTCAGACGGGGCAAAATGACGGCGGCGAATTGTTCACGCGGGCGATCGAGAATCATGACGGGGTGGAGCCGGCGGCGAGCTCGGTGATGGTCGACGTTTGCTTGAGGCTTTACGATTTGACGGGCGAGGAGCGGTTTGGCCGCTTCGCGGACGAAACCTTAGAACGGTTTGGGCCATCCTTATCTTCGCGGCCGCTCGCGATGCCTTTCCTTTTGGCCGCTTGGGACAGGGCGGCGGGGAAACGAACGACCTTGATCATCGCCGACGTGGATCTGCCGGGAGGAACGGAACTTGCCGGCGTCGCTCGGGAAAAGATCCGACCGGGGCTCGTTTTCGCCGCCTATCGGAAAGGCGACCGGGCGGCGTTTTTTACGACGATACCGATCGTCAAGGAGTTCTCCGAAGGGACCCGCGCACGAGCCTACCTATGCGTCGACCGCGCTTGCGGACTTCCGATCGAAACGGCGGACGAACTGCGCCTTCGCTTGAGCTGATTTATGGCCGACAACCGAACGGAAGAACAGAAGCTTAAATCCAAGCGCACTCATGCGCTCGTGATGATGATCCTCGGCGGGATCATGTCGCTTTGCGCCCTGGCGGCCGGTCTTATCGCGATCAGCCCCGGAGTTTTTCCGTCGTGGATGACCGGGGGCTGGGGCCGCGGGAAGGCCCCGGCCTACCGGACGCCGTCGAAGCCTCTCGTGGAGTTCGGCGAGTTCTATCCGGGCGCGCTGTCGCGGGCGAAGACGCAGGATAAGCTCGTGCTGCTGCACCTGTCGCCGGTCTGGTCGCGCGAGGCGAGGCTCATGGAGGAGACGGCCTACGCCGACCCGAGAACGGCGAAATGGATCGCGGCGAACCTCGCGGCGACGCGCGCGGACGCGGACGAGCGGCCCGACCTGGCGTTCATGTACGGCGTGGGCGCCTGGCCGACGACGGCCCTGATCCATCCCGACGGGCGGCCGTTGGCGGGCGCGGCGCGGCTCACGTCCAAGCTCTTTCTCCCGTGGGCGGGGCTGATCGCGAGCACGATCAAGGCCGATCCCGCCAAGGCGGACGGCTTCGCGGCCGACGCCCGGCGGCGTCTCGAGGCCGTCCGGCGCCGCCCCGAGCCCGCCCCCGGGCCCGACGACCCGGTCTGGGGCGGGGTGCATCGCTCCCCGGCCGAATACGCCAAAATCCTCGCCGACCAGGCCGCCGTCGTCCTGTCCACCGACGCCGCGCGCGCCGCGGCCGTCCTGCGCTTCGTGGAGTCCTTCATGTCGCTTCCCGGCGGCGGCTACGCCTCCTCCGTCATGGGGGAGGTTCCTCTCCCCGACGGCCGCATCGAAGAAGGATACTCCTACTTCGCCAAGGACGACGGCGGACGCCGAAGGTCGGGCCTGCCCGAGGTCGACCGCCGCCTGTTCTCGGGGCCCAACGCCGACATGGCCCGCGCCGTCCTGCTCTCCCCTCAGGCCAGCCCCGCCCAGAAGGCCCACGCGCGGCGCACGCTCGACTTCATCTGGACGCGCTTCGTGCGCGACGGGCGGGTCCTGCGCTCGCCCGGAGGCCTCGAGGACTGGCCGGGCGACCAATGGGCCGTCATCGAGGCCGAGCTCGCCGCGGGAAGGCCGGAGCGGGCGCGCAAGGTGTTCGCCCGCCAGGACACTCCCGCGCTGCGGGCGCTGGGCCCCAACGCCTACGTCGACGCGCTGCGCAAGCGTCTTAAGCGCTAGAAGTCGTCTTCGGAGGCCGGCCCGGCGCTCTTCGGGGCCAGGGAGTAGAGGTACTCGACGAGCAGGTCGATCTCCCCGGCGCTGAGCTGATCGCCCCACTTCGGCATCTGGAGCATGGGCGCCGGCGCGTTCGAGTCGCTGGGGATGGGAACGACGCCGTGCTTGATCTTGTCGTGCAGCTCGGTCTTGCTGTAGCCCTCGGTGACCTTGGTCAGCGAGCTGATGAGGCCGCCGGCGACGTTGTTGTTCGGGTAGCCGCCGTAGCCGTCCTTGGCGTGGCAGGACACGCAGCCGACGGAGTTGAAGACGATCCGGCCGCGCTCGGAGGCGGGCAGGGCCTTCGCCCTCTCGGTCTCCCACGGCTTGACGCTCCAGGCCTGGCCCTTCTGCGCGGACAGGTAGGCGACGAGGTCCGCCCGCGTGTTGTCCTTCAGGTTGAAGTTGGGCATGACCGTCTTCGGGTTCCAGGCGTGCGGATCCTTGAGCCAATGATCGATCCAGTCCGCGGACTTGCGAAAGCCCAGGTTGGTCAGGTCGGGGCCCCAGTCGTTGCCCTTGTCGCCGATCACGTGGCACTTCACGCAGCCGAGGCCGTTGAAGTCGCGCTCGCCGCGGGCGACGGGATCGGTGAGCTCGGCCTGCGGGGAGCAGGCGGCGAGGGAGAGGACCAAAGCGGGTATAAGCCAGCGATTCATGTCAGACGCCTCCGAAGAGCATCATGCCGAAGATGAGCGGTAGAAAAGCGAGAGAAGCCAGGAACAGGCGGCGGTTGTCGGCGACGGTCATCGTCCAGCTCGCGCGCAGGCCGAGCAGCAGGAAGGAGCCGGAGACGGCGAAGGCGCCGATCGCGTAGCCCGGGCCGGCCAGGCCGACGAGCGAGGGCGCGATCGTGGCCGGCAGCAAGGTGAAGGAATGGACGGCGATCTGGATGGCGGTCGTGCCCCCGCCCGGGTGCACGACCGGCATCACCTTGAAGCCGGCGCGCGCGTACTCCTCGCGATAGATCCAGAACAGCGCGAGGAAATGCGGAATCTGCCAGAGGAACTGGATCGCGAACAAGGTGAAGGCGCGTTCATCAAGAGGTCCGCCGGCCGCAGTCCAGCCGATCAGGGGGGAGGTGGCCCCCGCGGCGGCGCCGATCCACGTGGTCTGCGGCGTGACCTTCTTCAGGGGGGTGTAGACGAGGACGTACACCAGGATGGTGCCTGCCGTGAGCGCCCCGGCCAGCGCGCCGCCGGCGGCCCAGACCATGGCCGGGCCGGCGGCCGCGAGGACGAGGCCGAAGGCGAGGGCGGCGCGCGGGGAGATCCGCCCCGTCGGCAGCGGGCGGTTCTTCGTCCGGTTCATGAGCCCGTCCTCGACGATCTCCAGCCGCTGGTTGAGCGCTCCGCAGGCGGCGGCGGCCAAGGACGCCCCCAAAGTGACGAGGAGCAGGGAGGCTGTCGTCTTGCCGCCGGCCAGCGCCCAGCCGAGCCAAACCGTCAGCGCGACCATGAGCGCGATGCGGGGCTTGGCGAGCTGGAGATAGACCTTCACGGCGCCTCCGCGGTCCGGCGCGACCGGAGGGCCAGCAGAAGGAAGGCGGCCAAGGTCAGGGCCCCGCCGGACAGGTGGGCGGTGCGCCAGGCGGCGGCCTCGCGGAAGCCGAGGACGACGGTCGAGTCCACGCGCACGAGCATGGCGAAGAGGCCGAGGGCCAGCTGGAGGGGCACCGCGGCGGCGAGGAGCAGCGCCGGGCCCTTGAGGACCGCGGCGCGGGAACGAAAAGCGGTGAAGCAGGCCAGAACGGCCAGAACGACGACGGAGCAGGCCCACAGGATGTGCCAGCCCAGTCCCTGGCCCGTGTGCTTGACGAGCGCGCCGAGGGCAAGCTGAAGGTAGGCGGCGCCGAGGCCCAGGACGGAGAACCGGAACACGCGGGAGTAGCCCGGCCCGAACGTCGTGCCGGGAACGGCGAGGACCGCGGCGGCGAGCAGGATGAGGAAGACGCCCTGTCCCAGGCAGGCGTGGGAAATGGAAACGGCGGGCGGGAGCTTGAGCAGGACCGTCAAGCCGCCGAGCAGGGCCTGGAGAAGGATGCCGGCCGAGGCGATCAGCGTCGCGACGCGGGCTCCGGCCGGAACGGCGGGCCGGCGGGAGAGAAGCAGCAGGACGAAGGTCATCACGGCCACGCCGCCCGCGAACAGGCGGTGGCCGTGCTCGTAGAAGATGCCGCCGACCATGGGCGGGTTCATGCCGCCGAAGGAAAGCGGCCAGTCGGGGACCGCGAGCCCGGACCCCGTCGAGGTCACCATCCCGCCCGCGAACAACAGGAAGAAGGCCGCGGCGGCCGCGGCCTTGGCCCACGCGGCATAGAGCGCGTCGCCGGAGGCGGCGCGGGCGCCGGGACGGGGCGGGCGGGCGGTCAAGGCGCTCATCCTCCGTGCTCGTCCGCCGGGCGGTCCTTCTCGACCTTGTACAGGAGCCAGCCGATGCCGCCGACCATGAGCATCGTGACCGTCAGGAGCACGACGATGCCCCACCAGATGCCGTCGAGAAGGCCCTTATTGGAAGCGGAGCCGCCGAAGCACACCGCGCAGGCCGCGGCGGAGCCGGGCGAAGCGGCGAGAAAGGCGGCGGCCCCCAGGGCTCTCATGCGGGCAGGTGAACCTTTCGTACGTGCCAGACCAAATAGCCGGCGACGGCGGCGGCGCCGGCGGCGCTGGCCCACACGAGCCAAGGCGTCACGAGGGCGGTCGCGTTGCCGCCCGACGCCCAATAGCCGGTGAAGGAGAAAAGAAACAGGCACAGCACGACGAAGAAGCGGTGGAAGATCTTCAGGGACATGTCAGTGCCCCGCCTTCGCCGGCTCGGCGTGCCCGGCGGGATGCTGGTTGGCGACGTCGGCCGGGCTCGTGATCCGGCCGGAGATCAGGACGAAGTCGAGGATCGGCAGGATCAGGACCGCGGCCAAGCCGACGGTGATCCAGAGCGCCTTGTGGATGAGCCTGCTCTCGCCCCAGAGGTGCATGAACAGCGCCGCGACGAGGCCCGCCTTGATCAGGGCCACGAACAGCCCCAGGGCGATCGCCTGGGCGGGTGGAAGATGGATCTTCGAGACCGCGACGGTGACCAAGGTCAGCGCCATCAGCGCGGCGAAGACCTTGACGTAGAGCGCCACGTTCGGGCGGTGCCCGTCGTGCGTCGCGGCGTCGGTATGCGTGGACATGATCGCCTCCTAAAGCAGATAAAGCGCCGGGAAAAGGAAGATCCAGACGATGTCGACGAAGTGCCAGTACAGCCCGGCGCCCTCGACGCGTCCGAGGAACAGAGGGTTCTTCCAATGGCCGTCCGCCGTGCTCATGTACAGCAGCACGGAGTTGACCGCGATGCCCCCCAGGATGTGGATGCCGTGCAGGCCCGTCATCGTGAAGTATATCGCGTAAAAGACGCTCGTGTGCGGCCCGATGCCGAGCCCGAACTCGTGGCCGTACTCGAAAGCCTTGACGACGAGGAACGCCAGCGAGAGCAGGATCGTCGCCGCCATCCACTTCTGGAAGCCGCCCTTGTCCTTGTCGTAGGCCTTCGCGTACGCCATCACGATGGTCACCGACGACGAGATCAGGATGACCGTGTTCAGCGTCGCCAGCGGGACGTTGAGCACGTCCCAGCCCCACGGCCAGGAGGTCGAGGCCATGCGCAGGACGATGTAGCTCGTGAACAAGGTCGCGAACAGCATGATCTCGGAGGCGAGGAACAGCCACACGCCGAGCTTCGCGTTCGTGACGCCGCTGTGCGTGTCCGGGTTGTTCATGAAGGCGGCGGGGTTATGGGGTTGGCTCATGTTAGTTCTTGTCCGACTGCATCCAGAAGTCGTCCCTGCGTCCGGGGATGGAATACTCGTAAGGGCCGCGGTACACCGTCGGGGTCTTCTCGAAGTTGCCGTGCGGCGGAGGCGACGGGCACGCCCACTCGAGCGTCGTGGCCTGCCACGGGTTCTCCGGCGTCTTCTCGCCGCGCCACATGCTGTTGAAGAAGTTGTAGATGAACGGGAGCTGGAACAGCGCGAGGAGGTAGGCCGAATACGTGGCCACCACGTTCCAGCCCTGCACCGGCAGGTTGTGAAGCTGCGCCGTCGGATCGTACAGGCGGCGCGACGCCCCGGCCATCCCCATGAACAGCATCGGCAGGAAGATTCCGCACATCGTGACCGTCGTGCCCCAGAAATGAACGAGGCCGAGCGTGTCGTTCATCTTCCGCCCGTACCATTTGGGGAACCAGTAGTAGGTCCCGCCCATCAGCGCGATGATGGAGCCCGTGACCACGACGAAGTGGAAGTGGCCGATCACGTAATAGGTGTCGTGCAGGTAAATATCGGTCACGGTCAGGCCCAGCGGCAGGCCCGTCAGGCCGCCGATGCCGAACAGCGGCAGGAACGCCAGCGCGAAGAGCATCGGCACGTTGTAGCGGATCGAGCCGCCCTTGAGCGAGAAGATGAGGCAGGTCAGGATCGCGACCGAGGGGACCGAGATGATCATCGTCGTCACGAGGAAGAAGTTGCCCAGCGACGCGCTCATGCCGGAGATGAACATGTGGTGCGCCCAGACCATGAAGCTCATCACGCCGATGGCGACCATCGAGAGCACCAAGGTCTTGTAGCCGTGCAGCGGCTTGCGCGTGTTGTTGGCGATGATCTCGGCGACTATGCCCATGGGAGGCAGGACGAGGACGTAGACCTCGGGGTGCGCCAGGAACCAGAACAGGTGCTGCCACAGCAGGGGCTGCCCGCCGCCCGAGCCCGCGTACGCCTGGCCGAGGATGACGAGGTCCTTGGGCATATAGAAGCTCGTATGGAACACCCGGTCCATCAGCTGCAGGATCGAGGCCGCCTCGAGCGGGGGGAACGCGAGCAGGAGCAGCACCGAGGTCACGAATTGGGCCCAGACGAATACCGGCATGCGCCACAGGCTCATGCCCGGCGCGCGCATGTTGATCGTCGTGACCAGGAAGTTGATCGCGCCCAAAAGCGACGACGTGATCAGGATGACCATCGACAGCAGCCACACCGTCTGGCCGGGGTTGATGATCGACAGGGGCGGGTACGAGGTCCAGCCGGACTGCGCCGCACCCCCGGGCATCAGGAACGAGGCCAGCATCAGGATGCCGCCGGGCAGATAGGTCCAGTAGGACATCATGTTCATGCGCGGGAAGGCCATGTCCGGCGCGCCGATCTGCAGCGGCAGCACGTAGTTGCCGTAGGCGCCGACCGCGAGCGGCACGACCCCGAGGAACACCATGATGGTGCCGTGCATGGCGCCCAGCGAGTTGTAGAACTCGCCGCTCATCACGCCGTTGGGCGCCAGGTCGGCCGGAAAAAGAGCTCCGAAAAACGGGATGGGGGTGCCCGGCCACGCGAGCTGCCAGCGCATCAGTCCCATCAAGGCGAAGCCCACCAGCAGGAAGATGAACGAGGTGATCAGGTACTGCAGGCCGATGACCTTGTGGTCGACGGAGAAGACGTACCGATCCCAGAACGTCAGGGGATGGTGCTCGGCGCTGCCGTGGGGATCGTGGCTCATCTAGAACTCCTCCGAGGGGTCGGTCGGCGCGGCCGCCGCGGGGACCTGCGCGCGGCGGCTTTGGTACCAGGCGTCGTACTCCTCCTGGGTCTGCACGTAAACGTCGCCGCGCATCAGGCTGTGGGCGAAGCCGCACAGCTGGGCGCAGGTGAGCTCGTATTTTCCGATCTTCGTCGGCGTGATCCAGACCGGGATGCTGAGCCCCGGCACCGCGTCCTGCTTGATGCGGAACTCGGGGACGAAGAAGCTGTGGATCACGTCCTTCGACAGGAGGTCGATGACGGCGGTCCGGTCCACCGGCAGGCGCAGCTCGTTGCCCATGACGACGTCGTCGGCCGACGCCGGGTCCTCCAGGTCGAGGCCGATCGGGTTGCTGAAGTGCACGAGCGTGCTCTTGCGCCCGCCGAGCTTCCCGTCGGGGCCCGCGTAATGGACGTTCCAGCCGAACTGCTCGGAGACGATCTCCAGGCGGACCGGGTCCTTGACGTCGGGCACGCTCATCTTGATGCTGCTCCAGACCGGGATCGCGTAGAACAGGATCAGCGCGATCTCGAAGGTCATGATGACCATGTCCGGGATCAGGGACTTCAGCTCGCTGCGATTCTTGTACAGCAGCTGCGCGAAGGGGAACTTGGAGAACGAGTCCGGCACCGAGATATGCGCCGGAGTCTCATCATGATCCTCGCGCTCGGCGCGGTGCCCCGGGCGCGCGCGGAACTTGACGAGCAGATAGACGAAGAAGGCGCCCCACAGCATGAAGATGCCGAGCATCGCCGCGTGGATCAGCCAGATGCCGAAGTCGATCTTGCCGGCGTAGCTCGAAGCGGCGACCGGCAGCGACCATCCGTATTGTCCCATTCGATCCTCTCAGATGAATTTTCTGCGCGGGCTGATTCTATCAAAGAGGACGCGGAGGGCGCAAAGACATGCAACAAAAAGTCCAATTCACGCCGAATTAAATTTATAGTTACCAAAATGACGCGCGGCGGCAATATCGGGCCGCTCCCCGAGGGTGCTATTCTAGCGCCGATGCCCCGCCATTTTTTGCCTCTGCTCCTCCTCGTCCTCGCCGCTCCCGTCCGCGCCGCCGAGGCGTTTCCCCGGACCCTGATCTTCCAGCCGCTCTCGGCCGACCCCCGCTGGCCGGCCTTCTCCGGGGCCATGCAGAAATATTTCCGCCGCCCCGGCGCGCGCGCGCTGTGGGCGGCGACCTTCGGGGAATCTTTCCCTTTCGCCGGCAGCCGCGACGGCGAAAGATGGCAGTTCGGCCTGCAGGCCGCCGTGTTCACCATCTGGGACGTGCAGACCGAGTCCCAGGAGCTCATCAACACCGATTTCATCGTCGGCTTCCCCTACACCTGGCGCCGCGGGCGGTGGACCGGAATGTACCGGCTCTTCCACGTCAGCACCCATCTCGGCGACGAGTTCGTCATCGCCAACCGGGACATTGCGCGCGTGAACCTGAGCTACGAGGCGCTCGACGCCAAGCTCTCCTACGACTTCGACCGGGGCCTGCGCGCCTACGGAGGCGGCGGCTCCATGATCCGCAAGCACCCGCCCGAGATCAAGCCCCTGTTCTTCCAGCTCGGAGGCGAATGGCTCGGCCCGCTGTTCGCCCGCGGCCTCCTGCGCCCGCTGGCGGCGGCGGACCTTCAAAAGTGGCAGCAGCACGGCTGGGAGACCACCGGCGTCTCCCTGCGCGCGGGCGTCCAGATGCAGAACCTCCTGATGAGGACGCGCCGCCTGCAGCTGCTCCTCCAGTACTACCGCGGCCGCGACCCCAACGGGCAGTTCTTCGCCGACATCGTCGAGGAGGCCGGGCTCGGCCTGCACGCCTACTTCTAGAAATGAAAGCTGACGCCGACGTCGGTGTAGCTCTCCTTCCTCCGGTACAGCTGGCCGAAGGCGGAGTATCCTTCAAACCGGCCGGCGTAGATCCGCATCGCGCGCGGCACGCTGTCGAAGCCGATGATCACGCCCGCCAAGGTCCTGGAGTTCGTCCGGTACCCCATCGCCTCCTTGAACTGCAGGTCCTGGGCCGCGAACAGCTTCAGCGGATACATCTTGGACCACCCCAGCTTCCCCGACGTCAGCTCCACGCCCGCCTGCGCCGACTTGCGCGCTGGGTCCGGCACCGTATGAAGCAGGTACGACCCGCCGGCGTACGCGCGCGCCCAGCCCGTCAGGTCGTGGGATAAGGTCAGGCGCAGTCCGTCGATCGAATAGCGGAAGCCCTGATCGCCGGTTCTCCGGATATAATCGTCGCCGAGGTGGGAGCTCTCGTGGAAGAGCATCGCGCGCGCCGAGAATTTTCCTCGTCTGACCGCCACCGGCAGGTTCCCGAAGAAATCCACGGTCTCGAACGAGTTCAGCTCCCCGCTCAAGGTGAACCTCGAATACGCCATCGCCTCGATGTTCCACTGCCAGGTCCACGCC
Source organism: Elusimicrobiota bacterium (assembly GCA_036676805.1). GTDB lineage: Bacteria > Elusimicrobiota > Elusimicrobia > UBA1565 > UBA9628 > GWA2-66-18. The sequence continues at coordinate 105,428 of JAKFCD010000060.1, forward strand.
CGCGAGCTCGAGCGCCATCGCGTCATGCCCCAGCTGTGTCCCAGCGCGACATCGGAGCGGTCCCGTCCTTCCAGGCGATAATACGACGCCCCGAGGGCGATCGCGCGCGGGTCCGCCTTCAGCTGCTGAAACACCTGCTCCGAACGGGGGAAAACGTCGACGATCGGCTCCGCCGCGGCGTCCGCGGCGAAGGCGAGCAGGATCGCGGCGAGGGCGGCCGGCATGCCCCTATTCTAGCGCCCGTCCCCGGGCGCGGGGCATAGCCGCCGCGTGAGCGTCCTTTGACGCCTAGAAGTCGGCCTTCTCGCCCGAGGCGAGGCTCAGGAGGTAAGACGCCACGGCGTCGAGCTCGCTCTCGTCGAGCGCCTCGCCCCACGCGGGCATGCGGATCATAGGCGCCGGCCCCTTCGGGTCGTCCCTCTGCGGCTCGGGCACCCCCGCCTTGATCTTCTTGATCAGCTCCGCCTTGGTGAAGCCCTCGACGGCCTTGTTCAACGGGGGGATCAGGCCGCCCTTCACGTTATTGTTGGGATAGCCGCCCACGGCGTCGATGCCGTGGCAGCCGGCGCAGCCGGCGCGGTTGTAGAGCACGCGGCCCCGGGCGACGGGGTTCTTTATTAGGGAAGGCTTGTCCCAGGGGCGCTCGCCTTCGCCCCAGTCCTGGCCCTTGAGCATGGACAGGTACTCGACGATGGCCTTGCGCGCCTCGTCCGACATGCGCCGGTTGGGCATCAGAGTGTCCTTCTTCCAGGCCTGCGGGTCCTTGATATAGAGCTCGAGCCACTCCGGGCTGTGGCGCAGGCCGACCATGGTCAGGTCGGGCCCGACGGCGCTGCCCATGTCGCCGACCTTGTGGCAGGACGCGCAGCCGGACTGGTTGAACAGGGCTTTGCCCGCGGCGGCGCCGGCCGCGACGGGCTGGTTGCAGGCGGCGGCGAGGAGCAGGTATAAGGGGAGAAAGCGTTTCATCTCGCGATTCTAGCGTTGTACGCGCCCCGGAGCAAGGCCGGCGCTAGGCCGCGTAATGATGGATCAGTTCGGAGACGAGGGTCTGATAAGGAACCCCGAGGTGCTTGGCCTTGCGCTTGATGCTCGCGAGATCCTCCCGGTTGACCCGGATATTGAGCACGGCGTTCTTCTTCCTTCGCGCGATGGCCGCCGCGATGGCGGCCACCTCGGCGGGTTTGGCGGGGCGGTATTCGCCGCGAAGCAGCGCGTTCTCTATGGCCTTCTCGGAACGGCTCAATGGCGACTTCTTCATTCGAGAGCTCCCATTCTCCAAAGCTTCGTGTATTTCCGGCTGGGAAACAGCGTCTTCAGGAATATTTCTTCATCACGGATCACGTAAGGCACGACCCATATGTGCCCTTCGAGCTCGAAGAGAAGGATGCTCTGATTCGAGCGGCTCGGATGGTCCTTCGCCCCGACAAGCCTCGCGAGGATGATGTCCTCAAAAGAGACGCCGCGCTTGATCTTGAGCTCCTCGCTCTTCGACGATGACCAACTCAGATCGGTCATCTCGGTATAGTGTAATACGAATGTCTATACAATTCAATGGGCGGTGCCCATCGAAAGGGGCGGGAGGGCGGCAGGGGGCGGGAGTTCCTCAGCACTATACATACGATCGAGGGGCCCGAATTGTTCCATGCGACCGGGGTGGATTTATAGGATTCCGGCCATCAAACCGATCGCCAACGCCGCGAGCATCGCGGCCACGAGCCTTTGGATGCCCTGCATCGTGAGCTTCTTGAGATAGCGGCTTCCCAGGAAAGCTCCGAGGAAGGCGGACAGGACGGCGGCGACGAGCAGCCAGTAGTCGCGGTCTCCGTTCGCGAAGGACCCGGATTTCACATAGACGCTGATGCGCGAGGCGTCGATCAGGCACGCGATGACGACCCCGGTGGCGATGAACTCCTCTTTCGAGAGGCCGGCCCGCACCAGGAAGGCGGAGCGCAGGGCCCCCTGCATGCCGGAGAGGCCCCCGAAGAACCCGCTGAGCAAACCGCCCAGCGCCATGTAGCGCGGGCCGAAGGTCATAGCCGAGAAGTCCTGAACGACCTCGATGGCGGCGAACACGAGGAGCAGGAAGCCGATGACGAGCTTGACGGGCATCACGAGCCAGAGCCTTCCGAAGGCCTCGTAGCCGCCGACGGGGGGGATGGCCGACAGCCACAGGAGCAAGGCGGCCCCGGCGAAGGACGCGGCGATGGCGGGCAGACCGAAGGTCAGGAGGACCTTGCGGTTCGCGTGGCGTCCGACGAGGAAAAGCTTGAAGAGGTTGTTGAGGCCGTGCACGACGGCGGTCAAGGCGACGGCCTCGCTGACGGGGAAGAATAGGGAGAAGGCGGGCAGGAGCAGGGTCCCGAGGCCGAAGCCGGAAAAGAAGGTCAGGCCCGAGGCGAGCAGGGCGACGGCGCAGATGATCAGGTAGGTCATGAGAATTTCATTTTGACTCGGGCCAGGACCGAGTTCAAAAGCGGCGGGGCAGTTTAGCTAATACGGCCGCTTATGCGATACTCACCTGACGGCACCGTCAGTTGACTGTTTCCGGAAACAGTTTCCGTTCAACATTCATAGTCGAGGTCCAAGCCACCCCAACCCGAATAATGGTAAAATGTCTTTGTACCTCGGAGGAACGTTATGGGCGGTCTCGGAACCACGGAAATCGTCATCATCGCCGTCGTCGCGCTGATCCTTTTCGGACCCAGCAAGATTCCTGAGTTCGCGAAGCAGTGCGGACGGGCCATGAACTTGTTCAAGAAGGGCCTGAAGGAAGGCATCGACGACGACGATGCCCCCAAGAAAGACGAGCCGGCCAAAAAGCCCTGAAAAAGCCCGTGATCGTATTCGCCGCGGGCTGCTTCAACCGCGTCCACGCCGCGCATGTCCGCCTCCTGCGCTCCGCCCGCGTCCTGGGCGACTCCCTCGTCGTCGTGCTCTCCAACGACGCGCACAACCGCAAGCCCAACGCCGTCCCCGCCGTGCAGAGGAAGAAGTGGGTCGAGGCCCTGGGCATCGCCGACAAGGTGGTGATCGGCAACCCGGAGAGCTTCGCTGAGACGATGAAGAAGGAGAACCCCGACATCCTCGTGCTCGGCTACGACCAGAAGCTGCCCGACCCGGAGACGGAGAAGGCGGTCAAGGACATGGGCGTCGACGTGATCGTGATGCCCTGGTTCCCGGGCAAAGAAGACCAAAGCTCGTCCTCCTGCGGATAGCGCGTGAAGCGCGACAAGATATACCTGTTCTTCGCCGTGAACTACTTCGCGCAGGGCATGGGCGGGCTCGCCTACGAGCCGGTGTCGTACTACCTGAAGGACGCCCTGAACCTCGGAGCGGGCCAGGCCGCGATGTTCGTGGCGTGGATGACCTTGCCCCTGACGATCAAGCCGCTGTTCGGCGTGCTGACGGATTTTCTGCCGTGGGCGGGGAAGAGGCGCGCGCCGCACCTGATCGCGGTGTCTCTGCTGACCTCTCTAGGCTGGCTGCTCCTGGCCGGGCTCAAGGAACCCAACTACCTCGCCGCGCTGGCCTTGCTGATCTTGGTGAACGTCGGCTTCGTGCTGTCCGACGTGGTCTGCGACGGCGTCATGGTGGAGCGAGGCAAGGAGCGCGGGAAGACCGGGATGTACCAAGCGGTGTCGATCGGGACGCTTTATGGGACGCTGATCGTGACCGGGCTCGGCGGAGGGTGGCTGGCCCAGCACGCGCCGTACCGGTGGGTGTTCGTGCTGACCGCGATTTTCCCGCTGCTGACGGCGTGGTCGGCGGGGTGGCTCGACGAGTCGGGGGTCGGCGACGTGAAGGAGACGGCCGCGCGCGGCTGGAGCGGCTTGACCGGGATGTTCCGCGACCCGAAGGCCTGGGCCGTGGCGCTGGGGATCTTTCTTTGGAGCTTCAGCCCGTTTCTCGGCACGGCTCAGTTTTATTATCAGAGCGAGGCGCTGCACCTGTCGCCGATCTTCATCGGAGGCTTGTCCACGGCGGGGGGGCTCGCCGGGCTGGCGGGAGCGGCGTTGTTCGCGCGCCTGACCGGAGGGGGGACGGAGAAGGTGGCGCGGGCGTCGATCTGGCTCGGCGCGCCGCTGACGCTCTTGTATCTGTTCTATCGTGGGCCGCTCTCGATCCTGATCCTGACCGTGCTGTTCAGCCTGTCGGGGGTCGTGTTCCGGCTGGCGTGGATGGACCTGGCGGCGAAGTCCTGCCCCGAGGGCGCGGAGGCGACGGTGTTCGCGGCGTACATGGCGGTGTTCAATATCGCCGCGTCGGCGTCGAACACGCTCGGCGGGCGCTTGTACGAGAGCCTCAGCGCCGCGCACGGGGCGTACGCCGCGATGGTGATCTTGTCCTTGGTCGGCACGTCGGGCACGCTCGCCGCGTGGCCCTGTCTTCGTTTTGCCCTCAAAGGCGGAACTCGCACCGGTGCGAGTTATATTGACGGATCAGGGAACGACGCGGCGCGCGCCTAGGTAGCGCCGGCCGAACCACTTGTTGTCGAGGTCGGCGACCATCACGCCCTTGGACGAGGATGCGTGTATGAACTTCTTGGCCTTGGGGTCGGTGACCATGCCCACGTGGGAGACGCCGGCGCCCATGGTGTTGAAGAAGATGAGGTCGCCCTCGCGCAAGGTCTCGGTCTTGTCGCCGGTCTTCCACTGGTCGCGGCTGACGCGCGGAATCCTGACCTTGTTCTCGCCGAAGGTGTTCTGCGTCAGCGCGGAGCAGTCTATGCCTTGGTGCGTGGTGCCGCCCCAGACGTAGGGAGTGCCCAGATAGGAGCGCGCGGAGGCGTCGAGGCCGGGCCAGAGCTTATGGATGCCGGGCGAGACGGCGACGGGCTCGGGATCGACGCGAGGAGCGGGCGGCGGGGCGGGGCGCCCGGGCTTGGGGGCCGTGACGCGCGGCATCCGAGGGATGCCCAGGCCGAGGCGTCCCAGGGAGTCGGTGTTCTTATTCCGGACTTCCTTGAGGACGGGGACCTCGACGAGCGCGGACTTCACCGCGGGGGGGACGTAGACCGGGGGCGGGGGCGGCGACTTGGTGAAGACGCCCTTGTAGTCGGGAATGGAGGGCTGCTTTTTGGCGCGGCGGGCCTTCAGGAAGACCGCCTTGGCATCGGCGCTGATTCGGCCGGGGCCATTTTTGCCCTCGAGCAGGTGCCCGAAGAGATAGCTGGCATAGTCCTTCGGATCAAAACCATTTTTAACGCCGTCGACCAAGGACCATTTTAAGGTGTTGAAGTCGGAATCGGGGAGGCTCTTCTCCATGGAAACGCGCACGAGGTCGGCGGCGACGTCGCCGGGGACCTTGCCGTCGACGAGCTGCTTGTAGCCGTTGGCCCAGGCGGAGAGGGTGTCGGCGGAGATTTTCTTGCGGTAGCCGTACAGGGCGACCCCCTCGACGACCTCGGGGTCGGCGCCGCGCGACATGGCCTGATAGGCCGCGAAGGCGACGTCGGCGACGCGCTCGGGGGGCGCCTGGTCGAAGGAGCCCTCGGTGAGGATGTGGAGCACCACGGGGATGGCCTTCGCGCGCTGAGGGTTGACGACCTGGACGCCGTAGTCGGCGAAGCGGTCCTTGATGGCGGACATGAGAGCCGCCCGCTCCGCGGGTTCGTAGCCCCGGTCGGATTCGAGGGCCGCGCTCAAGGTCTCCAGGACGTTCCTGCGCGGCTGAGCCGACGCGGGGACGGCGAGGAGGACGAGGATGAGGAGGGCGCTGTTCATCGTTTGAGCTTGCTCCTGATCTCGTCGCGCATCTCGTCGCCGAGGTCCTCCATCTTGGAGATCTCGGCTTCGATGAGGCTTTCCGCCTTGAACGGCCTGCCTTCGGCGATCATGACGCGCGGCGCGGCGGGCTTGGCGACGGTGAAGGAGCGCGGCGCGGGGGCGGGAGAGGCGGAGATCGTCCCGGAGACCGAGGGCGCGGCCGCGACGAGCTTGACCTCCGCGGGCGGCGGAGCGGGAACGGGAGCGGGAACGTCCGCGGTGAGGACGGGGGCGGAGGCGGCGCCGTAGGCCAGCGCCTCGCCTTGGGCGGAAAGCCAGCGCTTGGCGATGTCGGACTTGACCGCGAAGTTGACCGAGGTGATGGCCAGGCCGTCGGCCGCCTTGCGCGACATGAGGGTGTTGACTCCGACGAGCCGTCCCGAGGCGTCGAGCAGGGGGCCGCCGGAGTTGCCGCGGTTGATCGAGGCGTCGGTCTGGAAGGCGTCCTTGCCCTTGACGCCGCCGAGGTCGGCCAGCACGGTGCTGATCACGCCCGTGGTGAGCGTCCACAGGCCGCCCTGCTCGGGATGGCCGATCGCGGCGACGCGGTCCCCGACGGAGACGTGATCGGGATGGCCGAGGGCGAGGGCGGGCGCGCCGGCGGGCAGACGGTCCACCTCGAGCAAGGCGAGGTCGAGGCCGGAGTCCCAGGCCAGGACCTTGGCGGAGACGGGATCGACGAGATCGCGCGAGGAGCTGCCCGTGAGCTTGGCGGGCTTGAAGTAGACGCTGACGCGGGACCAGGGCTTGCGGGTGGAGTCGGCGATGACGACGTGGGCGTTGGTGAGGATGCGGCGGCGCCCGGCGTCGACGATCGAGCCCGTGCCGAGCTCTCCCGAGCCCGAGGAGGCCGAGGCGATGATGAGGACGACGGAGCGCGCGGCTTTCTGATAGACGGCCTTGGGGTCGAAGTCGACGGCGGTCTCCGGCGCGGCGGGGGCGGCCTCGGCCTTGGCGAGGACGGCGGGGGCGGAGGAGGCGGGGGCGCGGCCCTTGAGGTCGGCCTGGGCGAGGGCCGCGTAGACCTGGCCCGCGAGCAGGTGGGCCTTGGCTTCCGCTTCCGGCGGAAGCTTTTTTTCCAACCACGAGTCGGAGAGGCCCTTCAAGGTCTCGTCGAGCCTGGCCGCGGTCTCGCCCGCGGTCCAGCCCGGGGCCGCGGCGCGCGCCGGCGCCGGGGAGGCGGCGAGCCGGCGGGCATAGCCGCCCCACCCGGCCTTCACGAGCTCGCGATCGTCGATGCGCGCGGCGGGCCCGGAGAGCAGGGCGCGGACCTCGGCGGGCGGGGCGGGCTTGCGCGGCTCCTTGGCCCAGGCCTCGAGGGCGGCGGCGGCCTCGCCGCGCCCCTCGGGCGCGCCCACGATGGAGAGGGCCTGCACGTACTGCGAGGCGGCGAGCGCCTCGTAGAGCGGACGCAGGGCGTTCTCGTCGGCGGCGGAGGCGTCGGGCCGCCGCAGCGCCGCGCGCAAAGCGCGCGCGCGGTCGAGCAGGAGCTGGTCGAGGTCCTCGCCCTGATCGGTCGGGATGCCGCCGCGCACGGCGGCCACCGCGGCGTGGCGCGGCGCCTTGCGCACGACGGGCGCGCTCAAATAGGACGAGACGCGCTTGAACAGCGAGGAGAAGGAGGAGGTCTCGGCGGCTTCGGCGGGCAGCGCGGCCGAGGCCAGCGCGGCGGCGAGGAGGAGGTGGCGCATGGATCGATTATGGCCCCGCCGGCGCGTCTTGTCAAGGCGACACGCCAGCCGCTGCAGCTGTTTCTGGAAACAGTTGGATGACTTCATTACATAGCCGCAACGAGGAAGTGTGATAAAATCGCCGCATGGCACGCGCCAGGCTTTGGCTCAAGGTCGCCGTCTCGCTCGTCCTGCTCATCCTGCTCGCCGCGGGAGCGGCCCTCCTTGCGCTCAAGGCGTTCTTCCCGGAGCCGAAGGCGCGCGCTTACGCCGTGGAGACGGCCCGCAAGCAGCTCGGCCGCGAGGTGCGCCTGGCGCGCATCGACGCGGGCCTGACCGGCCTGCACCTGCAGGGCCTCGAGATCTCCGAGAGGCCCGACTTCGCCGCCGGCACCTTCCTGAGCGTCGAGACGTTCAGCCTGCGCCCGAGCTGGAAGGCCCTGCTGCGGCGCAAGCTCGTGGTCGCCTCGGCGTCGGCCGACGGGCTGGTGGTGAGCGTCGTGCGCAACGCCGACGGATCCTTCAACTTCGACACGCTCGCCTCCTCCGCTCCCGCCGCGGCGCCCGCGGCGAAGACCGCGGAGGAAGCCCCCGCCGAATTCAACGTGCGGCACCTGCGCGTGTCCCGCGGGGCGGCGGCCTACGTCGACCAGGCCGCGGGCGCGGCCTGGTCGGCGTCGGCCCTGACCGTGCGGCTCGACGACTTCAGCCTCTCCGAGCCCTTCGACCTCGAGGCGTCGGCGCGCGTCAAGGGCAGGGCGGGGGAGCGCCCCGTCGACGCCGCGCTGAGCTTCGAGGGCACCGTCCATCCCGCGCGCGGGGACCGGGCCAAGTTCAAGGTCGAAGTCCGCCGCCTCGGCGCCGAGCAGGAGGGCCTCGCGCTGGCCGCGAAGGGGAAGCTCTCCGGTCTCGACGCCCCCGTCGCCGAGCTCGACGCGGCCCTGACCGCGGCGGGCAGGACCTTGCTCGACGCGAAGGGGGACATCACCGTTTCCTCGCCCGCGGCCGGCGGCGCGCGCGCGATCGACGTCGACCTCGAGCTCAAAACCTCCGGCCTCGACACGACCTTGCTCGCCAAATGGCTCCCGTCGGCCGGCATCCCCGCCATGGCCATACCCGCCGGGGACGCCTCGCTCGAGGGGCGCTATGAAGGGAACTCGGCCAGGCTCGAAGCCTTTCTTGTCGCATGGGCCGACGGAAAGATCGAAGGCTCCGGCTCCGCTCGGGACCTCGACGGAAAGTCTCCCGTTTATGAGGGACAGGCGAAGTTCGGCGTTGATATTCCGGAGCTCCGCGCCGGCCGCTATCCTTGGCTCAAGCTTCCGCCCAAGACCTTCATCCCCGCCATGCGCCTGGACGGCGAGGCCTCCTACGCGGGAGGCGAGGTCAAGCTCGCCGCGCTGGAGGCCAAGTTCAAGCAGGGGACCGCGTCCGCCTCGGGCGTGGTGCGCGGGCTGGGCAAGGCCAAGCTCGTCCCGGACCTGGGCCTGCGCTTCGCCGTGGACGTGCCCTCCTTCAAGGTCTCCGAGCTCCCCGTGGCCGTAACCGCCCTGCCGCCGGGTTTCGTCGTGCCCGCGATGCGCCTCGACGGCGGCGCGCGCGTCAAGGGCGACGACCTCGTCTTCGAGAAGGCGGTGATCAAGGGCAGGAGCGGGACCTTGCGGCTCGACGGCGTCGTCGCCAAGGCCCTGGCCGGCACGCCCGAGCCGGCCCTCGACGTCACGGCCGACCTCGACCTGCCCGCCCTGACGAACAAGGACCTGCCCTTCCCCGGGGTGCCCGCGGGCCTCGAGCTGCCGCCCTCGCGCTGGGACGCCGACCTCTCCTACACCCCGCGCGCGATCCGACTGCGCCGCTTCGCCGTGAAGATCGGAAGCAACGAGCTTTCCGTCGAAGGCGGCATCTCCGACCCCGCCGGGCGCGGCGCCTTCGACCTGCTGGTCAAGTGCCGCCGCTTCGTGCTCGAGGAGCTGACGCGCCTGACGCCGCGGACCCGCGACCTGAAGCTGGCCGGCTCCGGCTTCTTCGCGCTCTCGGTCACCGGGACCAAGGAGAAGCCTCTGTTCGGCGGCAAGCTGCAGTTCAACGGCCTCGGCGCCACGGTCGCCGAGCTGGCGCTGGCGGACTTCACCGGCACGGCCTCCTTCGACGAGCGCCGCATCGACGTCCCGAATCTGAAGGGCAAGGTCGCCGACGGCACGCTGACGATGGACCTGACGGTCAAGGACTACGCGAAGGTCCCGGAGATCCAGGTCGAGGCCTCGCTCGACCGCTTCGACCTGGGCCGCTACCTCGCGGCCAAGACCAAGCTCGAGGCGGACGCGAAGGCCGCCAAGGAGGCGAAGACGGGAAAGTCCGCGGCGGACAAGCCCGCGACGCCGCTGCGCACGCGCGGCAAGGTGAGCATCGGCGCCTTGGTCCACCCCAACGCGAAGGTCCAGAACGTCAGCGCCTCCTGGGACCTCTACGGGGTCACGCCCGACATGAAGAAGCTCAACGGCGACGCCCAGCTCGGCGTGGGCGGGGGGACCTTGCACGCGATCGGCGACATGGCCACGCAGTCGCCGATCGTGAAGGTCCTGATCTTCCCGATCCTGATCGTCCAGAAGATCAGCCGCATCGTGAACCTGCCCATCTTCCCGAACTTCAACGACATCTCCGTGCGCAGCATCGTCGGGGACTACGCTTTCAAGGACGGCCTGATGACCTTGCGCCGCTCGGAGATGGACTCCAACGCCGCCCAGGTGTCCGCGACGGGGACGATCGACCTGCCCGCCGACGCCCTGGACTTGACCGTGACGGCCCAGGTCGCCAACGTAGCCCCCATCGACGTGGCGGTCACCGGCACGACGGCCAGCCCCAAGACGAAGGTCAAGCTCGCCAAGTTCCTCACCACGCCCGCCCAGCAGCTGATCGAAGGCCTGCTGAAACGCTAGCGGCGTTCGAGGCTGGTGTCAGTCCTTTCGTTTTTCAGTATGGACGCGACCGCGGGAAAAACTGAAACAACGGCAATTCGGGTCACTGGTTTTCGAAGAACGAGGCGATGGCCGAGGCGGTTTTCTCCGCGGCTTTCTTGGCGAGGCCGGCGGCGGCGCGGCGGCGGGCCTCGCCGGGGTCGGCGGAGGCCTGGCGCTCGGTGACCTCGAATCGGGCGAAGGCTTTTCCCGCGCGGCCGTCCTTGAGGGTGATCGTCGCCGACCCGCGCGACCACTTCCAGCGCGCGTCGCCGCCCTCGACCGTCTGGGCGCCCGAGCGGGACTCGACGACGAGGTCGCCGGCGTCGCCGGGCTCGCCGCGCTTGGCGGTCAGGCCCGAGGCGGCGAGGCCGGAGACGATGCCCGTCTCGAGCTCCGAGGCGTGCTCGCCCGTCGCGACGACGACGACGTCGAGCGCCTGGAGCGCTGAGGCCGCGGCGGCCCTGGCGGCGGAGACGTCGACCGTCGAAGCGAGCGCGCCGCCGCCGAGCACGCGGCGGTCGTTCTCGAGGTCGAGGCGTCCCTTGAGCAGGGCGGCGAGCTTCGCTCCGGCCTTGGCGCGCTCGAAGCGGTCGGCGGAGCCCTCGAGGCGGGCCTTCCACAGAGAGGCGTCGGCGTCGAGCGCCGCGGTTCGCTCGGCGACGGCGGCCATGGCCTTGCCCTTGTTCAGGATCGCGAGCGCGTAATAGCGGTTCGTGGAGCCGTCCTTCCAGCGCTCGACGACCTCCACGCCCTCGAGCATCTTCATGGAGGCGGTCTGCACCTTCTGGGCGACGATCTGGGAGAACGAGGAGCTCGCAGCACCCCCCCGCGTCAGGTTGGTCTCGGTCTCGTCGACGGTGGTGTCCACGGTGACCGCGCTCGAGAACACGCGGGAGATCTCGCCCCGGGCGCGGTCGGCGGCGGACTCCTCGTCGTCGCCGCTGCCGACGCCGAGGACGTTCTGGGCGCGCGTCCAGCGAGGGCTCTCGCCCTCGACCCAGTTCGGCCGCTGGCCGCCGGACTTGCGCGCGGCTCCTCCGCACGCGGACAGCAGGGACACGGCGGCGGCGAGCGCTGCGAGCATCATGTTTCTCATAGAGCGGTCCTGTCGTGGAGGTAGGTTCGCCGCCCCTTGCGGATGACGACGTCTTTGAAGGTGCGGCTGGAAAGCTCGGCGCCCGACGAGCCCAGATACTTGACGACCACGTCGTGCGTGCCGGGCGGCAGGCGCAGGCGCGCGACGCGGAACTGCGCGGGCAAGGTGGCCCAGGCGCGGGTGTCGGCGCCCTCGGTGGCGGCCGAAGTGGCGGCCCCTCCCGCCTGGGCGAGAAGGTGCTGCCAGGAGTTCTTGCCGTACTTCTTGGAGACCTGGTCGGAAACGGCCTTGGCGAGGACGTATTTGACGGTCGCGCGCGCGATGGCGCGCGTACGGATCACCGCCTGCCGCTCGGCCAGGTCCTTGCGCGCGATGGCGGAGAGGTCCTGGGCCAGCTCGGTCGGGGCCGTCACGCCGTCGGCCTCGACCGCCGACCCGGAGATCTGGAACGGGTCCTGGACATAGTCGGGGTATGAGACCGTGATGGACTTGCCGAGCAGGCCGCCGCGGATCGCGTTCTTGGCGCGGGCGGACTCGGCCTCGTCGTCCTTGGACGCGTCGAGGGCGATGGCGGCGTCGCGCCACGCCACGGAGAAGGACTTGCTCACCTTGCGGGGCGCCACGCCGTTGTAGTGCAGGAACACGAGCTCGCCGCCGCCGTTCTTCGCGCCCACGGGCTCCAGGGAAGGGGCGGGCATGCCGTAGGCGGAGGCGTAGAGCTTATAGGCGGCGCGGGACTTCTCCCGCGCGATGCGCGCGTCGTCGGGGCGGCCGTCATCCTCGTACAGCAGGCTGGCGAGGAACTGGGCGAAGGCGTCGTCCTTGTAGGCCGTCTTCTTGTCGTGGAAGGTGTCGGCGTATTCCTGGAGGAGTCGGGAGAGCTTGCGCACCTCGACGAGGGCGTTCTCGAGGTCCGAGAGGAACACGTAATTGAGCGCGCGGTAGGCGTTGACCATCGCGCGCTCGAAGCGCTCGCCCGCGTATTCGGTCGTGTTGTCGTTGAGCAGCAAGGTGCCGGCGGCCCTGGTCGCGCTCTTGGTGTAGAGCTCCTCCATGCGCCGCTCGGCCTTGTCGAGGCTCGCGTCGCTGTCCTTGAACCGCCCGGCGTCGTGCTGGACGGCGCCCAGGTCGAGGTAATAGAGGACCTGGTTCTTGCGGCCGTAGGAGCTTTCCTTGGCCTTCTCGACGCGGGCCTGGGCCCCGTCGAAGTCTCGGGCGGCGAGCAGGCCGTTGACGTCCTTGCGCATCGAGCCCGACGGGCCGCCGCAGGCCCCGAGGAGGGCGAGCAGCGGAAGAAAAAGGACGGCCCCGCCTCTCTGGGGAGAAAGGCGGGGCCGGTCAACGCCCATCGCTCACCCTACCAGCCGGCCTTGGAGCGCTTGACGAACTTCTTGAGCTTCTTCTGGCCGTTCCAGACGATCCGGTTCGTCTTGAGGTCGAGCATCTTGAGGTTCGTCTGATAGAAGACCACGGCCTTGCCGCCTTCCTGGTCCACGATCTGGTTCAGCGCGCCGCTGAGCATGAAGTCCGCGCCGGTCTCCTGGCCGTGGGCCTTGCGGGTCGACTCCTCGGCGTTGGTGTCCTGGTCGAGGCGCTCCTCGCGCACCTCGCCGCGCTCGCCCTTGCTGGCGACGAACTCCACCTTGCCGGAGTTGATCAGGGAGCGCTGCAGGTCCTCGACGAAGGTGTCGGTGTTGATGTGCTCCTGGGACTGATTCTTCACCGAGCCCACGATCACCGTCGGGTTCTTGCCGAGCTTCGCCTGCGCGGCCCCGTACCAGGGCCGCGACAGGCTGTCGGAGATCATCTCCTCGGCCACGAGGCGCGAGTCGGTGTCGTTCCAGCGGCCGCTGACGTCCTTGACCTCGCCGGCGTCCATGCGCCGCACCGAGGTGCCGCACGCCGAGAGGGCGAGAGCCAGCCCGACGAGGGGAAGGGCCTTGCGCATCTTAGTGCTTCGCCTCTTCCGCGGCGAGCTCGTCGAAGGCCTTCTCGGCGTTCGCCTTCACGTAGTCGCGGACCTTGGCGTCGAGCTCCTTGGACTCGTTGAGGCTCTTCTGGACCGCGCCCATGTCGAGCTTGACGAGGGCGAACAAAGTGCCGTCGGAGGGATCCTTCCAGTGGTCGACCGGGACCGAGCCATGGAGGGTGAACTTGGCGAAGTTCTTCATCGTGTTGGAGACCATCTGCTCCTCGGAGGACTTCGTCATGTCGCCGGCGGTGATCGAGGCCATGTAGTCCTTCGTCAGGGAGGTGACGTAGGAGTTCATGATCTTGGCCAGCTCGGCGCGGCCGCGGTCGTCGGCGGCGGAGACGGAGAGGGCGCGGTTGCGGATGCCCTGGGCGATGCCCACGCCGTAGAACACCTGCTTGCCGTCCTTGTCCTTCATGGCGGCCGATCCCCTGTTGACCCACTCGGGGGCGTTGGCCGCGATGGGAGACTTCTTGGCGCCGCCGCAGGCTCCCAGGACGAGGGCGCCGGCAAGCGTAAGGGCGATGAGACCGAAACGGTTGCTGTTCATAAGTCCTCCGGCCGGGCCTCTGGCCCGGCGCTTCTGAAGTCTAACAGACGGAGGGGGGGCTGTCAAGAAAGCCCAACGTGACCGTGGTCACGCTCCTTTTTGGTATCATCGGCCATGGCCTCCCCCGACGAAAAGAACCTGGTCTGGCTCGATCTGGAGATGACCGGCCTCGAGCCCGAGAAGGACTTAATCCTCGAGATCGCCACGGTCGTGACCGACGGGGAATTGAACGTGCTGGCCGAAGGCCCCTGCCTCGCCATTCACCAGCCCGATGAAGTCCTGCACGCGATGGATCCCTGGTGCGTCGAGCAGCACGGCAAGTCGGGCCTCACCCAGCGCTGCCGGGAATCCGCGGTCACCGTCCTCGACGCCCAGGCGCAAACCTTGGCCTTCCTGTCCCCCTGGTGCGCGCCGGGCAAGTCCCCGCTGTGCGGCAACACGATCGGCCAGGACCGCCGCTTCCTGGTCAAGTACATGCCCCGCCTGCACGACTACTTCCACTACCGCTCGATCGACGTGTCCTCCATCAAGGAGCTCGTCTCGCGCTGGTATCCCGAGCAGAAGTACGTGTACTCCAAGAGCAAGCAGCACCTCTCGCTCGCGGACGTCCACGAGTCCATCGCCGAGCTCAGGCATTACCGAAACACCGTCTTCAAGTAACGCCCTCGTCCTCCTTAAAAAGTACGGCCCCAGGCGTTTTCTCCGCCGGGGGCCGTTTTGCGTCTGCCGCTAGTTTAGCGCGCGAGGCCGGGCCTCGCCATGGTCGCCGCGTCGCCATCGGATGTCGCGGGCGTGAACTTCAGTTCCCGACGGACCGGCGTTCGGGGTGGCCGTTGATGCCCTCGCAGCCGCAGGACTCGGGATGGGGCTGCCCTTCCTTCCAGCCGTCCTTCTCGAGCTGGGACTTGACCCAGCACGGGTAGCACAGCATGAGGCGATTGATCGGCTTGTTCTCGCCGCAGCGCATGCACATGCCCTTGGAGGGCGGGGCGCGCTTGGGGATCTTGGCGAGATCGACCTCCTCCTTCGGGAGGTCCAATTCCTCGGGTACGGCTTCCGGCGACGTGATGACGAGCTCTTCGGTCAGAGTCTTGGTCAATGGCGTAATGATCATAAGCCGACACCTCGATTGCATTTTTTGCACCAGCCGCCGCCCTTGCCCGCGACGGACTTTCGCGTCAACGTGACCGCCTCCTTGCAGCCGGGGCAGGCCACGGTCAGCCCGCCCGCGTCGATGGCGGGGAAATCCTTGTCGAACGCCTCCTTGGAGCCGTGGCGCGGCTGCAGCCATTGCCCGGGGCGGCTCACGAGGCGGCCTCTTTTTCCTTGATCATCTTGACGAGCTCGAACGGCAGTCCGAAATGCTCGTTTTCCTCGACGGTCTCGAGCTCCTCGATCGTCTTGACGCCGTAGCGGTCCTTGCAGAGGGTGACGACCTCCTGGAAGAGGATTTCCGGCGCGGACGCGCCGGAGGTGAGTCCCAGCGTCTTGACCCCTGATAACCACTCGTCCTTGATGTCGGAGGCGCGCTCGATGAGCCGGGACTTGACTCCCTTGGCCAAGGCGACCTCCACCAGGCGGTTGGAGTTGGAGCTGTTCGGCGCGCCGAGGACGAGCAGGAGGTCGATCTGCGGCACCATCGCCTTGACCGCGTTCTGGCGGTTCTGCGTCGCGTAGCAGATGTCGTCCTTCTTGGGCGCGCCGAGCTTGGGGAAGCGCCTCTTGAGCACGGCCACGATCTCCCGCGTGTCGTCGAGCGACAGCGTGGTCTGGGTGAGGTAGGCGATCTTGTCCGGGTTGGGCACCGAGATCGTCTCGGCCTCCGCGACCGAGCCCACGACGACCATGTGCTCGGGAGCCTCGCCGAGCGTGCCGATCGTCTCGACGTGGTCGCGGTGGCCGATCAGCGCGATCGTGTAGTCCTGCTTGGCCAGCGCGATGGCCTCCAGGTGGACCTTGGTCACGAGCGGGCACGTCGCGTCGATGATCTTGAGCTGGCGGGCGCGGGCCTCGGCGACGACGTCGGGGCCGACGCCGTGGGCGGAGAAGATCAGCCAGGAGCCGTTGGGCACCTCGGTGAGCTCCTCGACGAAGATCGCGCCCTTGCGGCGCAGCTCGTCGACGACGTAGCGGTTGTGGATGATCTCGTGGCGGACGTACACCTTGCCGCCGCACAGCTCGAGGGCGCGCTCGACGACCTCGATGGCGCGCACGACGCCGGCGCAGAAGCCGCGGATCTTGGCGATCACGAGCTTCTCGATGCGGATCTGGGAGGGGGACGAAGCGGTCATCTCATGTCTCCTAATTCGGGGTCGCGGCGCGGGATTTCTGCGGCAGCCAGGCGGAGACGCGCTCGGCGATCTTGGGGGCCGACAGGCCGATCGAATCGTAGAGCAGGTGCGGCGCGCCGTGCTCGACGAACGAGTCCGGGATGCCCAGGCGCAGGACCTCGGCGCGGCCGGGAGTCAGCGCTTCGAGGACGGCCGAGCCGAAGCCGCCCTGGATCACGTTGTCCTCGATGGTCACCAGGCGAGGGGTCTTGGCCGCGCACTCCTTGAGCAGCTCGACGTCCAGCGGCTTGACGAAGCGCATGTTGACGACGCCGGCGGAGAATCCCTTGTCCTCGAGAATCTGGGCCGCCTCCAGCGCGGGATGGACCCGGTTGCCGATGGCGAGCAAGGTCACGTCGGTCCCGTCCTTGAGGCGCGCGCCCTTGCCCACGGGCAGGGCCTTGGCCTCGGCGTCCATCGCCACGCCGATGCCGGCGCCCCGAGGATATCGAATAGAAACCGGGGCGTTGAGCTCGATCGCGGTGCGCAGCATGTTCTGAAGCTCGTTCTCGTCGGCGGGGGCCATGACGGTCATGCCCGGGATCATGCGCAGGTAGGAGTAGTCGAAGACGCCGTGATGAGTGGGCCCGTCCTCGCCGACGAGGCCGGCGCGGTCGAGGCACAGGATCACCGGCAGCTTCTGCAGGCAGACGTCGTGCTCGATCTGGTCGTAGGCGCGCTGCAGGAAGGTCGAGTAGATCGCGACGATGGGGCGGTAGCCCTCGCTCGCCAGGCCCGCGGCGAACGTCACCGCGTGCTCCTCGGCCAGGCCCACGTCGAAATAGCGCTTGGGGAAGCGGTCGCGGAACATGTCCATGCCCGTGCCCTCCGGCATGGCGGCGGTGATGCCCACGACGCGCGGATCGGCCTCGGCCTCCTTGACGACGGCCTTGCCGAACACCGCGGTGTAGGTGGGCGGCGGGGCCTTCGTGATGGGCGTCTTGAGGAACTTGGCGGTGGCGACGTCGAACTTGCCCGGGCCGTGCCAGGTGTACTGGTCCTCCTCGGCGGCGGGGTAGCCCTTGCCTTTCTTCGTCACGCAGTGCACGAGGACCGGGCCGCTGAGCGTCTTGACGTGCTTGAACACGGCCGCGAGCTGCACGACGTCGTGGCCGTCCACGGGGCCGAAGTAGGTAAAGCCCATCTCCTCGAACAGCATCCCGGGGAACAGCAGGACCTTCGCGCGCTTGGCCAGGCGGAGGATGCTCTCGCCCCAGAACTGGAAGCGGGCCAGGAACTTCTTGACCGTGTGCTCGGCGTTGCGCACCGCGCCCAAGGTCAGCAGCTTCGACAGGAAGGCGCCCAGCGCGCCCACGCGGTTGGAGATGAACATCTGGTTGTCGTTGAGCACGACGATGAGGTCGGTCTGCACCTGGCCCGCGTTCTGCAGGCCCTCGTAGGACTCCCCGCCCGTCATGCAGCCGTCGGAGACGATCGCGACGACCTTGTTCTTCTCGCCCTTGAGGTCGCGCGCCACGGCCATGCCGAGCGCGGCGGAGATGGCCGTGGAGGCGTGCCCCGCCCCGAAGGAGTCGTACTCCGACTCCGAGCGCTTCAGGAAGCCGGAGAGGCCTCCGAACTGGCGGATCGTGCCCATGCGCTCCTTGCGGCCGGTCAGGATCTTGTGGCCGTAGGTCTGATGCCCGGTGTCCCAGACGAGCCGGTCCTTGGGCGTGTCGAAGGCGTAGTGCAGGGCGACGGTGATGTCGGTCGAGCCCAGGCTCGAGGCGAGATGGCCTCCCAGCTTGGACACCGTGTCCAGGATGAACGCGCGGACCTCGGCGGCGACCTTGGGCAGCTGCTCGGGCTTGAGCTTCTTGAGGTCGGCGGGCGAGTCGATGTCTTTGAGCAGTTCCATGTTCATTTATCCCTTGCGATGATGTAGTCGGCCAATTCGTGCAGAGTCCCGGCCTTGCGGCCGAAGCCCTCGAGGTGCGCGTGCGCCATCTCGACGAGCGCCCGCGCCTTCGCGCGCGCCCCGTCCACCCCGTACAGCGAGGCGTAGGTCAGCTTGCCGTTGTCGCGGTCGCTGCCGCGCTTGCCCAGCTTCTTCTTGTCGCCGACCACGTCGAGGACGTCGTCGGCGATCTGGAAGGCGAGTCCGACGCACTCGCCGTAGGACCGCAGGGCCTCCCGCTTGGCGTCGGCGGCGCCCGCGAGCACGGCGCCGGCGTCGAGGCTGGCGACTATCAACGCACCGGTTTTTCTCCGGTGCACCGACTCGAGCACCTTCGCGGCCGCGGCCTTGGAGAGCTTCTTGGACATGCCCTCGGCGGCGAGATCGGCCACCTGGCCGCCGACCATGCCTTCCGCGCCCGCGCCGAAGGCGATGAGGCGGATCAATTCGGCCGTCTCGCGCCCCTTCAATTTCAAGTCCGCGGCGTTCTCCGCGGCGGCCTCGAAGGCCTTCGTCAGCAGACCGTCGCCCGCGAGGATCGCCAGCGCCTCGCCGAACACCTTGTGGCTCGTGGGCTTGCCCCGGCGCAGGTCGTCGTCGTCCATCGCGGGGAGGTCGTCGTGGATGAGCGAATAGGTGTGGATCATCTCGAGCGCCGCCGCCGTCTTGAGCGCCTTCCTCGGGCTCAGGCCGCAGCACTCCGCGGCCTCGAGCACGAGGGTCGGGCGCAGGCGCTTGCCGCCGGCGAACAGCGAGTAGCGCATCGCCTTGCGGATCGACTCGGGCAGGTCGGGGGAGGGGGCGAGGAGCTTCTCCATGCAGGCGTCCACCAGGGCCGTGTTCTTTTCCATGGCCCTTACGAGGGAGGCGGTCATCAGAGGTTCTCCAGATAGGCGGTCAAAAACTTGGACAGGGATTTCATCGCGCGAGCGGAGCGATAGCCGGTCCGGATCAAGGAGGGCAAAGAAGAGGCGTGGTCGCGCGCGAAGCGCGCAAGGGACAGGGCATCTTCTCCCTCGGGATATGCGCCGGTGATCTCCTCGTCGACGTCGTCGAGCACCGCGCGCACGGCGATGGTCGGGATCTTATTGTCGGCCCAGCGCCGTACCGCCGCCGTTTCCATATCGCACGCGATCGCCCGCTGTTCGACGCCAAGCGCAAGCTTGGCGTCGGGCTTCAGGACGATATTCGTATGCAGTATCCTGCCGAAATGGAATGGGATGGCGTTTCTCACCGCCGTTTCCTTGAGAAGGGCGACGAAATCCAGCTCCACCTCGCGAACGTCGGCCACGATATCGGCGTGGCGTACGTCTTTCTGCATGCTCCCGCAAAGTCCGGCGCTGATAACGAGCAGCCAGCCATTGCCGTTCAAGCCGTTCAGCTTGTCCGCGGTGTTCTTCGCCCCGATCCCGGTCTTGACCAGCACGACCCGCCGTCCCGCGACGACCCCCTCGAAGCGGTCCTCGCCCGCCGCCTCCAGGTTCAGGGCGTTGGCCAGGGGACGAATCTCCCACCGCGTCGCCGCGGTGATCAGAATCGGGGTTTTGGGCAGCTTGACGCGAGGCGTTTCGGTCTCTTCTTCCATCAAAATGGGCATCGACTCATATTATCCCATTTTCTCGACGAAATCCGACGCGTTAATTCGGAATTTCGGACTACCAAGGCCCTCAATTAGCCGCAGTGTTTATTGCCGCACGCGATGCAATTGCGGCGGCTGTTATCGCCTGGGATGCAGCCCTGGGGCTCCGAGCGTCGAGGAGGAGGCGCGACATAGACGGGCGTCGAATACCGGGCAGCCATATCTCGCAACCATCGGTCATTGACGGCCGAAACTTTGCCGGAGCGGAACATCTCGATAAGCTGGTAGAAGAGCTTCCTCGGACAATCCCCTAAATCCGTCGAAAGCCGCGCAGCGACTTCATCCTCCCAATTCGGTTCGGTGGATCGCCTGGGTTAGAGCGGCGTTTTTCTTTTCCTTTTCACGGACAACCTGTTTCTTCAGTCCTCGTATGTACTCGGCGGTTCGTTTCATTCTCTCCGCATCGCGGAGGAACTCTTCCGCAATACCGATTTGTTTATCCATACGATTGGCGGCATAAATTTGCTCCTGGATAGCATCGATTGCAGTGCCAGATGGTGTTTTGATCGCCAAAGCACTCCGGGCGCTCATCATAACCATAATGTAAATGATGATTTTGAGCTTCACGGCACCACCGTTACCTTGACCCAGGGTGTCCGGACAAGGACTTCCCAAGGAGAAACCGGCAGTTTCCCGCGCATTCTGTTCAATTCTGGAGTCGGCGCCCGGTCATAGATCGCGCGAATCTTATATTCGCCGGGCTTTCCCAATATAAAGAAATCAAGCTGCGCAAAATCTCCAATCGGGCTTGGGACAGGACGTTTGTGGATTAAGTCCTGGATGCTGTAGAAGAACGCGGATTTCGTCTCCGCCGACTGCCCCGGCAACAGTTCAATGACGGGCCGCTGTTGATGAACTTCTACCGCCCGCTGTTTCTTCGTGTTGAATTCCAGCAGCTTTTCGTCGATTTCGCGCGAGCTGAGACCGAGTTTTTTCCAGCCATCGAGCATGGCCTGCTCTTCGGGGCCATCGACTTCGAGAAGTCCAGAAACCCCGTAACCGATATCCACGCCCTGCTCCGCGGAATCCTGAAATTCGACCTTCAGCGGTTTGCCGTCAGGACCAAGCGCTTCGATATAGATTCCGAAACCAGCCCTACTTTGAAGACGAAGCTCCCGGGGCTCGTGAAAGACCCGATCTGCGACGATGATTTCGTTATCGCCGACATTCCGGATTCGAATCTGCTGCCAAAGGTAGTCTCCCGCCTTGATCTGCGTCTTGTGCAGGAGGAAGGCGAGTTCGACCGGGCCGCTTGAGGCCTTGACCTCGGCCTGCGCCGCGACCTTCTCCGCCACACCGTGAGCGGGCATGGCGACCTGCGGCGAAGCGCCGTCTTCCTTCTTGCCGCAAGCGGCAAAAAAGAGCAGCGTTGCAGCCAGGCCCAGCCAATTTCCCGTTCTCGTCTTGATCAAGCGAGACCTCCAAAAAAAAAGCAGAAGAAGCGAATTATTCATCGCTTCCTCTGGACTCATCCGGTTAAGGCCGGATCGTGGATACCCCGGGGCCGATCTCCCGAGCTACAGATATGTAATTCAATGATAGCGCGAGGATATCGCGAGAACGAGGGTCTTAAGCTCTAAGCCTGGCTAGGTCCGATGCCGACTCTTCTGAAGCTTTAAATCAAAGGAAAAGTCAGTCCCAAGCCGGGGCCGTCGCGGCTTGCGCGATCCGGTCGCCCCGGCCCGAGAACAGGGCGGCCAGCGCCGCGCCGCAGCTGCGGCCGGCTTCCTCGAGCGCCGCGTCGTAGGCGGCCCGGTCGTCGAGGTCCATGGCCGAGCCCTCGCAGATCTTCTCCTCCGCGAGGCCGCTCCTCGTGTCGGCGACGCTGAGCGAGACGACCGCGCGATGCGAGTGGAAGCCCGACAGCCGGAGGTCCGACCTCCCGGTGGTCTCGACCACGCCCGCGATGAGCACGTCGGAATCCTCCGCCGACTCGCCCAGCGGAAAGCCGTAGGCGAGCAAGGTCGCGCGCAGGGCGGAGGCCGCCTTGTCCTGGGGCAGGCGCACCGAGAAGCGGGTCGCCTCCAGGCGCCGCGGGGCGGCGCGCGGCCGGTGGAGCACGACGGCCCGTATACGCACCTTGAAAAAGCCCCCTTCGCGCCGCTCGGACAGGATCGCGTAGCGGCGGATCGTGCCGCCCATGTTCGCCTCGATGCTCTCGCGCACGCTGACCGCGTTCTGGACCTCGATCCGGGCCCGAACCGTCACGCCGACCGCCTTCTCGACGGCCTTCTTCTGCGCCTCGGCCAGCGCCCGGCGCCGCATCGACAGCGGGTCCTGACCCGCCGTCGGGGCCCAGCCCTCGGCCTCGACCGTCACCTCGCGCCCGCCGTCCGCACGGCGCGCGCCCGCGCAGGCGCCGGACAGGAGGAGCAGCAGGAGCGAGGCTCTCTTCAATTGAGCGCCACGAGGCCGTCAAGCCCGGACCTCGGCAGGCGGATCGTCACCACGCAGCCGTTGTCGGCCGTGAACTCGGAGCGCACGATCTCGGCGCCGCGGATGAGCTCGTGGAGGAAGGACTCGATGCTCGAGTCGTCCTCCATCGCGCGGGAGACCCTCACGCCGCCCTTGAGCGTGACGCCCTTGAGGTAGCTGAGCAGCTCGAACTGGGCCTTCACGATGGCGGCGTCGCGCGCGAGCGCCTTGCGCTGGGTGTCCGTCTTCAAGTCCGGGTCCGACGCGCCGACGCCGATGGCGAAGACGTAGTCCCCGTTGACCGACTTCTGCTCGATGACGCCGTCGACCTTGCCGTCGTGCACGCGGTGGGGCACGCCGCCGCAGCCGGCCAGCAGGAGGATGCCGCACAGGGCGGCGGACGAGAATGCGGCGATTCGGGAAGGCGGTCTCATGTTCATCGGGGTTCTCCGTGCGCTCCAGTGGGAGGCACGGAGACTCTAACCCTTGATCCGGGCGCGGGACCATTGCACGGAGGTAGCGTTATCGCGACGATCGAGGGAACTTTTTGGGGGGTTCAATCGTATGGTGAGTGAGGCCGCAGTCCGGATCGCGGCCTCGGGAGGCGACCATGAACGATTCAAGCCGGAAGACGGAGCGCAAGCACGGTGGAAAACAGATGGCGATGGCGTGCCAGCACGTCGTGCGCGCGCTGGACACGATGCACCCGACGGCGGTGGGCTTTCATTGGGCGCCTTCGGATAAGAAGCGGTATCCGGACGCCTGGTGCACGAGCTGCGACCGGGCATTGACCGCGGCCGGAGGGGAGTGGACGCCGGCGCTGATCGAACGCGCCGGGTTCAGGACGCTGTGCCCATGCTGCTACGAGTTTCTGAAGCTGTCGACCGAGCCTGGAGTCATCGTGCAGTCGTTCCGAATTCGCTGAATCCCCATTGACAATATGTCATATCTGACATACAATGAGGCAGGATGAGCGGGGCCGGCAAGCCTCTGGCCCTGCTTCATGGGAAAGTGACGACGCCGCCGTTCTCCGCGGCCGCGCGGAAAGAAGCGGGATTTCTTTTGCGGCAGCTCCAGGAAGGCGCGAACTTAGGAATGCCGCACTCGCGGCCGATGCCGACGATCGGCGCGAGATGTCACGAACTTCGGATCACGGATGAGACGGTTCAATGGCGGATCGTATACCGGATCGATCCAGACGCGATCATCGTCTTGGATGTTTTTAAGAAATCGACCGCAAAGACTCCGCATGGAGTGATCGATGCCTGCCAAAAAAGGCTCAGGGACTACGACGATGAATGAAGCCAAGCGTAAACGCCTCGAGGGTAAGGGATGGCGGTTTACCGGTGTGAAGGAGTTTCTCGGTCTGTCCGCCGAGGAAGCCGCATTTATCGAGGTCAAGCTGAAGTTGGCGCACAGCCTGAGGACGGCGCGCGTCAAGCGAGGGCTGAGGCAGATTCAAGCGGCCAAGGTGATCCATTCGAGTCAGAGCCGCTTTGCCAAGATGGAGGCGGGGGATTCGACGGTTTCGCTCGATCTCCTGGTGAAATCCCATCTCGCGCTGGGCACTTCGGAAACGGAGCTCGGGCGAATCATCGCTCGCCCTTTAGTGAAGCGCTAGGCGGCGGCTTTCGCGTAGCCGTTGGCGAGGTACCACTCGACGGCGTCCTCGAGCGCGAGCCTGGCCGCGCGGGGCGCGAAGCCGAGCTCGGACTTGGCCTTCTCCGAGGAGAACCACATGTAGTGCCGGGCCATCTTGATGGCGTCGAGCGGGGCCATCGGGGTGGTCCCGCGCATGACGGCGAGCGCGGTGTCGACGGCGCCGAAGGCGTAGGCGATCGCGTAGGGAGTCTTGAACTTGGGGCCGGGAAGGCCGGACACCTCGGCCAGGAGGTCGAGGACCTGCTTGAGCGTGAGGTTCTCGCCGCCCAGAATGTAGCGTTCCCCGACGCGGCCCTTCGTCGCGGCGAGCCAGTGGCCCAGGGCGACGTCCTCGACATGCACGATGTTGAGACCGGTATCGATATAAGAAGGAATGCGGCCGTTCAAGAAATCGACGACCATCTTGCCCGTCGGCGTGGGCTTGAGGTCATAAGCGCCGATGGGCGCGGCCGGATTGACCGTCACGACCGGCAGCCCCTCCCGGCCCAGGCGCCGGGCCAGCACGTCGGCCTGGAATTTAGACTTCTTGTAATGCCCGACGATTTCGTCGAGAGACTCATACTCGCTGGTCTCGTCGACGGGATTCTTGTCGTGGGGGACCTTGACCGCGGCCACCGAGGAACAATGCACGATCCGTTCCGCGCCGGCCCTCGCCGCGGATCTTAATACGTTCTCCGCGCCCTCGACGTTGGCCGCGTACATATCCGCGGGATTGGGAATCCAGATCCGGTAGTCGGCGGCCACATGAAAAACGTACCGGCAGCCCTTGACGCCGTTTTCAATGGCGTCCTTATCGAGAAGGCCGCCTTCCACAATATCGACGTTCAGCCCGGCAAGGTTCCTCCGGTCGCTGCCTTTCCGCGCCAGCGCCTTGACCTTAAGCCCCTTCCGTAAAAGCAAACGGGCGAGAGAGGCTCCCACGAACCCCGTCCCGCCCGTCAGGAAGGCCGAATCCACTAGGCCGGGATCCTTCGGACCCGGCACAGATGCTGCTGCGGAAGTCCGTATAGCATCTAGACTTTTCCGGCCGGCTCCTTGGGCTCGGCCTTGGAGAGGACTTCCTCGTAAGAGCCGTTGCGGTCGTAGGACAGCTGGACCTTCTTCGGGGCCTTGATCGAGGCGAAGTCGGCGACCATCTCGAAGAAGCTCGAGATGCTCGAGAAGGAGTCCGCCACCGAGGTGGGCTCGAAGCCGCAGTGCGTCATGCAGTTGAGGCACTTCGGGTTCCCGGAGGCGTGGCCGTACCTGGACCAGTCGGTCGTCTCGAGGAGCTCGCCGTAGGTCTTGGCGTAGCCGCCCTCGTTCATGAGGTAGCACGGGCGCTGCCAGCCGAACACGTTGCGCAGGGGGTTGCCCCACGGCGTGCAGTCGTAGACGCGCTTGCCCTCGAGAAAGTCCATGTAGAAAGGAGAGTGGTTGAACGCCCAGCCCTTGGTGCGCCAGTCCTTGAGCGCTTCCTTGAACCACGCCTTGGACTGCTCCTGCTTGAGGAAGAGCTGCTGCTCGGGGGCCTTCTCGTAGGCGTAGCCGGGGGAGATCATCATGCCGTCGAGGCCCATGGCCATGTTCTGGTCGAAGAACTCGCGGAACTCGGCGACGTCCTCGCCCTGGAAGATGGTGGAGTTCGTCATCACGCAGAAGCCCTTGGATTTGGCGAGCTTGATCGCGGAGATGGCGGTTTTATAGACGCCCTTCTGGCAGACCATGCGGTCGTGAGTCTTCTCCACGCCGTCGAGGTGGACGGAGAAGATGAGGTAAGGGGAGGGCGAGAACTTGTGGATGTTCTTCTCGAGCAGGATCGCGTTCGTGCACAGGTAGACCGGCTTCCTGCGCGCGATGAGGCCGTCGACGATCTCCTTGATCTCGGGATGGATCAGGGGCTCGCCGCCGGCGATGGAGACGATGGGGGCGCCGCATTCCTCGACCGCGTCGAAGACCTCTTGAGGCGTCATGCGCTTGCGCAGGATGTCGGTCGGGTACTGGATCTTGCCGCAGCCGGCGCACTCGAGGTTGCAGGCGAAGAGGGGCTCGAGCATCATGACCAGGGGATACTTCTCCACGCCCTTCATCTTCTGCGTGACGAGGTACTTGAAGACGGCGAGCTGCGCCTGCATAGACATGGCCATGGTTCTGATCTCCTGAAAAGTTAGGAAGCGACGAGGTTCTGGGCGAGCGCCTTGCGGTAGACGCCCAGGGCCTGAAGGGGGAAGTTGTTGCGGTACATGGTGTACTCGAGATAGTACACCTTGGGGAAGCCCGTGCCCGTGAACTCCGTCTCGTCCCAGGTGCCGTCGGGGCGATGGGTGGAGAGCAGGTGCTCGACGCCGCGCTGCAGCTCGGGGCCATAGTCGCCGGCGGCCATAAGCGTCATGATCGCCCAGGCGGTCTGCGTCGGCGTGGCGGGGCCCTTGCCCTTGAGCGTCGGGTCGGAATAGGTCTCGCAGGTCTCGCCCCAGCCGCCGCTGGGCAGCTGCACGGACTTCAGCCACGAGACGGCGCGCCGGATGCAAGGCTGGTTCATGTTCTCGCCGATGGCGGCGAGTCCGCGCACGGCCTGCCAGGTGCCGTAGATGTAGTTGACGCACCAGCGGCCGTACCAGGAGCCGTCGGTTTCCTGCTCATCTTTCACGAAGCGGATGGCCTTGGCGGCGGCGGGGTAGGAGGCGTCGTAGCCGCAGTAACCGAGCAGTTCGAGCACGCGCGCCGTGATGTCCGCCGTGGGAGGATCGATCATCGCGTTGTGGTCGGCGAACGGGATCTTCTCGAGGACCGCCTTCGTGTTCTCCTTGTCGAAGGCCGCGAAGCCGCCGGTGACCGACTGCATGGACATGAGCCAGTTCAGGCCGCGCAGGAAGGACTTCTCGCGGATCTGGGCGTTGGGCTCCTCGAGGTGAACGTGGCGCAGGGCCAGGAGCACCATCGCGGTGTCGTCGACGTCGGGGTAGAACGGGTTGTTGAACTGGAAGTGCCAGCCGCCGGTGGGGCCGGAGGGGTTGGTCACCGACCAGTCGCCGCGCAGCGTGATCTCCTTGGAGATGGTCCACTGCGCGGCCTGCACGAGCGCGGGGTGGGAGCGGTCGAGGCCGGACTCGGCGAGGGCGATCATGGTGATCGCGGTGTCCCAGACGGGGGAGCGGGAGGGCTGATAGCGGGTGGAGTCCTCGGCGGGGACCTCGAGGCGATCGAGCTCCTGCATGAGCGCTACGAGCCGGGGGTCGGTATCCGGGTAGCCGAGGCACTTCATCGCCATGATCGCGTTGACGATGGGGGGGAAGATGGCCCCGGGGCCGTCGCTGTCCTGCAGCCGCTCGAGGATCCAGTCCTCGGCGAGGCGCAAAGACCAGACGCGAATCCAGTGCCCGCCGCGGCCCTCCATGCCCTTGAGGAAGGAGTCCCAGATGAGGAAGAAGGTCGACCAGGAGACGAGCGCGTGCGGGCCGACCGCCTCGGTCAGCGGGATATAGCGGCGGGTGTCCGGGAACAGCTCGTCGATCGTGGCGTGCGCGGGGCACGGGATTTGCGGCTGGAACGCCCAGACGATCGACAGCGGCACGACGATGGGGCGCGTCCAAGCGGACATCTCGTAGAGGTTGAAGTAGAACCACTTCGGGAACAGCATGATCTCCGGCGGGATGGAGGGGATGCCGCGCCAGTCATATTGGCCGAAGAGGGCCAAATAGAATTTGGTATAGGAGTTGGCCCTATGCACGCCGCCGAGGGCCTTGATCCTCTTGCGCGCGGCCTCCAGGCGCGGCTCGTTGGGAGAGTGCCCTGCGAACTTGAGCGCCCAGTACGCCTTGACCGTCGCGGAGATCTCGGAGGGCCCGTTGTCGTAGATCGGCCAGCCGCCGTCGGCGTTCTGCTTGTTGAGGATGTGGTTGGCCAGGCGGCGGATCTTGACCGAGTTGCCCCGGCCGAGGAAGTTCAGGAGCATGATCGTGTCGGAGTCGATCGTGGTGTCGCCGAAGATCGGGCCGCACCAGTAGCCGTCCTCCTGGTTCTGCATGCGCAGCAGCGCATCCTGGGAACGCCGGATGGCGTCGCTCAGGCGTTCGGGGGTTTCCTTACTAGAGGAAGCGAGCCGGACCTCCGGCTTGATGCTGTCGAGCAGATCGGCGGGTTTGCGGTCGCGACCGAGGGTGAGCCAGCCAGACACCATGTTCTTGATCATGCCCGGAGATTATACCACAGCGCCGGCTCGCGAACGGATGGCGGATCGACGTTGGACAAGGGGATGCGGAAAGAGTCATAATCGGCGGAAGCTCGCATATTGAGGATTAGGAGACAATCTATGACCGTTCGCAAAGCCCTCGCCGTCGCGGCCGTGATATGCGTCGCCGCCGCCTGCGGTCCCAAGGATACGTCCGTCAAGATCGCCGTCGCCGTGCCGCTCACCGGGGACATGGGCACCGAGGGCCAGGGTCTGCGCCGCGCCGTCGAGCTGGCCGTCGAGGAGGCCAACGCCTCCGGCCGCTTCCCGTACAAGCTCGTCGCGGCGCCGTACGACGACCGCGCCGACCCGAAGGAGGCCGTCAACGTCGCCAACCTGATCATCTCCGATCCGAGGGTCGTCGCCGTCGTCGGCCATTACAACTCCGGCTGCGCGATCTCCGCGGCGAAGGTGTACGCGCGCGCGCCCGTCGCGATGGTCTCGCCCGCCGCGACGAACCCCGAGGTCACGGCCCAGCAGAACTCCCCGGACTGGGCGGGGCCGCGCATGGTCTTCCGCGTGGTGCCCACCGACGACGTGCAGGGCTCCTACGCGGCGACGTTCGCCGGCGGGAAGCTCGGCCGCAAGCGCATGGCCTTGCTCCACGACAAGACCGCCTACGGGCAGGGACTGGCCGAGCAGTTCAAGAAGACCTTCGTCGCCCAGGGCGGCAGGATCGTCTCCGAGGACGGCGTCTCGGTCGGCGACAAGGACTTCAAGGCGCTGCTGACCAAGATCAAGAACGACCCGTCCAAGGCGGAGGGCATCTACTTCGGAGGCCTCTACACCGAGGCCGGCCTGCTCCTCAAGCAGATGCGCGAGCTCGGGCTCAAGGACCCCTTCGCCTTCATCTCCGGCGACGGCTCGATGACGTTCGGACTTTTCGACGTCGCCGGGGACGCGGCCGACGGCGGCTACCTGTCGATCGTCGGCGTGCCGGCCGACGAGCTGCCCAGCGCGAAGAAGTTCGTCGACGACTACAAGGCCCGCTTCCCCGACGACGAGCGCAAGCCCTTCGATCATTTCGGCTACGAGGCGGCCAACATCATCATGGCCGCGATGGAGCGCGCCGGCGGCCCCGACCGCGTCAAGGTCATCCAGGAGCTCCGGAAGACCAAGCACGAGGGCGTGCTCGGCACGACGGTGTTCGACGACAAGGGCGACACGACGAGCAAGATCGTGACGATGACGCGCGCGGTCGCCAAGAAGCGCGCCTTCGACTCCGTCCGCTGACGCGTGCTGGTCCAGCAGCTCGTCAACGGCCTGACGCTCGGCGCGATCTACTCTTTGATCGCGCTCGGCTACACCCTCGTTTACGGCATCCTGACGATGATCAACTTCGCGCACAGCGAGGTGCTGATGCTGGGAGCGTTCATGGCGCTGGGCCTGGCGGCGCTGCTGCCCGCGGTGTTCGGCACCGGGCTCGTCGGCCTCGCCGGGATGTTCGTGCTGTCGATGGCGGGCGCGGGGCTCATCAACGTGATCATCGAGCGCTTCGCGTACCGCCCCCTGCGCCACGTCTCGCGCCTCGCGCCGCTGATCTCGGCGATCGGCGTCTCGATCATACTGCAGAACGGCGTGTTCATCTGGGTCAGCACGCAGTCCCTGCCCTTCCCCGAGCCGGTGGCGATCGGCCAGGTCCAGGTCTTCGGCGCGACCATCAGCTCCCTGCAGGTCATCATCCTCGCCTCGGCCCTGCTCCTGATGGGCCTGCTGCATTTCTTCGTCGAGTACACCACGATAGGCAAGGCCATGCGAGCCTGCTCCGACGACATCCAGACCGCCGGGCTCATGGGCATCAACCCCAACTACATCATCGCGCTGACCTTCTTCGTCGGCGGCGCGCTCGGGGGTGCCGCGGGCGTGCTGTACGGCATGAACTACGGCTCGATCAAGTACAACCTCGGCTTCCTGCCCGGCGCGAAGGCCTTCACCGCCGCCGTGCTGGGCGGCATCGGCAACATTCGCGGCGCTGTGCTCGGCGGCTTCATCCTCGGCTTCCTCGAGGTCCTGGCCTCGGGCTACATCCCCAACGGCGCGCAATGGCGCGACGTGATCGCCTTCACCGTCCTGATCGTCGTGCTGCTCGTGCGCCCCTCGGGGCTGCTCGGCGAGAAGCTCGCGGAGAAGGTCTAAACGCATGAAGAAGATCCTGAACCGGCGCTGGACGCCCTGGGTCGCCCTGGCGCTCGCCGCGGCGTTCCCGTTCCTGGCGGCGACGCTCGACGCGCAGTATCTCGTGCGGGTCGGCGGGGTCATCGGCCTGTTCATGCTCCTCGGCCTGGGGCTGAACTTCACGCTCGGCTACGCCGGACTGTTCGACCTCGGCTTCATCGCCTTCTACGCGATCGGAGCCTATACCACGGCGATCGCGATGCGCGCGGGCGTCCCCGCGCCCGCGGCGCTCGTCCTGGCCGTGCTGATGTCCCTGGCGATAAGGGCGCTGCTCGGCCTGACCATACTCCGCTTGCGCGGGGATTATCTGGCCGTCGTCACGATGGGCTTCGGCGAGATCGCGCGCCTGACGATCAACAACCTCGACGGCCTGACCAACGGCCCCAAGGGGCTGCAGGTGGCGCCGTGGCGACCGCTCGCCTTCTTCTCCGCGGACCCGAACATCCAATACTACCTGCTGATCCTGCTCGCGGTCGTGGGAGGGGTCATGGCCTCGAGCCGCATCGAGGATTCCCGCGTCGGGCGCGCCTGGATCGCCATCCGGGAGGACGAGATCGCCGCGCGCCTCTCCGGCATCCCGGTCCGCCACTACAAGCTGCTCGCCTTCACGATCTCCGCGGCGTTCGCGGGCCTGGCCGGCGGCTTGTTCGCGCAGTGGGAGCAGTTCGTGACGCCCGAGTCCTTCGTGTTCTGGGAGTCGATCCTCGTCGTCTCCATCGTCGTGCTCGGCGGCATGGGCTCGATCCCGGGCGTGCTCGTCGGGGCGCTCGTCCTCGTCGGCTTCCCGCCCGTCATGCAGTGGAAGCTGTCGGCGGACTGGATCAACTACCGCTACCTCTTCTTCGGGCTCATCCTCGTCCTCGTGACCCTGTTCCGCCCCCAGGGCATACTCCCGTCCTCGCGGCGGGAGGCGGAGCTGACCTCATGAGCGCGCCCAAGGCCCCGCCGCCCGGACGCGTCCTGCTCGAGGTCAAGGACCTGGCCCAGCACTTCGGCGGCCTCAAGGCCGTCGACCAGGTCAACCTCACGATCCACGAGGGGGAGATCGTCTCGGTGATCGGGCCCAACGGGGCCGGGAAAACCACTTTTTTCAACGTGCTCACCGGGGTCTATCCCGGCACGCGCGGCCAGATCCTCTTCAACGGCCGGGAGCTGCGCGGCATGGCCGGGCACGACATCGTCGCCGTCGGCGTGGCGCGCACCTTCCAGAACATCCGCCTCTTCGCGCACATGACGGCGCTCGAGAACGTGATGGTGGGCCGCCACGTCCGCACGCAGCAGTTCCTGCTCGGCCCCCTGCTGCGCACCGCGGCGTTCAAGAGCGAGGAGCAGGCCGTGGAGAGCATGGCCAAGGAGCTGCTCGAATTCGTCGGCCTGAAGTCTCTCGGGAACGAGCTCGCGAAAAACCTCCCGTACGGAGCCCAGCGCAAGCTGGAAATCGCGCGCTCTCTCGCGTCCGAACCGAAGCTCCTGATTCTCGACGAACCGACCGCGGGCATGAACCCGACCGAGTCGCAGGACCTCGTAGCGCTCGTGCGCAAGGTCCGCGAGCGGGGAGTCACGGTCCTGCTCATCGAGCATCAGATGCGCGTCGTCATGGACATCTCCGACCGGGTCTTCGTCTTCGACTACGGCGTCAAGATCGCCGAGGGCAAGCCCAAGGAGGTCGTCGCCAACGCGCGCGTCATCGAGGCCTACCTCGGCAAGGAGGGCGCGGCATGACGATGAAGCCTCCCGCGATGCTCGAGCTCGATTCGGTCCACGCCGTTTACGGGAAAAAAATCCGCGCGCTGAAGGGCGTCTCCCTCACGGTCAGCGCCGGCGAGGTCGTCTCGCTCATCGGCAACAACGGCGCCGGCAAGACCACGATCATGAAGACCGTGGCCGGGCTCCTGCAGCCCGAGAAGGGCGCCGTCCGCTTCCAGGGCCGGGACCTGCCCGGCCTGCCGCCCGACCAGATCATGAGAATGGGCCTTTCGCTCGTGCCCGAGGGCCGCCGGATCTTCCCGCGCCTGACCGTCATGGAAAATCTCGAGATGGGCGCCTACTCGCGCCGCGAGAAGGACCTCTCCCGCGAGTACGACCACGTCTTCCACCTCTTCCCCGTCCTGGGAAAACGGCGCTCCCAGTTCGGCGGCACCTTGTCCGGCGGCGAGCAGCAGATGCTCGCCATGGGCCGCGCGCTGATGTCCGCGCCGAAGCTGCTCATGCTCGACGAGCCGTCGATGGGCCTGGCACCGGTCGTCGTGGACAAGATCTTCGACATCATCGAGCTGATCAACAAGGAAGGCGTGACCGTGTTCCTCGTCGAACAGAACGCCAAGCGCGCGCTGCGCGCCTCGACGCGCGCCTACGTGCTCGAGACGGGGGAGATCGTCGCGTCTTCGGACAGCGCGTCGCTGATGAAGGACCCCGCCGTGCAGAAAGCGTATCTCGGTCTGCATTAAATAGGGTAAAATGTTCCTCACGCCGGGATAGCTCAGCGGTAGAGCAGCTGTTTCGTAAACAGCAGGTCGTCGGTTCGAATCCGATTCCCGGCTTGGTTTTCAAACGACGTCGGCGGGTCGCCGGGAATGACCGGTATCCCCCCGGGTTGCGCCCGCCCCCTCAAGGGGGCGGGCGCTTCCTTTGTGCGCCTGATATACGACGCATCTGATATGATGCACTTGTCATGAAAATCATTCGCGTGAAGGTGAAGCCGCAGTCGCGGGAGTCGTCTCTCTCCGAAGCGGGCGACGGGACCTGGCTCGCGCGCGTCAAAGCGCCGCCGGTCGACGGGAAGGCCAACGCCGAGCTCGCGGAGCTGGTGGCCGAGCGCTTCGGCGTGCGCAAGGCGCGGGTGCTCATCAAGAGCGGCGCGGGCACGCGGCTCAAGCTCGTCTCGATCGACGCCTGACCGGCACCGGTGCGATTCGGACTGTTTCTGGAAACAGTTCGGGCGCCCTGATATGCCGCCTCTGATATAGGGACGTTGGATACGACACCCAGAATGATACGGATACATTCCGGCGGCCAGCTCCCGTCACCCAAATAACGTATTTGCTAATCTTTTCCTCAATGAATACGGCCCGGCGATGGCTGTTGGTGACGGCGCATTTCATGTGCCCCCTGCTGTTCTTCACCAACCTCACCCGAAACCCCTACGTCTCGCAGATCGCCCTGCTCAACATCCTGCTCGCCCTGGCCCTCGCGGCGTGGGTCTGGCGCGAGGCGGAGCGCCCCGGGGGAGCGCGCCTGCCGACGCTGCCGATCGCCTGGCCGCTGACCGCGTTCATCCTCGTCTGGTGCGCGAGCTGGCTGCGCGCCTACCTCGGCCACGCCGAGTTCTTCCGCCCGTCCATCGCCGCGGAGGGAGCGCGCGGGACGATGTTCCTGATCGTCAACTGCGCCGCCGCGTTCTGGCTCGCCGCGAACGTCGCGGCCGACGACGACGGCTCGAGCGACCTGCCGCTCGGGCCGTGGATCGGCTTCGTCGTCTTCTGGGGCCTGCTCTGGGTCGCGTTCCCTTCCATGCGCACGCGAGTCGGCGCGCCCCCCGACGACTTCTTCGCGCTCGCCTGGGACCCCTACGGGGCGTTCGTCTGGGCCGCGGGCCTCGCGGGAGCGGCCTGGCTGTGCCGCCGCGGCCGCGTCATCGACTTCCTGCATCTGGGCTTCGCCGCGGGCCTGCTCGCGTCGATGTACGGGGTGCTGCAGTACTTCAACTACGAGCTGGTCTGGCCCAACGTGCTCAACCCCTACGGCGGCCGCGCGGTGTCGACCTTCGGCAACCCCAACTTCCTCTCGACGTACAACGCGGCGCTGATGCCCTCGGCCCTGGCCCTTTTCCTGGTCGAGAAGTCCGCCGCCCGCCGCTGGGCCTACGGCGCGCTGTTCCTGGTTCTCGAGGCGGCTTTGCTCGCGACGCTCACGCGCTCCTCGTGGGGAGGGGCCGCGGTCGGCGCGGCCGCTCTCCTGTTCGCGCCGCGCCTGCGGGCGAGCCTTCGCGAGCAGCCTCGCGCCGCGGGACTGCTCTTCGGCCTGGCGCTGGCCCTCGCGCTGGCCTGGCCCTCGAGCACGATCTCCTCGGGCTACACGCCCACCTTCATCGGCCGCCTGACCGAGCACGCGGAGATCGCCAAGCGCGACGGGTTCTACAGCCCCTGGCATCAGCGCGTGCTGATCTGGACCTCGTCGTGGCTGATGGGCCGCGAGGAGCCGCTTCTCGGCAAGGGCGGGGGCCTCTTCGAGCTGTTCTACCCGTTCTACCAGGGAGTCCTGCTGCACTCGGACAAGTTCTATCACACCATGCGCACCCACGCGAACAACTCGCACAACGAGATCCTCGAGGTGTTCGCGCAGACCGGCCTCATCGGCCTCGGCGCGTTCCTATGGCTTTGGACGACGTTCTTTCTCGCCGCCTGGCGCTGGGCGAAGACGAAAGCCGGAGAAGACCCGGTCTGGGTCGGCGCGGTCGCGGGCGTCGCCGCCGTGCTCGCCGACAACCTGCTCAACGTGTCCCTGCATTTCGCGGTGCCCGCGTTCATGTTCTGGTGGCTCGCCGGCGTCGCGATGGGCCGCGGCGCCAGGGACGGGGGGGCCTTCCGGCTCGCGCCGGGCCCGCTCGCGGCGCGGCGGGCCGCCGCCGCCGTCCTGACGTGCGCGTGCCTGTTCGCCGCCTGGTGGCAGGTCCGCTTCTGGAACCGCGAGGCGTGGTACTTCGCGGGCTTCAAGCAGGTCCGCCAGGGGAACATGCCGGCGGCGACGCGCTCGCTCGAGCGTTCCCGCGCCTGGGGGCCGCGCGAGGTCAACGCGATCTATGAGCTCGGCAACGCCTACGCGCGCTCCGGCCGGCCGGACAAGGCCGCCGAGGCCTATGAGGAGGCGCTGCGCGCCAACGCGGGCTACGACGAGATCTACTTCAACCTCGCCACCGTGTACGCCTCCCATCTCGGGCGGCCCGACAAGGCGGGGGCCTGCTTCGAGACGGCGTGGGCGCTCAATCCCCTCTCGGACGCCGTGGTCAACGGGCTGAGCGCCTTCTACCTGCGGGAGCCCGCGAAGAACAAGGCGCGCGCGGAGGCCCTGCTCTCGGAGGCGACGAGGATTTTCCCGGAGAACACGAACCACTGGAACAACCTTGGCTACCTGATGACGCTGGACCGGCGCTGGGCCGAGGCCGAGGCCGCCTACGCGCGCGCCCTCGAGATCCAGCCCGACGCCGCCGTGCTCGAGGGGAACCTGCTCGCCGTCGCTCAGCAGTCGGGACGGCCGAGGGCCGCGATTCTCAAAGATATCGCGGAGCTGCGCTCGCTCGACGCGGACGTCGCGAAGGGGGACTGGTCGAAAAGGTCGCTGGAGCGAGCCGCCGCCCTCGTGGGGCGCCGCCCCTCGTTCCTGAAGGCCCGCTTCGTCTATGGAAGCCTCCTTCTCGCCAACGGGCGCCCGGCCGAGGGGGCGGCCGAGCTCGAGGCGGTCGTGGCGCGGGACCCCCGTCGGGCCGCGTCCCGAGTGAACCTCGCCAACGCCTATTTGGCCCTGAAGCGCCCCGCCGACGCGGGCGCCCAGCTGCGCGCGGCGCTCGCCTTGGAGCCCGGAAACGCGGCGATACGGGCTCGTTTGGCCGCTCTGGGGCTCGCGCCGTAGCGGGTCCTGGTAAAATTCGCGTAATAATTCAGCAATCGCGTTCTCTTATGATTCACCTGTCCGGAAGAAATATGCCTGGAAGCGCCTTATTTGATGCATTTGCATAAAATTCCCGTCATCGCCGTCATTTTTCTCGGCCTCGCCGCCCCTCTCGCTCTCGCTCAGCCGAACGACGAAGGCGGAGGCGCGGCGCTGAGCCGACCGATGCAGCTCGCCGTCCGGTTCTACGAGCAGGGCGAGGACATACAGGCGATGGACCGGTTCATGGAAATCCTGACGAAAGGGGATCCTTCCGAGCGCTCGATGGCCAACGAGTACATCAACCTGATCACGCATCGCATGAACACCCTCGGAGGCGGGGGGGGCGCGCCCGCGCCGAGGCCCGGAGTCTCCGTCGCCGTGCCGGTCAACCCGAACGCCGCGAGCCCCGTCCGGCGGGCGGATCCGGCCGCGGCCGCGCGCGTTGCACCCGAGACCATCAGCGACGGAGAGGCCGGCCGCGGACGCGCGACCCGCTTCGACGCGATCGACGACGACTCCGCCCGCTCCTCGGCCCGCAAGAAAGCCGCGCCCCCGCGGGCGCGGGCCGACGACATGCCGGCGGCGAACAAGGCCCTGATGCGCAAGGAGATCCGCGCGCGCCTGCGCAACGCCGTCGAAAGGAGCCTTTCCGACGTCAAGTCGATCGAGGGCGTGCGCGTCGTCATGCGCGAGAACGGCGACCCCGAGGCGATAGGCATCCCGACCTCCAAGCTGTTCCAGGCGGGCATCGCCTTCCAGGCCGGCGCGTCCAAGCTCCTCGATCCGCTGACGAAGCTCGTCTTCGCGCTCGGGACGACGCAGGCCGTGATCCTGCCCGAAGGGACCGCCGTCGGCGACGCGAAGGTATTAGACATGCGCCGTACCATGGGAATCTCGTCGCACTTCTTCAACGCGGGCATCGCCCCGCCGCGCGTGCGGGTCAACCTCCTGAACACGCAGGTCGACATCCCGAAAGGCCTGATGGACTTCAAGGGCGTCGTCATCGTCTTCGTCTACAACCAGCCGCTCAGCCTCGTCGTGGAGAGCGCCGTCGGCGACGAGCTCGGACCGCCCATCTCGCTGGGGGTGTTCCCGCCCACGTTCCGTCCCGCCCGCGGCCAGGGCGTCATCATCGAGTTCTCGGTCTCCGACCCGCCCGCCGGGCTCGTGTCCTGGAAGTTCCAGCTGCTCCAGCCGTCCCGCGACGGCGCCGAGCTCGCGCCGCTGCAGGACGTCGTCGGCGGCGGCCCCGTGTTCCACCAGATCTTCTGGAACGGCAAGCAGAACTACTTCGGCCAGACCTTGGCGCCCGGCCGGTACGAGTGCGTGCTGACGGCCCTCGACGCCAAGAACCGCCAGCGCTCGCTGCACCGCTGGATCCAGGTGCTCGACGACGGCCCCTCGGAGAGGCTGCTCGCGGAGCGGCCGGCGGAGGAGGGCGCCACGGTCGAGCCCGTCGCCGCGGCGCGCACGTCGCCCGCCGCGGCGGCCCCGCTGGCTCCCAGCGCCGACCTGGCCGGCGCCGCGGAGAAGCCCCTCGTCGCGGGCGTCAAGGCGGCGCCGAAGGCCGTCGAGCTCAAGGCCCGCGCCGCGGCCCCCCGCGTCAAGCGGCAGGTCGTCAAGCGTCCCGTGCGCGGCAAGAAGGCGGGCAAGGCCGACAAAGGAAGGCTTGCCCGCGCGACCCAGCCCAAGGCCGCCGCGGCCGAGGCCCGGGAAGAGGCGCCCGCGCCCGAGGCGGCGGAGGAAAAGCCGGCGAAGTCGACGGCCACGAAGTGGGCCTTGAACTTCGGCAAGGGCACCTATCAGCTGACCCCGGAGGCCGAGCGTCTCCTCGCGGCGGCGGCCGCCGCGGTGCCGACGCATCCCCTCGAGAACCTGAAGGTGACGGGCCACAGCGGAGCCGGGGAGACCGACGGCGCCGCGCTCGCCGACAAGCGCGCCAAGATGGTCGCCAGCATACTCGTCAACCGCTATCAGGTGGATTCCAAGCGGATCTATTTGGCGTCCGACGCTTCCGGCGCCGGCGCGAAGGTCGACCTGGCGTTCGCGAGGACCGAATGAGCGCCAAGATCGATCAGCTGATCGACACCTTGGCCTTCGGCAAATCCAAGCCCGCGTCCGGCCCGTGCCTCGGCCTGTACCTGAGCCCTGAGATGCTTTACATCGCGGAGACGCGCCCCGGAAAGGGCGGCGCCGTTACGGTCGACCATCTCGTGCGCATCCCGATCCCGCCCGAGGGCAAGGCCGCCGCCGCGGGCACCATGACGATGAGCACCGACTTCCTGGCCGACCCGGTCAAGATCGCGGGGCTGATCCGCCAGTCGATGTCCCAGATCCGGTGGAACTCGAAGAACGTGGTCGTCACGCTCTCCCACCACCTCGGCCTGCTGCGCTACTTCCCGATGCCGCCGATGGACCGCCGCTTCCTGCTGACCTCGGTGCCCATCGAGGCCAAGAAGTACATCCCGATCCCCTTCGACGCGCTCGCGCACGACTTCCAGGCGGAGGCGATGCCGCCGGACGCGGCCGGCAAGCCGCGCCTGGGCGTGCTCATCGCGGTCACCCAGAACAAGAATCTCGCGAATGTCCAGGGTCTGCTCACGTCCCTCGGCTTGAACCTGATCGGGCTCGAGGTGGCGCCTTGCTCGGTGCTGCGCCTGTGGCAGGCCGTGGAGCCCGCCAAGGGGCCGGAGCCCTTCGTGCAGGCCCATTTCGACGGCGGCAACGTCCGCATCATGATCTGCGACCGCGGCCTTCCGGTCTTCTTTCGCGAGGTCTTCATGGGCGCGACGGCGTCCCTCGGCGACCAGCGCAAGGTGGACATGACGGGCTGCCTCTCCTTCGCCCAGAAGCAGCTCGGCATGACCGGAATCTCGAAGATCAAGCTCAGCGGCACCCCCGCGACGCTCGGGCCGTGGAAGGACGCCTTCGCCACGGAGACCGGCGTTCCCGTCGAGATCCAGGACACCGCGAAGCTGCTGTCGATCAAGGGCGGCGACTGGGGCGGCTACGCGGCCATCGGCGCCTCCACCCGCGCTTGCGCGCCCTCGGCGGTCACCATCGACCTGGCCGCGAAGGACCGCGTCGGCGACGACGAACGCCAGACGGCGCGCGACATCATCATCGCCGGCATGGCGGCCGCGCTGCTCATCGCCGGCGTCGGCATCTTCCAGTCGACGACCTACAGCCAGCGCGCCAAGGTGCTCAACGAGTACAGGATCGAGCCGGAAGTGGAGGCCGCGCTGCAAGGGCTGAGGCCCTCCGATATCGACCTGAAGCTCATCGAAATGAAGGATCAGCTCGAGAAGCTGCGCGGGGTCACGGGAACCGAGCGGCTCGCGATCTCGTCGGTCCTGCGCGACGTCGTAGCGCTCATGCCCGAGAACATGTGGCTCACGAAGGTCACCGTCCTCAACCCGCTGCTCAGCGAGAAGGCCGGGCTCGAGCTCAGCCTGAGCGGCCGCGTCCGGGGCGCCACGGGCGCCGAGGAGCAGGACACGGCCTTCCAGTTCAAGGAGGTCCTTCTGCGCGATCCCAATCTCGGCGCGCGGTTCGACGTGCAGATCTCCGTGCAGGGCAAGGGCGCCGCGCCGGAGGCGGCCGGAGGCGGGCTTGACCCGGAGGCGCTGGCGCGCCGTCTCGAGAGCCGCACCGAGTTCGTCATCGACATGAGGAAGAGGAAGCCCTGATGGCCGGCAAGGATATCGATCTCAACGTCTACCTCAACGCGGTCAAGGGCGAGGCCGACCTCGTGCTGACGACGATCCGCCACAAGGGCGCCAAGCGCTTCGGCAAGGCGTTCGCAATGAGCGGGCTCCTTGTCGCCGCGGCCTATTTCGGGGTCTACAAGCCCCCGCAGGACAAGATCTCCCGCCTGACCGAGAAGATCGAGGCGGCTCGGGCCATGTCGCAGTCGAGCACGGCCTACAAGGAGGTCCGCGACCAGCTCGCCGGCTCCTACGGCTCCCTGCCGCTCCTGAAGGACCAGCAGCAGTGGCTCTCGAACGCGATGATCGACTCGCTGCGGGCCGACAACCTGACCCCCGAGATGTTCCGGCCCGTGGCGGAATCCGAGGCCAGCGGCCTGATCTTCCAGACGTCGAGCGTGCAGATGACGGTGCGGTTCAACGACATCTACTCCTGGCTGCTGCGCCTCGAGGGCGCGACGCCGATGATGCACGTCAGCAATCTCGAGATCACGAAGAAGCAGGACATGATCGGCTGGAACGTCGTGTCCGCCTCGGTGATGACCGCGATCCCGAAGAAGAGGTTCAACTGATGGCCGCCGCCGGAAGCGCCCGCGGCGGCCTCGGCTGGGTGATCCTCGTGATCGCCCTGGCCGTGCCCGGCGTGCTCTTCTACAACTGGTGGTCGGGCCTGAAGGCCGACCGCGAGAAGGCGGTCGCGGCCAAGGCGCGCGGCCGCGTTCCCGAGGGGGGGGTGTTCCAGTCCTCCCCGAACGCCAAGCTCGTCAATCCGATGGCGCCCGCCGTCTCGACGGCGGCCGCCGCGGAGCCCGCCGCC